>NZ_JAUDRJ010000003.1:377500-1011347 GCF_030382115.1 Nostoc sp. GT001
GGAAAAATGGACTCATCCCATTAATGTCAAAGTTGTAATGACACCTGAAGAACAGGCAAGTTATCAAAATCCAGCTAATGATGAATTAGCACAAATAAAAGTTCTTAAAAACGTGGCACGGAGAGTAGAAGCAGAAATTTCAACGCAATTGTTAGAAGTGCGGGGTTTGCAAATGCAGATTCGTTTCAATCCTAAATTGAAAGAAGAAGGTTTACTAGATTTGAAATGAAGGTAGTTTTGGGGAAAACTATCTTATGAATATCGTTTGTAATCTCCCATGACAATACAGCTGCTGAACGATCGCTATCAAGTTATCCGTACACTGGGTGCTGGTGGGTTTGGTGAAACCTATCTAGCTGAAGATACCTATATGCCTTCAAAGCGTCGTTGTGTGGTTAAACAGCTAAGACCGATTCACAATAATCCCCAAATTTACCAGTTAGTGCAAGAGAGGTTTCAACGCGAAGCAGCTATTTTAGAAGAACTTGGTGGCGCAAATGACCAAATTCCGGCATTATATGCCTACTTCTCTTCAGGTGGACAATTTTACTTAGTTCAAGAATGGGTTGAAGGCGATACCTTAACTGAAAAAGTCCAGAAGCAGGGACTATTTAGTGAAGGTGCTATCCAGGAATTGTTCATGAATTTATTACCTGTCCTGGATTACGTTCACTCTAAACATATCGTTCACCGGGATATTAAGCCAGATAATATTATTGTGCGTTATCGCGATGGTAAACCAGTGCTGATTGATTTTGGGGCTGTGCGGGAGTCAATGGGAACAGTAGTAAATTCTCAAGGTAATCCTACCAGTTCCATTGTAATTGGTACACCTGGCTATATGCCGAGCGAACAAGCCGCAGGTAGACCTGTTTATTCTAGTGATTTATACAGTTTAGGAATGACGGTAATTTATTTGCTCACTGGTAAACAGGCGCAACAACTAGAAACCGATTCTCAAACGGGTGAAATTATCTGGCGACAGTATGCCAGTCATGTTAGCCCAATTATGGCAAGAGTAATCGATCGGGCGATCGCTTATCATCCGCGCGATCGCTATCCTACAGCCAGAGCAATGCTGGATTCTTTGCAGAGCATAGCAAATCCAATTCCACCGACGCAACCCCTCTTGACTCAACCGACTATAGTCTCTGCACCGCCACCTCAGACAGTGCCTCTCAAACCACAGCCTAGCCCTCAAAGTAGTAATAGGCAGAATAATATTCTCATGGGCAGTTTGATAGCAGGTGGGTTAGTTGGTGCATCTGTGATTATTAGTCAAGTGTTACCCAAATCTTCTCAACCCATAGCAGATAAAACGGTATTGCCTTCAGAAACACCGTCAAATGTTACAAGCCCAGTGATAACTCCTACATTTACACCAACTACCCCATCTGTTCCAACTCAATCACCTTCCGCGACTACATCAATACCGCTAGTTGATCCCACAACTCTCAACAATTATCTCTGGCTTTCTCAAAGACTTGTAACTGATGCAGATTTGGATAGTAAGAGCGGTTTTGAACTAGATATTATGCGAAATTCGATTTTTGCCATTCATGGCCGCCGTTTTGATAATACTGAATTGCAAAATTACTTTAATAACCAACCTTGGTATCGTCCTAAATATTCACCAAAGACATTTCCAGCTAAATTGCTGTCAAAATTGGAGCAACAAAATGTAGATTATATCAGTAAATATCAGGTTAGTACTGGGCTAAGATATTTTAGATAATAAGTTTTTTATAGCAGAATAACCAATAATTCTCTACTAGAGACTGCACCAACGGCAAAATCTCACATTTAGTAGTTTGGCAGATAGCTTTGGCAAACCTGCATTTCTCTGAGCCGTTCGGCAAGCTCACTGTAAGAGTTCTTGAAGGGTCAAACTGCTCAGTACAAGTGCCCTCTGCCTTTGTGTAAACCTAATATTAGTTTTGACTTATCAAACGATTTATTGCTACTTATTAGATAATATCTAGGTTATCTTGTGTAGTGTATCAGACAAATGTATGGATATTGAATACTCTAAAATCAAAAGATATTAGGGGCTAATCCTAGCGAAATGTATGTAGGGTCAGAACAAAACTGTGTTTTTATGCCATAAACTACATCTCTAGATACTAGGCAGTTCCAGAACCAAGTATTTATATTGAATATATAAGATTGCTATCTTACAGATTAGAAATCTCTAAGTCAAAGAAATGCCATTTTTATATTTTCTTTGTTATTTTGTATTTAACGGGACAGTTCTTCATGATTTGGTGGGTTTAAATAACAATTAGTTAAACCATTTCCCTTCCCAAAGATACATGTAAATTGTTTGCATTATGCTTACTTTGCTTCTGAATCTACAAGCACAATGCAAATTGACCAAAAATATTACATGTGAACGTTTTTGCTCGGTAAATAGTTCATCTACACAAGGAAAGCCTTGCCTAAAACTATGCTTAAAACACAGAGTCATCGTATTTTTTTGCCTGCTTTTATTAAACCTTTAGAAGAAAAGAATCAAATAGGTAGTAAAAAGCAATTTGCTCAACCCAAATTAGATTTATTGCAACCATTACGTCAATGGCTCGATAAAATTGAGATTCAGAATCGGAAATTAGCCAAATTTATTGCTAAACTAATTCCTGCTCAGTGTCCATTCGAGCGTGATATCATGCTTTTTGGCCGTAAAATAGCTCATATTCCGCCAATGTGCAAGCTGAATCCGCTTTATAACGAACTTGTCTACTTGCGTTTTCGCGCTTTGTGTTATCTAGTAGATCAGTGTGGAGAGGATATTCAATCTTACTGCTGAATATAACTGGAAAAAAACAATATGGAAATTAAAATTTAGCATCAACTTAAGACTTGAATATCCCAATGAATTAGGTGTATTTAAATGGGAAATTTGGAAAAAGGAAGTGTCAAAATTCCCTTGGACTTATGATTCTCAAGAAACTTGCTATTTTTTGGAAGGTGACGTACTTGTTACTCCTGATGGCGGAGAAGCAGTGCAAATGGGTAAGGGCGACTTAGTGATTTTTCCGGCTGGTATGTCCTGTACATGGGAAATTACGAAGGACGTAAAGAAGCATTATTACTTTGAGTAGTCAAAAATCAAAGTCGATCAACTTTTTTCTCAATTATCCAGAAAAGCAACATTTCATAAATCAATTTTGATTTCTATTATGGGAAAGTTCGCGGCGAGTATCGTAGGATAAAATGGCAGAATCGGTAAATTGCTTATATCCATCTCTGTCGAAACTTGTTGCAACTGCATCCCTNAAACAATATTCGTAGAAATAGATCGTNNNATTCTCTCTAAATTTGGCAGTAAACAAAGATCCCCGACAACTTTTGCGAAGTCGGGGATCTTGTGCGATCGCCAGCACAGAAAATTCAGAGAGTTCATAATTGTGTTAGTGAGAGTTTAGTTACGGAAGATGCTATTTAGTAGCAAAAGCTTTCATCCCACCGCAATTTTATTGAGGAAAATAACTAACAATGTTACTGCATTTAAGTACTTGGCAAGAAGTCGAAGCTTATTTACAGCAGTCAAAGGGGATTATTTTCCCTATTGGTTCCACAGAACAACATGGGCCAACGGGATTAATTGGTACTGATGCTATTTGTGCAGAAGCGATCGCAGGCGGTGTAGGTGATGCAACTCAAGCGATCGTTGGCCCTACAATCAATGTGGGCATGGCACTACACCATACTGCTTTTCCTGGCACAATTAGTCTGCGTCCCAGCACTTTAATTCAAGTAGTGCGAGATTATGTAACTTGTTTAGCCAAAGCTGGTTTTAGCAAATTCTACTTTATTAACGGACATGGTGGTAATATTGCCACCCTCAAAGCTGCTTTTTCAGAAACCTACGCTCATTTAGAAGATTTGCAGATTGCCAATGCTCAACAGGTGCAATGTCAAGTAGCAAACTGGTTTATGTGCGGTTCTGTATATAAACTAGCTAAAGAATTATATGGGGATCAAGAAGGTTCTCATGCAACGCCAAGTGAAGTAGCCCTCACCCAGTATGTTTATCCAGAGGTGATTAAGCAAGCACCTCTTTCACCAGAAGTTGCAAGTGGACATAGGATTTATAACGCTGCTGACTTTCGAGTGCGTTATCCAGATGGACGCATGGGATCAAATCCAGCTTTAGCAACGCCAGAACATGGTAAGCAATTTTATGATTTAGCAGTGAAAGAACTTAGCAATGGATATTTTGAATTTGTGAACGCAGAATAAAACTCATGAAAATACATTGTAGAGATGCGAGTAAAATCGTGTCTCTGCATCAAATATCTTGAGAAAGGTTATTAAATATCTGGTGAAATTAAAGATGCGTTATCCAGAATTCTTGTAGAGATGCTAGCGGGGTAAAATCAGTTCAATTTCGTATTTTTACCTTCTTATGGTTCAAAAAGATAGAAAATGCTGTAAATTATCTTAGCTGTTAACTAAGCGTTTTTGCTCACCTCGTTGGTAATAGCTGTAACTTGGCTCACTCCATGCACAAAACCCTGATTCATCCAAATACTTCAGGTCTATTTCTCCGGTAGCAGCAGCTAATTCCAACATATCTAGGTCGGCTTGCCTCTCTTCTCGTACTACAGGGTCTTGTTTTCCTTTTAATAAGAAAAGCTTGCTTTTTGAAGCATAAAATACCCTAGCTACACTAGTCTTAGGGTTGGTTTTTTTGTTTCATAGTGAGTTACTCCCTAAAATCTATAACGTACATATATCGCGGTTCTATGTAAATATATGTAATAATTATGTTTAAGTTTATTATCAATTTGATGGCTGGATTAGTTGCTTATATTTAACATATGGACATAAAGCCATGATTCGACATTGAACCTAAAGGCTTGCATTCCCTACCTCCAGCCATTTTTTAATTCGTTGAACTCAGGCTAAGTTAATGAATTCTCTCTCTAAGTAATTGTTCTTCTAAAGCAGCAATGCGATTGTACGCTGCTGTTAACTGCGCTGTCAGTCGTTGTATTTGAATTTCTGGTGTTATGTTATCTCCAGCTTGACGATGCATGTCTAGATAAATGCCATCTGTCAACACATCTTTGTGTTCCATTTCTGGATTTAAATTTTTACTTCCTTTAAACTGGTAGCCTCCAGTCGCGCCATTTTGTTGGCAATTATCCTTTGCTTGGGTATTCGCTAAAGAACACTCTGAGAAAGTTTGAGTGACTTTACTATCAAGCTGCTCAATTACTTGGCACAGGTCATCCAGCTTTTGGCTTAAAGTCAGGATCTGCTGCTGTAATAGCTCCATTTAATACCTTTATTCGTACATTTTCTCTATGTTATTCAATTTACTCCCAACCTTAACGATACTTATGGATTATTTAAGTATTGATAATTTTTGCTGGAAATGTGACATTTAAGTCATTACTTCTCAATACAAGTAAGGTTTCACTACAAGTACCACCAAGTAAATTTATGGAGAAAAATTAATCATTAGGTACTAATTTGACAAAAATCTCGCTAATTTGAGCTAAATATTCAAAATTATCCGTATTATCAAGAAAAAATACTGATAAATCTCCAACTCCACTTTTTTAGCTAGTCAACCACTGGTGAATCTCTGCTTAATATTAGGTATAATCAAAAATCTCAAAATCCAAAATCAATGGATCGACGGTCTTTTTTGCTAGGTACAAGCACATTGGCACTTTCACAACTGCTTTTTGGCTGTGGTGGAAACAAGCAAACGCAACTAAAAGTACAGTTATTAAAAGGTTCTATACCTGGCCAGGTGGTGAATCAGTTCCACAAAGGTTTGCAGCAACGGGTGCAGTTAAAGTTTGCTCCAGTTGAGCATATACAGGATTTATTTCAGCAATTACAAAATTGGCAGCAGAAGCCAAAGACCAGCAATGAGCAGGGATGGAGTCGTTTTATACCCTTTAGGCAAGGTCAAAAAGCAGCTGACGCAGACCTAGTAACATTGGGAGATTACTGGCTACAAGCAGCTATTCAACAGAAATTGATTCAACCACTCCAAGAAGTACAGGGAAACCAATTAAAGCAGTGGTCTACTTTAGATGAAAGATGGAAACAACTGGTAACGCGCAATGACCAAGGTAATTTGGATACTCAAGGGAAGGTGTGGGGTGCGCCTTACAGGTGGGGTAGTACAGTAATTGTTTATAACCGTGACAAGTTCCGAAAATTGGGATGGACACCCAAAGATTGGAGTGATTTGTGGCGAGATGGAATGCAGCAGCGTATTTCCCTACTCAATCAACCACGAGAAGTTATTGGTTTGGTCTTAAAAAAGTTAGGAAAATCTTATAATACAGACAATCTTGACCAAGTACCAGACTTGGAAAAGGAATTACAGATATTAAACCAACAGGTGAAATTTTACAGTTCCAATAACTATTTGGAACCTCTAATTATGGAAGACACTTGGCTAGCGGTTGGTTGGTCAAGCGATGTATTGCCTGTTTTAGGACGTTATCCGCAGTTTGCCGCAGTTATCCCCCAGTCAGGAACAGCAATTTGGGCGGACTTATGGGTACGTCCCGCAGGGATTACTAAGAATACTTTATCAGATCAATGGATTGATTTTTGTTGGCAACCAAGCACAGCTAAACAAATTTCGGTGCTGACTAAAACTAATTCGCCAATTTCTACAAATATTGCCGCTTCCGATATCCAAGAACCATTATGGAGTTTGTTAGAGAGCGATGTCTACGACGGGCTACGCCTACGCAACATTTTCAATAAAAGCGAATTTTTACTTCCCTTACCTCCATCAGCAATAAAGCAATACGAGTCTTTATTCGCCAAAATTAAGGTTTAATTGGGAATTGGGAAAGAAGAGGTAGGAGAGAGAAGTTCTTTAATTTTGAATTTTGAATTTATTTCTCCCTCATGTCCCCCAATTTCTAACTCCTAACTCTTAACTATTTACTAGAGTCAACGCTGTAACCCTATCTTATTCTTAATAGTGGTTTGGATACTGCATAAAGCTGGACTTGTACTAAAGTTGCAAGTGTAGGTTGCCAAGGGTTCTTTTTGATAATTAAATACTCGGACGTTGTAACCAAAGTTCCGTGCGGCGCTACCCAAGCGATTTACGAAGTCGTAGCGCTCTACATACTCTAGTAAACTCCAAATTTGCTGATTCACGATCAAGTCTACTCGTGCAGGTTCTTTGCCAGAAGTTGGATATGCTATCCAATTATCCAATAGCTTTTTCTCGGAGTTTTGTTGTGCCCACCATAAACTGGGAACAGTTAATCGTTGTGGATGAATGGTGTTAGCTGTGATTACATAGTCTTTTGGCTTGGTTAATAAGTCTAGTTCTAAAGGCGCACTAGAAGGTGATGGTATTGAACGGGTTTGCGCTAGTGAGGGCGGGGCTAGTAAAGCTGTGAGGGTAATAGTTAGTAGTAATGAAAATGATGTCTGGCGATGGCTGCGCCAACACCAAGGGCGATCGCACAATTTAGGTATATGCATAACTGATACTAATTCGTAATTCGTAATACTTCTCTACGATAGGCTGCGCCCGAAGCGTAGCTATGCCGCAGGCTTTACGGCTACGCGGTAGTTGAGCGCAGTCGAAACTCAGTACAAGTTCATAATTCGTAATTAGGGCACAATCTAAAGTTTAATGGCAACTATACGAATTCTTCGATAATCTGCTGTCCAAGTTCCTTGTTGATATAGTGTTGGCCTCAGATATTCCTCGACGACGGGAATTATTTGTATTTGTTGCTCAGGTGCAAGTCCTGCTAAGAAAGGACTGGCGAACATTTTAATCCAGTTTGCGATGCCAGTTTCTCGTTCTGCTAGGGGAGTTGGGCGAGGAAACAGGATAGCATAAATAACATCAAAGCCGTGATGTTCTAAGAGGCTAGCGTATTCACCAATACTGGGGTAATACGAAGGATTCTCTACTTGTGCTTGAGAGATACCAAAGGATTCTAAAGCACTGTATAAAGCTGTGGCATCNGCCTGTACATTTCCCTTACCCCANAATTCTGCCACAAAACGGCCTCCAGGTTTTAGGAATTGATGGATGGAAGCGATGCCTGCGGCGGTAAANNNCGCGCTATTGCTNTCTTTCACCCAATGCAATACAGCGTTGGAAAACACAGCATCTAATGGCTTGTCTACTTGAAAGTTACTAGCATCCGCAACATCAAAACGGATATGGGGATAGTTTTGTCTTGCTTTTTCGAGCATCGTGGGTGCATGATTGTTTACGCATTGAAAAGATAAAGAACGTAGCTTACGCTGCCTCCTGTCAGACATTGAGTCAAAGACTCAATGAATGGGTTCCCAGGCGGAGCCTGGGAACGAGGAAAGTCCTATCAAGCTAGGTTTTTAGGACTTGTGTATACACGGTAGCCCCGCTTGCGGGGAGGGGATTCCTGCTTGCAGAACCCACAGTTAGAACTTATACCTTGGCTTGTCGAAAATCATCGCTCAATGGGACTTGTTAAAGCTGTTCGCAAATGGCATAGGGATAATGCCAAAAGGTCACTTGACATTTGGGAACCAGCCTTAACTTGATGCCAATGGCATCTTGCCCATCACAGAAAAAAGAGAATTTTCTCATCAAACGCCTTGGCTATATTCAATCTCAGGCGATTACGTTGTATCTAATAATGAGTGCCTGTTTTGCGATGGTTGATGGCAGTAACAGCATCAGGCTTGAGTAATTTACCTTCATCCACAGTTGCATACACAACCCAATGGTCGCCACATTCTAGACGTTGGTTGACTGAGCATTCCAAATATGCTAATGAATCAGTCAGGATAGTACAGCCGTTATCTGCAATTGCTGTACTAAAGTTAGCAAATCGATCTTCCCCAGGCGCGAAAGATTTACGGAAATGCTTCATGTAGTCTTGATGATTCCCTTCAGGTAAAATATTTAAGGCAAACTTACCGCCTGGATACATCAAAGATTCGATCGCTCGCTCTTTAGCGATCGCAACTGTTATTCCGGGTGGGTTAAAGGTGGCTTGAGAAACCCAAGCGCCTAACATTGCGGTAGACACTTCTCCAAGTTTTGCTGTCACCACGCAAACGGAACCAACAATCCGACCAACAGCCTGTTCTACTGGAGTAGCAGCTTGTTGTGGTACACGTACCTTTTTAGCCTTTTTCAGTGCTTGGGCAAAGTCTGTACCTAATTCTTCACAAAACTTGAGGGTGACATCATCAGGTTTAAACTTCACCTTCAAAGTGTCAAAGCCAAAGCGATATCCAGCATCCCGGAGTTTACCTTCGATTAAGTCAAATGCTTCGCCACTCCAGCCATAGGAACCAAATACCCCAGCGAGTTTGCTGTTGTCACCACTCGATAGCACAATCCCTAAAGCAGTATGAATGGGAGTTGGCGCATGACCACCGATGGTAGGAGAACCGATGATAAAACCTTCTGACTGTGCTAAATTGATGCGAATTTCATCAGGGGTAGCAAATTCGCAGTTAATCGATTTGACTGCGACTCCACCTTTAGTTAGTCCCAGAGCGATCGCTTGTGCTAAAGTCGCTGTATTGCCATAAGCTGAAGCGTAAAGTAGGGCAACGGAAATCTCGCGATCGTTGTGAGAACGGCTCCATTCTCCATAAGCTTTGGTAAGTTCAATTAAGCCTGTGCGTACTAAGGGCCCGTGACCTACAGCATACATTCTCACCTGCAAATCTGATATTTTCTCCAAAGCTGCTTGCACATGAGGAGTTTGGGGAGCCATCAAGCAGTTAAAGTAGTAACGCTGGTCTTCTTTAAGTGCTTCCCAATTATCATCAAATACTTCATCACCACAGAGATGAGTTGCAAATAACTTATCTGTGTAAAGAATTTGGGTTTGCTGGTCGTAAGTACAAAGTCCTTCCGGCCAACGTGGACTAGGAGTGGGGAAGAATTTTAAAACATGACCCTTGCCTAAATCCAGAGTTTCTTTCCCCCGCATCACCAAGACTTTCAAATCCTGATCTAGAAAAGCAGCACGCAAATTGTTCGCACCAGGAAGAGAACAGACAAAAGTTACCTGTGGTGCCAGTTCTAAAATTGCTTTGAGGGTTGCAACTCGATTGGGACTAAAATGACCCAGGATTATATAATCCAAATGTTGCAAATCTAAAGTCTGTCGCAATGCCTCTAAATAAATTTCGGTAAAGCTTTCTGGCGGTGGATCGATAAGTGCGGTTTTATCAGCTTCAATTAAATAGCAATTGGAGGTAGTACCTCTTTCAAGTGCGTATTCAATTTCAAACCGCAGACGTGACCAACTACGTGCTCTGATCGCTTTAGTATTTGTAGCAATTGGTAGAACTTGTACGTCGCGTGGCTTGGAATTGGTCATAGCTGTTGGATAAAGTTAGGGAATAGGGAATAGGTTATAGGGTATAGATCGTAGGAAACAGGGGATAGTTTTCTTTGCTTTCCCCTGTCACCTGTTTCCTCTTGTCTCTTTCTTAGTAGTAATTACCTACTTTGCGATGGCGAACGGCTGTCAATCCATCGTTTTTGGAGACACGACCTTCTTGGACAGTGCAGTATAAAACCCAGTGGTCGCTGCATTCCATGCTGGTCTGTATTTCACATTCCATGTATGCCAAAGCATCTGCCAGAATCGGCGAACCGTTTTTCGCGGTCTGAGTTTTCACTCCTGCAAAGCGGTCAGCACCAGGATGCAAGCGCTTGAGGAAGTGTTTCTTGAGTTCTTGATAATTGCCTTCTTCCAAAACGTTGAGGACGAAGCGATCGCCTACTTGCATTAAGGAATCAATGGCGCGGTCTTTCGCAACGGCAATTGTGAATCCTAATGGTTGCAAACTCGCTTGCGTTACCCACGATGCCAGCATTGCGCTTGAGACATTATCTTTTTTTGTAGTGACTATATATAGTCCGCTGCTGATGCGACCCAGTGCCTTTTCCATGTTGACATCAAGGGACTTGATTTGCTTGATGTTGCGATCGCGCACTAGCAATTGTCCGATGTCTTTACCCGCTTCTTCACACAACTGGAATGTTGATGCTGTGGGAGCCTCTTTAATCCGAATGGGTGGGAAAGCTTCTTTGATGCCAGAGTCAAGAAATTGTCTGCGGAGGGTATCAATGGGTTCATCATCCCCACCGTAACATTCAAACAGCCCAAGAAATTGCTTGTTCTTGGCAACAGCTAGCACCGAACTGATACTAGCTTGGGCGGCGGCGGCGGTAGTCGAGGGCATACCGATAATGATGCCAGCTGCTCTCCCGGCTAGTTCTTGAATTTCTTGGCTCCCAGCAGTACTCAAATCTAGTACTTCTACGCCAACGCCAGTTTTCAAGATACCTTCGGCAATTGCGTGACCAAGGCGCTCGCCATATCCATATTCTGAGACAAAAAACAAGCCAACTGTGGTTTCTGCTTTCGCTTGTTTTTGGCTCCAATTTTCATAACACCCGGTCAGAACATCTAAATGGTGGTATAATAATGGCCCGTGACCATTGGCAATAATATTAATCTTTCCGAGATCGCCCATCCGCTTCATCGCATTCAACAACGAACGAGCGTTAGGGCCCATTAAGCAGTCGTAGTAAAATCTAAAGTCAGCTTCGATCGCTTCTAAATCTTCGTCAAAGGTGCGATCGTCACAAAAGTGCATCCCAAAAGCATCACAGGTGTAGAGAATTTGGGTTTTGCGGTCAAAGCTAAAGATTGTATCCGGCCAGTGTAGGTTAGGCGCACTCACGAATTCCATTTCGTGGCCTTTGCCGATATCGATGCGATCGCCAGTTTTCACAACCCGCTTGGAAAAAGGATCGTGTACTAAGCCTTCCAAAAACTGAAGCGCAACTTTTGAGGCTAAAACAGTAGCTCTAGGAGCTAACTGGAGGACATCTTCTACTAAACCGCTATGGTCTGGCTCTGTGTGACTAACAATTATGTAATCAATTGTTTTGGGGTTTACAAGACCCTTAAGGGTCTCTAAATACAGATCGCGAAACTTCTGGTGAGAAGTATCAATTAAAACTGTTTGTTCGCCCCTAATTAGATATGAATTGTAGGTTGTACCGTTTTGCAGTCCGAATTCGATATCAAAGCGATCGCGATCCCAGTCAAGAGAGCGAATCGCTGTTGTGTTAGGGGCAATTTCTACAGTTTGTATAGTTAGCCGATGTTGAACGTTCTCTTCGTGGGCCTTGCTGATCGTAGACATCGATACCATTATTCGTCTCCGAGCGCAAATTAACAGGTTTTTCTTCTGCCCCCATTCTCTCTATTATTTTTATTTGAAGTTGTAATGAATATCAGTTTTTGAAAAATTTAACTTGTATCAAATATTGCTGTTTTTTAGCAAAAAATGTGATTCAAAAATCCACTAAATATTAATTTATTCCGAAGTTTTACTGAGTACATATTTTTTGCTATTGATGTGGTTTTATATTAATTCAAAAACATCATAGCAATTATATTTTTTCAATAGAACAGCATAATTTAAACAATATTAGATTGCAGGTCTATTTACCAAGTCTAAATTACTTGTGATGCTTAATATTGTCAGAGAATACATTTCTCAAGTAGAAAAATATTTTTTTCGGATACTCCCTTAATTATAAAAAGTAGGAAAGGTGGGAAAAGTAGGAAAGGTAGGACAAACCTTATTAGACTTCCAAAAAGCATCGAATAGGCTGTTAACATTAGTNNNTTCAATAGATATNNNATCTCTTGTTGTCTTAATCAAAAATATGGTACATAAAATATAAACTTTATGTAAAGTCGGTAAAACAGATATTTTTTTGGAGATAATCAAGTCAAAGTTCCAGAGACTAGTTGAATAAAAAGAACTAGCCTTGTACATCTTTTTCCGCTCATCCAAATGGAAACTAGCGTAAAAAGGATTTTTAAAGTTTCGATAAACCTGCGTAAGCATAAGAATAATTTCAGGAATTTAATGATACAGTCCTTTATTATCGACTTTAAACATTAATCAAGATAACGCCAACAACTTTTTATTGTCATAGCTATAAGCTACAGCTTCAGGCTATCAGATAGGTTTGCCTATATAGGTTAATGTGTAATCTCGATGTGCCGAACTTTTTATAAAAATCCATTGTTGATGAAAAATTGCAAACTTTAATAGTGTTCTCAAGCCAATACTGATCGTGTTGCAGCCTTATATACGCTGACATCCTTAATACTTGTAGTTCAGTTTTCTCGAATGTATGGTGAAATACCTAAGTAATTCAGTATACAGACGTAAATAGATACAAAAATGACAAAAATTGATTTTGTAAAAGGTTATTTTTTATGGGATGCCGATTAAAAGTGTTTCTCACAGAAGAGGAAAAGCTAACTTTAGAAGAGTTGAGAAAAGCTAAAGATGTTCCTCAACGTACTAAGGATCGTGCTCAAGTTTTACTGCTGAATACTCGTGGCTTAAAAAATGAGCAAATTGCAAAAGGCTTGAACTGGGCGATTTCAACAGTGCGTCAAACCCTTCATCGCTGGGAAAAAATGGGTTTAGCAGGTTTATGGGATGCTCCTGGTCGAGGAGGAAAACCCCGATATTCGGAATCGGATTTGGTTTATCTCGAAAATTGTTTAGCTCAAGAGTCAGAGACTTATAACTCTAAACAATTAGCAAAAAAACTAGCATCTGAACGTCAAGTAAACTTGAGTGCAGATCGACTACGACGGGTACTGAAAAAAAGGGGAAGGAGGTTTGGAAGCACACGCACACAAACCCAGAAACAGCAAGCATAATTAGCTAATTAAACCATCTTGGACTCAAATCACTCGTTTGTTTTGCGATCGCTAGATCGTGGATGACCATCACGATTATCTTCTTGACAAATTTCTGCTTTTTGCAGAGATAGTACTTGTTGTTGCTTTACTTCTGCACGGGCTTAATCGATATCTTCTTGAAGGGTTTTTGCTTTTTGCAGAGATAGTGCTTGTTGCGCTTCTTTGTGTTATTTGGGCTTAACTGAACGGTATTGTCCCATAAGGGACTGGCAAAAAATAAACTATCCCAAATTATTTATAGATTTGTAGGGGCGCAAGCGCCTTGCGCCCCTACGACAGGATATTTTTTTAACTGGAAGTCCCTAAAACAAAGTCCACTTACACATCACAGTGTCAAGTGGACTTGTTAACTTTTAGTGGATCCGAGCAGAGTCGAACTGCTGTCCAAATTGGGTATTAACCCCCCGCTCATTCACAGGTTTAGCCTTTCTAATCCTCAAGGCGGGAATCGTTCATTATCCCGAACGTAGGATGCTCTGATTTGATCTTAGCCAGCAAGCCAACCAGAGAACGCTTGCTAGAGCATCCGTTGGGGGTTGGTCTTCAGTCCTTAACGGAGTCAAACCGAAGACGCTCGAACCTATAAGAGGTGTTTAGGCAGCTACTAGAGCATCCTTACGAGCAAAGTTAACGATGTTATTCGCATTTACTTTTTGTTTGAGCCTTTGATTTGCGAGAGGAGACTCACTCTCGACCTGAATCACAGAGCAGCGTTCGCCAACCTGTCGAAACCGTGACGGACCCATGCGCTTCATACTTCAATTATAATACGCAATTCTTGAAATGTGTTAATAGACATAATTAAAAGTCCCCAATACTAAAATAGCCAATTGCTAATCTTAAGATAATTAGCAATTGGCTATATATTACAACGCACTACAAATAAATAATTAGCTATACCCTAAGTTAGTGCTTCAGCACCGCCCACAACTTCAAGGAGTTCTTGAGTAATTGCAGCTTGTCGAGCTTTGTTGTAAGACAGGGTGAGGGTATTAATTAGTTCACCAGCATTTTCACTGGCATTACTCATGGCTGTCATCCGCGCTGCTAGTTCACTAGCTGCCGATTCTTGTAGCGCCCGCAATAGCTGATTACTCAGATACAGGGGCAATAAAGAATCGAGAATTTGCACGGGATCTTGCTCGAAAATCATGTCAGGAGCCAATGGGCGGACTTCCTTAGTCACTTTCTCGCGTTCGACTTCAAATTTACCACCACGGGTTGTCAAGCGGAAGATTTCATCATCGCCTGCTTCTAGACCTTGGGGATCGAGGGGCAGTAAGGTTTGGATCACAGGACGGGAGCTAACCAAGGAAAGGAATCTGGTATAGATCAATTCGATGCGGTCAACTTCTTCCGAAAGGAACAAGGAAAGTAGTTGGTCAGCAATCTGATTGGCTTCCGCTGCGGTGGGGATTTGTTCTAAGCCGCTGTAGGTGGCATCAATTGGCTGATTGCGGCGTTGAAAGTACTGTGTAGCTTTACGCCCGACAATCACAAATTGATAGTCTAAACCTTCTGCCTGGATTTCTTTGGCGCGGTTTTCTGCACGACGGATAACGTTATTATTGTAGCCGCCGCATAGACCGCGATCGCCTGAAATAACCAACAACCCGACTGACTTAACTTGGCGTTTTTTCAGTAGTGGTAGGTTTGCTTCTTCAAACCGCAAACGGCTTTGCAAACCATACAATACTTGTGCCAAGCGATCAGCAAAGGGGCGAGTTGCTAGGACTTGTTCTTGCGCCCGGCGCACTCTAGCCGCAGCTACGAGACGCATGGCTTCTGTGATTTTTTTGGTGTTTTTGACCGACTGAATGCGATCGCGTATTGCTTTTAAATTGGCCATATTCTTGAGTTAGGAGTTAGGAGTTAGGAGTTAGGAGTTAAGAGCTAGGAGTATTTCATTAACTTTTAACTCTTAACTCTTCACTCCTCACTTTAATTACGCTGTAGCTTTGAAGGTCTTCTTGTATTCGGTCAGCGCTTCCTTCAAAGCAGCTTCTTCGGCATCACCTAGTGCTTTCGATGCTTGTACTCCTTGAGCATACTGGGTCTTGCCAGTCTTTAAGTACTCACGTAGACCAGCAGTGAAGGTGGTTACTTGAGTTACAGGTACATCATCTAAGTAACCATTAATACCAGCGTACAAAATTGCTACTTGCTCGTATACCGAGAGTGGGGAATTTTGTGGCTGCTTGAGGAGTTCGCGCAACCGTTGACCCCGTGCCAACTGGTCTTGAGTGGCTTTATCTAAGTCGGAAGCAAATTGAGCGAAGGCTTGTAGGTCGTCAAATTGGGCTAGTTCCAATTTAATCTTACTCACAACTTTTTTCATTGCCTTGGTTTGAGCGGCAGAACCCACACGGGATACTGAAATACCGGGGTTTACAGCGGGACGGATACCAGCGTTAAACAAGTCAGAAGACAGGAATATCTGACCATCGGTAATAGAAATTACGTTGGTGGGGATATATGCTGAAACGTCACCAGCTTGGGTTTCGATAATTGGTAGGGCGGTCATACTGCCTTTACCTAATTCGTCACTCAGTTTTGCTGCTCTTTCTAACAAGCGGGAGTGGATGTAGAATACATCACCAGGGTAAGCTTCGCGTCCGGGTGGGCGACGCAGCAGTAGGGACATTTGGCGATAAGCTTGGGCTTGCTTGGAAAGGTCATCATAAATTACCAGGGTAGCTTTGCCTTTGTACATGAAGTACTCAGCAATAGTCGCACCTGTGTAAGGAGCTAGGTATTGTAGGGTTGCAGGTTCACTGGCACTAGCGGCGACGACGATGGTGTAATCCATTGCGCCTTTTTCTTGCAATGTTTGTACCACGTTAGCAACTGTGGAAGCCTTTTGACCGATCGCTACGTAGACACAAATTACATCTTCTTCCTTTTGGTTGATGATGGTGTCGATCGCGATCGCAGTTTTACCGGTTTGGCGATCGCCAATAATCAATTCCCGTTGACCACGACCGATGGGAATCATTGAGTCAATAGCTGTGATACCCGTTTGCATGGGTTCGTGTACAGACCGAGGAGCAATGATACCGGGTGCTGGAGATTCAATCAAACGGCTTTCGGAGGATTTGATGTCTCCCTTCCCATCGATGGGGCGACCCAAGGCGTCTACAACTCGGCCAATTAAGGCTTCTCCTACTGGGATCTGGGCAATTCTACCAGTAGCAGTTACAGAACTACCTTCTTGAATTTCTAGCCCTTCACCCATCAGCACCGCGCCCACGTTATCTTCTTCTAAGTTTTGGGCGATGCCAATTGTGCCATCTTCAAATTCCAAAAGTTCCCCAGACATAGCCTTTTCCAGACCATAAATCCGGGCAATACCGTCACCAACTTGGAGAACAGTACCAACGTTAGCAACTTTGACCTCTTGATCGTATTGCTCGATTTGTTGTTGGATAATGCTGCTAATTTCGTCAGGTCTAATTGATATGCTCATGTGTCTATCTTTTTTGCTTTCGAGACGGAAAAATTCAAGAGTTAGGAGTTAACAGTTAGGAGTGATGAGTTAAGAGTGATGAGTTAAAAATGCAAAAATGACAAGTTAAAAGTCAAAATAAATTACTATTTACTTAACTCCTAACTTCTAACTTCTAACTTCTAACTCCTAACTCCTAACTCCTAACTTTCTAACCACTGGTTAAGCGCAATGAAAGGCGGCGCAACTGACCCCGGATACTAGCGTCAATTACCTGTGAACCTACTTTAATGATCACACCACCAATTAACTCGCTGTCTACCCTGGTTTCTAGTTCTACCTGGCGAGCATTGGAGATGGCGATGACCTTTTGGATGATTGCCTGCTGTTGAGCTTCTGTGAGGGGAACGGCTGAAATTACTTCCGCTAATACGGTTTGATTCAGCTGCCGCAACAGCGCCAGATATTGTTGAAAAATATCTTCCAAGAATGCAATGCGCCGTTTATCTACCAATATCAGCAAAAAATTGCGTAAGTAGGGATTAGCGCCTTCACCGAGTATTTGTTTGATGAGAGCTTTTTTGTTCTCAGACTGAATAAACGGGTTGCTGAAGAAGTTGTGTAGCTGTTTGTCTGCCCTGAGCAGTCCCAGGAAAGTACGCGCATCTTCCCCGAACTCTTCAGTCAAGTTTTTCGATTGCGCTATTGACAAAAGTGCCTGTGCGTAGGGTTGGGCTACTTCGGCTGACGCTACCTGACTTGTCATACGTTGCCTCCCAGTTGTGCGATGCTGCGGTCAATTAAACTTTGTTGAGCATCGTCGGCAATCCCGCTTTTGAGTTGCGATTCGACTTTCTGCAATGCTAGTGTAGCTACCCGTTGCCGCAGTTGAGCGATCGCTCGATCGGTTTCAGTGTTTAAATCTGCTGCTGCTGTTTGTTTCAAGCGTTCTACGTCTTGCACTGCCTTCGCTAACAAGGCTTCTTTGGTCTTTTGAGCGTTTTCTGTGGCAGATTGACGGATGCGTTCTGCCTCTGCCTGAGATTGCTTCAATTGCTCTTGCGCTTTTGAAAGGGCAGTCTTTGCCTCTTTTAAGCGCCCTTCTGCTTCCTGAATTGCGGTGGCAATATTGGATTGTCGCTCGTTCAGGATATTGCTTAAAACTTTACGTCCGAAGTAGAATAGTATGCCAATCAGAATCGCTAGATTAATCAGATTGGTTTCAAAAATGTCTAGGTTTAGACCGAAACCACCTTCTGCTGCGCCTTCTGCCAATTCAGAGTGAACAGCGTTCGCTTCTGCGGCAAGTAATAAGAATGTCCCCATGATACCCATTTACAAGTGCGCTGCTCGCTGCTAATACGTTGTATTTTCCCTGAAGGAAATTTAAGTATCTTTTCCCCGTAAGGAAATTAAGTATCTTTCCCCAGAAGGGAAAAAGTGCCTTTTTTTGACACTTAAATTTTGCGCTCTGGACTAGGGGCCAGTTAGCGCGTATGCTTTCACAGAACCAGTCTAGTTAGTTTATCTAACTGGAGTTGGTCCTAATAGTTTTTCTAGAATCTGCCTGCTTAAAGCATCAACTTGTTGCTCTAAGGTGCGAAAAGCTTCCTGCTTTTGTTGTTCTATTTCAACAGCAGCTTGTTCCCGTTGAGTCTGAGCTTCCTTTTGGGCCTCAGCGATTTTCTCAGCAGTAATTTTCTTAGCTTCGAGTTGAGCTGCTTCTACAGTTGCTTGCGATTGTCTGCGAGCGTCTGCGAGTTGCTGTTCATACTCAGTAGCCAAGCGCTCGGCTTTAGCCAAGCTCTCCCGCGCTTCCAGGGTATTCGTTCGGATATAATTATCGCGATCGTCTAGTACCTTGGTCAGTGGCTTATAGAAAATTGCATTCAACAAAGCTGCTAGTAGCAGGAATTGCAATGCCATGAAGGGCAAGGTAGCATCGAAATCAAACATTTGTCTCCTCTTTGGCTGGAGTAGCAGTTTTCGTGGCTAGCAACATCATCCAACCTTTCATATTTTAGAGACCCATAGCCAATAAGGGTCAACTGAACATTAGAACTATTAAGATATCCAAAAAGTTCCGATTGTAGAGGCGTGATGGTTCACGTCTCCACACTCACAAAAACTTTCAGGTATTAACCGAAGGGGTTAGCAAACAGCAATACCAAGGCAATTACTAGACCATAGATAGTCAAGGATTCCATGAATGCCAAGGTTAATAGCAGAGTACCGCGAATTTTTCCTTCTGCTTCAGGTTGACGAGCAATACCTTCTACTGCTTGTCCAGCAGCGTTTCCTTGACCAATACCAGGGCCAATTGCAGCTAAACCAATCGCTAAAGCCGCAGCGAGAACTGAAGCAGCCTGAACTAATGGATCCATGTTGATTTTCCTTGCTTTGATTACAAAACTAACAAAAGTACGTTAACGATTAGAAACGTGGTTTTCACGCTGCACATGAGTTCTTTGATCGCGCTTTGCGATGTTTTGAGCGAATATGCTCTGGGAACTGTGCTATCAAGCTGAGAAGTTTAATGCTCCTCATGTTCATCTCCGCCATGTCCCTCCATTGCCTCATGAATGTATGCTCCGGCTAGGGTGGCGAAAACCAGGGCTTGAATGGCACTGGTAAATAAACCCAAGGCCATTACAGGCAGAGGTACAAATAGAGGAACTAGCAGCACCAACACCGCTACTACCAATTCATCCGCCAAAATATTACCAAATAGCCGGAAGCTTAGGGAGAGGGGTTTGGTGAAATCTTCTAGAATTGCGATCGGCAACAAAACGGGTGTTGGCTCTATATATTTCTTAAAGTAGCCTAAACCCCGTTTGCTAAAACCTGCGTAAAAGTACGCCAAGGAAGTCAGCAATGCCAATGCAACAGTCGTATTGATGTCATTGGTGGGAGCTCCTAATTCGCCCGAAGGTAGCTTGATGAGCTTCCAGGGAATTAGTGCGCCTGACCAGTTCGATACGAAAATAAACAAGAACAATGTGCCAATAAATGGCACCCAAGGGCGGTACTCTTTCTCACCGAGTTGGTTTTTGGCCAAATCACGAATAAATTCTAGGGCGTATTCCATCAAATTTTGGATGCCCTTGGGAATTCTTTGTGCATTTCGAGTAGCAGCTATTGAAGCCACTACTAGAATACTAATCACAAACCATGAGGTGAGAAAAACTTGCCCATGAATTTTAAGATTGCCCAACTGCCAGTAGAAATGATGTCCTACTTCTAATTCGGCGAGGGGAAAAGAATTAAAGGCGTTTAAGACACTAAGCATTTGCATTCTTCAAGCATTTTCCCCAACGAGCGAGGATGGGATTACTATCTTTGTGAGCCTGACTTTTTAAGAATCAGGAATGAACGCAATTTGCACCATATAGACGAGGAGCGTGGCTTTGTAAGTTAGAAATCCCAAAAAAATGGGTAGAATCTGTAGCTCACGCCATTGAGTTGCTACGATCATGACTCCCATAAATAGAGCAAAACGAGTTTTGCTCAAACTGGTTTTCTCACTACCGAGTCGCTCAACATCTCTAGCCAACATTTTTAAGTAAACCACACCTGTACACGCCCCAATTAAATAATTTAGGGCAATGTTTAAGGAATAAAAAATCCACACAGAGATAAAAATAACCCCCGTCAAGACAAGCGTGATTACCAACAATCGCTGGAAGAGTTGATAGAACTCTTGCATGGAGTTACCCGATTCTGTGTCTTCAGAACCGGTTTTAGCATCTTGTTGCGTTGTCGGAGTGGGCGCAATTGATTCGTCAGACAAGCTCACGGGACTTGAAACCAGTACAGTTAAATATGANTGACTGCACATTCAGTCAGCTGAATCATATCACGATGCGGTAACAATACTTTAGGAAAAAACAATTAACTTCTTGTCAACATCAGAGAGTAAGTGCCGACAGACTAAAGCCTACAGCGATTTTACTAAGTCCGCTCAAGTGAACTTGGTGAAAAAGTAAGGATTTTATAGGATATTGATAAACTGAGGGCAGGCAAGATGCCTACCCCACAAGAGTCTGGGGTTGAATATACCTCTCGATTAAATTATCTTGGCAGTCCGCAGACCGAACAGCAAACCTACAGATAAGCCAAAGAATAAACCCAAGAAGACGACATAAGATACAATTGCAAACATTTATTGCTCTCCAGAATACTTCCTAAATCTATTGAATCATTAGTTGTTGAGCAGTGGGCATTGCTGATTCCCCTTGTCCTCTCATCTTCCCACTCCTAGATTGCGATACAATACAGCCCACGAGCGCTTGTTTGGGGTTGGGCAATGACTTCTGTAATTAATGTGAATCTACCAGAGCAGTCTTATGAGATTGCGATAACTTCTCTTCTCCTGCCGGAGACGCTGCGCGAACGAGACGCTACGCGAACGTCGAGCTACGCTAACGCACCTTCGAGTTTAGATCAACTGGGTCAACGAATGGCTAGTCTCAAGCTAGGCAAGAAGGTACTGCTGGTTTCTAATCCGACAATTTTTAAGCATTTTGGCGAAAGAGCAATTACATCCCTAAAATCTGCTGGATTTGAAGTTGCTAGCTGCACTCTACCACCTGGTGAACGCTACAAAACCCTCAATTCTATCCAAAAACTCTACGATGTAGCCTTGGAAAACCGCCTAGAACGTTCTTCTACGATGGTGGCTTTGGGCGGAGGTGTAATTGGGGATATGACTGGCTTTGCAGCTGCAACTTGGCTACGTGGTATTAATGTTGTCCAAGTGCCTACCTCTTTGTTGGCGATGGTAGATTCGGCAATTGGTGGCAAAACTGGTGTGAATCATCCCCACGGTAAAAACTTAATTGGGGCATTCCATCAACCGCGTTTGGTTTTGATTGACCCAGATGTGTTAAAAACTCTGCCTATGCGTGAGTTTCGAGCAGGGATGGCAGAAGTTATTAAGTACGGTGTGATTTGGGATGCCGAATTGTTTGCCCAGTTAGAAGCAAGTAAACGCCTCGACCAACTCCGCTATGTCAAACCTGACCTAATAACCACCATATTAACGCGCTCTTGTCAAGCTAAAGCTGATGTTGTTAGCAAAGATGAGAAAGAAGGCGGATTACGGGCAATTCTCAACTATGGACACACCATCGGTCATACAGTGGAAAGTCTGACTGGTTATCGTCTAGTAAATCATGGTGAAGCGGTGGCTATTGGTATGGTAGCAGCTAGTCAAATTGCTGTGGATTTAGGATTGTGGCAAAAGGAAGACACAGAACGTCAAAATGCTTTAATTCAAAAAGCGGGTTTACCGACTCAGTTACCAGATGGGTTAGATATTGAAGCAATTATTGAGGCGTTGCAGTTAGATAAGAAAGTCAAAGAGGGGAAAGTTCGGTTTGTTTTACCAACAGAGATTGGTGTAGTAACAATTACCGATGAAGTGCCATCAGATATTATTCGGCAAGTATTGCGAGGAATGTAAATAATTTGAATAAGAATTCAGGAGTCAGAATTCAGGAGTCAGAATAAAAGTTAGTTGCTCTGTCCTTCAATTACGAATTAATGAGCTATGATACTCCAAGCCAAAAATCAATTAACCTTGCAAGAGTTCTTGAATCTTCCACCAGGCGAGGGAGATATCACCTACGAACTTGTTGATGGTCAAGCAATTCCTAAAATGTCACCAAAAAAATTTCACTCTAAACTTACCCGCGCCATTCTCAATTTAATTGAGTAATGCTGTGAGGGGAAAGGAGAAGTTTGCCCAGAATTAGCTATCGCATTAACTCGTCGAGGACGAGATTGGATGGCAATACCTGATATTTTATACATTTCTAATGAACGTTTACCCCTTGATTGGGAGCAAGAAGGAATATGTTCTATTCCTCCTGATTTGGTGATTGAGATTATTTCACTTTTCGGGTTCGAGAGTGACGCTCGAAGACTCGCTAACGCTACGCTATCGCAATCGGTGGAAACCGCCAAGACTGCGACTCTCTCACCAGGACAAACCTTTGGACAAATGGCGGCTAAAGCCAAAGACTATTTGGATGCTGAGGTGCTGCGGGTATGGGTATTAGATAGTAAAGCCAGAAGCATTACTGTTTTTTATCCAGATGCAGCACCACAAACTTATATGGGAGAAGAACTACTCACAGATTCTTTGTTTTAAGGACTGCAATTTACTGTTGAGCAGGTGTTTCAAAAGGCGAAAATACCATTAGCTACTCAATAGCACAATTGTCTTGCTTTAAACATCTATCGAAATTTAAAGTAGTGGAAGGTTTGTCTAACTTTAATGAGTTGCTTGAGCAACTTATCTGGTTAATTTAGATAGTAGCTGTATGTAAGCTCTACTGTACTAATAGTTTAGCTGATTAATTCATCCATTTGTAGGAGGTAATTAGTAAGGAAATAAGTATACTTTATTTATAATAAGACCAACACTAATATGGTTGGAAGCTGTATTCACGCAACAGATGTATGAACTATGTTAAACCTAATATTCACCGGATATATAAAAATAAAACCTTTGGTGCTTTCAACAGCTTTTTTACTGGCTGTACAGACTTCTGCCAATGCTGAACAAGCAGTTCCTAGTTTGACTCCAAGACAAGCTCAACATTTTTCCCGTGACTTGGTTCCATATAATTCTCAAGAATTTTTTAGACAAGGAAAAGATTCAATTGAGAGAGAAATTCAAATTCTTAATCAAAGGCAACAGCGCCCAATTAAACCTATTCTTATGATTGATTCAGTACCGCAAAGCAAAAAACCACATACTCAGCACAAACCCCAACGTTTTATCTAAGTAAGAATCATCACTCTTCTATTGGCTTTTGCTTGTCCTGTTAATTCTTAAGCTGTAGCACATAAGCTATATTGCCAAGGATCACAATCACTATGATTTCCTTATAGTCAAGAGAAGTATTGTATTTTCAATAAATTTTGCAACAAAATTTTACAATCTTATTCGTCTAGCAAACTCATCAACGCTTGAATTTCAACGTCTTGCTCTTGCGGCTCTGATAATTGAGACTGTAGCTTTAATAATTGACTCTGTAATTCTTCTGCTACATGAAGCATCTCAGACTCTTGTGCAATTTTTAGCTGACTTTCTTTAATTTTGATTTGTTTAAGCAAGTTATTTTCAACATGAATTGAGTTGTAATGTTGAGCAATCATAGCTTTACATTTATTAATATATGGAATGCAATCAAATTTTCCACTTATGTATTATTCCACATTTTTGTCATTTTTGAAATATCTGGCGATTTCATCTTGATTTTTCATAGTTTTAGCCTGTTCTCTTCTCAAAATTTTGGGAATATTGACTTCAGATACTTCTAAGTTAAAAAACATCTCATCTTAAATGCACCTGGATGTGCGCTTGTACTACAAACGTACAAATATAGCTAGCTCTGCTAATTTAACTTTGTAACATATCTATATTTTTATATAGCGGTTCTCATACCAATTCTGTATGAAGATGCGCCAAACTATATGAGGAACGAACCGCAAAGGGCGCACACTCTTCGGAGAAGCAAGCTACGCGCAGCGTCTCGTAGAGTTGGACACAAAGAAGAAAGAAAATTTGGCGCAGCCTCACAAAGAAATGGTATCAGTTGAGTGAGGTACAAGAACCCCACCCCCAACCCCCTACCTGCGAGGCTACCGTGTATACACAAGTCGAGTTGGCAATCAAATCAACGAAAAACAACGGAAAATTATTTTTTAAATCCTTGATTTTCCGTTAGAACTCTATCAATAAGCTGACACTATTGATAATCAGTTCGCTTAACTCAAAACCTTGCCTACCAAAGCTTGTATCTTACCAGGCAATGATTTTAGGACTTGTGTATACACCGTAGCCCTGCGAGGAGGGGACTATGATGTAGTAAATATAGGCTTTTACAAAAATGGAAATCATGAGATAAGATTGGTTGACTTAGGGCAAATTTTTAGACAAGACACATTAACTTGTCTGTTAATTTTCCAAGTTTTGTAGATATGTTAAATATTATTGTTGTGAACAGTATGGACTTAAAATTTATCAAGAAAAAGATTTATACCTTTGTAAAAATTATATCTACAGTGCTTATAACAAGCGCAATTGGATTGGAATCGTGGAATATTTATGCAGTAATAACTAATATTAATGTACCAAGTAGCCTGAATCTAATTTTTTGGATTGAGCGTTTTGCGATGATGAGCCATTTTGTTGAGAGCATTATAGCAGCTTTTTATGCACATTCAAGACAAAAGATGCCAATAAAATATGCTACTTATACTTTTTTTGTCGGCACAATTGGGTTGTTAGAATTATTTGGCCAGCCGGATGACTATTGACGCTTCTATGCCTTATAAGGTATGGGTTTTTGGATTAGGTTGGTTGGTAGGGTGCGATCGCACCCTACGTACAAAAATTTAAGTTATTAAATATACTTTAGTAAGCAAAAATCATCTGTGGGAGTTTCCCAATGAATGTAGGTAACTAATGAATTTGACACTCAGAAGGGAGTATAGTTTGTATAGTTAGCTTTTTGCTGAAATTTTAGTTTGACACTAAGGAATTAAAAAATGTCTACTGATACTGACATAGTTACTTACGTCGAAGAAAGTGAGTTTGATGTTGTTTTAAATGGAAGTGAAGAGAAAGTTGTTGTTGTTGATTTTACTGCTACTTGGTGTGGACCTTGCCGCTTAGTCAGCCCGTTAATGGATCAACTTGCTGAAGAATACAAAGGTCGTGCTAAAGTCGTTAAGGTAGACGTTGACAGCAATAAGCCCATTTTCAAAAAATTCGGTCTTCGCAGTATTCCAGCAGTTTTAATTTTCAAAGATGGTATTTTAGCAGAAACCATTGTGGGAGTTTCTCCTTACGAAGACTTTAGCAATGCTGTTCAGAAGCTTCTCTAGATCCCACATTCCGCACCCTAAGGTGTCACACACCATAATCACTTAATTTTTCTAAGTTTGAAGCTATAAATTATGCCGATAAAACTTTTACTCTACGCATAAACAAGGTTTTTAAGTATATAAACTAGCTCTGTATTCTTCTAAAAAACAGTAAAAACCGATTGTGACAGTTGAGGGTGCGGAATGTAGGCTAGATAATTCGTAATGACGCTCCTGCGTCACTAACGCTGCGCTAACGTAATTCGTAGATAGCATCATTAAGAATTACGAATTATTTTCAGGATTTATTTTTCTCCTATAATGTGCTTGGAGTAAACCACTAGGATATGGTTTTGAGTTAATTAGTTCCAATTTTTCTTCAGGGGTAGGTGGTGGAAAAAGATGTATACCGCCACCTAAGATAGTTGGAATAGTTGAAATGATATATTCGTCAATCAAGCTGTGCTGAAGAAACGAATTGATTAATTTTCCGCCACCAACTAGCCAAATATTTTTAAAACCTTGAGCCTCTATATTGGCTAACGCTTGTTTTACTGGTTCAGAAACAAACACAACATCCTCACGCTCGGATTGGAGATGACGCTGGGTGAATACGAAGGATTTTTTTTCTGGATAAGGCCATTGATCAAAACCCAGCCCTACTTCATACGTATTGCTACCTAAGACGATCGCATCAATCAATTCGTAAAAATCAGTGTAACCGTAATCTTCTCCTTCTGTATCAAGGGGGGATAGCCAATCAATTCCGCCATCGCTGCGAGCAATGTAGCCATCCAAACTAGCTGCAATGTAGAGTGTAACTTTCGTCATTGTGCTTCTGAATTTGGTAGTTTTCACTCAATGAGTGCAAGCGAACGCCTTTCTACAGCATTTTAGCCCTTGGTGGTTCATATCACAAAAGAGCAATAGCTTACCCAATTTTACGTTTTTTGATTATGCGATTTAAAGCGACCTGCAATAAATTCTCGCTGAGATAAATGCTTTGTATTGCGTTTGGTGACTCGCTCTCGCCACATCTTAAAACTAGATTCTTTCATTTCGCGCCTCATTAGGGCGATTACCTGTTTCTCCAGTAGCCCAAACTGAGCCTCGATAGCATCAAAAGGTGTTCTATCTTCCCATGCCATTTCAATGATGCGATCGATGGTTTCCGAATCTAGATTAGGGAGCTTCATTTTTTTTCCTGGGAAATAAAAAAAGAATTCAGGAGTCAGGAGTCAGAATGGGTGAACGCCCCGCTACCGCTAACAGAATAAATTCTATATTATTAGCGAGTGATAAGTGGGTTTAATAAATCCCCTAAATCTTAAATTTAGTGGGGGATGCAAACACACCACTAATTGATTCTGAATTCTGAATTCTGACTCCTTCTTCAAATATATTTTACTTTTCGTTTTGAAGAACCATTGTGTCTGCTGCACCTAATTGCAGAGCATAGAGGTTGGCATAAACACCCTGCTGATTAACGAGTTCAGTGTGAGTACCTTGTTCTACAATTTGTCCTTGCTGAATTACTAATACCTGATCTGCCTGAGTAACTGTACTGAGGCGGTGGGCAATTACGAAACTAGTACGACCTTGGAGCAAACGAGCGATCGCACTTTGTACTAGCGCTTCTGTGCGGGTATCGATGCTGCTGGTGGCTTCATCGAGAATCAGAATTTGGGGATTAATTAATACCGCACGAGCAATACTGATTAGTTGTCGCTGTCCTTGGCTCAGAGGCGCTCCCCGTTCGCC
Source organism: Nostoc sp. GT001 (assembly GCF_030382115.1). Taxonomy (NCBI): domain Bacteria; kingdom Bacillati; phylum Cyanobacteriota; class Cyanophyceae; order Nostocales; family Nostocaceae; genus Nostoc; species Nostoc sp. GT001. Next base: position 405,362 of record NZ_JAUDRJ010000003.1, read on the forward strand.
TAATTGAGTTGTATAACCCTGTGGTAGTGAGGTAATGAACTCATGCACATTTGCCAGTTGTGCAGCCGCTTCGATATCAGCTTGAGTGGCGTAAGGAGCGCCAAAAGCTATATTTTCGGCAACAGTACCAGTGAACAAAATATTGTCTTGCAGGACGATGCCAATTTGACGGCGCAGACTTGCTTGAGTCACGCTACGCACATCAAGATTATCAATTTTCACTGCACCGCTTGATACATCATAGAAACGCAAAATTAAGTTAATAATTGTACTTTTTCCTGAACCGGTTGGCCCCACTAATGCAACCATCTGTCCTGGATAGGCGTGTAAATTCACGCCTTTGAGAACCAGTTGATCTGGGTTGTAGCCAAATTTGACATTCTCGAATGTCACCTCACCTTGAATAGGCGGCATTTCTGTGGCATCGGGTGCATCTTTGAGTTGTGACGGTTCATCTAATAATAGAAATATTCGCTCTAATCCGGCGAAGGCAGATTGAGCTTGAGTATAAAACTGGCTGAGAATTTGGATCGGGCGGAAGAATTGCTGGACGTAAAGTAAAAAAGATGTTACTACACCTACTGTTGCAGCCCCTGTTACCGCTAGATAACCGCCATAGGCTAGCACACCTGCCGTTGCTAATGTGTTGAGAAAATCGATAGAGGGCAAAAAGGCGGAAGTAATTGCCACAGCTTCAACGTTGGCATCTCTATTGGCGGCGTTCAGAATATCGAATTCTTTGATATTCATCTGTACGCGATTAAATGCTTGCGCTTCTCGCACGCTGCCAATATCTTCTTCTAACTTGGCAGAGAGTTCCCCAATGGTTTGTCGGGTGACGCGAAATCTGACTCTTGCCCAACGTGCAAATAAGCTTGTGGTAAAAATCATCAGTGGCACAACTAGATTGCTCAACAAACCAAGTTGCAGGTTGATAGAGAGCATGGCAATTACAATGCCAATTAAACTGAAAGTGTTGCCCAGCATTTGGGCGATCGTTAGTCCAAATGCTTGATTTACGGTGTTGACATCATTCAGTAATCGGCTCATTAAATCGCCTGCTTCGCTGCGATCGAAAAAGCTGAGTGGCAGACTTTGGATTTTAATGAAAATATCTTGCCTCAATTGAGCCAGCAATCGCTGCATAATCCAGCCAACTCGAATAATTTGACCCCGAATTGCTAAGACACCAAGTCCATAGTTCAGCCCTAGTAGCCCTAACAATACCAGCAGTCCTTGTAAATCCCCTTGTGCAATCAGACGATCGATCGACCAGCCGAGAAAGAATGGCCCAACTGCCTGAGTTATGGCACCAATTAATACTAATGTCAGGGCGAGGGGAATTTCTTTGCGATAAAGTAGCACATATTGCAAAAAGCGCCGCAGGGTGGAAAGTTGCTGACTCGCGTTTTCCTCGGATGCAACAACGGGAATAGTGCCTCTCATAAAAATTTTGGATTTTAGATTTTGGACTTCGGCTCCTTTCGGCTCCGCTCAAGGCAAGTCGCTCAGTCGAACGATTTTAGATTAAAAGTCTTTATTACAAGGCTGTAAGCAAAATTAATTATGCTAATTGGAGATCATGTTTTCTCCTTCGGCTTTACCTGAGATTCCAAAATCACACCGTAGAGTGGACTGCTTTGCATCAATTCCTCGTGAGTGCCTTGTGCTACCAAGTGTCCTTTATCCATGAGAAAAATGCGATCGGCATTTTTAACGGTGCTAATACGTTGAGCTACTACAAAGGTTGTACAAGCTTTTTGGCGCATTAAGCCATCTAGTTCGGCTTGAATTTGAGCAGCGGTTTTGGCATCTACAGCTGAGGTACTATCGTCCAAAATCAGAATGCTGTAATCGGTTAGTAAGGTACGAGCGATCGCAATTCTTTGTTTTTGTCCACCAGATAAGCCCACGCCCCGTTCACCCACAATCGTCTCGTAGCCATCGGCTAGACCGCTAATAAAATCGTGCATTTGGGCAGTTTTTGCAACTTCAATCACTTGCTCTAAGGTGGCATCAGGTTTAGCGTAGGCAATATTTTCGCGGATTGTGCCAGAGAATAGGGTGGTTTCCTGAAAGACAATACCAATATGCGATCTGAGGCTTTTGAGTGTGAAACTTTTTATATCTCGTCCATCAATGCGAACTGCTCCCTTGGTGACATCGTAAAAGCGGGGAATCAGGTTCATAATTGTGCTTTTTCCCGAACCGGTCATTCCTAAAACGGCGATTAGCTCGTTAGGCTTGGTTTCAAAGGAGACTTCTTTGAGAGTTTCGGTTGTCGCTCCGGGATAGCGAAAGCAAACATTTTCAAAGGTAATTCTACCACCGCAGGTGTCAAAGGGGACAGCACCAGGGCGATCGCGAATTTCTACCTCTGCATCCACAACTTCATAGACTCGTTCGGCGGAAGCAGCTGCTTGAGCGATCGCGGGTGCGGCAAATCCAATTAACAAAATCGGTTGGAGAATCAATGCTAGGTAGGAGTTAAACGCCACCAGTTCGCCTATGGAGAACCGATTTCCAATCACCTGCGCTCCCCCATAGGCGAAAACTGCCAATGTTACCAAATTACTCAGCAAAAAGATCAGCGGGAAGGTATCACGGATGGCGCTAATGGTCTTCATGTTTGCCTTAACTAGGCCATCATTCAGAGTTGTATAACGCGACCTTTCGGTTGACTCCCGCACAAAAGCTTTCACTACCCGGATTCCTAGCAAGTTCTCTTGCAATACAGCATTCAAGTTACTCAGTTGCTCTTGTACTTGCCGAAAAAGTTTGTCATTTCGGTTGATGAATCGCGCCATTAACCATGCGGCTATGGGTACTACTGTGAGAGTAATTAGTGCTAATCGCCAGTTCATCAGCAGCAAAACTACCGAAATACTCACCAATGTCACAATTGAGCCGACGACTTGAATTAAGCTAGTGCCAACAAAGGTACGAATTTGTTCAATATCGCTGGTGACACGGGTTAGTAGTTGGGAAGTCTGCGCCTGATCGTGAAAGCTGAAACTGAGATTTTGAATTTTGCTGAAAATCTTGTTTCGCAGGTCATAAGCAACACCTTGAGACGCTGCTTCTGCTAAATAGCTTTGTCCAAAGTTAAATACACCACGAGCGATCGCGGCAACGACCATCCAGGCGGCACTATATAGCACAATTTGGAGGTTTTTTTGCGTGATCCCTTGATCAATTCCCCACCGAAATAATTGTGGGGTTACAGCATTTGCGATCGTCAACAGCAACAGGCTGACTAACGCTCCCAGTGAAGTCCACCGGTAAGTGCTTAAACTCTTAAGCACACGCTGGGTTGCCTTGATCGACGAAGTTTCCTGGAGTTCTGGTTGCTGAACCACTGCAATTCACCCCTGTATCATTGGAAAATTATCTCGTATTTTGATTGTAAAAAACCAATTTATTCTTTGAGAGTGGGGAATGTAATATGGAAAACAGCCCTCTTCTTTGTGATCAAGATTCCAGGTTTTGGGACAGTGGCATGGGAGAATACATTTCTAGCAAGCATTGCGGCTAATCAATTTCAAGACCGAAGAAAACCAAAGAACAAGAATCATGGCTCAAAATTTTCATCGCAATTCCCAACTTCCCTTAGATATTTCATCTGCTATCAGTCGCACAGCAAAGCCAAGTTATGAATTCTACTCTCTTTTTTCTGAAGAAGAAGTTTTAGGGATAATTCATGCATTAGAAGTTAGAAGAGAAATCCCTCTCAAGTATTCTTATAAAGGAAGAGGTGCAAAAATCTGGAACGATTTTTATCTGAAACATGCTATTCCTAGATGGTATGGAAGAGCAAATGTAGAAATTGACCTTTTAAAAGATAATTTTAAATACCTGAATGGTAATATAAAAACTGGTGAAAGAGTAAATATTATAGATGTTGGCGCAGGTAATTCCTATCCAGTTAAAAAGTTTATCGGCAGGTTAAACAAATTAGGAAAGGTTAATAAATATATTGCTTTAGATATTAGTGAAGAATTGCTTCATGTCTCCAAAAGTAATTTTAAGAAATGGTTCCCACTAGTCGAATTTATCAGTTCTACAATTGACATAGAAAGTAGTTGTGTACCTAAAATTTTATTCCAAAATCAAGCTAACCTTGAAATTGACGACACAGCAAAAATATTTTTACACTTAGGAGTTACCATTGGAAATCATCAAAATAGAGATGAAGTGTTCAAAAACTTCAGAGATAGCATGGGAAAAAATGATCTTTTAGTATTTACTAACGAAACTGGTTCTAACTCAACATGGGATGGAATAGTTAGAGGTGGCTGCAAGTATCATGTAGAAGAAGTATATGGATGGGTTAAAAATAAAATTGGGATTAAATCTGAAGATTGTGAACTGGTGAGAAAGTACGATTTAAAAACAGATAGTATTGTTGCTAATCTGAAACTACGTCATGATTACACTATAAACTTTAGTCGGATGGGTATAGATAAAAATATTGAAATCTCTAAAGGTGAAGAGATTACTATTTGGCGACATCACAAGTATGAAATACCTAAACTATTGCAAGAACTAGAACGTTCTGGACTACAACTTATTCACTATACTACTAATAAATACAATTCACATATTATGGTGATTTGTAAGATTGCCACTAATTAAATACAGTTAAGATAAGTCTCGAAAACCCAAAACCGTGATGTAGAGACGCGATTTATAGTGTCTTGATCAGAAAAATTATCTACACCCAAGGGTACAATAAGCGCCATAGCAAAAATATTGTTGATTTGTATCTAGAGCAGATAAAATATATTTATGATAAGGCGAAAAAAATAGTTTTAATTAGCTTGTATCTCAGTTAAATATACATCAAACGCGGTCTAGGCTCAGGAACTGGACGCCCCAAATCTTTAGCAGTTTCTATCCATTCCTGCACAACCAATTCTACATTATGCAAAGCTTCTTGATAAGTATCACCATCAGCAGCACAGCCTGATAACTCTGGGACTTCAGCAATAAAGGCTTGATCTAATTCACTCCAGTAGAGAATGATTTCATACCGAAACATCATTTTTACTTCCTAGCTTATACTTGAGAATCACTGCCCTAACTTGTTTAATTTGATAGCTTTTGGCTTTTCCTCTTTTATGTTGTAGGTTCAATATCTCCTCAACATCGGCTTTGACAAAAATACGGTGATCGCCACGAATCCGTTCTTCAAAGCCTAGTGTATATAAAAGTTGCCACAGTTGGGCGAAAGGGATATCTGTATCAGAAGTCCCAGAGAGAATTTTGTCTAAGAGTTTGTCTTGCTGACTCACGTTTTTCTGACTGTCTTAATGTTTCTATAGTCTCATATTTATTTAAAATCAGGGTATCCAAAAGCAAATTTACCATTTTACTCTTGAGTGAGAGCATCCCTGACTGATGACAATGGCTAGTCCAGTTATCAGGGAAAATTGTAGGCTTGGATACTGCTTTAGTAATTTACTTGATTTTAAAAAATACTAATTATTTGGATGTTCCAGATGCTTTCTTTGAATCAATATTTTGCAATAAGTATAATTTTTTAACATTAGTTTCATTTATCATGGAGTGTATCACNNNTCTTGACGAATAATTCGCACTGATCCTTAATTCCGGGGATATCAATCTTAATATTGGCTCAATNNNTAGCTTCGCTACTTTTCTACAATCCTTTAGCGTAGCCTTCCACAGGAAAGGTATCGCCAATTTATAAGTTATATAGGCAACTACAGAGGGCAAATTGTTGAGATTGCTCATATCATAATGCTGAGGTATAAATCCGTCTTAGGTAAATTGGCGTTGAGTAAGAAATATTACACGAATATGAAAAACCAAATTCTAGGTATAGCCGCATTTTTAACCACAATTAGTTTGACAACAACCGTACAAGCAGCAAATTCTGAACATATTAAACAGTTATTGGCAACCAAACAATGTCAAAACTGTGATTTGACGAGTGCAGGTTTAGTAATGGCTGATTTATCTGGAGCTAATTTAAGTGGTGCTAATCTTACAGGTGCTAACCTCAGCCGTGCAAACTTAAGTGGTGCAGATTTGCGGGGTGCAAACTTAAGTGGCGCGAGTTTATTTGGCGTTAACCTGAGCGAAGCTAAATTTAATGGGGCAAATTTGACGGGTGCTGATTTGAGAAATACTTATTTAGCAAATGCAGAACTAACTGGCGCTTACTTAAATGGGACTAACTTTCAAGGTGCAGTTGCGATACCATCACAAATTGCTTCACCAGCAGAATTTTATGCTTTGGGTGTAGCAGAAGGGCAAAAAGGCAACCAACAGCAAGCAATCAGTTATTTTAATCAAGCGATCGCAATTAAACCAGAATATGCGGATGCCTATCTCGCTCGTGGTGTCGCTCGTTACCAAATACTAGATAGACAAGGTGCATTTCAAGATGCTCAAGTTGCACAAAAATTGTTTACATCCCAAAATAACAGCACTGGAACCCTAACAGCCCAAACTTTTATAACAGAACTACAAACACCCGTCAATGAGAAGATAAGTACTGGTAAACCCAACTTCGTTGACTTTTTGGGAAGTATTGGCTCAGTCTTGCTCCAGTTCTTCCCTTTTTAAAGGAGATAACAAATGACAAATGACAAATGACTTATCTAACGAATTATGGGCTGCAAATCAAGACTTAGCCCAAGCTTGCCTAGAGCATCCTTTCGTTCGAGGTATTGGCGATGGTACTCTTGAGCGAGCTAAATTTGCTTACTACGTAGGGCAAGATGCTTTTTTCTTAGAAGCTTTTGCCCGTGCCTACAGTATCGCCGCAGCTAAAGCACCAGACTGGTTAGGTTTCACCACATTTCATAATTTAGCTAGTGGAGTTTTAGAAGAACTACGGCTGCATAGTGGCTATGCTTCTGAGTGGGGAGTCAATTTGTATGCTGTAGAACCTGCATCTGCCACCCGCCGCTATACTGATTTTTTATTAGCAACTGCTTGGAGCAAAGATGTGGGTTTAACTGCGGCGGCGATGTCTCCCTGTATGCGTTTGTATGCCTTTTTAGGAGACAAATTGGCTTGTAAAGGTATTCCCGATCATCAATATGCAGACTGGATTCGTACTTATAGCAGCACAGATTTTCAACCACTAACACAACAATTAGAAAATTTAGTTGACAATTATGCCGCTACCAACCCTGTTGTGCATTCAACTTATCGTTATGCGATGTTTTGTGAACGCGACTTTTTTCAGGCTGCGTGGATGTTCAGTTGAGCAAATTGATATCTAGCAACCTTTTTGACCTTTTCTATCTATCGAACTCACGTTGCTTGAAGATATCAAGCCCAGTAAAAATATTGAGTTCTGTTTTTAAACCTATACACAAAACAAAAGACGCAAAGGATAAATTTGCGTCTTCTTTTAAGATTTAAAAAAATTAGAAACTGAATGTAGTTCTCAATGCACCAATAACAACATCATCATTAGTGTCGTTATGATCTGGAGATGTTAACCAGATGACTCCAGGAGTAATGGTGATATTGTCACTCAGCTTATACTGGTAGAAAGCCTCAAGATGATAGGATGTATCAGGATCGCTATCCAACCCTGCGATGTCAGAACTTGTTAATTTAGGCTCCATACCAGCGATGATACCTGCTAAGTTACCTTTTTTACCGAGGTCAGGGAAGCCAAGGGTGACAGCATAGTTCCAAATATCAACGTCTCCACGGGTTCCTCTCAAGCTTTGGCTGTTGGTGTATCCAGCCCAACCACCCAAGACGATATTATCAGTGATGCCAATGGATGCTTGGACGCCGTAAGAATTACTAGAAAATCCTACTTGATCTTCTGGTAAACCCTGGATAGCTGCTATATCCTGGAAAGTGGCGGCATTGCTACCTGTGAGTAGTGGTTGGTTGTAGGAATTAATGTAAGTTAAACCGATAGAAATGCGATCGCTTGGTTTAACTGTCAACTGTGCTAACGCACCATAAGAACCATTGAACAAACCATTATTGGGTGTAGGGTTATTAGCTGTACCACTCAAATACCCTAGACTTAATGCCAATTTTTCGCTGAACTCGTATGTTACTCCTAACCCCGCGCCGCCTATTTGGCTATAAATTGGGTTACGTGTACCAAAGGTGGACAAAGCACCAAAAGCACCATCACCATCAAAGAGATTGACAGTGCTGGTAACGTCGTCTGCTGCACCTCCATTAGCGATCGCGATAACCTCTGTTTTTTCGCCCAAAGGGAATTTGTAATACAAGGCATCTATGGCAGCATTAGTAGTACCATCCTCGCCAGCAAAAAATAAGTTACCTTCTGGTGTACCAATGTTAGGGCTGAGAATATTATTAGCTTGAATTCTGGTGAACAGCGTATCTTGCCCTGTGAAGCTAGTTACTAATTCTATCCGTGCCCGTACCCCTAAAGTTGTATTCTCGTCTGTAATTTCTGCACCGTTGACTGTATTTCCTGACAACACATCGCTGACAACTGCGACAACTTGTCCTTGCAATTTAGTTGTAGTTGAGAACTGATTCGCCTCCAATTCAGCAGTTTTCGCTTCTACTGCATCCACACGACCTCGGAGTGTCGCCAGTTCTGCGGAAAAGTCTTCTTGCAACTTTTGTAATGTCGCTAAATCTTGTTTGTTAACTAAATCGCCTGTAGCTGTAGCAATAAGTTCGTTAACGCGATCGAGACAAGCATTCAAACCAGCAGCAAACTCATATCGCGTTAATGCCCGATTACCCCGATAAGTGCTATTTGGGTATCCGGCAATACAGCCATAGCGCTCAACTAAAGATTGTAATGCTTGGAATGCCCAGTCGGTGGGTTGTACATCAGAAAATTGGGACACGGAGGTAACTTGTCCCATTTTCTGATCTTTTGTGTCTGGATTAGCTAAAACTTGCGGTTGATTTATTTCAGAATTACCCAATGTTTCAGCCTGCAAATGTAGCAGTATTAACAAATAGCATGACACCGCAGACTGCTGGACTAACTAGCAGATATTTCCAGAATTTTTGCATTTCTCTCCTCACACTAATCTCCAATTCACACCCAAACCACGTTTTTTTAACGGGCATTTTATGAGAATATTTGTCAGCAATCTTATCAGAAGTAAGGAAACTTTTTAACAAAAAAAGTCAAGAAATCCTAATTATTCAGGGAAAACTAAATTGCAGAGGGCTGTACCGTCTGAAAAAGTTTTGTTGTTACTCATTACACAGCAAACCCAGAATGATATTATGTACTTAAAATGAGAATGAGAATTATTATAGTATAAAATTTAGAATACTTGCCATTGTCAATAGCGATGATGACAGAGGTAGAGCAAGCATCCGTTTGGAGGAGAAATATTGTGATTGTGAATTGCAGAGAAATTAGAACAGGTAGGCAAAGAAGCGGCATCTTGCCCATAATTGCTCTGCTAATATTGTCGATGGCTACTGGGTGTAGCCAATCAAATCCAAATCAGAGAAGAACTTCCGAACAGTCGCCGCAAGCACAGGAAGCTGCTTCTACCCCACAGGCGCAGTCGGGAAAAACTAAAGTAGTAGCGACATTTTTGCCGATATATTTGTTTACTAAGGCAGTAGCTGGGGATGTGGCAGATGTAGAAATTCTAGTGCCACCTGGTACGGAGGTACATGAATACCAAGCGACACCAGGAAATGTCAAAGCGATCGCTACTGCTAAGGTGTTAGTAAAAAATGGTTTAGGCTTAGAGGAATTTCTAGAAGGTACTGTCAAAAATGCCCAAAATTCCAAATTAGCTGAAATTGATGCAAGTATTGGTATTAAACCCTTAAATGAAATTTCACCTGTTGTCAAAACGACGCCAGATGAAAAAGACCACGAACATAGTCAGGGTAATCCGCACGTTTGGTTAGATCCAGTTTTAGCAAAACAGCAGGTAACAAATATTCGAGATGGATTAATTGCTGCCGATCCGGCGAACAAAGCTACTTACGAAGCAAATGCTACAGCTTATATTAAAGAATTAGAAAGTTTAAACAGTGAATTTCAGCAGACTTTGCAGAAAAATCCCACTTGCACCTTTATTACCTTTCATGATGCATTTCCATATTTAGCTAAACGCTATAACCTCAAGCAAGTTGCTGTAGTGCAAATTCCCGAAGATCAACTTTCACCAACAGATGTCCAAAATGCCGTCAACGCTGTGAAAAAATACAAAGTTAAAGCTTTATTTAGCGAACCAGGAGTAGATAATAAACTGCTGAACAGCCTCTCTAAAGACTTGAAATTAAATTTGCGTACTCTGGATTCTCTAGAAACTGGCGAAACAGATCCGCAGCATTATTTCAAGGCAATGAAAGCTAATTTGCAAACTCTGGAAACATCTTGTAAATAGATTTGTCATTTGTCAGTTGTCCTTTGTCATTGGCAAATGACTAATGACCAATACTTCTCTACGAGAGGCTACGCCAACGACTACGCTCAGTACAAGTGACCAATACTTCGACTACGCTCAGTACAAGTGACTAATACTTCGACTACGCTCAGTACAAGTGACTAATACTTCGACTACGCTCAGTACAAGTGACCAATACTTCGACTACGCTCAGTACAAGTGACTAATACTTCGACTACGCTCAGTACAAGTGACTAATGACTAATGACATTCCTATTTTGAAAGTAGAAGGATTAACTGTCTATCAAGGCAGCTATTTAGCTGTTCGAGATGTTTCCTTTGAATTATTGCCAGGAACAGATACAGCCATTGTTGGCCCTAATGGTGCTGGTAAAAGTACCCTGGTAAAAGCGGTTTTAGATTTGATACCTCGAAGTGCTGGGACGATTGAAATCTTGGGTCGTCCAATTTCCAGATTGGGGCATTTACGCCAGATGTTGGGCTACATGCCGCAAAACTTTATTTTTGACCGCAGCTTTCCTATTTCTGTCAGCGAATTAGTCGGACTGGGATGGACTAAAGAAGGGAAAAAAAGAATTTATTTTTCTCCAAACTGTGGAAACAAGACCGGGAAAAATCGGCAGCAGTAACAGAAGCTTTACGGCGAACTGATGCTTATCATTTACAACATCAAGCTATTGGTACTCTTAGCGGCGGTCAACTCAAGCGGGTTTTATTGGCTTATTGTTTGGTAATGCCTCGGAAACTCTTAGTACTAGATGAAGCCTTTGCTGGTGTTGATGTGCAAGGTGCAGCAGATTTTTACGCTTTGCTAAATGAATTAAAGCGAGAGGAAAGTTGGACAGTATTACAAGTTTCTCACGATATTGATATGGTAAATCGGCATTGCGATCGCGTGCTTTGCCTGAACCAAAGCATTGTCTGTACTGGTAAGCCAGAAATTGCCCTTTCACCGCAAAACCTCTTAGCAACCTACGGCCCAGGTTTCAGTCGCTACCAGCACCAACATTAAAATAATTCGTAATTCGTAATTCGTAATTAAATTCCCAGAATTAGTTAATGTCCATAAGTATGAATTTATTCAATGATTATCAGATAACTTGGCTCGCGATCGCTAGTAGTAATGACTTGCTAGAGTTGTTACAACTTGCCTCAATACAGCGTGCGATCGTCGGTGCTGCATTGATGGGAATACTTGGCGGGATGTTGGGTAGTTTTGTCACCTTGCGCCAGTTGTCATTTTTTAGCCATGCGGTTGGTCATGCAGCATTGGTAGGTGTGGCATTAGGTGTGCTGCTACAAATAAATCCTACTTGGATGTTGTTACCTTTTACCTTAGTTTTTGGAGTTATTGTCCTCTACTTTATCGACAAAACCGACTTAGCTAGCGATAGCGTACTTAGCATAGTTTTATCTGGGGCATTAGCGATCGGTTTAATTCTCACGAGCCAAATTAAAGGATATCGTGGCAATTTGATGGCTGTACTGTTTGGAGATATTCTAGCGATCGACACCACAGATTTGATTTTGACGCTGCTAGTCCTTGTGGGAGGTAGCATATTTTTACTATCAACTCTACGACAGCAAATTTTATTGACCCTTAACCCCGATGTAGCTCAAGTTCAAGGCGTTCCCGTCCAATTGTACCGCTACGCTTTTGTGGTCTTGCTTTCACTCGCCGTTGCTGTCGCGATTAAAGCCGTCGGAGTTCTCCTAGTGAACGCCTTTTTGGTCATTCCCGCCTCTACCGCCAAACTGATGAGTCACCACTTTAGCCGCTTTCTAGTCATATCGGTAATAGTTGGTTCCATCAGCAGCATTGCTGGCATCATTGTCTCAGGTATTTTCAACCTTGCTTCTGGGCCAAGTATTGTTCTTGTCCAGTTTCTCCTATTTGTAGCCGTTTTCGTCTGGTTTAAGTTGAGTTTGAAACCTGCATAACTATTTTTCTCCAAAGACTTGCTATATTCTTTTATCTTTGCTACATTTATTAATCGTGGCTCACAAAAGCCCCAGCCGGGATAGCTCAGTTGGTAGAGCAGAGGACTGAAAATCCTCGTGTCACCGGTTCAAGTCCGGTTCCTGGCATCTCAAAAGTAATAAGCAGTAAGCAATTCTGACTAATTCTCATGGCAGATTAATAGTCAAATGTTAGTCAGAAGATTTTACCGCTTCATGTCCCAAAATCCGCGGAACCTGGGGTCTATCTTTTTTGCCTGCCATCAACTCGAAAGCCCTTTGGTGATGTTGCTGGCTAATCCAGTGGTGGTAAAGTTCCGAGTGAACTTTGGCTGAATGCCCCATTTGTTGGGCTGCCAAAGAAATATCCAAGCCAAACACCAAAGTGCGGATTGCCCAACAGTGGCGCAAGTTGTAGGGCGCAAAAATTTCGTGACGATGAAACCAAACGGTGACGACATGCCCGATCGCCCGATTTGACTGATTTAAATCGACTTTTGGTAAAACTACATTTTGTAAATCAAATTCCTCAAACCATTCGGGATAACAAGGCCAAACTTGCCGAGAACCCGTTTTCGAGTTGTCGCTGACGCTAATGATGTAGTTACCGTTGGCGATCGCCCCCAAGTCGAGGCGAAAAACTTCATGATTCCGTAGTCCGTAAGTCGCCAGCATCCCATACACCCAGCGCCAAGCGTTCGATTCAATCTCATAAAAAGTTTGGGCGATGGTTGTATCTATTGGTAAATCTCGCGGCGTTACCAAGCGCGGAGAATATTTACCTTTGTAGGGTTTGAGATTAATTTCCAGTTGGGCGAATCTGGCTAGCGCTGAAAGTGCCATACAAGTTCGCTTGCGGGTTTTGGTGTCAGGAGTTGTCGCTGTTACAGTTTTTAAAATGTTTTCGGCGTTGAGGGTTTGGGTTTGGGGCAGTTTTTGAAATACTCGCCAGTAATCAATCTCCCAAGTTGTCTCGCTTTGGTGGTTGCGATCTCTGGTGTCAAAGTAAAAAGTTTCAAACCTTTTAATCAGGTTTTCAATGGTTTCTACCTCACCGGATTCTCCAGCGGGTGTTTTCAAGTAAGAATCCCATTGGAAATTCTTACAGGCAATCAACCCGCCCAAAAGTCTCGCTTCAGCTTCTGCCCGCTTGAATCCCTCGCGGCTGGCATAAATTTCGAGGGCAATTCGTTGCTGGTAGGGTTTGGTTTTTCTAGAATTTGGTTTCGGGGGGAGCGTTGCCCGCAGGTAAAGGCGATGGCCGATTTGCTCAACGCTTACTCCGATTCGAGCAATTTTTAGCCGCTCGTTGATTTTGGTAAGCGGGTCATCCATTAAATAGACCCACTCCCATTACACCGGGGGCAGCAGAGTAATTCGCCATCCTCCTGAATCCACCCACCGCTACAATTACATAGGGTCGCGTTATCGAGCGCCATCCCCAAGTAATACCTCAAAGTTTGGTTGTCAATCTTAGTGTTGTCGTAGTCTGGATCATCGGCATCCAGTGCCCAGACATGGCCACAGTCAAGGCATTCCCAGTAACCATAATTTTCTTGGTATTTCAACGTTGTGCAATCGCATCGAGGACAAGTTGTTTGAGTCATCGCATCAATTCCTTTCGCTTCTTTCTTTCAGGAATTTCACAGCACCAGCGCATATCTCTAATTTCTTGGCTTCGTCCAATTCATAGTCAGTCATGCTGATGATCAGATATTGCTGTTCTCCAAAAGCCAAATTGATATGCCTGACGTACATATTTGGATAGTCAAGCATTCCAGGTACAACCATCTCGCGGACTACCAAAGATTCTTCAGTTAGTGGTTCTTCCCCAGCAGTAAACCCGTGCTTGTCTTCTTTCTCTAGATCGTGATAACTAAGATAGTTCATTGCAGATTTAAAAATTATTTCGATTTTTGAAGTTTTTTGAACCCCAAAAATTTTGCCTACAGATGCTAAAACCCGCTCTAGCGGCTATTTTTAGCGTCTACAGCCAAATTTTTGGGATTGAAAAATTGTAGACGGTGTAGACGCACTCTTGAGCGATTAGCGGTTAGGAGTCGAGCGATCGCACTTCCACTCAACCACTGCTTATCTAATCGGTAATTTACATGTATTGCTTTGCCTACAGTCTGTAGATGGACTGTAGGCAAAGTGTAGACATTACTTTGACCACCTCCAGCCGAGGCGATCGCCATTTCCCTCCACTTCCCCTAAACCCCTGTCAGCCATAGAAGCGAAGAAAATCCTTATCTCGTCTGGCTGCATACCATCAAATAAGCGAGTAGATCGACTGAGTATTCCAGCCTTTAAAACTTCTCCTGGGTGATGTTGACCCCAGTCAAGGATAAATTGCTCAAACTCATTCATGGCTGTAGGCTGTGGTTGCACCTTATCTTCACCGCCGCACGGTTTCCGGTGTTGCGTAGGCGTAGCCCGCCGCAGGCATCGCAGTTGTCCCCCAGTTGCTCAGGTCAAGTTCACAAGGGCAGTCATCAACCATAAACCGCCTTTTACCACCTGCCTTTAGCCACTGCTCTAACTGAGGATCTTTTAGTTTAGTCCTGGCGTAGTCGCGGCCAAATTGACCCAACCGCACCAACACAAAGCAGCTGTAGAGGGTATCTTTGTCGCCTTCCAAGCCAAAATTCTCAGCTGTATCATTTTGGGCTAAAGCACAAATGAACTGCTGGTATCTTCTCCCCCGTTTGGCGTGGCGTTTGATCCAGGGTCTAGCATTGTCGCATTCGTCTACCAAAATGGGGAATTCTTCAGCGATCATGAACCGTTCTCGACCAGCGATCGCGTTATCTCCCCCTTCTCCGCGAAGCTCTACCAATTCCTCTAAGGTTTTGAGGTCGTTACCCATTGCGGTGTCGATGGCTTTGAAGTTGCCTTTGCGGCCAATAACATCGGCTTGAGAGAGCCATGCCCAATCGTCGGGCTTGGCATCGGAATCATAGACAACGACTCGTCCACCGATTTTTGATGACAAATATTGGGTGAAAGTCGATTTACCGTCACCAGTCCCGCCAACTAGAGCAACGTGTTTCTGTTTTTTCTGGATGTACTCAACTGGATCTGTAATCAGGTTCTCTGGTTTCCAGTTGGCATCGATAGCGCCAACAGTCAGCGCTAACTGTGCTGTGGGCTGGGTGTTGGCGCTAGCCCACGCTTGGAAGTTAAGCCGTGATGCTCGGTCGATATCGCCTAGCGATTCTTGCAGGAGTTTGGCTGTTTGGCGATGTCTGCGACCGACTTCTAGGCTACCAACGGAGGCCGCTAATATCCACGGCTTAGACTCTGGCTTTTGAGTTGCCCCCAGGAATAATAAGCCACCGCTGACAATTAAACTACCCCAGAATGACCACTTGGCACAGGCGTACATCTGCAAGTGTTGGTGTAACTGGGAGGGATGTAAATCACTACTCATATCCCTAACAGAACCCCCACAGCAACTAACCCAACACGGAGCAAAAGAATATCTTTGACCTCTGGCACGGCTTGCCGCAAGTAAAGGGTGACGACTCCAGCGATCGCTAAAACTCCCAACACTCCCAGGCGGATAAATCCAGGAAACGGAATACTCACCCAACAGCTACTCAACAAAGCCGGAATCGCCACAGTAGAAGTAAGGCTATAAGCCAAGTCTGGCAGATTGCCTGGGAGGGCGATCGCGTCCCTCCACCCCTTTTTAAATTCCTCCAACCTGGACGGCTGGGGAATGGGGATTGGGGAATAGTGACCGCGATCGCTCGGAACCTCAACTACTATTTTTTGCTCATCTGCCATACTGCACCTCGATTTTGAGGTAGAAAGGGCGATTACTCTCTTGCTTGCACAATGCTGCGATCGCAATTACCAGAGCCGCTATGGTGCAAATTAATATCATTGCTTGATTCACTCCTGCTCCTTCTTTGCGATCTGGGCATTCAGGTCAACCATCGCCTGGTAAGCGTCACCGAGTGTTGCGTCTGCTTCATACCCCTCAGTCTCTATTTTTTGATAATCAGGGTGGTTGTATATTTCAGAGATTTGTTTTGAGGTTTCAACAACCAGGTCAGCAAGATTTTTGTCAGTCATTGCTGTTCCCCCAGGTGCTGTACTTGCCATATCCGCTAGTTTCGGTGAGTCGGTCGTTGATTCGATTGATAACTTCGTTATCACTGATGGGCAGTGGCTTTCCTTGGAGATAAGCGGCTGAGATTTCGGCGCACTCCTGGGCATTTGCACCATTGCCTAGTAGCTGCCCCTCTGGGAAGCCGACATGGTGAATTTCGTTACTGGGATTTGGTCGTTGAGTCATATAATTTGGATGATGTTTAGTTTTGCAGCGGCGGGGCTACATCGTATTGGTGGGCGATCGCGGATCTGTGCGGATGGCGATCGCCTTTAAAAATCCGTTTTACTTGCACTGGTCGAGTTGAAGTTGGTTACAACCCAAACCTGTGTAGAGTTGCGGATTGATGGCTTAAACTCGATTGGACGCCGGGTATCTAAACAGATAGCGCGACCATCATTTAGTTTGACGTGTAAGTTCTTCCCATTTTTGGAACGGGAGAAGAGTTGACCGACTTCGAGCAATGCCCAGGTAATCGGCGAGTTACCCACTACATAGTCGGCTTGATGGCTTTCGTACCCTTCCGAGAGTGGGTCTATAGTTAAGTCTTTCCACTCCTTCTTTCTGCCTTTTCGGCTGTTAACGGTGCTTGGCAGTCGCCCGTTAAGGGGTTTATCTGTCGTCTGTTGGTCGGTCATAGTGCGTTAATAGTCGCTCAATAAAGTGGGTTGTTTTTGTGGCTCAATTCCTTGCACTGTGGGTCTTTTAGCTTTTTGCGCATCTCTGGAATCGGTGACAAGTTCCTCTAGTAAGCTTGGCTGCAATGTCGGCTCCCAGTTCAATCAGGTCGTTTTCTTCGAGAGAATCGCACCAAACGATAATTTGTTGGGGTATATCCTCAAATCCCCATTCTTTCTTCTGGTAGGCAATGGTGGTTTGTTCCCGCAGCGCAAGGAAGATTAGGCAATTTAGCCCAGTGTTTTGAGCGCGGTTGAAGCTCCCCATGATATGGGCGAGGATGTCTAGTCGGTTGATTTCTGTTACATTCATTTCGTCCACTCTTTCAATGCTATTAGCCAATCGAATTGAGGATATCCAGGGCATTTCGCTCTGGATTTTTAATGGCTGCTAACCCTGCGATCGCTACGACTTACGGGTGAATGCAGTTGTCCGTTGTCCGTTGTCACTTGCCCCTAGCAGGTCTTTGGTATTTGCTCAGTGCTGGCAGGCTGCTTATCTCTTCTGGGTAAGGCTTAAGGCTGCAATCAAAGCATCCGAGATTTCAACTGCACGGGTTATTTGTAACTCCCAACTGAAATTGTTGGGATTCGCCAGCAATCCCTGCAATGCCATCGCTGCAAATAGCTCACGCTTATTCAGTCCATCTTCAGTCAGTTGCTCGTCTTGGTTCCACGCAATGGGAAAGGCGTTGTGCTCACCAATGGTCATAGGTACTCCGTCTAAAAGGTGTTGGTTGTCAGTTTCCCCCCTAGCAGGTCTTTGGTATTTGCTCAGTGCTGGCAGGCTGCTATCTCTGCCTGGTTTGGGGTGATAGTCATTAGGCGTTGGGCAGCGAGATTCGGTTACAAATTTAGTTGTTTGCACGTATAGATCTTTTTATAGTCTATTGCTACGTGCAATAAAGAAGTCAAGCGGATATTTATAAAGACGTGCAGGAGTTTATACAATAATTTAGGAGTGTGCTATGTCTATAACCAAAGATGAGAAGAACCGTTACATGGACAGAGGAAGACAGTCAACGTGACTCTGTCAATGTCTCTCAAGATGGCCGTGGCGTTGCTGGAGGAAAAAGCGAATCTCACTAGGAATTCGAACAAATTTTAGCGAAATAATCGAGCGGATAGCTCGCAATCAAGTATCTTCAGCCCCGGAGACAGCAACTACTGGGGGAATCCTTGACCGAACCTGATCGATGAATATTGCTTAGTATCATGGTCCAGCAAATAAAGCAACTGAAATCCAGCGCCTTGTTGCACGAAGCAAACCGCCTAAAATCAGAAGTACAAGAGTTTACAAGCACTTTGAGACGGAAACTACAAAAACAATTTCAAGAAGCTTCATAATAGCCGTCCTACCTACTCTGGTAGAACGGCTTTATTCATGGATATGTCGCCTACTGTCTGTTAGCAGGCGACGCATCTGTGACTATTCGGGATTGAGTTGTGATCGGAGATCATCTAAAGGAGACTCTAGCTTTTCTTTCCAGACCGGACTCTGCAAAAACTGGGTTGTCAGGGAGTGAATTCCACACGATAACTAATAACTAACTTGAGCCTCCCCTTCTGCCAATCTTTTCGCCTGTTGTACGCAGAATCTCACACTCACGCCTGTCGCATCCCTCAAGTTCAGCAGTCCAAACCCTGTAATTAGGAAAATTCGACTTTATCGCTTTTTTAATTTGCTGTGTCGATCTGCTGAAACTTGACAAGTTCAGCATTTATGAAACAATTCAGATTTTTACTCCAACCTGATTATTTCATTGTCCACTCAAAATCATTACGTCACTCATTTGATTTTCTCTTTCGGTAAACAAAATGGCGGATCAAGCGCCAACTCGATCCGCCTTCCCTAATCTTTCCCCACTGACCACCAAGGAATAAAACCAATGATCAGAGCTAAATTTACCTGTCAACAAAATACTTTCAACCACGAAACCCAGACAGCAACAGTCATCCTTCACCCAGTCACCACCAACCCGCCCAGTGAAGAAAACCTGACCTTCTGGAAAGCGACACCAGCTGGTCGAATTGAACTCCAAATTACCAACCCAGAGGCAGCCTCTCAGTTTTATGTAGGGTATGACCTTTACGTTGACTTTACCCCTGCTAGATAGTGCGATCGTTGTTCCCCAACGACCAATGCCCAATGACAGACCAAAAAACCCAAGGACAAAGACTCGAAGACCTCATGACCAAGATAGATACCGAGATGCAGCGCCTGGGCTGGACGGTAGAACAAGGTCGAGAGCATTTGATTAAATATTACGGAAAGCGATCGCGCCTCCTGTTGACCGAAGAGGAGCTAGACAACTTTCTGCTTTACTTGCAACTTACCGATTCCCCAACACCCAATAANCCAATGAGTACAGAAGAACAGATAAAAGCTGCGATCGTCGTCTTCCCTGAAGCGATCGGCATAGCTTCCCCAGAACTGAACAATGCGATTGAGATTGCTTGCGAACAGCTAAACAAATTCGTCGATTACCTCCAAACCCTAGACCCAGAGCTAGAACGGCACGAGGCAACCATCTTGGGAGGCGCTATCTTGCAGGGATTGCCAATGCTTTTTGAAGACAACCCAGAGATCATTGCTGGCATCAAAGCCGACTGCCAAAAGATAAGAGCTAATCGCCAATGAGTGACGAAATTATCGAAGTAACTATCTACAAGCCAAAGCGAATACCTGATATTTATCGCCCACCACTGGGACTGCCTCTGAACTGGCAGGATGAAGCATCAGGAAAATTGCGATCGGCGGTCTTCAAGTTTTTTAGCTATCAAACACTTTCCCCCAATGAAATCAGCCTTGTCGCCGAATACTGCCAGCATTACATCAACGCCCCTTGCTGGGATGCTACAGGGGAATTTCCTAATGAGCTAGCAGCGTTAAGGCAATCGGCTGCAACACTATCTACCGTTGATGAAATTGGACAGTGGATTAATGGCTGCCTTGAAATTGCGATCGACCCGTTTTAAAACCGAACTTGAAAGTGCGATCGCAAAACCAGAACTTCAGACAACAGTTAATAGATGCCTATCATCCTGTTACCTAACAAAAAAAAAGACCCCAGGAATCAGCTAGAGTCAAAAGGAATAAAATATGAAAAATTACTTTCAAAGAAAGATTAAAGAATCTTTCTTCATTAATGCCAATTCTAGCATTAATTGGAGGGTAGAGCAATGACTTTATCTACTCCTCAAACAGTCGATACCATTGCATCTCACCACTGGGAAGAATGGCAATTAAGTGGTGTATCTGCAAAAATAATACAGCGAAATGTAAGAACCTTATATGACTCTAGAGAAGTCGATAAAGCTCTCAATCGCAATACAAAATCCAGACAAAAACACTCGGAGCATTTAGTACCTTGCTGGATGGTTTCAGGAGTAAATCCACTGACAGGAGAAAGCACCTTAGAAGGCGTACAAGCAAAGCCAGATGTCTCACCATTAGGTAAAGATGGAAAAGTAAACAAGTATTTGGGAGCAGTTGGTTATGGTGCTTCTCCCTTGTTCTTGGACACAGGGGTAGAGTATTTTTGGCAACAAGTCCTCGCTGATAAATCAATCCCTATAATCATTACCGAAGGAGCCAAGAAAGCAGGTACGGGTTTAACCATCGGACTTCCAACTATATCTATACCTGGTGTATCGACTTGCCGAAAGATGGGCAGACTTCACTCATGGATAGAAGCCTTTGCTGGATTTGGCAGAACTTTCTACCTATGTTTTGACGCTGACATATTGCATAAACGTCCTGTCCAGCAATCCTTAATCAACATAGCCAGAGATTTAAGCGCGACAGGTTCAAAAGTTATGGTAATTAAATTACCATCAATTGAACTTAAAGGCATGGATGACTTTATTGCTGCTAAGGGAGAAGAAACTTTCAAGCAACTAATAGAAGATGCTCCAACCATTGAAGAGTGGAAGAAGGATTTAGAGGAGCAACGTAAAAATGACACAGAATATGATGACGAGGAACGCACATCAAAAGTTTACCGCGCCTACAAAATCATCAAAGATGGATGGGGCGATAATCTCCGGTTAAACCAACTCAAAAACATCATTGAACTGAACGACCAAAAAATAGACTTAAACCAATTACGGCTATACATAGCAATGGAGTTTGACATGGACGTACAAATAGGAGATGGACAGGCGATTGTTGAGGCGATCGCATCTCGAAATGCTTACCATCCAGTAGTGGAATATTTAGATGAAGTTGCCGCTAGATACAGTACAGTTGACCCTTCAATTCTTGACAACTTAGCGACTAAATACTTTGGTACAGACGACCCACTTCACAACATTTATCTGAAAAAGATGTTGATATCAGCCGTAGCTCGGACCCGTCGTCCTGGGTGTAAAGTTGATACCGCTTTAATCCTGGTAGGGGAACAGGGAATAAACAAATCCAGCTTTTGGCGGGAACTGTTCGGGCGTGACTGGTTCACAGACGAACTCAGCGACGGCAACGAGAAAGACGAGCTAATGAAACTGCATCAGTTCTGGGGTTTAGAAATCCCAGAAATCGAACACATGTATAAGAGAAAGGACATCAGCAGCATCAAAAAATTCATGTCTTCGAGCGTTGATGCCTTCCGCGCTCCTTATGCCCGCGAGGTAAAAGAGCATCCTCGCGCCTGTGTCTTGGTTGGAACGAGTAACGAAACAGAACTTCTCAACGACCCCACAGGCAACCGACGATTTTGGATTATCCCTGTAATAGACGACATCCCAATTGATATCGAGCAGTTAGTCCGAGAACGCGATTTAATTTGGGCAGCTGCTAACGCCCTTTACGAGAAAGGGCATCAGTGGTGGCTATCGCCAGCCGAGTCGAAAGTCCACAACGAAGCCAGCAAAGATTTCCAATCCGTTGACCCCTGGACAGACACAGTATTGGCTTACTCTCGCCAGCAAGGAGAGACAACCACCTCTGAAATTTTGAGAATTGCGCTAGGAATTGAACTCGGTAGACAGGAGATGCTCTACACCAAAAGAGTTTCAGCTATTCTCCGGTCGAACGGTTGGGAACAGTACAGACAAAAAATTGGGAACAGTCGCCCTTGGGCTTGGCGGTTGAAGTCATCATCAGAAAACCAAAAAAGTTTGGGTAACAAGGCAGATCAAGGCAGATCACCCGGATCACTTTCCCCAAATTCAGAAGTTGAAACTGAATTAGAAAATCAAAAAAGTTTGGGTAACAAGGCGGATCAAGGCAGATCACCTGGATCACTTTCCCAAAATCCACAAAGTGATCCGCCTAGTGATCCGGCAAGGCAGATCACACCTCAGCCCTTACAGAATAAGACTTTCGAGCCGATTAATCCGCCCGTGATCCGCCTTGATCCGCCTACTTTACCCAACTTTTCTGAAAATAATTTTGTTGTACAAGCGGAAGTAACCACGACTGACACAGAAACCAAAAACGAGAGCAGCGCTATCACTTGCCCAGAGAAATGCAGCTATTACAAAACCTTTGAAGGAGTTAAACCTTTCATATTCAAAGTAGAGTCAGACTTTGGAGCGGTTGAGGTCAGCGCCGAACCATATCACCGCTTCCAAACAAGTGGTGAGAGTAAAATCTGGTTGATATTCAAGACACCGGACGGGCAGACATTAACTAAGACCATCAAGGCAACCCCAGATAAAAAGGCGCTGCCCAGGCTGGCTAAAGAATGTGGTTCCATTCAACAGTGGGAAGAGAGGGTAAGAAAAGATTTCAGTTCCAAGATTGAGAATGCCAGCTACAAGTTTAAGGTGCGGATTCTCGGAGATGATGACTACGAGTGGATTGAGGGTTGCATTCTCAAAACTGTGCCCAGTCGCCCATCTGTTAGCCATTTCATATTTACAACTCCGAAGAAGACAGTGGTCACTTCTCACTTGGGCGAATTTGAGGAGATGTAAACAAGCATAGTAAAACGCGATCGCACTTCTACCTGAGAGAGCGATCGCGCAGTTGCAATTCATATTTCTACCCCAAGGTATTCGCCTTAGAGGGTAAAAGCAAGTGCGATCCTTTTTAAAGATTGTATAAATTCTTTTACTGTCAAATTCAGTACAGATACTTATGATATCTGCCTTGTATTTTAGTTGAGTTCCTGTTTTACCTGTTTCTAGGGTTAAATAGGTATATTTTTTATCGTCAGAATAATCAATATCTCTGTAACTTAATCGCAGCAACACATACGGTAAGTGAAACTACTTCCTCTTTTACATAAAAGTGGAACATTTACACAATTTTCATTGCCCCATAAAACTGAAGAGTAACTATTTATAAATCTCTTCAAATGACAGCATTTAATCCCGCAACAGATATTCCATCTCAAATAGATACATTAGAAAAACTTGCGGCATGGTTAGGATCTGCATTATTTACCATCAATCCAACCTTGACAGTTATTGAGGGTGTTGGTTATACAGAACGCGCTTGCCAAGCAAATAATTACTGGGTAGCAGCTGACGCGAAAACACGGATGATCGTTCGTCTTTCGCTCGAAGTCTCTGCCGATCAAGCCAGTGGCAGCAATAAGAACTGGACATACATTCAGCCGTTGAGTAATACCGCGCTGCCCGCTTCATTTAAGGCAAATTAAAGGTAATTGGCGAAAAATCAGTATGGAAAATCCACGCCAATTTGCTTCACTTGATGCCAGCGATGCGGCGTTACACGGCTCCCTTACAAATCGCCCAGCAAGTGCTGTCGCGGCTGGCGATCCAATTGATTTTGACGCCATAAATGCAAGACGGCGATATGAGTTGAATTATGGGCTACGGAAATTCGCAGAAAGTGCCGGAGAACGCAATCTAAGGGAGGCTGTTTCGCGGAACAAGCACGTCAAAGCAAGGTATCAACGGCGTCTACTAACGAACAAGCCAGGGTATCAACCTCTCAGGCGCAAACGCAACGTGTTGAATTGCAGCAAGGGACAACCGAGTAGTGACGTTATAGAAGCGGAATTTGCCCAAACACGACGCGAGTCACCGCTTGCACAAAACCAGCGATCGACGCCGGAGCGTCAGCCATTGCCATCTACTGGTAGTCCACCACCAACCCCAAGCGGTACATCTGCACGCGCTGACTCACTGGTAGAGCCAACCGCTACACCACGGCCAGCCGTAATACGTGAAGCGATCGGTAATACTGTTGGCGGCATCGGGCAATCCTTACCAAAAGCTTTACCCCAGGCGGCGGGAAGACTCATTATTCCTGGGGTCGGCGCTGGCCTGACCTTCGCGGGTGCGTTGATTGCTGGGCAGTCCGTTCAGCAAGCTGCTACAACTGCCGCAGTAGTAACAGCAGGTAGTGTCGCAGGCGGACTTATTGGTACTGCTGTTGGTGGGCCAATTGGCGGATACGTTGGTTCAATGATCGGCGGTTTTGCGGGTGGTTATCTTGCGAATGCACTCTTTCCACAGCAATTACCATCGACAGCAGCAAGGCACGAGCAATACACGCCAAACTACCAACCCTACATAGGAGGGCAGGGGATCGGCGTATTGTATTATGTATTCTGGTCGATGAAGTTGGGTAATGGAACTGTCAGTAATTTCCAGTCAGCGCCAATTCCCGGACCTATCACTGCCTTTAAAACCACGCGATTAAGCGATGGACGTTGGCAAGTAGAAATTTTCTCTAACGATGTAAGCACGGGTGCTTCCGTCGTAGGGAACTCAACAACCAGTGAACCTTATGTGACCTCTATTTCCCGTGCAGACGGTCAACGGGATACCGCACCGGATAGACGCGGGTACAATCCAGCGCCAGCGGACAATACGCCACCGCAATACAGTTATTCGCCAATCGGCGGCGACAACACAATCCCATCGGGTTTACCCGCGGCTGGCTTGAACAAAGGCAAGGATAAACAAATCGCTCCATCCATGCCGTCCAATAATACGCCGAACGGAGCGCCGTTTTTCCCCGGTCATGGTGGATTAGCACCAAGCTACTTGCCTAATCCAGAACACCAACCGTCAAACCTTGGCGGTATGTTGCCACAGATGCAGCCATTGCCTCAGCGAAAATCACTGCCATTCGCCGAACCAGAGGATATCCCAGTACCAAGGACGGGGTTAACGATTACACCTTCAGAGGGCGGCGTCGTGCCTATCGGGTATGTAGAGGTAACAGCAGGCACCGTAACGCAGTCAACAATAACTGTTTCAGAGGGAACAGACGCATTCGGCAATGATGTCTCTACCCGCGACAAAAACACGCTAATAACGAGTGTCCCGTCATCCGCGCCAACCACAGCGCAGCCCATACCGATGTCTGATGCGCTATCGCCCGTACCGAAATCGCGAACAGCGCCGATCACAAAAACGCCAACAGAATTGGCGAACGATGGCATCAAAACGGCGTTAGACCAACAACAAAAGGATTTTAACGAAAAACTCGGACAACTGACTGCGATCGCAACCGCAATTGCGGCCCTAACACCAGCAATACAAGGTATCCCGAATGCGATCGCAAACAACCCAAATGTCCGCGCCGCAAACCGTGACGATGTGCAGGGTGCTGTGTGTGAAATTTCTCAGCCTACTGGTTGCCTTGGCGCGCCAATTAAGCAAGCCGAGGATGCTGCAAAGGCAAATGGAAATAAACTCAACGACATTTTAACCGGAATAAATACCGCAGGGAGTGCTGCACAACTAGCACTTTTGGATACCATCAACGGCAAACTTGGCGATCAATTGCCGGGTGGCATCGGCGGGAAGTTATCGCGTTTTGCGGATTGGATGCACCTAGATCGGGTGCTAAATATTATGATTCTTGCCACTACTGTCCACAATGGCTTGATGTTAAGCAATGACATCGGTCAAACATTATTAGGAATTATTAGTAATGTTTTGACCTTAATTGGATTAAAAAAGGAAGATGGTAGCGCCTTTGATATTGGATCTGTAATTAGTGGCTCTATTGAAAATTTAATCAAAGGTGCAATCGGAGTTGAAAATTATCAACAAATGACGGAAGCATGGGCCAAAGCCAATAGAATTTATCAAGCAACAAATAATGTTATAAATAGCTTTTTGAATTTATCTCAAACTATTCTCCAAGCTTCTGAATTAATCGCAGCCTACACAGGGAAGATAGGAAATGCTTTGAGAAAAGGTGGAATCATTCTTGAAAGTGCCTATGGCTGGATGAACCCGCAACCTAAATTTAATCGCGTCACGCAAACCTTGGAAAGTTTACAAAATGGAGCAAGCACCATACAAATGGTGACACAAGCCCCGCTAGACGTGGTAAATGCCGTCACAGAATCAACAACGGCTGCAACCGAATTTGTAAAAGCGGTAAAAGAAGATGACAAACCTGTAAACAAAGCTACGCCTATCCCAGAACCAGACGAATTAAAAGCCAAAGAATCTCAGTCAAAGACTGATTCTCAACCATTGAATTTTGATTTTTCAGACTTATTCGATGGGGAGGATTAATCAATGTCATTACCAGAAGGCTTTGACAATATTGAACATCTCCAGAGAACCTGGAATCAAGAGCATAATCGTCGGGTTGATAGATACTTCAAAGATGTCCAAGGCAATGGTGATTTATCTGGCGTTAGACCATCTTTAAAGCTAGCTTGTCGGGCGTTAGATAATGATAATATGTACGCATCTTGGATGCGTTCAGATTTGTTTTACAACGTTATTGGCTACGGTAAAAAAAATCTCGCTGTTTTTTACGGTAATAGACTTGATACTGCTCCGCCCGTTGCTGGACATCCTCAGTTATTTTTTGTTTTCTCTCAAGATGAGTCAGCGTCACCTTCTGAAGAATCACCTATACAGCACGAAAAGTCTGTTAGATTGATGAAATTTTCTTGTTCATCTGGAAATGCAAAGCCAGCTATTTCCAAAGCCAATATGACAGAAATTGCTAACGAAATTAAAACCACTTTCTTGTCAAGCAGCAGAGGAATAACTTATACAACAGGGAATAAATCAGCTAGTTACACCGATCCTGATAATGGATTTCCCAAGGGGAATTATTTATTGGTAAATTCTAGAACTGACGCAGTAGAAATTTATCAAAAAATTTGTAACGTAATTGATGTACCCTTTCAAGCAGAAAGGGTAATTGTGAACGATCCAGACAAACCCAGCACTACAACCGCATCAGCCGGGAAAGTCACGATTTTAGGCAAACAGGTACAGAACCGCAGGTATAGACCTGTAGCAGTCCTCAGATTCAGAAGCGCTTATATATCTTTGGGCAATCTTATCCCACCAGTCTTTTTGATAGATACAACGCTCCAGAATCAGGGATTAGTCAAATATCCTTAATTTGTAACAATTTTGCGAAAGTAGCTGTGGCTGAGAATAAAGGTAAAAACCTATTAGGTTTCCACACAGAATTCTAAGGATTTTAAAGGGCTAGAGTTGGTGGAAACTGCAACTATCACCAATAAAAATTATGGGTTTTAGAGACCTGAACCGATATCCGCTGCAAAAGGCTCGGTACGACAAATATCAAGCTTGGCTAAATTCGACTCCTCAAGAACGTCAGCAGAAATTTGCAGCTATTACCGACGAAACCAAGCGGGCAAAGGCAGAAAAAATAGATGGCTATATTTCTCCCTTTGGTACAGCTGGTACTACGAAGATATATGTTCCTGCCCAATTGATCAAGAGCGATCAAACTGGACAAGGTTCTGGTGTGGCCAATGTACTTCGGGGGCTGCTTGCTAGCCGTACCACTACAGCTAGCGAATTTGCCCTACTAACCACGCCAATTAAGATTGACGCGAAGAAGTTCAAGTTTGCCAGGCTAACACTTACTACTGTTGTGCCGGGAACCGTGAAGAAAGCCAGTCGGATTACTGGCGTCGAGTACAAAAAACCTGACGTAGATTCGGTCACTTCTCCTTTTGGTCAAGGTACTGGTGGTGAAGCTTATGATGCCGCTGTTTTAGCCATAGAAGAAACAACGGAGTATGTGACCTTCATTGAAGGAAACGGCGGCAAAAATCGGGTTAGATTCACTCCTGAAGGCTAATGAGCAAGATAGCAGAACGAACTGGAATTATTTGGACTCCAGATGATCCGTTAGACCTGCTATCTGTTGATGTTGATGGCAACTGTTCTGAGTCTGAGTTTCGGGGAATGCTTGCCATCAATCAAGCGGGTAGGGATTGGCTAACGGGGAAAATTGACATCGTTGAATACCTCGATAAGTTAGAGCATTACGGTATACCCAACCCATTCGAGATATTAGACGAATTTGCAGAACACGTTGATTTTGTAATTGACCACGCTTGATATGTCCCGAATTTTACAGCTAGGAATAGAAAGTAATTGGCAATTGCAATATAGTGATTCTTTTCCGGCTGTAAGTTACTTAAATGATTCAGCAGGAAAGCCAATTTATCAAAGGATAACTGAGATAAATATTCCTGTAGTCTTTGATAAATCCATCATTGCCGTGGCTGTGAATACTAGTGTTCCTGTAGGGAAAATTTGGAAGTATGCGGGATACTTGCGCCGCAGCTTGACAACTGGTTTAGGTGCAAGTTTCGTAGGCGAACCGGAAAGCTTGTTTTTAGGGAAATTCAACTTAATCATTTTTGATGACTTGAATATTAATTACTTCCTATCACTTCAAGTGCCTAAATGGTTTATCAACGCTAATGTTGCTATTTACCAATACGAAGGTATAGATAGAAGCACGATAGAAGATGATATGCAAGCAATAAAATTAGCGCTAGGAATATCTTTGTAGGGTAGGAAGCAATGATCAACAACGTATCAGCAGGCGAGTCTAGTAATAAATTTACTACTTGTACTAATGATGAAAAAAGCTTATCAGCCAACAACAAAACTGAGATTTTAAATACTAATCCCAACAGAAAATACTCAGCATTCATCAATAGTTCCAACGTAGATATTACTTTAATCTTGGGGGACACAAACCAAGGGGGAATAGGTAAAGGAATTATCCTTAATCCCCGTGGCAGCTACGAAATTAATGCTAATAACCTGTATTTAGGAAAGGTTACTGCTATTTCTGCATCTATTTGTAAACTTTCGTTTGTGGAGTGTGTCTAATGGCTCTTTATAATCCGGCATCAGTAACAGTAACCGAATCAACTAGTGGAACCTCAACGCCTGCCACTGTTGCTTCTAGCGCTACTAGTGTGACAATCTTGGCTGCCAATTCCAGCCGGAAAGGTGCAACGATTTGGAACGACAGCACTGCTAATTTGTTTATTGAATTTGGTGCAACCGCAGCAACAAACGCTTTTACTGCCAAGTTATCAGCAGGTGGATATTTTGAAGTGCCATTTAATTACACTGGGGTAATTAGTGGTATTTGGTCAGCGGCTAACGGTAGTGCTTTAGTGCGGGAGCTAACTTAAAATGCCTTTATCCAATCCAGTATTTTCAGAATTATTACTTCCCACTAGTTTTGCTCACTGGCATGATGAAAGTTTGGTGGAAGTGGGCGGACAAATGAAAACTGACACAAACGCTAGTCTTGCTTATGGAGTTGAAATTTATCAAGATCCACCGGGAATTAATGATAGCTTTAGTTTCCTGAAGTTACTAGCAGTAGGAACTTACAATCTGTCTGTGCTAACCACTTTAAAAACCAATCTTGGAAGATTAAAACTAGAGATTGATGGTAATTTGGCTTTTGACGATATGGATTGCTATAATGCATCTCTTGTTGTTAATGCAATACTTCAAAGAACTATTACCATCCCCACTGATGGGTTACATGAGTTTAAATTTACTGTGTTTTCAAAGAATGCAGCCTCTAGTAATTATTATTTTTCTGGTCGAAAAATCTGGGCAAGAAAAATATAATTTCAACTTAAATAAATGGTTGCTACTTCGTCAACAATAGCTACAAACTCTAGTCCTTCTCCAGGAATAACATTAACTTTAGAAAGCACTGGTATATTTTTAGGGATTCTTGTTAGTGCTTCTGTTCTTGGTGGTGTAGCTGTTACCGTCATCAGCAAAATGAATCGAATTTCAAGTTCGATTACTCAAATTGAAAAGACTCTTGAAGAACAAGCGAGGAATGCTGAAAAAATTCGTGAGATTGATAGGACATTAGCTTTACATATTCAAGAGTATGTGAATCGAAAAGATGTTGTCCAGATGGTTTTGGGTCAATTAAATGAGAAAATTGACCACAAGTTCAAGCGAGTATTATTTTACACTAGAGATATCCAGCGGTTTCTTCAGCGTGATACTGATTTCAAGATCCGTGAGTACGAGGAAACGACTCAGCCGGATGAATAACTCACTGGGGATTCAGGGTAACTGAAGCTTTTTGCTTGTCAATAGGAGAATTGATCGCTGCATGAGCAGTTTGCTATAAAGTTTTTTCAATCCCTTGCTAGTAAAGAGTTTCGGGAGATACAAATAACTTATGGGCAGTTCTCCCAGCACGGCTGTCACTCCTTATAAGACAAATGTAGTCTCGCGTGGGGATTCAGGGTAACTGAAACTTTTTTGCTTGTCAATAGGAGAATTGATCGCTGCATGAGCAGTTTGCTATAAAGTTTTTTCAATCCCTTGCTAGTAAAGAGTTTCGGGAGATACAAATAACTTATGGGCAGTTCTCCCAGCACGGCTGTCACTCCTTATAAGACAAATGTAGTCTCGCGTGGGGATTCACTCTAGACAACTTAGGGTGCAGGGAGCAGGGAATGGGGCGTAACCTTCATTTTGTTTCATCAACGAATTCTTCATTGATGAAATCAGGTATAAGCTCAGGATCTAAGCCTTTTTCTACAAGCTGGAACTCTATAATCCTCGCTCTGGCTAAATCACCAACAAAAAGGGCTGAGGAATGCTCCCCTTCAACAATGCAGTACGTAATAAAAGGTTCCTCCCATTCTTGAAGATCATCCTCTTCTATTTCGATCACTGAATAAAGCATAATCTTCATTTTGTCGCGTTTTAGCGCATCTACTAGGCAAGGTTTAGGCAAAAATTAGCGATAAAAATAAAACAATTGCTTGACTATACGGGAATAATGCCTAAAACTGGTCGGACTGAAAATCCTCGTGTCACTAGGTTCAAGTCCGGTTCCTGGCACTATCTTAAACCCCTTGAAATCTAATAATTTCAAGGGGTTTGTGGTTTGTAGGTACTAGCTTATATAGAAAAACTGTTGTAGCTTAGAGGGTGTTTATAAAATAAATATTAAGCAGTAGAGCAACGATGATTGCGGGCTAATCTACGTAACATAAGATTTGTCATAGCCGCATATATCAAGATTTTGTCTTGCAAGTGTAGTTTGTCCAAAAGACGAAACTACTAGCTCGGAATTTTGAAATTGAATCCTTTACTAATACCAATTCAATTAATGATTGCAACGCATTTTTGTGTAAAGACGCGATGAATCGCGTCTCTACAAATGGTCTATTTGTTGCATTCTTTTTTCTAATTGGTATAACAACTCTCGGCTATAGGACTCATATTTGATTTTTAAGGGAGCTAGGTACACCTTTATTCCTTCTCCCCAGTCCCTGGTCTCTACGATTAATTCAGAAATCAAATTGGATTGCTATATTTAGATAGACGAGTCATTTCAAACAATTGCTGGGCATTACTTCCTAGAAAAGCATCAAAAAGCTGCTGCTTTTCAGATTCCACTTCTACTAGATAGCGCTGGGCAATTTCATAATAGGCATAAGTCCAAGGAATCTGAATTTCTGCACCACTGTTATCATCTAACACCGTCACCATTTCCGTTACTGCTTGAGTTGCAGTTTGCCGCAAACCACAAGCAACATTTCCCTCTATCTCTGCTTTCATTGGTACACCCAGGTTAGCCAAAGCACTGGCGGTAGTATCAATATCTGGATATTCTGGAGTATTCTGTCCGTTGATGTAGCCTGTAAAGTGGTTGACAGCATATCCGTGCAGCAACACCCAAGCCCCGTACTGAGTAACCTGATTCACCTCTTCAACGACAAAACGCTGCGGAGGTAGCCAAGGGCGGGTGAAGATTTGCTGGAGTTGTTTGGCGATGGTTTCAAGGTTCCCGTCTTTTTGTAGCAGAGTAAGGGGTGAGGTCAGTTCTTTTGGGATTGAAGATACTGTTGTAGAGATAAGTTGAGCGATATTGCTAGGCAATTCATCGACAATCAACTCGCTGATAAACAGCTTGGGTAAGTTAAATTCCTCTTGCTGCAGATGACGATAATGACGGGCGTACAAATGAGTTTGAGCAAAAGTATACTCTCCAGCCGCCACGTAACCCAAAGCTTCTGCAAGTTGTCCAAGGTAGTCAATTCCTAAGTTAACTTGACCCTGTGGAGTATCTACTAATAAACGCAAAGACCGAAAGGCGATGTGGTCGTTGGCGACAGTCCCACCCGCAGTAGTAATCATTTGCTGGTAGATACGAGCATGATTGACCCTGGCACTGTATTCTTGCCAAAGTAATTTCCATAAATCAAGGGTTATTTCGGGTTTCATATTAGATTAGTTATTTGTCATTTGTCAAAGAAGGGTCAAAAGTTAGGAAATCTCCTTCTGCACCCTATTCCCCACTCCCTTCATCTTTTAAGAACTTAAAATCTCGCTGATAATCTGAAGGACTATCTGAATTTGGTCGCTGTCGATAACTAGAGGAGGACAGAAACGAATTGCTGCTTTACCGCAACCTAGCAATAATAAACCGCGTAAAAAAGCTTCTTGGATAATGCGATCGCGCAATTTATAATCGAGATTACCCTGTTCATCCAATAAATCCACCGCTACCATCAATCCCTTACCTCGTGGCGGCGATACCCTCGGAAATCTTTGATGCAACTGGGTAAGACTAGCTTGTAATAATTCTCCCATCTGGGTAGCGTTGCTCATCAAACCACTTTCTAGCAGTCTTAGTGTGACAATACCAGCAGCACAAGCTACAGGATTACCGCCAAATGTAGTAGCATGAGAGCCGGGAGGCCAAGTCATTAACTCTGGTCTAGCAAGTATCGCTCCTAACGGCATACCACTGGCGATACCTTTAGCAGTAGTAATGATATCAGGCATCACACCCCAATGCTCGATCGCAAATAAGCGACCAGTCCGCCCCATCCCTGCTTGTACTTCATCCACTACCATCAGAATACCGTGGCGATCGCATATCTCCCGAATTCGCTGCAAAAAACCATCTTCGGGTACGATATATCCACCTTCTCCTTGAATCGGTTCGACGACGATCGCTGCTACTTCTTGCGGTGGTAAAATCGTCGTAAATAGCTGTTGTTCCAGATAATCTAAACTTGCGTGAGTGCCATAAGGAATATGAGTTACCCCAGGAACTAAAGGCCCAAAATTAGCTCGCTGCACTACTTTGGAACCAGTTAGAGACATTGCTCCATAAGTGCGTCCGTGAAATGCACCTAAGAAGGCTACGATTAGCGATCGCTTGGTGTAATATCGAGCTAGTTTGATTGCTCCTTCGTTGGATTCTGCCCCGGAATTGGTGAAAAATATCTTTGCAGGAAACCCACTATTACTATGTGGGTGGGGAAAGGGAGCGCGAATCGCTAATTGTTCCGCTAGTTCCACCATCGGCTCATAATAAAAATCTGTCCCTGACATGTGCAACAGCCGCGCCGACTGTTCTTGAATTGCCTTGACGACTTCCGGGTGGGCGTGTCCGGTGGCTGTGACGGCAATACCTGCGGTCATATCCAGAAATACATTGCCATCCACATCTTCTACCATACAGCCCTGACCGCGAGATACAACTAACGGGTAATCGCGGGTATAAGAAGGGGAAGTTACGGCGCGATCGCGTTGTACAATTGCTTGAGCGCGAGGCCCAGGTAAGGAAGTTATTAAATGGGGTGTACGAGGTAAATTTAAGTTAATAGGAATACTTAACATATTTTTTTCGGGTTTTAAAGATTACTGATGATTAAACGCTAAAGCTTGATTGCTGACAGTAGCATTTGATTCCATTGCTGTAAGAATTACGCATTTATCGAAAAATCAGAGTATACGTCAGCGACTCAGGAAAAATACAGCTAATTTTTCCTGAATCCTCAAAAATATTTAACGAAAAAGCTTGATGGTAAGCCCTTTCGTATTGTTTAAGACTCTTGCCCGTTTTTATAACACAACTTTTAGAAAATATTCCCTATTCCCTTTATCGAAACTACCAACTTCCCCAATTGCTGTAAAACTGAAACCGTCCAAAGCCAAGAAATTGACCGTGAGATTTTTCACCCACAGGGAATGCTGTAACACCCAATAAGTAAACACCAGAAAAGCTTGGATTACTTACAGGGCGAAGGGCGATGGTAATTGTCTGTCCTGGAGTTACAGGTGGGTCAAAGTTTACAGAAACCGTGCGTGTGTCGCGCTCGTTTGTGACTGAGCCTAGTTTCAGTTGCGTTTCTTTGCGTAGGTGTGTGCCGACAAATGCACGGGTATCATCAAGATTGTAGCGGATGTATTCTGACCCCTCTTTTTGGGCGATCGTTACCTTTTGGAGGGATTCTCCAGCATTTTCCGGCACATTGATGGTGAAATAGTAAGTTGCGCCCCAAACATTCACCTCTTTGTAAGTAGTTGTTGCATTAACAAGTTTTGGCGGTTGAACGAAATAGACTAAGCCATCTCTAAGCTGCACAGCTTGAGTCATCGGAAGTGGAACTTCTCCAATGCCAATTGCTAATGAGAGTGTTATTCCAAACAAAGTTGCAAGGCGCATGATTCAGATATAAAAAAACGCACTTATTCTCATTCTAGTTCCTTGGGAATCAATGATTTAGGAATGATCGAAGCTTGTTTTTCCCCAAATGAAGATTTTGTGTACCACCAAGCCCAAGCAATTAAAACAGCTTGAAAAGGAAGTCTCACTACGTGTACCCAAGGTGAGTTTGGTATATGTTCTAGCTGAATGTGATTAACCGCCATGTTGATATTGGCAGGGAAAACCGCAATAAAAAGAGTAATAAGTCCCCAAGCAGCAGCTTGACTTACAGGCGGAACTAATAACCCAATACCACCCAAAATTTCATAAAAGCCACTGAGATAAACTAACTCTAAAGGGTAAGGAAGTTGTGGTGGCATAATTTTGACATACGGTTCTGGGATAACAAAGTGTGTCACTCCAACCACAATAATGGCTATAGCCAGGATGACACGTAATATTTCCTTATACTTCTTCATGGTTTTTGCCTATTTATATACTTGCCCTATTACTTCAGTTTGACTGACGGATGTTAATCTGCATTGAGTCAATAGGAGTAAAAATCGACAAAATTTTCCAAAGTACTTACAAAAGCGATCGCGACCGATTCTCGGTTAAGTAGGTACAGAAACCAACCCCCAACCCTCTGGGCTATGATGTAACTTGTTTTATTAGGAAACGCTATAATAACGCCAAATAATAGTTTTCCCTAGTTTTAACTATCGGGAAACTCAACGCTTAGAACTCTTTAAGCTAAATCTAATTTTTCTCGAACTATTCCCTCATCTCTAAAGCCAACCAGCACAGCTTTTCCATCCTTGACGAAAAGTGGACGTTTAAGCAGCATTGCATCGTGAGTGAATGCATCAACCCACTGTTCATCACCCCAAGTCTTCTTTTCATCTCCTAAAGCGCGGTAGGATTGACCGGAGGTGTTTCGCATAGGAGCAAAACCCAAAGACTTTACCCAGTTTTGAATCATCTCACGAGTCGGCGGAGTATCTTTGGTATTGATAAATTCATGGTCAATGTTGTTGTGTTGGAGCCACATCATAGCTTTTTTGCAAGTGCTGCAATTGGGAATTCCGTAGACTTGAATAGACATAAAATAATTAAGCAACAATCTCCATATATGACATAGAATGCTCTTGTCGTAGAATCTCCATAGCAGAAATTGAAGGTTAGCGATCGCTACTCCCAAGCATGGAACTGGTTGATACATGATTCGAGGGTTCTGAAATACCAAGGAGTAGTTTTACTAAAAATTTTATCCATAAAAAATATGAGCGATCCCTTTAGCCGACTTGCACCCTTCATCCAAGAATATATTTATCATCACCAGTGGACTGAATTACGTCCAGTTCAAATTGCCGCTTGTCAAGTTATATTTGACACTGATGCTCACTTGCTAGTTACTGCTGCAACTGCTGCGGGTAAAACAGAAGCAGCTTTTCTACCAGTTTTGACTCTATTACATGCCAACCCTGCTGCCACAATTGGCGCATTATACATTAGTCCAATCAAAGCTTTAATTAACGATCAATTTGAGCGTCTTAACGACTTACTCAAAGAAGCAGATATTCCAGTTTGGCACTGGCACGGCGATGTTTCGCAAACTCGAAAAAACAAGCTTTTAAAGAATCCTCAAGGCATTCTCCAAATTACCCCAGAATCTCTAGAAAGTTTGTTAATTAACAAAAATAGTGACATACCTCGCTTATTTGGTGATTTAAGGTTTGTGATCATTGATGAAATTCACGCCTTTATGGGTTCAGAACGCGGTTGTCAAATTATTTGCCAATTACAACGTTTAGCAAAGTTGACACAAAAACAACCGCGTCGTATTGGTTTATCGGCAACTCTGGGTGATTACTCAATAGCGGAAAATTGGCTGCGATCGGGAACAGATAAGCCAGTTATTACACCAAGAGTTGATGGTATAAAACGGCAAATAAAACTAGCTGTAGAACATTTTTATATTACTGATGAAGTAGATGAATCAGAGGCGACATCTGATGAACAATATATTTTTAACCTTAGCAAATCTCGCAAATGCCTGATATTTGCTAATAATC
This sequence comes from Nostoc sp. GT001, assembly GCF_030382115.1. Taxonomy (NCBI): domain Bacteria; kingdom Bacillati; phylum Cyanobacteriota; class Cyanophyceae; order Nostocales; family Nostocaceae; genus Nostoc; species Nostoc sp. GT001. The sequence continues at coordinate 442,252 of NZ_JAUDRJ010000003.1, forward strand.
GCACACGTACCGAGTCTGTAATTGCATCTTTGCGACAAATTGCCACGGAACAAGGATTACCAGATATATATCATGTGCATCATGGGAGTATATCTGCTAGTTTGCGGCAAGCTGCTGAAAATGCAATGCGTGAACCCAACAATCCAGCTGTTACCGCCGCTACTTTGACTCTAGAATTAGGCATAGATATCGGTTATTTAGAGCGAGTTATTCAATTAGAATCACCCTTGTCTGTAGCTAGCTTTTTACAACGTTTGGGACGAAGTGGCAGAAGAGGCGAAGCTGCTGATATGCGTTTTGTCTGCGCTGAAGATAAGCCATTAGCAGAAGCTTCTCTGCCAGAACAAATCCCCTGGCAACTTTTACAGTGTATTGCGATAATTCAACTTTATTTAGAGGAACAATGGATTGAACCAATTAGACCAATTAAATATCCTTTGAGTTTGCTTTATCACCAAACAATGAGTATTTTAACGGCAGCAGGAGAAATTTCAGCTAATGCTTTAGCTAAACAAATTTTTAATCTGCCGCCCTTTGCTGCGATTTCCAAAGAAGATTTACAACTATTACTACGCTATTTAATTGATATTGGTCATATTCAGCATACTGAACATGGTAAATTCATCCTGGGTTTGTCAGGAGAAAAGGTAGTAAGAAAATTTCAGTTTTATGCCGTCTTTGCTGAACAGCAAGAATATATTGTTAAGCAAGGTGCAACAGAAATTGGCAGTATTGTCACGCCACTTCCTGTTGGTAATCAATTTGCTTTAGCTGGCAGAAGTTGGGAAGTCGTAGAAGTTGACTTTAAAAAGAAGGTTATTTTTGTTAAACAAGCTGAGGGTAAATCTAGTATTTATTGGCGTGGTGGTGGTGGTACTATTCATACGAAAGTTTTGCAACGAATGCAGCAAGTCTTATTTGAGAATATTGAATACAGTTACTTGCAAAAAAATGCTTTACAACGTTTATATCAAGTTCGCCAATTGGTGCAGCAGGTTGGATTAGATAAGCAGAATATTTTGCAATTAGAAAAAGGTAAATGCTGTATTTTTCCTTGGATGGGCACGCTTGCTTATCGCACCTTAGAAAGATTACTCAACTCATACTGTCGGGAATCATTGGAAATTACAAGTATTAGTGGAGTCAATCCCTATTATTTGACAATCAAATTAGGTAAGGATAAATTTAAATATCTTTATCGTGAAATTGCTTCATTGTGTGAACAAAGAATTACCTCAGAAGATTTAGTAAGTACCTCAGAAGCACCAGAAATTCAAAAATATGATGGTTTTATTCCTCATCCACTTTTATGGAAAGCTTTTGCTCACGATTATTTGGATATGACGGAACTGAAAGAGCAAGTGGCATTGTGGAAAGAATAAAAAGGTAATTTTAAATTATTGAAAATAAGCTATTTTTTAATTAATTCCTGGAGCGATCGCAAATCATAATTTAAGATTTTTCCAGTATTCAAAAGTTGATATCCTACGAAAAATAACGCAGATGATGCCACAACAACTAAAAGATTAACTGACGCAAATACATTACCAGTAAAAGCTATGACTACAATGCCTAGCGCTATCAAAATCCATCCTAAGTTAGGGTTTATTCGCTGCTGACAAAGGACGAAAATACCGGAAATACATAGCAATAAACCAGGAATGCCAAAAAATATACCAACACGAATATTTGCAGTTAAAATGATGATCCCTGCAATCATCAAAGCCAAGCCTATATACTTGCTTGTCTTCTTCACTGGAGGTTGTCTATTGTTAACAGCAATTTGAGCCTGCATTTTTGTGGAACTTGCAAGGGGAAGAAGATTTTGTTGATGTTGTATATTATCTTGAAATATAAACGTGACTTTTTCTCCTTGACCAAGGTCTATTTTATCTCCTAAATTGATTTGACAGGGTGTTCTAGGTTCTAATTTAGTGTTGTTGACAAATGTCCCATTAGAACTCCCTAAATCTTCAATAAAGTAATTGTTTTTGTAGATTTTAATCTTTGCATGGATGCGAGACACTACATCTGCATCTGGCAAGTTGGAAACATCAATATCTGGCGGAATTTGGTCATTGGGTTTACCCATATGAAACACCGCAGTATTTGGTGCTAACTCAAAAGCAGTGTTGGTTTGGACATGAAAAAGTTCCAAACTCAGTCCGATAATAGCGTTGGATGTACTTAAATTTTGCATAGTTTTTAGTCAATAATTTCTCTAGACTTTTGACTTTTGCAAATCAGTAAGCAATTTTAATCCGTTGTGGCTTACCGATTTCCCCACCTGATGCAAAGGAATTTCAATCCAAAACTCGCTTCCTTTGCCTAGTTCTGACTCACACCGCAGTACTCCAGAGTTTTTCTACACCACAATCTGATAGCTAATCGATAAGCCTAACCCTAACACTTGATTTAACTGCCCTGCATAACACTCTAACAGAGGTAACTCACCATATTCCTTGATTATTTCAATTTTGAGATATTCTGGTAGAGTCTTTTTAAATTGGAATTTGAATCCAGAATTCTGTGCCTTTTCCTGGTTCTGATAGACAATTCAAAATTCCACCATGTTTTTCTACTATAATTTGGTAGCTAATTGACAGTCCTAAACCTGTTCCCTTACCTACTTGTTTCGTGGTGAAAAATGGATCGAATAACCGCTTTTTAATATCTTCTACCATTCCTAATCCGTTGTCAGCAATTCGGATGACAACAAATTTACTCTCTAAAATTTCAGTACGAATTATAATTTGCGGTTTATAATTTGTTTTTATCTTAACCATTGACTCTTCTAAAGCATCGATCGCATTAGTTAAAATATTCATAAATACTTGATTTAGCTGCCCAGGATAACAATCAACTAGAGGCAAATCACCATATTCTTTAACTATAGATATATCTAACCCAATTCCATTATTTTTCCAGCGATGATGCAAAATTAATAACGTATTTTCAATTCCTTCATGAATGTCAACTAATTTTTTATCTGCTTCATCATGACGAGAAAAATTTCGCAATCCCAAAACAATTTCCCGGATACGATTAGTACCCATATTCATCGAGGATAGGAGTTGAGAAAGGTCACTAGTAAGGAATTCTAAATCAATTTTTTTAGCGAAATCTTCAATTTCTACTTCCGGTTGAGGATAATGTTGTTGATAAAGGTGCAAGAGAGTTAACATCTCTTGAAAGTATTCGTTAGCATAGGTTAAGTTACCATGAATAAAATTAACTGGATTGTTGATTTCATGAGCAACTCCGGCAACTAATTGTCCTAAGCTAGACATTTTTTCATTTTGGATCAGTTGAGATTGAGTTTGTTGCAATTTATGCAAGGTTTCGGTGAGTTTTTCAGCTTGAGTTTGAGCTTCTAAAGTAGCAGTGCGACTTTGGATATAAAGTTGTGCATGATCGATTGCGATCGCTATTTGATCGCAAACAGCTTGTAACAGGTTGATTTCACTGTTATTCCAAATGCGATCGCCACTACAATGACTGCAAACAATTGCTCCAATCTCTCCAGAATTGCTTTTAACTGGTAGCATTAGTTGAGAGGTGATCCCAAACTCAGTTAAAAGTTCTTGCATATCATAATCAAGTTGTGATTTATTATTAATATTTTCTATACAAATTAGCTCTTGAGAAAGAAGGTTTTGAGTCAAAAAAGTGCTTTTGTGCAGTGGAATACTGCCTAACATACTTGCCAAGTTAGGGTTTCGTGCTTCATAGGTAATAGTTAGGCTTGCTTGGGATGGGTGCGGTAAATAAGAAAGAAAGTAGCAACGGTCAATTTGTAATAAGCTGCGAATTTCGTTCACAGCAGTTTCTAGGATCATATCTAGGTCAAGAGAACTGCGGATTTGACTAGCTAGACGCAGTAACAAGGCTTCCCGACGGCTGAGGAGTTCTTCGCGCGCCCAGATTCGGTCAATAGCTACAGCAATATTATTAGCAATCCAATTTAATAGATTATGAGTTGGTTCGGTAAATAATTGCTTACTAAATAAAGCCATGATACCGATTATTTGCTGCTCTACTATTAGGGGATAAGCAGAAAATCGAGAAATTGAAAATGTAGACTCGATAAGCTTTTCTGAATGATTAATTGACAGTTCTTGGTTAAAAATAGCTTGATGGTTTTGAATCATTAAGCCAATAGTATTATTGACTAAAGCGATATGCTCTGGGAAATCTTGAGTATCGCTCAAAGTACTACAAGTAATATCTGTGCAATGAACGCCAGCTTGCAATTGTAGCTGGTTTGTCTGTCGTTCAAATGTCCAGATACAAACAAAGCCGATATCAAGGTATTGGGAAATAGTATTTGTACAATTTTGCAAAATTTCTGGAAGTGTGCCACTTTGAGATAATGCTAAACTGACTTCTGCACTCAAAACTGACAAGCGCGATCGCTCCAATAAAGCTAACTCTGAAAGCTTACGCTGTGTAATATCTGTACGAATCGATACATATTGATAAGGCTTTCCATCTTGTCCCAACATTGGGGCGATCAAAGTATCCACCCAATAAAAAGTGCCATCCTTAGCTTTATTTTGAATTTCTCCTTTCCAGATTTTCCCTTGGGCAATAGTTTTCCATAAGTTTGCAAAAAATTCTTTTGTGTGGTGTCCAGAATTGATAATCCGATGATCTTGCCCTAAAAGTTCTTCTGAAGAATATTTAGAAACTTCACAAAATAGGTCATTGACATAGGTAATTCTTCCAGTTCTATCAGTAATAGCTACTAGTGAATGGGCATTTAAAGCAAATCTAAAAGCTTCTAATTCTTGGATAGAATTTTTTAGTGCTATCTCATTCTGTTTATTAGCAGTGATGTCACGAGCTACTGCATAAATTAATTTTTCTTCACTGAAACTAGTCGCATTCCATGACAGCCATTTATAAGAACCATCGCGACAAAGATAGCGGTTTTCAAAACTGACTGCATCTAGAGATTGTGTAATTTTTTGGGCTGCTGCAATAGTTAATTCACGATCTTCAGAGTGAATAAATTCGATGAAAGGTTTAGCAATAAGTTCACGAATTGACCAACCTAGTGTTTTTGTCCATACTGGATTTAAATACTTAAAATAACCATCAAAGTTAGCAATACACAATAAATCTATAGAAAGTGAGAAAAATCGAGAGTATTTTTCTTCGCATTTTTTGTACTCAGATTTAACTAGTTTCATCAGCTTTTTTTAGGTATGAATATTTTTGGAGAAAACTTAATACGTGTATTGTTAAAATTTAATAACCATTGCAATAGGATTTTCCAATCTAGAGACTCGCCTAATATCAGTTATGACGAAGACTGGTTAATGAGCTTGATAGTAAGGGATCTGCGGGTTAATAGTGTCCCAGCCAGGAGGGTTTCGACACTTCGACTGCGCTCAGTGCATCGCTGCGCTCAACCCTCAGATGTCGAGAGTTGAGCGCACTCGAAACTCGGTTTATTGGTACTTTATTTTCACGCAAGTCCCTAAAGCCAATAAGTATCTACTAGTTTTTACTGAGTAAGCTAGCTAGCTGTTGACTTAGTTCTCTACTAAGTAAAGGTTTCCCTAAAAAGCTGTAAAGTAAACATTTATATTTTAAATTTAAGATAAGAAGTGTTACGTAAACTGAATTAATCAGAATTTTTATCTGTAATTGTCCTTAAGTAGCTAAGAATTCAATTACGAATTACTTTAGCGTAGCGTTAGCGACGCAGGAGCGTTATTACAAATTATTTTAAGCAATACTCCCGCGCTTTCTGGCTTCTTTGTAGGAAGTTCCCACGTTTTTCAAACCAGCTTTAATCATTTGTTGTTCGAGAAGAGCAAAGAAACGCGCCCGATCGCCACCTTTTACTACTGCTTGGTTATGGGCTTCAGCGATCGCTACAGGATAACCATACCCTTTTTGCACTTGTGCTAACATCAGTCCCAGTGCTTGGTCTAACATGGTTGCATTCTCCGCTACCCATGCCGGAACTTCGATTCGGGCGATTTCAGTGCCAACGTGGACGTAGCAAAAGTAAATTGTCTGATCGCCATAAAGTTCGAGAATGGGAGAATTGCTGCGCCACAGAGTACTGCGTTGTCCTGGTTTGAGTCGAGTTGCCCAAACAGAAGTATCTCGCAACTGTTCAAAAATTTTACAAGGTACTTTTTCTAGCTGATTTGGGCAATGACTTTTACAGTCTGGCGCTGGATGGGGACAAGCTAATAACCGTAAAAAGTTCATTGTTTCGATGCTGCGAGAGGCGCTAAGATAGCCCATTAAAGGAATTCGAGCATCACGCATCTGCTGCCAAGCTTCTAAGATGGGGGGTAAAATGCGATCGCGTGCATCCATCGGCAATTGTTCTAAAAACCAGTAAATTAGCGAACCATCTACCATTGCTAGTGCTGGCATTTCCGCTTGTGCTGCATCACACGCCAGTTCTGCTAACACCGTTGCTTCTGAAGCAGTGCGGCGAAAACTCATCCATTCCTCAGTTCTAATTCCCCACTGCCGAGACATATATAAATCTTCTGGGCGATAAAATACCTCTGGTAAACTATCGAGTAGCGGATGGCGATTTTGTCCATAGTGTAGGACGACTCTGCCAATATTTAGGAGATAACAGTAAGCAATTTCGTGATGGTTGGGGGCAATTTGAGAACCATCGGTAGCGATGACAGTATGGACTTTTGGGGGAACTGGGATATCAATGCAAGTTTCTAGTGGTTCAATTGGGGTAGCATTAGCAAAGAGAATGCGATCGCGCCATTTTTCCTGGCGATCGATTAAATCTTGTTGACACTCGTAAGCATTTTTTAAATGTTGTTGCGCCAATTCTAAACGCTGACGACTGGCAGCAGCTTCTAAGGTAAGATGCTGGCTTAAACCCTGCATTTGTCGCGCCAGTTTTGTTAGGTCAAGCATAAAAGTAAGTGAGGAGTGAATACTTGTGATATCATGTCTGGGCAATTAAACATAATACCCGGAACCCCACCCCGCCAAAGCTGCGCTTTAGCTCCCCTCTCCGCAGGCGGGGAGGGGTTGGGGGTGGGGTTCTTTTATTATTATGGATAATTTGGCGGATATGATATGAGTTATTATTTCACCTAAATTTATAAAACACATAGTTTGATTTACATATATACGTCTACAAATTAAATATGCGTTATTCAGAATCCTTGTAGAGACGTAGCACTACTACGTCTCTTTTTCACTAGATATTTAATATATTAAAGCCAAGCTGAGAAATCTTTGGCAAACTGTGAAAGTGATAACAACTGAATTCGCGGATCGTTTTGAGCCGATTCCCTTTCTGCTTGGGTATTATAGCCCCAGTCCGCAAGAAAAAGTTTCACATCTTCAAGGTCTGCTTGCTGTTGGACTAACTGTAATGTTTTGAGTCTATCTTCTACAAACCAGAGACTAACTGACTTGTCTCCTGCTGACTGAATTAAGTCTCGCAAAATTTCATATTTAGGACGCTTGACTTCTTTCCCAAAGATTGCTTCCGGTGGTAAATTCACTCCTTCTTGTTGCAACAACTGCTCTACAAAACGCCCTTCTTTAGTTGTCACAATGTATAGTTTAACTCCACTGTCAATAGTTAATTTTATTTTTTCTATTACAGCCGGATAAAATCTATGCAGACTCAGCCAACCACTTAAATCAGTGGTAATCCATTCATCTCGCTGGTTATCTAGTTTCGCAGCAATTTCTCTTGCTTGGAGCTTATCATTTAACAAAATTTTTGGGGCAATGCTTACCCATTCATGCAGAATCTTTTCGTCAGGAATTCCATCTATCAAGGCTTTAATTAAAATGGGCATTTCCCAACCTGTTTCAATAACAGGTCTTAGTCGATAGAATCTCAAAGCTAAATCATCTGGGGGTGTATCGTTAGCAGAAGACCAAATTTCACAGTAGGTACGCCATGCTACCTCAAAATATTCAATTAATCCGTCGCAAATCACTCCATCAAAGTCCAGAGCTAAAATTTTGGGACTACTTGTGGTCATTGGTTTGAGAATGAAACTGCTGTTGTCAGCTTACCTGACAAATTTAAATCATGCAGTAATTTTTGTTAGTCTTTTATAATTCATAAATTTGCTGAAAAAGTATGGTGGCATTGTAAATTTGATTTGTTAATGCTAGGTTAACGAGGATCTACACCAGGTTTGCGATCGACTAAACGAATTTGGTTTTGCTTGACTACTACGGTGATTAGTGGTATTAAGAGTTTAGCTGGGCCATGAACAACTCGACCTTGAGAATCGTATTGAGATCCATGACAAGGGCAAATAAAGTGATTTTTCTCAAGATCCCACTCGACTGTACATCCTAAATGGGTGCAGATTGGACTGATAGCGTACTCAGCAATTTGTAGCCCGTCTTGAATAATCAGATAATCAACGCTACGATCTGGCAAGCCTTTCACGAGAATCGGAATTCCTGGCTTTGCGGTTGCTAATAGTGCATTAGCTTCAATTTGCTTGCCGTCTTCAGCCAGTGCCACCGACCCTGGAAGATAATTTTGACAGCGTGAATTCTTTGGATAAAGCGAAGATTGGGTTTCTAGGTCTATCTCACGACTTTGGCTGACTTTGGGAAAAAGATATCTAATAGCTACTGATGCAACTGTAGTACCTAGCATATAGGTTAAAAAATCCCGGCGTGTTTTTATCTTCGCTGGAATTTTGCCATTACTAGAAGAATCTTCCATGATGATTCGATTTACCAAGAAAGGTCTACTAATATACTACGGCGCGATCGCATTAGTATTAATGTACATTTATGTTTACTGTGGATTGATTTTCATAAAATTGGCTTTTTTAAGAACTGTTCCTGAACTTTAATTTTTAATTATTATTTATTTCTGGAGTATGAGGTTATTTATAAACCTCAGAGCTAGGCTATAACCTAAGATATGTTCCTCACAAAATCTCTTCAAAATATATTCTCAAACTCTCTCCAGGGAAAGAACTCTTTATGCTTTTGATTTTTTAAGCTGTTGTTAGTCAAGCAATATATTTTAATAACTGAAAGTGCCATGAGTGATAAAAATCAAGAAAACCAAATTAATCAACCAGTAAGCGAAGACCGGGATTCTCGTGAAAAGCCAGATGTGAACGAAAGAAACCTAACCGCGAATCCAGGAGATAGAATTTCTGATAAGCCTCAATCAATTGAAGAGAAGGCTAAACAGGCAGCGGTTGATGATGTACCAGACATTACAGGCGATAGAATCACAGTACCGACTTACTTTGTTGTGGATGAACCCAACGGCGAAAAGAAGGCACTCCATCACGTTAAAGATGCTGAAGAAATCTCTGACGTAATTCGGCAGGCACGACTTGATGAAAATGGAAATCGAATTTGGTAGTAGTAGTTTATGGAAGACGCAGGGATACAGAGAAGTTATCAAATACTCTCTGCTTCTTTGCGTCTCGCGCTGACAGCAGATTGAAGATATTTTCTTCTGACAGTAGAGTAACAGTAATTCTTTATTGACTGCAACTGCGGCCCGTAACTGAGCGCTAGAAATTCGTGTTTTGATTTTGAGTTCAGTTAAAAATCTNTCATAACTAACGATCGCAGATGCACTCTTTTGTGAAGTTTCGGATTTATCGTCTCTAGGCATAAAAAAGAATTAGTGCTACTTCTATTCTGCCAGGATTACACCAAATTTTGGTATCAGATACAGATACAGCAGACTTCAGAAGTAAAACATTCTGTCTGGATAATAGACTTAGCTTGTGTACCTCACCAACTTGAAAACTGCTATATATAAATATCCAGCAATATATCAGTATTTTTGCTGGATCTGCGAAAGAAGGCTGTGAGTGAAGTTTGTCAGTATTTACACAAAAGCGAGTGCCAAAACTTCAAGATATTTTCACGTAAAACATTTTTTTACGCCCAGAGATTAAAAGTTCTAAGAAGTCATCACTTATAGCTTTGACATCAGAGTGTATAGCCTGAATAATGTTCTTACGTAAAAATCCATACTTATATAAGACTCATATTTGATTTTTGCTAAACAGAGTGAGAGCAAAACCCAATCGGGCTTGCTCTTAGTTAGCTTGGCTTTTAGAAATCAAATTTGATTGTTATATAAACTGGTATTAATAGGGTTGCATTATGCATTTCTCGAATTCAAGAACCAGCTTAAAAACTCGTCAAAAAAACAAGAAAATAGGTACATTTATTTTGACTCATAGCAACATTATACTGCTCACTGGATATTTAATCACTCTACCAATTTGTACATTAATAATTTTATCCTTATTATTACCCTTATTCAGTGCTAGCTTATTTGCTGCCATTGGAAACTCGTACCACTCTACATCGATTCCTTGGATAGATAATGCATCTGAATGCGAAGATACTGGCAGAAATTGGAGCGATCGCAAGTGTTGGGATAATGAACACAATCCCATGTTTTAAATGGAGATTGCACTCAGAAGCTATACATACAAACAATTAGAACAATTGCTTAATTTGACAAAACAGACTAGCAGCCTAAACCTTTTTTTGATCGAGTGAAGAGAAAAAAGCTTAGGCGTAGCTCGTCGTAGACATCGCTCTCATCTATGAAACTGAGTAAATTCCTATCTAAACTAGCCGATTGCAAAATAATCATCATTAATATGCATTTATTGCATTAATACGGGTTTACTATCGCTTCACAGATGCCATTCTAGATGAGGGAATAAAGATGGATAACCCCTGGTCAACGCCAGGGGCTTTTTATTTGGCCATCTACGCCTTAAACGTCAACACTGGACTCAATCGCGCTACAACGTCTACCATTTCTGCCTCAACCTGCACATCAATCACAGACTGAATCGGTTTGTAGGCAGCAGGTGCTTCCTCAATTCGGCGTTCTTCACGCAGGGTAATGCAGTCTACTCCAGTTAATCCCAGTTCTGTCTCACTTTGAGATGCACCTCTGCGACTGAGGTCGAACCGAGAACGAATTCTTCCCGCCCCATGTGACGCCGAGTTACAAAATGCTGGATTTCCTTTACCCACCATCAGATAAGAATAAGCACCCATTGAACCTGGGATAATCACTGCTTGTCCTGTATGGGCAGGACAAGCGCCCTTGCGTGTTACCCATCCCTGACCTTCTGGTAAGGTGATGTTATGGGGCAAGTCATAAACTAAAGGTGCTTCGACATCTTTGTATACTTCCCGCAAACGCAGACGTAGCAGTTCTGCTAACAACAGGCGATTGACAAAGGCATAGTTAGCAGCAGTGGCTTCAGCTTGCAGGTAACTGGCGACTAGTTCGGGGTGAGAAGAAGTAGAGAGAGGAAAAATCTGAGAATCGGGATATTTCAGACCTTTTTGCCAAGTCGCCTTAGCTTTATCTCGCCAAATTCCCCCAATATATTTACCCACGTTTCGAGAACCAGAGTGAATCATAAAAGCTAGCTGTCCCTCGCGCACTCCCCAGGCGTGGGCAAGTGTGCGATTTTTGACTTTATCAACCCGTTGCACTTCGACAAAATGATTACCGCCGCCAATGGTTGCCAGTCCGCCATCGCGCACTAGTCCAGCATCGGGAACTAATTCTTCAGGCGCTAGTTTCCAGTCACCATCCATTGAACCATCTAAGAAAATGCGATAGCTCTCTTGGGCAAGTTGTTGCAAATCGGACTTGACTATACTCCCTGTAGGCTTATTTAGCATGGCATCCAGCCAACCGGGAACTCCGTACTGAAACAAAGCTTGCATTGTACGAGCAGTCATAGTTACATCACGCGTACCGAAGAAGTAATCCCCCTTCATCCGTTCTACGAACTGGTCGCGCTTTGCCAGAAATTCCTCGATTGTCAAATCAACAATATGCAGGCGCATCCCACAATTGATGTCAGAACCGACAGCGCCAGGGATAACTTGACCTACTGTTTCTACGATTGAACCAATGGCAACACCCGCATCACCTGGGTGAAAGTCAGGCGTAGCACAGGCACGACAAACGCATCCACCTGACGGGTGACAGACGCTTGCTAAATTTGCTAACTGCTTCAATGCCTTAGCTTCTACGGGGAAGTCTTCTGGCAGCAACACTTCTGCTACAGGGGCATCAGGAGAATTAACTAAACGAACTGAATAAGTGCGATTGTTATAAGTTACATCTAAACCTTGGCGCTCTAAAGCACGCAGGAGACGTTTGAGATTTTTTGGCTGCATGAAAACTCCAAATAAGGTCTTAAAGAAGACCCTTTGTTGTGAAGAGAGGAGGAGACTTGGTTCAGCAGCCGCGTCTCAATTAGTGCAGAAGGTCATTTTTCCAGAACTGTGGGGAAAACAACAGGTTAATTCTGACTAATGTGGTTATATAGCCTTAATAACACACAGTTTCATCAAATGACAAGTGTTTTGTAGTACGTTGTATTTTTGATAGGCAATGGTTACTCGATAGAACCAAAGTTGTAAAGAAATTTAAAGTTTAGCGAAAAACTTTTAAAAATCTCTAGACTCTCCAGCCTAGCTAGAGAGTCTAGGATGAATTTAAGACGACTCTCTTTCCAGTTATTTCTGATGTGTGAGGGATACGTCTCAGTCATCCAGCTCGATCTGGCTAAGTTGTTCATTTTATCCCGTAAATCTATGACTCTCCAACTCACAGTTCCCAACATGGCTTGTTCGGTTTGTGCAAACACCATCACCAAAGCCCTTCAAGCAGTCGATGCCAATGCTAGCGTTCAGGCCGATCCAACAACCAAGCTTGTCAGTGTAGAAACTCAAGCATCAGAAACAGCAATTAAGGAAGCGTTGGCTGCTGCTGGCTATCCAGTTGCTTAATCTTTAAGATCCTCCCACATCAATGACAGGGGTTCATCTAGTTATGGATACTCTCACGCTCAAACTTCGAGGCATGAGTTGCGCCGCTTGCGCCAGCAACATCGAAAAGGCAATTCGCTCTGTTCCTGGGGTAATTGACTGTAACGTTAACTTTGGAGCAGAACAAGCTACCATCAAGTACGATCGCTCTCTAGCAAGTTTAGAGAAAATCCAAAGTGCGATCGCAGCTGCGGGATACTCTTCTGACTCACTCCAAGAAGAATTGCTCACCGAAGAAGATGATGCAGAGATTGCGAGTAGGCAAGCATTACAACGCCAACTCTCCCTCAAGGTAGCGGTGGGAGGTGTAATCAGCATTTTCCTATTTTTGGGGTCGTTGCCCATGATGACTGGGCTAAATTTACCCTTGATTCCCAACTTCCTGCAAAATCCTTGGGTGCAGTTAGTGCTGACAACACCTGTCGTGTTCTGGTGTGGAGGATCTTTTTACCGGAATGGCTGGAAATCGCTCAAACGCCATACGGCGACGATGGACACGCTGATTGCTTTGGGTACAAGTGCAGCATATCTATATTCTTTGTTTGTCACTGTTTTCCCAAAATTTTTTATTGCTCAAGGCTTGATACCTCATATTTATTATGAAGTTGCCGCCATTGTGATTACCTTAATTTTACTGGGGCGGTTGTTAGAAAATCGCGCTAGGGGACAAACTTCTGAAGCTATCCGCAAACTCATCGGACTGCAAGCCAAAGATGCCAGAGTTATCCGTGATGGTGTGGAAATTGATGTTCCCATCGCTGAAGTCAAAATCAACGACGTGATTTTGGTGCGTCCCGGTGAAAAGATTCCCCTAGATGGCGAAGTGATTGCAGGTGCTTCGACAGTAGATGAAGCGATGGTGACTGGTGAAAGTTTGCCAGTTAAAAAGCAGCCAGGTGATGAGGTAATTGGGGCGACGATTAACGGTGCGGGTGCATTTCAGTTTCGGGTGACACGAATCGGAAATGATACATTTTTGGCTCAAATTGTCAAATTAGTGCAACAAGCGCAAGGTTCTAAAGCACCCATTCAGCGCTTGGCAGATCAAGTGACAGGATGGTTTGTACCAGCTGTGATTGCTGTTGCGATCGCCACTTTCGTCATTTGGTTTAATTTCACGGGCAACCTCACCCTAGCAACAATGACAACGGTGGGTGTACTGATTATCGCTTGTCCTTGTGCTTTGGGTTTAGCTACTCCCACTTCTGTAATGGTGGGGACGGGCAAAGGTGCGGAAAATGGCATCTTGATTAAGGGTGCAGACAGTTTAGAACTAGCACACAAAATTCAAACTATCGTTCTAGATAAAACTGGCACTTTGACTCAGGGTAAACCTACGGTTACAGATTTTGTAACTGTTAACGGCACAGCTAATGGTAATGAAATCCAGCTTTTACAGTTAGCAGCAACGGTAGAACGCAATTCTGAGCATCCTTTAGCTGAAGCTGTGGTGAAATATGCACAGTCCCAAGAAGTGAGTTTAATAGATGCAAAGGATTTCGTAGCTAATGCAGGTAGTGGCGTGCAAGCAGTTGTTGCAAATCAGCTTGTGCAAATTGGTACACAACGCTGGTTAACAGAACTTGGAATTAACACCATCACTCTCCAGCAGTATAAAGATGCCTGGGAAGCGGCTGGTAAAACGGTTATTTTGATTGCTGTAGATGGCGAACTACAAGGAATAATGGGTATTGCTGATGCCCTAAAACCTTCGTCAGCAGCAGTGGTGAAAGCCTTACAGAAGTTAGGTTTAGAAGTAGTAATGCTCACTGGAGATAATCGTAAAACTGCTGATGCAATCGCTCTGCAAGTTGGCATTGAGCGAATCTTTGCCGAAGTGCGTCCAGATCAGAAGGCGGCGATTATCCAATCATTGCAAGGGGAGCAGAGGAGCAGAGGAGCAGAGGAGCAGAGGAGCAGAGGAGTAAGGGGAGAGAATTCTTATAAATTCTCACTCAAAACTCAGCACTCAATTGTCGCAATGGTTGGTGATGGGATAAATGATGCGCCAGCGCTAGCACAGGCTGATGTGGGAATTGCTATTGGTACGGGAACAGATGTAGCGATCGCAGCTAGCGATATCACCCTAATTTCTGGAGATTTGCAAGGAATTGTCACAGCAATTCAACTTAGTCGCGCCACCATCAACAATATCAAGCAAAATCTCTTCTTTGCCTTTATTTATAACGTTATTGGTATTCCCATTGCGGCAGGAATTTTGTTCCCCATCTTTGGTTGGTTACTCAATCCAATTATCGCTGGGGCGGCGATGGCTCTTTCTTCGCTGTCTGTTGTTAGCAATGCCCTCAGATTGCGTAACTTTCAACCAAAAATTAGCTCATAATTGCAGGGTAATTTAGGAAATGTTCAGTCAAAAAACGCTTTGGGGAAGCCTGATAGCTTTAGTGCTGCTCACTGGAACATCAGGTGTAACATTCGCAGAAATGCCAGCCCATTCATCAGAGCAAACCAGTCAATTTCAACGCATTGAGCAACCTTTAGGCTTGAAAGTTGGTGTTGCGATCGCAGGTTTAGCTTTAATTGGACTAGAGTTGTGGTGGTTTCTTCTCTATAAAAGTCCTGATTCCTGATTAGTGTCAGTCCTGAGAGGTGTTTTGAATAATCGGACAAATTGTCTCCTCATGATGAGCGCTGATATTCTTCCAGCCTGAAAGTAATCCCTTGATTTCAGAGCGCAAAGTTAACAGCTGATCGATTTGGCGATCAATCTGCAAGACTTTATCTTCAAGTTTTTCTTTGATTTCACCACAAGGAGTTTGCCCTTGGTCATAAACTTGAAGAATATTTCCAATCTCTTCTAGGCTAAGACCAAGATTTTGTGCCCTTTTAATGAATGCTAGACGAGTCAGCACATCCAATGAAAACTGGCGAAAGCCTCCCTCTGTTCGTTTTAATGAATTGATTAAACCTAAACTCTCGTAATAACGAATTGTCCTGATGGGTATTCCAGTTAAATCTGTTACCTGACCAATTAAAAGCAGTTTTTTATCTTGAGTTAACATGGTAGATTTTCCCAACTCTTGTAATTATTATTACATATTTTGCTAAATTCAAGCGGTTGGAGAGTTTAGGCAAATATTATCATCAGTATTGGAACTTTTTATCTAATTAGAGATTTTACTAAGTTATAATTTTTCAATTATCTATTATAAATGGATATTTGTGATTTAGCTGATATTAAATCGGCCTAGTTTTGACATTTTTAATAATATTTGTTCAAGATTCTACTGATGATTTTTATTCATTTATGGGGTAGCTGTTTCTCATGGTACTGAAAGTAACTGTTTTTTTGAAGTTCCCATGTTACTTCTAGATCAACTGCTTCACTTCAAGTGAAACCATAAAATGAATCTCAACTCGCAGACTTCTAGCTCAATCCGTAAACCTAAAATTTTCAATAATCCAGAGCGTTTTATTGAGGGATGGTATTGGGTAATACCTTCTCAAAATCTGCGGGTGGGTGAAGTAAAACCTGTCACGATTTTGGGTAGAGAATTAGTAATTTACCGTGGTAAAGACAAAAGAGTAGTTACTTTAGATGCCTACTGTCCACACATGGGCGCTCACCTTGCTGAAGGGAAAGTTGAGGGTAATGCACTACGTTGTTTTTTCCACCACTGGAAGTTTGATGCAGAGGGGATGTGTATTGATATCCCATGTTTAGATATACCACCTTCCCTAAAATTACAAACTTGGCCTACTGCTGAAAAATATGGGATGATTTGGGTTTGGACTGGAGAAATACCACAACAACCTCTACCTTTTGTTCCAGAGTTGGAACAAAAAGAGTGTGATGTCGCTATCCATTCTCACTTCTTGCTGAACTGTCACCCCAATGTGGTGATGATTAATGCAATTGATGCTCAACACCTCAATACAGTTCACAAATTGCCACTAGAAATTATTTTTGAAAGAGACGAACTGAACGAAAATGCGATTATCTTCAGTAATACTACACCCATCAAAGACAATTTCTTCTTGATTAAGCTCATCCGTCTTTTCTACAAAAATGTCATAACTTACAGTATTTGCTATTGGTATGGTAGCATTGGCATTGTGACAATTGGCCCTGATTTCTTTCATATCCACATGATGGTTGCAGTTCGCCTCCATGAAGGGGGAAAAACTGAAGGCCAAGTTCTGTTGATGACTAAAAAACGTAAAGGAATTGTTGGTTGGCTATGTAATCGAGTTGTGCTATGGCTGACTAAGATTACAGCTAAGTACTTTCTCATGGGTGACATCAAGATTCTTCAAACAATTCAGTTTGATTTGAAAACTCCCATTAAAGCAGATCACTCAATTATGCAGTTTATTAACCATGTTGAAAAACAGCAATCCCTAATTTGGGGGACTTGGAAAGAAATGCGATCGCGCGATGTAGAGAACAAGCCCAGGCGTGAGAGATGGCAAGATACAATGAGTAACGACTAACATCATGTCTATATGACCAAAATTCTCTCAGACTGCTTGGCCAATTAAACTCACGCGATATCATAACTATTGTCAACAATCATTGTAACAAATGAATCGTTTGTAGAGGTGTATAAATGTACGCCTCTACCAATGTATGACTAGCAGATATTTGGCGAAATGGTATAACAATTAATAAAGGTTAAAAGTTCAACAAAGTTACTTTTAACTTTTAATCGATTTTTTACTGGACTAATAGATAAATAAAAAGAAGTGGCAAAGCCACTTCCTAATTCCCAGGTAGAACCTAAGTTATGAGTATAACGATTACAAAAAAATGAAATAGTATAAACAAACACCAATTAACTGAATATCTCTATTTTCCTTGTTTCTAGGTGAGTAAACCCTGATTTATATGCACTAAATAACTGTATATTTACATAAGTCTCATGATTGTAATGCAGACTCAAGTTTCTCTAGTTCCTCGTTAAGATGTGCCAGTTTTGTCTCTTCATCAAGAAGCTGCTGTTCTAATTGAAACTTGACTGCCGTACCAGCCTCAATAGCTACAGCTTTCTTCATTTGCTTTAACTTTTCACTGCGGATATCAAATTCTGCCTGAAGTGCGTCTAGTTTTTGTTGCGATCGCCGTCGTTGTCCAGAAGTTAAGCTAGTAGAAACTGGACTAGTTTCAATAGTTGCTGCTTCACCAGATAACAATTTACTTCCACCTGCGTAATAACAAAGGGGAAAATTATCGCCCAAATCCAGCACTTTATTTACAAACGGGTGCTGCGGCTCTGATGCTCTTTTAGGTACTTGGTCAAACAAGTAAACTAAAATATCAAGAATACGTGCATAGCCGTCCTTATTCACTGCTGCTTTACCTTGCAAGGCTTCTAACAAGCAATCTGTGAAAGCACTGTAGGGTTGACCAGTGTAGGAATATTCGTCTTCTCGCGAAGAAGCAACCACAACTCGACCGCTTCCTGTTCCTAGCACATTTAACAGTTCCGGCGGTAAGGGCGATTTTACAAAGGCTTCCCCTGGTTCTTTCAAAGCTGGAACACCACCAGCATGACAACAATCTAATAAAACTACGAGTTTCCGCGCTGTAATTGCTTCAATTTTTTGGGTAAATTCTACACCTGAGATTGCTGTGTCTGTGCGTTGACTGGGGTTATAACCGAATGGTACAAGGAAGTATTCATTGGTACGCTGGATGCGTCCACCGTGACCGGAGTAGTAAATGATTACAGTTGCATCAGAATTTTGATTTACCTGAGCGATGATTTGGTCAAAAGCTGCGAGGATATTTTGCCGAGTTGCAGAGGTTTCGGTTAGTAGTGTGACTTGTTCTGATGGATAGGCGGCGCGACTTTGGTCAATCAGTATATCTCGTATAGCTGTTGCATCTTTGACTGTGACTGGTAAATCAGCACCTACGCCAATGAGTAATGCATAACCGTTGGTAAAAGTTTGGTTTGTCATAGGGTGGGTGATAAATGCGTAGCTCCTAGCTTGTCGTTAGACATCGCCTTTTATACTCTATAACTTGTGGAGAAGTGCAATGTCTAGACACGCTGTTTGGTGACACACTTTAGCTCACTGATATGCTAGTTTCAATAATTAGGCGATCGCTTTTCACTGCTTCACAATCTAATGGGGTACAAGAGGGCTATTCGATGAATTCAAACTCGAAGGAATTGGTAATTACCAAACTTGAGCAAGGATTACCCGCTATCACCCCAGCATTTGGTGCAGCATTAGCAGAAGCTTGTGCTGTCTGCTTAACCGACCAAGATTATATTCAGGGTGTAGAACTCAAAGTCAAAGGAGACTTTACGGCTGTTTTTCAACTATATTGGCAATTAGCATTCATCGTGAAAAAATGAGTCAAATTCAAGAGTTACATCAACAGGCAATGGATTTGGCAGAGATGGCACAGGTTGCTAAACCTAGAGGTGACTTGATTTCAGCTTCGCAATTATCCAGGCAAGCATTTGAAAAAGAACGATTAGCGGCAGAATTAATCGCAGGTAATCTCGAAGCAGAACCAACCCGTTCAGTGTTACATCGTAGTGCGGCAACTCTCGGAGTTGAATGTGGTGAAATTCACACAGCAGAGCGTTTAATTGCGATCGCTTTATCAGGAAATCCGCCGACTGAGATTGCCGAAGAACTCAAAGATTTATTTGTGCAAATCAATATTGATAAATATTTTGCGCGTCGGGGTATTGCATTTGATGAAGCTAAACTTTAAAGCTTCATGGGGTGATTTATATTTGGCGGATGGTGAGGCAGGGCGAATCGCTATCTAATCAGTATATCTCGTATAGCTGTTGCATCTTTGACTGTGACTGGTAAATCAGCACCTACGCCAATGAGTAATGCATAACCGTTGGTAAAAGTTTGTTTGTCATGCGGTGGGTGATAAATGCGTAGCTCCTAACTTGTCGTTAGACATCGCCTTTTATACTCTATAACTTGTGGAGAAGTGCGATCGCTTTCAGTAGATATTTCACTATCGCTGCCATCCTTATTCCTTATTTTATTCACCGCTGCTTTCCCTGGTAAGGCTTTCAACAAGCAATCTGTGAAAGCATTATATCGTTTGCGTTGTGCTTAAGGTTGAATCGGCACAAACTCATAGTTGTCAGTGCCAGGTATTTGTTGAACTTTGACTAAGAAGATGGAATTATTTATGCGATCGCCTGATTGTGAAAACTGAATCTTTCCCGTTGCACCATCGACTGAAAAACCTGGACTGTGCAGCGTCTTTTGCAGTTCCTCGCGGGTATTACTCTGCTGCAAACCTGCAATGATTGCCTTGGTTGCATCGTAAGTTGTCGCTGTTCGCCAATTTACAGGGCCACCCCAAAGTTTCTGAGCAAGATGGGGAAAGCTATTACCAGGAATTGCTTGAGGATGCCAAGGTATAGCCAGTACCATTCCATTAACATCGGCTTTTCTACCTGCTAAGGTTTGTTGTGTGTACATTGTAGGACTGCTAAATAGCGATAACCGCCCTTGATTAGCTTTTACTACTTCTAAAGCTTTATCAATTCTCTGCACATCAGGAGCCAAGAACAAACTGTCTGCTCCACTCGTTATAGCTTGAGAAATCATTCTATTGGGGTCAAAATTAGAGTCAGAAAGGTTGCAAGAAGTAAGATTAATCTTCGTGGTTTTACTCTCTTCTATCGCTTTGGTAAACTCATTTCTGAACGAGTTACTATCGAGAGAATTAGCATCAAAACAAATGACAATATTAGTTTTGGCAGTAGTATTGTTTATGTAATTGGAGAGAAATTTTGCTAAATCATTAGTACTAATTGTACGGAATATATAGTTACTAAGATTAGACAAGCGTTGGTCAAAACTGGTAGGAGATATCATTACTAATTTATCTCTATACTCGTATGCTGCTGGGACGGCAGCATCACTTGCGTTATGTCCTACTACAGCTAAAATGCTTTTATCTTGGAGGAGTTGTTTAGCAATATATTGGGCTTGGGTTGAGTTATTATCATCATTAGCGATCACTACCTCCAAAGCTTTGCCATTGATACCGCCACTGCTATTCACCTCATCTTGAGCTTGAGCGACACCACGTAGCATCTCTTTTGCTACATTTTGATTTGTCCCAATAGGTACACTCACAGCAATTTTGAGCCGATCTCCTTTCTGACGAGCCTTAGCATTATTCAAGTAAATCAATGCTTCTGGGTCTGTGCTGTTAGCTTTGCGATATAAACTTAACTTATCAATAGCAAGCTGACAGTTACTCTCTAAAAATGCTTGAACTCCAGCTTCTTTATCTGAGTTTGTATCTTGTTTTAATAAAATTTCTTCACCCAAGCTAATTCTGTCATTCAAACTATACGTATCTTTAGGACATAATGAGTTTTGTGGAAGTTGAGATGTATGAAATCGAAAAATGTATATTCCTGTGCCTCCAATCAGCATTCCTAGAGCTAATATAGATAAAAAGAATAGTGATGAAAATNNNCTTCTTTTTAGCNGCGTTTTTATGGTTAGTGAGTTGCTCGAATAGCTCTGGAAGATTTGCTTTTATCTTTTCGGGAATAGGTAAATCAACTCCGGCAACCCGTATTTTATTTTCTCCTTCTAAGATTTTGCTAATTTGATCTGTTGCAGCTTCCAAATTGCCACGGGCTAACTTTCCCATTCCGCGTGCATAACTGAGTAAAGGATCGAATTCAGCTAATGGTTGTGCAAATGTTTCTGTTAATGAGACGATTCTTATCAGTTCTGCTTCATTATTAAAATCCAATTTATCGAATTCCAATGCCAATTCATGAGCTACCTTATTAGGCTGCGTGTATGCTAAAGCTGTCCACTGCTGGGTTAGAGCAAAATCTTGAATATCTGGATCTTTACTCTCAAGTTTTGGCCTTACATAGTCGAGTAAAAAGTTTGATAGTTCATTAATCCGCTGTTGACCAAATTTTTTATCTTCCTGCAAACGACTCAACAACAGATTTCGTACTGTTAAATCCATCTCGTATAGTTCATATCCGACTTCATTACACAAGCTTGAAACCAGCAAATCTGCTACTGCTACCCAAGGGATACCTAACACTTGGTCATCAATATCCCGTTGGAACTGAACCCATAGACGATACAACAAATCTGGTGTGAGTGCTAAGGGAAAAGCAGCATGATATGCTAAATACAGATGAGCTTTGCCGAGTTTTGCAAAAGACTCAATGCGTTGCTTCGCAATTTCTTCAAGTCTAATCTTACTCATATTATTTGCCTCTCAAAGTTAGCAAAGCGTCCACGCAGCACAGCAATAGCATCCTGTAAACCTTGGTGGCTAAATTCAAACATGGGGACAAGATGGGCAATTTCTGCGGCTGTTGTACCAACCCAACGCTTTCTCGGCATAGGATTAAGCCAAGCAACATAACGCACCCGTTGTTTCATTTGGGCAATAAATTGTTGAGTTAATTCGTAGCGTTCGTCGCTATATCTGCCACGAACAGCACCAGCATCACTAAAAATCAATACAGCAGTTCTATTTGAGCAAATATTGGTAACAATATTAGTGATTAATTCTGCTTGCTGATGATGAGGGTCGTGATAAAGATATTCAATAGGGCAATTATGAAAGTAGTAAATTCCAGATTTGCCCAAACGTCCCCCACGCAAGGCAGTTTCAGCCAACCGCCGTGATAGTGAGTGAAAAGGCACCATTGAACCATCTTGGTCAATTAGTAAGAGTAATTCTGATTTATTCACTCGACGCGGTATGAATACAGGTTCAAGCAATAAACCTTGGCATCCAATCTGGTGAATAGTTGCTGCCATATCTAACTCTATTTTTGGCCCTTCACGTACTGGGTGGCGCAAGTAACGCCAAATTTGTTTCATTTGTCGCTCGGTTACAGGCAAATACTCGCTAGTCAAAATGAGGCGGCTGGAAACAATTTCTTCATTTCTGTTGGTAGCTTCCAGAACTGCTTTGACTGCTTGTACCTCATCTTCTATGGTCTGGGTCAATTTTGCAGCCAGAGATGAATTAGTTGTAATGGGGGTTACTTGTGGAGAGGTACTTTCAGCAATGCGCTGTTGATTATTTCGCCTAACTAACCACCTAAAAATCATGGCTGTAACTAATAAAAAACTCCAAAAAAGCCAATCTGAATGGTTTGGGTTTGAGTTCGGCTTTCGTGTTGTAGTTGGCTGGGCTGTCGGGTTTGTAGTTGGTTTTGTGGTTGGCAATAGTATTGGATCTTGAATTGGTGTTTGAATTGGTATTAGTGTTTGAATTAGTTTTGATGTTTGACTTGGTATTAGTGTTTGAATTAGTTCTGATGTTTGACTTGGTATTAGTTTTTCAATTGGCTTTTGTGAAAAGAATCCAGCACCCAAGCCAATAGTAACTCCTACAATTCCTAAAATCAGGTAGCGGATAATTGGGGAAATTTTATGTTGTTCGGATTGTGTATGCAATATTTCCGCAGTTGGCAATGCAGGGTCATTAGCTATTACCAGTTCAAAATAATCTTCAAATAGCTTCTTTTCTTGTGATGATTTAACCCACAAAGTCTCACACAGACGTTTCAAAGCAGCTTGGTCATTAATTCCAAAGCCTGCTTGCATCGCTTGTAGAACTAACTGATACTCCTCTATGCCAAGTGGTAAGCCAGCATCGCACAGTTTGGTAAACAGTTCCAGCAGAGGCAAATCATTCACGTCCACGGCTTTGTCTCAAATAACGTAAATGGTCATCCCACCTTTTCAGCAACACGCCAGCATAAGGTATCTTGCCATCCAGTTTTGCTAGAGCTTCATCTTCAGGATAACGGCGCAGAACGCGAAACCAATCAATTAATTCGCTAGTGCTGACCTTTTTGCCAGCCTCCCCCTTGTCTTCTTGCATTTTCTCCCGCAGACGCCAGAAGCTATCTATGGCTTGCTTCACCAAAGCTTCGGGTGAAGTAGGAAACAGAGCATTAACAATTTCTATTAATCGCTCACGACTTGGAAATTCCACATAGTGAAACAAACATCGACGCAAGAAGGCATCCGGTAAATCCTTCTCATCATTACTGGTGATTAAAACAATTGGTGCTGCTTTGGCCTCAATTTTTTGTCCTGTTTCTTCGACAAAGAATCGTTTTTGGTCTAATTCCAATAGCAAATCATTAGGAAAATCAATATCAGCTTTATCAATTTCATCAATTAACACTACCCTGCGCTGCTGTTGCTGAAATGCTCGTCCTAATGGCTCCCAGCGTACATAGCTAGTCGGGTCATCAATTCGCAGAATTTGTTCTGGTGTTAGGCGACTGGAGGTTGCAAGTTGGGCATCACGCAACCGTCCCACGGCATCGTAAATATACAAACCATCCCGCGCTCGACTGGTGGATTTAACATACCAAGCTTCTAATTTCAAATCTAGCTCGTAGGCAACTGCACTTGCCAGTAAAGTCTTCCCACATCCTGGTTCTCCCTTCAGTAGTAAGGGGCGTTCTAAGTAAATCGCCAAATTCACCGCTTCTACCAGTTCGGGATTAGGAAAATAGGGATATAAAAGCTGTCCGTTCGCGCCTCTTTCTCCCAACTGTGGCTGAACTTTACCTGTATATTCCAAGAGTTTTCCACCTACGGCTTGAACCATATTTGCTCCCATTCACAATTAGACAAGCGACAAATTTCTTGTAAGGCGGGTTCTGGAATACCATTCCACTTTTTTGGAGTATGTCACGTACTGCTTCATCTACCTCTACCTCTGTTGCCAAGTCGATTAACAGTTCCTCGGCTTCATACTTTATCCAAGTAACTAGCTCATTTTCGGAAAATTCGGTAATCATAGGTAGCTTAATAGGGGTATCCGGTTCCCAATCTGGGTTGAGTTGCTCTGCAAAAGAAATATTCCAACTGCCCACACAGCCCTCATTGTCAACCAAAAACATGAATAGCTGGAATTGATTGGTTTGTCTAGTAGTCTCCCTAGCTTTAGTCACCAATGGAAACCAGAACTTAAGGATCATTTCTTGTAAAAAAGCTTCAGACAGGTGATTCACATTGTCAAAAATCAGCAAGATGGTTTGAGTTCGCGACCATTTATACACTCTTTCTATAATGTCTGAGTTTGAGCTTCCCCAGCCAAGACCGACCCCATAGCTAAGTTCACGCCATAGTGCAGCAACATCACTTCTACGGGCAATGCGGGTAAGGTTAATCACCACTCTCTTAGCGTTAACGTTATTGCTAACATACTTTGACACCAACCGATTCAATAACCAGCCTTGTCCATACCACAGTGAGCCATGAATCAGGAAAGCTGCTACAGAATGAGCTTTAATAAATTGTCGGAATGCTCCCGTCTGAGTTTGATATCCCAATTTCAATAAAGCACGATACACCCTTCCACTAGATAAAGCTTGTTCTAGTGCATCAAGCTGTTGAGTGAGTTCGTTGAGTTGTGTTTCTGTTTGTTCAATTTCCTTTTCGAGCTGGAAGCGAGTGGCAGTGCTTGCCTCGATTGCACAAGCACACCGTAGTTTTTTTTCCTTCTCTATCAGTAAGTTACGCTGCTGTTCTAATGCTTGGCGTCTACGCTCTAAGTACTGTTCATCGGACATTCAATTACTTTTTTAGTGAATAATCTTTACTCAAAAGGAGTAGCCAGAATGTTGATGCAGCAATCTGAGCGATCGCCTTTTGTTTCAATAGCTGAAACATCATGCTGACAATAGATATAACTTATGTAGTTTCTTATAAAAGTAATTTACCACTTCCAGACCTAGTATAAAAATCTGGTTTAGATAGTCCGCTTTTACCTAAGCCAGCAAATTAGATGTTAGCCGATCATTGCTCACTAGGATTTAATACAACGATAATTTCTGCTAGCCTGACTCCCAAACGTTTCCAGTGGGGATTGCTAGAGGAAAAAGTACTATCCCCTAACACTGCTTGGTAGTCATTGGGAAACTTTTCATAAGCATTGGGAGCAGCGTTTACTCGTAAAATGAGTTTGCCTTGATAACGGGATAATTTACTACTATCCAACAAGATAGTACCGCCGTAATCCCACTCCAATCCATAGAGTTTAAAGTTACCTAACTTCTTACGTAACTCGCTCAATGGTGTTCCAATACCGATACCTTCGGGGGTTTTCCAAGCTGAACCCAAGTTACGCACATCTAGAGGTTTGGTACGAGTATTATCACTCCAAACTACTAGCAGAGAGCGTCCCTGATTTAGATTTACCTGAGTAGCTGCAAAACTACCTATTCCTTCAGCACCAGAGATAGTTTTATCAACGAGATGGGATACACCAAACAGTCTGACTAAATCCTGCTTGGTGGTTTTGCGTGTTATCAGGCTAACTCTTTCCCCAGGAACAATTAAGGTATCTTTTAAGGGTTGCGATTTAGCAACAGTAATTGGGTGATTGATTTTCTGGGGTAGTGCAAAGGCTTGGTTTGCTGAATAGTTTAGCAGTAAAGCTAAAGTAGCTGTAGCAATCCCTTTGAGCGATGAATTCATAGGTTTTACTATTGGTTAGTAGAATATGAGTGAGGAGTACTCATAATTTAACTACTACAAATTACCAATTAAAGATTCCCGATTTTATAATAACTTTATTTCATCGCTCTAGTTGCGTTTAAAATTGCCAGCATTGCTACTCCAACATCAGCAAATACAGCTTCCCACATTGTCGCTATCCCTAAAATACCCAATCCAATAAATACACCTTTAATTGCTAACGCAAACCCAATATTTTGCCAAACAATTTGCCTTGTTTTTCTGGCGATTTGGATTGCTTCTGCAACTTTGGATGGTGCATCTGTCACGATTACAATATCAGCAGTTTCGATCGCTGCATCTGAGCCTAATCCACCCATTGCCATACCAACATCTGCTCTAGCAATCACTGGTGCATCATTAATTCCATCCCCAACAAAGGCAACTTTACCATGCTTGTCAGGCGGTGCTGAGTAACTTCTCAATGGCATTAACTTTTTCTTCAGGTAATAACTCTGCTTCGTAGGTATCTATGCCAAGCTGTTGAGCAATGCGGGAAGCGATCGCTTGATTATCTCCTGTCAACATTACTGTTCTCTCTACGCCCATGCGCTTGAGTGCTTGAATAGCAAGTCTTGCATCTTCTTTGAGTTCATCAGCAATCACAATATATCCAGCGTAAATATTATCTACTGCTAGGTGAATAACTGTTCCTTCTAACTGG
The DNA here is from genome assembly GCF_030382115.1 of Nostoc sp. GT001. Classification (NCBI taxonomy): domain Bacteria; kingdom Bacillati; phylum Cyanobacteriota; class Cyanophyceae; order Nostocales; family Nostocaceae; genus Nostoc; species Nostoc sp. GT001. The sequence continues at coordinate 469,259 of NZ_JAUDRJ010000003.1, forward strand.
CAATTATCGTGAGAAATCTTCTCTCTATGCAATAGGCGATCGCTTCCCGCTATTACTACCTTATTTTCAATCTTGGCTCGAATTCCATAGCCTGCTATTTCTTCATAATCTCCAATCTCAAATTCATCAATTTTTCCACCATAAGCCTTGCAGATAGATTGTGCGATGGGATGATTTGAGTGCGATTCTACTTTGGCAGCTAATTGCAACAGTTCTTGTTTATTCCAGCCATTTAATGGGACTATTTCTACTACTTTGAATACCCCTTTTGTTAAGGTTCCAGTTTTATCAAAAACCACTGTATTAACTGCATTTAAAGTATCTAAAAAAGTAGAGCCTTTAACCAAAATACCACGTTTAGCTGCACCTCCTACACCTCCAAAGTAACCTAATGGAATACTGATAACGAGTCCACACGGACAGGAGATAACTAGTAAAATTAGGGCACGATAAACCCATTCGGAAGAAGTTGCACCCGAAATGAATAAAGGAGGTAATATTGCAACTGCTAAAGATGTAAAAACTACGATTGGGGTGTAATATCGGGCAAATTTAGTAATAAACTTTTCTGTAGCTGCTTTTTTGCTTTTGGCATTTTGCACCAAGTCTAAAATCTTAGCAATGGAAGATTCATCAAATAGTTTTGTGACTCTAATGACGAGCGCACCTATTTTATTAATCGTCCCAGCAAAAACTGTTTCTCCAATTATTACCGTTCGTGGTACAGATTCTCCAGTTAATGCAGATGTATCAATTTGCGAATTCCCATCTATAATTTCGCCATCTAAGGGAATCTTTTCTCCAGGCTTGACAATAATAATATCGCCAATATTTACTGTTTCTGGCGATACTTTCTTCAGTTTTCCTTCTACTTGAATATTTGCATAGTCTGGGCGGATTTCCAATAATGATTTGATCGAATTACGAGAACGACTGACGGCAACATCTTGAAACAATTCTCCAATTTTATAAAATAACATGACTCCGACAGCTTCGGGTAATTTATGAATTGCGATCGCCCCTAATGTTGCTACTGTCATTAAAAACGTTTCATCAAATATTCTACCTCTGACTATATTGCGCCCAGCAGTTTTTAAAACACTCCATCCACTTAATAAATAAGCAGGAATGAAAAGCAGATATTCACCTATTGAGTAGAATGTATTGTGTAATTGATTTTCAAAAATTACACCAGGTGCATATAAACTTAAAATTGCTACCAAAAGCAATATCTCATTTTTCAGATTGAATTCTCCACCGTGTTCGTGATTGTGGTCATGGTTATGATTCTCATCATGATTGTGATTATGAACATGGTTATGATTCTCGTGATGGTCATGTTCACAGCTACAACAATCTGAAGATTCCGAATGTACTTTCTGCTTCATTTTTTCTATGTAGGCTAGTAAATTAATTGAGATATGAGCCTTTTTTTAAATGTAATGAAAAAAAGAAGTTTTTACAAGTTGAGATTTTAAGAACGAGAATCTATCTCAAATATATTGCTAAATATATACGCTATTTTTTGGTTAAAATGAAGATTTGTAATCTGGTAAAATTAGCGGTAACAGTTCTCAATTGGATAGAAAAATCTAAGATATAACTTTTGTTCGTAGTGAGCGATTTATCGCTCTGTATAAGAATTTAAAGGGTTAGATCTGCTAATTACGAGGTTTAATCTAAATTAAGCTCTTATACTTACATCAAGCAAATCACAACCGTCTTGGGAATATACAGCAGATTGAAATTTGCTGAATTACATAACGTTCCATCTAAAAGCTAGATATCAAGCCTATTTAATTGTTGAATTATGATGTAGTAAATAATTTCCGATCCAACTGGTGAAGAGATGGAACTTTCTTGGGTAACAAGTGTCTATCTAGCTATTCTCAGGGAAAATTTACTTGAAGTTTGAAAGTTAATCGAATACCCTAATCTAGTAGACAATTTTCTCAAGGAAATCTATGAACAAAAAAATTCTTCTGAATTTGCTTTCCACTTCCTCAATTTTTGTGTCGATGATGTCTACGCTGGTGGCATTTAACCCTGCCCATGCTAGTATGACTCAGCGATTAATGCACACACAAGATGGTCGTACCTGTATCACGAACCCACATGGTGGAAAAGATTTTGTGTGCATTCGAGATTCAGAGAGAAAGCAACCTTATACCTCTACACGTTCCTCAACTATTGCCACATCAGTATCAGATCAGAATGTTGCCATGTTGAACTTTACTGAAGAGGAAAGCGATGCTGCAATTAAGGTCTTTGGTTGCGACTGTCCATTGTGTGTAAATTCTTTGCGTCAGTTGCGCGGTACTGGAAACTTGGTGTACTAAGGTTGAATAGCGCTGATAGCGACTATAACTTTTGTTAGATACACGTGATTAATCACCTATAAAAGATATACGAAACCAAAAAAGCATTTTTAACTACCTACCACTACTATTATTTGGCCAAATGTAAATTGATTATTGCGGCGATTTGTAGGGGCAACCCATGAACATAGGTGTCAAAGTTTTGCCCTCACCCCCAGCCCCTCTCCCATCCGCGAGAGGGGAGGTAGACATTCAATTCCCCTTCTCCCTTGGGAGAAGGGGTTAGGGGATGAGGGCGTAAGGGATTTGCAAAACGCCTGTCCGATATAGTTTTCGGCTTAAGTTGACACCAACGATCTATTAGTTGCCCCTACAGCGTCTTTTGTGTAAGTGCTGAGAGAAAAAGACTATTCAACCACCTCATTTACAGGGAATCTATCAATCAACTGCATCGCCCGATAGGCATTGCGCAAGAAAGAGTCTGGCAAATGGGGAATGTGGGGTATCTGCGACAATAAATCCAGAGTTCTGCGTAAAATTCTCACTACATCGCCTTCATCCAAGGTAGTGTTCTCGCAGAGTTCAGTCCACTCCATTCCCAGTGCCCATTGTTCGACTATGGCAATTAACTCAAATTCCAACCATATCGGCAGGGCTACGTTATACCGCCGTTGTCGTTGGAACATTTGGTGGCGAATTCCCCGCAATTTTTTCAAGGCTTCTGCCACTTCATTACTAAGGTCAAAATTAACTTTGCTATCTGGACGGGGCGTTTCCATCACCAAAGCCGCTGCTGCTGCTGCTAAATGATGCGGATCTAAATTGTCTAATTCACCACTAGCGAATACTAAACCCAGCCACAATTCATTTTCCCCTCGAATGGCGGCAGCGATTCGCCCTAATACTGTGGGGACTAAGTTATCCAAAGCGTCAAAATGTTGCAGAATGGCGATTAAATTGAGAAATTCTTCCCAATGACGTTGTGACTGTTGCTCTACTTGCCCTTGCAACTGTTCGAGTTCGGCTTCTAGTTCTACATAGCGGGCTCGACGCTTGAAAAGCGTTGCGGCATTGCCTGATTGATGTAGGGGATGAGCTTCTAATTGCTCTTGAATAGCGGTAACGTGACTGAGTTGTTCCGCTACTTCTGGTGCTAGATGCAAAGATTCTATCGGATTGGGAATACGCACAGCGATCGCAAAGCTTTCTTCGTTACCACGGCGTGACTGTCCTGGCTTCAAAGGCATCTCTGGCGGTGGCAGTACATTAGGTGGCACCTCAATTCGCGGCAGTTCGGCATACAAATCGACTACATCCCCTGTAGTTGCTACATACCAGCGGTTATCGTGCCCCAAGCATACCAAGTAAGGAGCTTGACCAGAACCCGGCGATTTTCCCACTAAAACTGCGGTTACGGGTGAAGACACTGTGATATTTTTGCCCTTGAGACTCAATAGAGTTCCTGACACTGCAAAGCCCAACATCATCCCCAATTCTTCTTGTCTGTCGTCCTGTGCTTGCTCTTGCAAGGTTTTCAATATCTGGCGTTCCACCTTCAGGCGTTGCCGCAATTTCTCATAAACAGCCAGTTCATTTTCATTAACTGCGGCGATTTGCTCATGAAGTTGAGCTAATTGGGTTTGCAATTCGGCAATCTCATCGTATTCTGGCCGTAAATGCAAGGTCGCCATATACTGCCCAAAACTGCGCTCTATCAGTTCCCTGGTTTGCTCTAGGGTATGGGTTTGCAACAAGTTGAGTACCATGCCGTAACTGGGCGTAAACTGACTTACTAGAGGGTCTGGCTTGGATGTTCCCAAATACGCCGCTTCTTTGGCTCCTTCAAAGGGAGTTTGGACTGTCACCACATGACCTTGTTTATCCATCCCCCGCCGGCCTGCTCGTCCCGCCATTTGCAAGAATTCGGAAGCGTTCAACAGGCGGTGTCCGGTGTCGGTACGCTTGGAAAGGGTAGAAATTACCGTTGTTCGAGCGGGCATATTAATTCCCGCTGCTAGTGTCTCAGTGGCGAATACTACTTTAATCAGCCCTTGCTGAAATAGTTCTTCTACCAGTGCTTTCCAAGCAGGTAAAATCCCCGCGTGGTGAGCAGCAATTCCTCGATACAGGGGTGCAATTTGTCCAGAACGCCCTGCTTCAGGATTGCGGGCTAAAAAGTCATCAATCTGTTGCCGCAAAATCTGAGACTCTTCATTATTTACCAGCCATAAGTCACCCACTTCTGCCACCGCTTTATCACATCCCCGGCGGCTGAAAATAAAGTAAATTGCTGGTAGCATATCCCGTTGTTCTAACTGGCTCAAGGTATAAATTATACCGGGAGCTTCCGGTCTGCCATTTCTCCCCCTATCCCTTTCTCCCCCCTTCCCCTTTTTTTTCTGAAGCCGGGGGTTAATTTTGGTTTTGCTATCATTCAGCAGGGGGAATAAACCTTTAGGATTGCAAAAGTGAAATTCTAAGGGGACTGGGCGAAAATCGGAGTAAATCAGGTCTGTTGGGCCGTGAACGCGATTTAGCCAATCGGTGAGTTGATCGCTGTTGGCAACCGTTGCTGAGAGGGCTGCCAGTTGGACTTCACGGGGACAATAGATGATTGATTCTTCCCAAACTGTACCGCGCTGGCGATCGTTCATGTAGTGGCACTCATCAAGTATCACTGCTTCAACGTCTACCAATGAGATGCCGATTTGCCCGATGGGTGTACCATAGAGCATATTTCGGAAAATTTCTGTGGTCATCACCAAAATCGGTGCATCCCTGTGAATGGAAGCATCTCCAGTTAATAGCCCGACTTGATCAAACCCGAATTTTTCTCGAAAGTCACGTAATTTTTGATTAGACAGCGCCTTCAGGGGAGTAGTATAAAATACACGCTTCCCTCGTGATAGGGCACGATAAATGGCGTATTCCCCGACTAATGTTTTGCCCGAACCTGTGGGGGCACATACGACTACGGAGCGTCCAGCGTTTAGGGACGCGATCGCTTCTTTTTGAAACTGATCCAGATCAAAGGGAAATATAGTCCCTAAGTCAAGTTCTGGAGACGGTGCAGGATAATTCACTCAATCACATTTGCAACCAGATTGTTTACTATACTAACGAGTCTTTTGTCAACTTCGTTAGGTTAAGAGTTAGGAGTGAGGAGTTAAAACTCATAACTCATAACTCATAACTTTATTTTCCCAGTTCTTGCGATCGCTCTGTGGCAGCTTTGACTGCTTCAATTAAAGCGGAACGAAATCCTGCCTGTTCTAGCTTGGCAATCCCGGCAATGGTTGTACCTCCGGGGCTGGTAACACGATCTTTGAGTTCTGCTGGGTGCATTTTGGTTTCCTGCAACAGTTTTGCTGTTCCCAGTACGGTTTGCAAGGCTAGTTGATTGGCAATTACTCTAGGTAAACCTGCGGCTACTCCGCCATCTGCAAGTGCTTCTATTAACAACGCCACGTAAGCGGGGCCGCTACCAGATAGCCCTGTAACTGCATCCATCAGCCCTTCTGAAACTTCTACGACTTCACCCACAGCAGAAAAAACTTGCTGTGCTATTTGGTGATGCAAGGCATTGGTATATGCACCGAAACAAATCGCAGTAACTCCTGCTCCTACTGTTGCCGGGGTGTTGGGCATTGCTCTAATCACTGGCAATTGCACAAACGCTGCTTCTAGCTGACTTAAGAGCACACCCGCCAAAATAGAAATGATGAGAGGTGAATGTTCTCTATTAAGAATATCAATATCTGCTAATTCTTGAGCGATCGCGCTAAATACCTGGGGTTTCACTGCCAAAAATAGAACTTCTTTTGCTTCAGTGAAAACCTGGCTATTATCTGTCGTCACAGTAACACCGTATTGCTGCTTTAAAAAATCTAGGCGTGAAGATAGCGGTTCGCTAACTATGACTTCTGATGATTGATAAATTCCACGCGTGATAAGGCGGGATAAGAGCGCTTCTCCCATTACCCCACCACCAATTAAGCCAAATTTTATAGTCATTAGTCATTAGTCATTAGTCATTGGTCATTAGTCGTTTGTCATTTGTCACCATGAGCAAAACCCAGGACAAATGACAAAGGACAAAGGACTAACTACTAATTTAACTTTATTGTGCCATCCGGTTAGTTTCGTTGCCCCAGCTTTGATTTGGAGTACCTGTTGTCGGACGGGAAGGACGTACTGGTGGTTGTGGTACTTCATGAAGAACGCCACCTTGGGTACTAACTTGGACACAACTTGGTGTAAACAAAAAGATGCTCTCTCCGATGCGCTCTTGATGTCCATCTAGTGCGTAAGTACCACCTGCTACAAAATCTACTGCTCGTTGAGCTTGATCTGGATCCATGATTGTCAGATTTAATACCACTGACTTGCGTTCGCGCAACGCTTGAATTGCCTGGGGCATTTCTTCAAAGGTGCGTGGTTCGAGTACTAAAACTTCCGAAATTCCGTTAATTGCTCCTGGCATACCAATCACATTCCCCATTGGCTTTGAACCTGCTGTCATATCATCTCCCATTGTAGGCACTGGTTCCCGCCAGCGTCGATTTTGAGCGGCTGGATTCTCTTGTGGTGCTGGCTGGGGATTTTCTTGCTGATACAGATTTTGATAATTATTATTATCTGTTTCTGGTTCTTCTTCGTAATACTCGTATTCTACTTGCTCATTTAGACCCACAAAGTCTCTGAGTTTGGAAAAAATGTTGTTCATTGTGTGTGTACTCTCCTGGTGCGAATAGCCTGTATTGACTTGGCTGAGGATTAGTTGAAATAGGAGCGCTCGCTACATCGGTGGATACTTCAGCAACTGTATTGCTAGTTGTAGCCCATACTACGGGTTTTGGCGATGAACTGACACTTATTGGAAAGGTCTGTGCATCGCCTAAACATAATAATGAGTAAAGATTATATCCTACGGTTTATCCGAAGGAAACTTCTTTATACCCCATTTTCCCTTGGCGATTGCTCTTGTCAATACTATATCCTTTGTTTCCGATTGCACCAGTCTGTTACAAAATTCTTGTCATCAAATCCTTAGCTTCGATTAATACTGCCCTACAAGGCTGATGATTAATCGGCTAAGAGCGATCGCCAAACAAGATTGTTCCTAATCGTACCATCGTTGTGCCTGCTTGCACTGCCAGTTCGTAGTCGCCTGACATACCCATAGATAGGTGCTGCATTTTAATATGCGACCAGTTTTGCTCCTGGATTTCTTTGGCTAGCTCACGATTGCGATTAAACACACTGAGAATTTCAGAATCTTTTAATCCTGATGGCGGAATTGTCATCAAACCTTGAATTTGTAAATTTTTGTATTGATTGAGTGTGGGTAAATCAGCCAAAAGTTCTGGCACACTCCAACCAGACTTGTTGGGATCGGGGAGAATTTTCACTTGCAGGCAAACCTGGGGACTCACTCCTAGCTGTTGCGCCAATTGGTCTAAGCGCTGTGCCAGCTTCAAATTATCCACGGAGTGAATCCAAGGGAAATGCTCGATGGCTTTTTTGGCTTTATTGCTTTGCAAATGTCCAATAAAGTGCCAGGTAATATCCGGTAAGTCTTGCAACTCGGCTTGTTTGCTGGCAGCTTCTTGGATACGACTTTCCCCGAAATCACGAATTCCGGCGTTGTATGCAGACCGAATGGCCTGGGCAGAAACTTGCTTGCTAACAGCAATCAATTTGACTGAAGTTGGCAGTGAGGAACGAATGGAAAGAATACGTTCGGAAATCGAACTGTTCATTGGAAGGTGCGCTGGAAAACACTCTGAAGCTGATCGTACTCCTGAGAATGCCCACTGCGCCGCAGGGTACGTAAGCGATTTTCCAACATCATTCTCGCCTCAGTACGTCCTAGAGACTGGAATTTAACACCTTTAACGTCATTTGCCACCAAAAAAAATAAGCGCTGAGCATAAAGTGTGGTGAACAAATCCTGGTTCTCATCAACCATACAGATTTTGTAGAGTAAACCCCAAGTTGGATGGTTTATGTAAGTTTCTGCGTTTTCTGGATTCATTTAAGAGTCAAGGTGTAGTCAAGGTGGAAGTATATATATCTTTTCGCAGTGAATTCCAAACATTCAGACGATAATACCAACATTCGTCAGAATATTTGGTTAAAATGCGAAGCTGCGGTTACGAAGACCTTGATCTAGTTCCTAATGGGCAGATGAAGCTAGTGGTAGTGAAGCGCAATGGTACAACAGATGCCGCGAAGCGTAGATTCAAAGAGTAGAGGCTGTTCAACAAATATCACCATCTGCTTTGGTGACTTCAATTTAGCAATGTGTAGGGACAAGGTACAAAATATTCCCGATCCTCTGGTTGAAAGTTCGACGTGGGAAGGAAAAACACCCTTTGAAATTCCCAACGGCAACAGCGAATTTTTCAACTTCTTTCCATACTGCCACAACTGTCGCNNNATGGCACAAAATTGGGAGNNNGGATTGGGTACNTGGAAAGAAAACTATCATTTATGCAAAAAGTCTATTGATTATCCAGTATTTTCAATGGTGGAATTGGTGTCTGAGCATTGTGCAGAGATTCATAAGGGTACTCGGTCAAAAATCTTAAGATTAATTTGTAGTGTTCGCGCAACGCTGGTTAATACCTAAAATCTACAGGAAATGTTAGGGGATCAATTTTATGGCTGGGTTAGCTATTCAAATTACCCTACCATATTGTTACCTATAGCTCAATACTATTCGGTTAAGGCAAGAGACGCGATGAATCGCCGTCTCTACAATAATCAGTCTTTGGTAGAGACGCCGATTTAATTTTTTACTTCTGACTCCTGTTAGCGCAGCGGGGCGTAGCCCATTCTAGACCCTTCGGCAGGCTCAGGGCATCGCTCCTGAATTCTGCTGTATTACCTCTTACCATTTTCTCGGTGCAAAATTACGCCTGAGTTCCTATAGCTAGCCGTATTCCCCAGAATAAGATTAAAGTTGCGATCGCCAGCCAGTCACGCCCTTTTAATCGTAAATCGTGCCACTGGACTCGATGCTCGTTGGGACTGGTAAAACCCCGTACCATCATGGCATTCGCCATTTGATCGGCTCGTAAGAGGAGATTTTCCAAAAGTCTCTCTGCGACTGTCATCCAAACCTTGAATGCTCCTTTTAATCCCAGCTTTTTCCAATTAATTGCCCTTGTCATCACAGAGCGAAATAAATTTTGCACTTCTTCTAAAACCAAGGGAATAAAGCGCAAGGACAAGGTTAAAGTTAAAGCAATTTCTGTGACAGGCAACTTGAAGCGTCGCAAGGGTTGCATTAAGCTTTCTATGCCAGATGTGATTTCTTCTGGTGCGGTTGTCAGCAGATAGAGGTTGGTGCTGTAAATGACGGTAAATATAAGTGTACTCAGGCGTACTGCCAAACTCAATGAGTAGCGAGTTACTTTAACCGGGCCTTTGTGAAATAGCACGTAGCTGTATGCTTTTTTCTCGGCTGCTGGCTCTTTAATATTATTAGAGTTTGCTGGCTGGGTTAAGATTTGTTCGTTAGCTGGCAAACGTGATTGATAATCTACACCCAATCCATCAGGACTAATGGCTGCGATCACTAACACAAAAAACGATAGCATTAATAGCCAACCCATTTGCTGCTGCCATACACGTCGAGGAATTCTGGCAATCAAGGTGGCAAGAATCAATACTACCACCAGCAGCACCCGCCAATTGTTGTTGGCTAAAACATAGCTTGTTAAAAAGCTCATCAACCAGGCGAACTTGACTCGCGGATCGATTTTATGCAGCCAAGTTTGGGGTTGTTCTAAATAAAGTCCAAGTGGCAGCGATCGCAATAAATCCATTTTAGAGTTATAGAGTTAGGAGTTAGGAGTGAGGAGTTAGGAGTTTTGACTTTAACTTATAACTTTCACCTTGTACCGCTATCAAACTCAAGTAGATAGGGTTCTATAAGTTAGCAACTTTGACTTTAACTCATAACTCCTAACTCCTAACTCTTAACTCCTAACTCCTAACTTATTTTGACGCGAGTAGCTCTATTAACATTACCACTTTCGGCATCACGGACTTTTTTGCTCCGCCACAGCAAAATAATTGGCGTGCCTTTAAATCCTAGCTGTTGACGAAATTGCCGTTCAATGTAGCGGCGGTAGTTGTCGTTGAAGCGTTTCGAGTCGTTGACAAATAGAGCGATCGTTGGTGGTTGACTGCTAACTTGTGTACCATAATAAATCTTACCCTGACGCCCACCACGGGATGCTGGCGGTGAATGCCAGCTAACGGCATCTGTTAAGACTTCATTAATCACTGATGTGCTGACACGGCGTTTGTGTGATTCCGCCGCCGTTTTCACCAATTCTAAAATCTTTTCTACCCGTTGTCCTGACAAGGCACTCACAAAAATTGTTTCTGCCCATTCGGTAAAATGTAACCGTGATTGCAGAGTTTTTTCGTAATCGTAAATTGTGTAAGAGTCTTTTTCGACAGCATCCCATTTATTAACGACGATGATACAAGCTCGGCCTTCTTCAATAATCCGCCCAGCTAGTTTTTGGTCTTGCTCGGTGACTCCATCTACGGCATCTATTACTAATAAAACCACGTCAGCGCGACGAATCGCTTTGAAAGCCCGGTTAATACTAAAGAATTCTGTGCCGTATTCGATGTGTTTCTTTTTACGAATGCCGGCGGTGTCAATCAAGCGGTAGGTTTGTCCGGCTCGTTCAATGACGGTATCAATAGCATCGCGGGTAGTGCCGGAAATGGGGCTGACAATTGCCCTTTCTTCCCCGACAAAAGAATTGAGTAAGCTCGATTTGCCCACATTTGGGCGTCCCACAATTGCTACTTTGATTTCATTCGTTTCTGGAATGTCTTCAATAGCAGGGATGTGATTAACTAACTCGTCGAGTAACTCCCCTGTACCACTGCCATGAATCGCGGAGATGGGGTAAGGTTCGCCCAATCCCAATTCCCAAAAGTCGGCAGCTTGCATTAAGCCTTGTTCTGGCGATTCACATTTATTTACAGCTAGTAGTACAGGGACGGGTTGTTGGCGCATCCATTCGGCGATTTCTAAATCTGCCGATGTGGGGCCTGTTTGACCATCGACGACAAAAATAGCGCCACATGCTTCTGCAAGGGCTGTCATTGCCTGTTGGCGAATCAGTGGTAAAAATTCGGTATCATCATTAAAAACTAAACCACCAGTGTCCACCACTAAAAATTCACGATCATTCCAGAAAGCTGGAAGATAAGTGCGATCGCGTGTCACTCCCGGTTCATCATGGACAATCGCCGTTTGTTCCCCGGCGAGTCGATTAACCAGGGTGGATTTGCCCACATTTGGGCGTCCGATAATTGCAACAATTGGCAGTGCCATAAAACCAGGGTAAGTGAGAGACGTAGTATATCATGTACTTACATTTTACTCGCTTTAAACTTGAAGTTTTAATAATTTCCCCATCATCTGAGGCGATGTCTACGATGGGCTGTTTGGTAATACCATACTTTGAAAAATAAAAAAGGTAGGAAATCCTACCTTTTACCCAAAAAAAGCATTTTGTAACCAAATACCAAATTCAATATCACACACGCTTTTGACGTATCTATTGCAAACCTATGACGAGGATGTGACGTTTAATTTGTAGCTGATTTCGCGATTACTCCCAGTTGCAACCCAGGCGGATAGCTACCTTCTTCCTTGATGCGCTTAATTTCAGCATCGCTTATCTGTAAATTTAACTTTTGTGCCAGCGATCGCACAATATCTCCCCGGTCAATTACACCAGCTACAGCACCAGCAGGAGACAGGACGGTAATTCTCGGTAACTGCTCATTTTCTAGCTTGTTAATTACCTCAGCGATCGCTGTTGACTCTGCAACGGTAGGTATTTCTGTCAACGGATGTACTATGCTGTGTAAAGTTTCGGTTTCCCATTGACCCCTTTGGGTTAAACGGAAATCGTCAATGGAAACTAGACCCCGATAACGTCCATCAGAAGCAGCAAAATAAACCTGTGAGGGAGTGGTTTCCAACAGGTACAAATCAGCAAAGGAACGTAATGTCTGGTCAGCATCAATTACGCGAAAGTCACGGGTCATTGCATCGCCCGCCACCACCTTGAGCAAGCTTTCTTGCAATGTAGTCATGTTGTCATAGGTGTTAGCGTTGCGGACAGCAAACCAACCTAACAGTGCAATCCACAAACCAAGTACTAACTCTCTGGTGACGAAATCTACAACAAATCCGAAAGCGATCGCAGCATAACCCAATATTTGCCCAGCCCTTGCAGCCCAGTGTACGGATTGAAAACGATTACCTGTGATTTGCCATAGTGCTGCTTTTAACACTTGTCCCCCATCTAAAGGTAAGCCGGGAATTAGGTTAAATAGAGCCACCACTAGGTTAATTCTCGCCAAATCTCCAATCATGACACTGAGGGGATTAGTATCAGGTATTACAAAAGCTGCCAGACGGAGCAGGACAAATAGGATGATACTCACCAAAGGGCTAGCGATCGCAACTTGAAAGGCTTTGAAAGGAGTTTTAGATTCTTCTTCAATGGCAGCAATCCCGCCAAACATAAATAGGGTAATTGAATTAACTCTAATGCCTTGCGATCGGGCTACTAAGCTATGACCCAACTCATGTAACAACACCGAACCAAATAGCAGCAGTGCCATAACTATTCCAGCACTCCAAGCTATAACAGGCCCCCATTCCTGATAAGCTACCCCAAAGTTAAGGGTTGCCAACCCTAAAATCACAAACCATAACGGGTCTAAAAACAGGGGAATTCCAAATAATGACCCAATTCTCCAATTTGTTTGCATTACACTGCCCTAAAACTAGATATAATCAGTACTTTTTATACTGAGATACTATGCATATTCGTATACACATTTATATTGAGCATCAATTCGGTAGTAACGAGTGACGAAATGCCCTTATTTCTAGAATAGACAATTAATGCCTGTGAGCAAAACTCTGGAATTGGGAATTGGGCATGAGGCATAAGAGGCAGGGAAGCGGAGGCAGAGGGACAGAGGGGCAGAAGGGAAAGACTCACTGTAACTTCTCCTCTGCTCCCCTGCTCCTCTGCTCCCTACTCCCTACTCCCCCTGCCCAAAATCATTTTTAGGAGTTTTGCATTGATAGTGCGGTTACAAGTAACACCTCTGTCATCACAAAACTATAGACGACCGATGTTAGTCAATCCTAAAACGATGCCAATGCCAATAATATGACCAAAAGCCATAGCAGCAGCGAATGTTGGAATACTAATCGGCAGAATAGGGAACTTGGGGCCAACTAGGGGTTTTTCAATCCTAGTACTTAGTAAAACCATTACTAAGCTGCTGATGCTGATGATGATTCCTACTGTGGGATTCCACGCAGGTGTTGCGGGAACAGTTGCAGCTGCTGCTAGTAAAATAGAGGAAATCAAGCTTTTGTCTCCTGAATGGAAAATTTAATGTAGACCTACAAGATTATAAAATTACAAGGCTCAAAAATTTTTTAGATAGTTTAGACTTTTCTGATGATTAGTTTAAATTTTTTAAATATTCATGCGCGTTAAGATTTGCGGCATTACTCAACCACAGCAGTCTATAGCGATCGCCTCTCTAGGCGCAACGGCCCTAGGATTTATTTGTGTGCCAAACTCACCTCGTTACGTGACTACATCTCAAATTCGGGCAGCAGTGGCAGAACTCCCGGCAAATATTGACAAAATTGGGGTTTTTGCCAATCTTAATATTGCTGAAATCAGTCAGATAGTTGCTGATTCTGGATTGACTGGTGTGCAGTTACACGGAGATGAATCACCAGATTTTTGCGACCAATTGCGTCAAGCTTTACCCAATGTCGAAATTATTAAAGCACTGAGAATTCGTAGTCTTGAGCATCTTGATACAGCAAATAATTATACAAAATACGTGGATACTTTGCTACTTGATGCCTACCATCCGCAACAACTGGGTGGTACAGGCAAAACTTTAGATTGGACGATGCTAGAGCAATTTAACCCCAATTGTCCTTGGCTTTTAGCAGGAGGATTAACAGCCGATAATATTGTGCAAGCCCTAAATCAGGTTAATCCTAGCGGCGTTGATTTATCTAGTGGTGTGGAACGGACACCAGGAGATAAGGATTTAGATAAAGTAGCACTCCTATTTCACAGTCTCAAGAACATTGAGTTACTTAGAAGTTAGGAGTCATCAGTTGTGAATTAACTCCTAACTCCTAACTCAGCACGGGCTAAACGCCCCGCTTTCGCTAACAGCACTCAAAAGAATGCTGGTTGGTGGCGAATCAAGTTAAAAAATTCTTCGCGGGTTTTGTGCTCATCTTGGAACACACCAACCATTGCGCTAGTGACAGTCCAAGAACCTGGTTTCTGAACGCCACGCATTACCATACACATGTGGCTAGCTTCCATTACTACGGCAACGCCTTGAGGTTCTAGAATCGTCTGGATTGCTTCAGCAATTTGGCGAGTTAGTCTCTCTTGTACTTGTAAGCGCCGGGAATACATCTCAACAATCCGAGCTAGCTTACTCAGTCCGACAACTTTTTGGTTGGGAATATAAGCAACGTGCGCTCTACCCATAAATGGCAGCATGTGGTGTTCGCACAAACTAAAGAAATTAATGTCTCTAACTAGTACCATCTCGCTATGCCCTTCATCAAAGATGGCATCGTTAACGAGTTCTTCAAGGGATTGGTTGTAGCCACTGGTAAGAAACCGCATTGCCTCGGCTACTCGTTTGGGTGTTTTCAGGAGTCCTTCGCGTTCAGGGTCTTCGCCAACTCCCAATATTATTGCTCGCACGGCATCCTTCATTTCCTCAAGTTGTTCCTCTTTTGGCGGGAACACATCCGGTTGTCGCCCGTTATGAGTATTGCGATCGGGTCTAGGAGTTATGGCTTCTGCCAAGTCGGGAATCAGAGGCGATTGAGAGCAATTGGAACCGTTGGAACTAGCAATAGTCATGATTCAGTCTTGGTTATGGTTTTAATTTAGTTATGAGTTATGAGTTATGAGTTATGAGTTAAAAATTCTAACTCCTAACTCTTAACTTCTAACTTCGCAATTAGAGTGCGCCAGCGCTGGGCATTAGGGTCATTTCATCAATAACTGCCTGTTGTGGTAACAGAACTGTGTAGAGAATTGACTGAGCTACAATTTCCGGGGTTAACATTTTGGAACGGTCTAAGTTGACATGGACTGTTTCTGTATCCCAAAGTTCGGTATTGACTGCGCCGGGACAAATAGCTGTGACCCGAATGCCGTGAGTGCGTTCTTCTTGTGCCAGGGTTTGAGAGAGGGCTATCAGACCCGCTTTGCTGACGCTATATGCTCCCCAACCGGGAAAGGGTTGCTTGGCAGCAATTGAGGCGACGTTGATAATTGTGCCTGTGCCCCGATCGCGCATTGAAGGTAAAATCCCCACAATGCACCCAAACACGCTGGTGAGATTCAAGTTAATTACTTGCTGCCAGTCTTCTAGGGGAGTTTCGCTCAAAGTAGCTGTATAGGCAATGCCCGCGCTGTTTACCAGAATGTCTATATCACCAAAGTCAAGGGCGATCGCTTGGATCTTGTCTTTGACTTCGGAAATCCGCGCTAAATCTACAGCGTAAGCTTTAGCTTCGACCCCAGTATGCTCTACGGCTTCTCTTACCGCCTCCAACTTATCCAAAGAACGGCTGACTAAGGCGATATCTATTCCCGCTTTTGCAAAGGCTAAAGCCGTTGCTTTCCCAATTCCACTACTTGCCCCAGTAATCAGGGCGCGTCGTTTTTGCTCAACACTCATGGTGTCTCCCAATTTTTTGGCAGTTCCCAAAGCCGATTACCACCCCATTATTCACACTTCTTGGTTTGGATAGATTAAAGGAATCTAAAAATATGATGATTTCCATTAAGCAAATGCTATGATGCAGCACAATACTCCCCATCTTGTGGGTTTTAAGAGTGAAGACAACAAATTGTTGCCTGGAAAACCACGCCGTACATTCAAATTAGATTATTTACATAAGACAAAACCCACTCAATCAAATTGAGTAGATTTGCCAAACATGCAAATGCCTATGGCTAGATTGTTAAAAATCTTTAAGCACATAGGCAATTATAGCATTGCTGCTTTACTAATAAATCATTATGCAGTGCCGTTAGTGGGCAACTTCTGTAAAAACACCAATTTTGCGGAATTTTTCATAGCGCAGTTGGCGGCGTTCTGGAGCGGTTAAACGATTGAGTTCGTCTAAATTTTCCATCAGTACTTGCTTGAGAGTGGTAGCGGCTTTTAAGGGGTCAGAATGAGCGCCACCAGTGGGTTCAGGCAGTATTTGGTCGATAATTCCCAACTTTTTCAGGTCATGGGAAATAATTTTTAGCGCCACAGCGGCTTGAGGAGCCTTACCAGCGTCTTTCCACAAAATTGCGGCACAGGCTTCGGGAGTGGCGACGGTATAAACGGAGTGTTCAAACATGAGTAGGCGATCGCCTACGCCAATACCGAGTGCGCCACCAGAACCACCTTCACCAATGACTGTGCAGATAATTGGCACATCCAAACAGAACATTTCACGCAAGTTGTAAGCGATCGCTTCTCCTTGACCTTGGTGTTCTGCTTCTACCCCAGACCAAGCTCCCGGCGTGTCGATAAAAGTTAGTATCGGCATACTAAACTTGTTGGCGTGTTCCATCAACCGCATAGCTTTGCGATAGCCGCCAGGGTAAGGCATTCCAAAGTTACGGGCAATATTGTCTTTAGTATCGCGCCCTTTTTGATGACCCAACATCACCACAGGTTGCCCACTCAGACGACCAACACCACCAACTAAAGCCGGATCGTCACCACCACAGCGATCGCCATGCAATTCCATCCATTCATCACTAATTGCCTGAATGTAATCGAGAGTACTAGGGCGACGCGGATGACGAGCGACTTGCAATCGCTGAGACGGGGATAGACTAGTGAAAATTTCCTCACGTAGTTGCATGGCGCGTGCTTCTAGTTGACGAATTTGACCAGAAACATCAACGCCGTTTTCTTCTGCAAGTTGCCGAATTTGATCGATTCGGGTTGCGAGTTCTGCTAGGGGCTTTTCAAAATCTAACAGTAGCGGTTTACGCTCAGTAGTTGCCATCGTAGGGGTTATAAGTACGAGTTATGAGTTTTTCAGAGTGAGGGATGAGGAGTTAGGAGTTAGGAGTGAGGAGTTAGGTATTAGAAGGCGTGTACTGATGAAAGTTATTAACTCTTAACTTCTAACTTTTAACTCCTAACTTTTACAGTTAAACCAGCAGCGGTCTAAATCCATGTTTCACTGATACCTTACCAATCTGCTCCATTTTGTCTACGGTAATCTGATTCCGTCCCCACGAAAAGTTCGTGTATAACTTCTCAAATTCCAACAGCATTGATTCGGCAAAACAAGCAAACAGCTGACGGGCTGGCACGTCCATATTGACGATTTTCATAATTTTCCAGTCAATATCTAGGGAATGCTCGACAATCCCACCATTTAACACAAATACACCAGGATGCTGAACTTTTGTTGCTAAGTTTTTCGGATAGCCACCATCAATCAACAAACAGGGTTGTTTCAAAGTGGTCGGGTCAATTTCCACGCCTCTGGGCATACTAGCAACCCAAACTACAACATCGGCTTGGGGCAGTGCTTCTGTCAAACCCATGATTTTCCCTCGTCCCAGTTCGTCTTGTAACTCTTTGAGACGTTCTTGATCGCGGGCGATCAACAAAAGTTCTTGGACATCTGTTTTCGCATCTAGCCAGCGGGTAACTGCACTACCAATATCTCCAGTTGCCCCACATATAGCAACAGTCGCTTTTGATAGATCGATTCCCAATTGTTTTGAGGCTTCTTCCACCTGCTTACAAATAATGTAGGCAGTATGTGTGTTTCCTGTAGTGAAGCGTTCAAACTCTAGTTTAATGTTGCGGACTTGGCTAAACTGGTCTAACTTAAAGTTTTCAAAAATAATCGACGAAAATCCGCCTAAAGCTGTAATGTTAATGCCATGCTTTTGTGCGTGAGCCATCGCGTTGAGGATTTTGCGCGTCGCGGCTTTGATGCGGCGACTAGCCAGCATCTCTGGCAAAAAGCAAGATTCTACATACCGTCCTTCAATTTTTTGCCCAGTTACACTGGTGACAATAATGGTATCGACAATTTGCGGTGGGGCGCTGCACCAAAAGTCTAGCCCTTGATCGGCATATTCTGGGTATCCCAATTCTTTAGCTACCGATTGAGCGTGTTCTAAACTAGTCAGATGTCCAATTAGACCAAACATGTAGTGATTATTAGGCTTGTGCTGTCTTGAGGCGTGGAATTTAGTAGAGTTAGGAGTTAGGAGTTCTGAGTTCTGAGTTCTGAATTTAAACTACTCAGCACTCAGCACTCGTTACTCAGCACTTTGTTAGGCGGCTATGAGTCCGTAGGCTGACAAGCGCATGATATCGCGAGTCGTGAAGCCTATGTTACTTAATGCTTCACCGTATTGAATCATAAAATCTTCTACCAAAGCATCTTTTTCCATTGCCATTGTGTGGGCATCACCCTCTACTTGGTTAAGCATTCTCCAGACTATGGGAAGGTTATGGCGATTTGCAAGTTCAAGTTCAGCTTTTGATTCTGTGAAATGTTCTTTCAACCAAACTTCTCCAAAGTTGAGATGGCTATATTCTTCTTTTACTACTCCTTCCGTGATTTTGCGGGCAAAAGCGTCGGCGACGGGGATGTAAATGTTATATGCTGCGATCGCAAAACATTCAATAATCAAAGACTGAATCAACAGACAAGTGACGACCTTGCCTTCCGCCGCTGCTGTTTGGAAATTCTGGTGTAGTCCAGAGAAAAATTCCTTGGCAAATTGCAAATCTGGGGTAACATTCAAATTGCGCCCACAAGCTTCAAATCCTTTCTTGTGACGGCTTTCCATCTTCGAGAGGCGAATCAATTCATCATGAGATTCTGGCAGCAGTTCGGCTAATGTGATGTAATTTTCATGGGCTTCTTGTTCCCCTTCAATCACGATCGCATTAATCCGGCTATAAGCATCTTTGTATGTTTCGCTCTTGAAATCTAATTCTTTAAATTGGTCTGCAAGCTGCTGCATGGTTATGTTTACTCCTGTAAACCTGAATTATTTGACACCAGGATTCAATTTACCCTATGAATTGAGGGTAACAATCTCTGTGGTTTAATTTAACTTAACAAGTAGACTATGTTTATAGATTAATGGTTGCTGGGGGCAATGCTCTAGTACTAGCGAAATAAATGCTTTGCGGCTCAAGTTATGTCTAAACCAAACCTGAATGTGAAATCTGGTGATTTTTTGAGCCTAGTAATCTTACTGCTAGGGGCATTTATCGTTCTACTACCGCTGTTTGTGGTCTTTCTCACCTCCTTTGCACCGACATCCGCCAGCCCAGAAAATTTGTTCAAAAATAACTGGTCTTTAGCAAATTACCGCGTTGCATGGCAACAAGGAAAATTTTTGCTGGCGTTTGCTAATTCTACCTTGGTAGCGATCGCTGTGACGGCGTTTCAGATTGTCACTTCTGCTTTGGCTGGTTACGCCCTAGCACGATTGAAGTTTCGGGGACGCCAAGCACTGCTATTAGTCGTTTTAGCAACTTTAGTAATTCCCTTTCAGTTATTGGTGATTCCCATCTTTTTGGTATTGAAGTGGGGACACCTGATAAATACATACTGGGCGCTGATTTTACCCACTGCGGTTAGCGGATTTGGGATTTTTTTATTACGTCAGTATTTCCAGACAATTCCCGTGGAATTAGAGGAAGCCGCAGCTATAGATGGGGCGAATCGACTGCAAATTTTGTGGCGGGTGATGTTACCTTTAGCCCGTCCAGCATTGGTGACGCTGTTTTTGTTCACATTCATCGGTGAGTGGAATGATTTGTTTAAGCCTCTAGTATTTACCACAAGGCCAGAATTAAGAACGGTGCAACTAGCGTTGGCTGAGTTTCAGGAGCAATTTACGAATAATTGGCCCTTGATGATGGCGGCAGTGACAATAGCAACAGTGCCAGTGATGGTATTATTCCTCATCGGTCAGCGTCAATTTCTTCAAGGTATTGCTGCGACGGGGATTAAGAATTAGTGGAGAAACAGGCGGTAAGTGGAAGCCCGATTTGAGTTACTAGACGAGACGCCCACTCGACAATACAGCACTGACAGCTATTATGCAATACAGACCGCCAGGGAATAGAATTCCCTGTCTAATGGTGCAAGTCCTCTAGAAGAGGACTAGAAAAACTTGGGTTAAAGCACTGACAGCTATTATGCAATACAGTACAGTTTTTCTTTTTGCCCTTTTCTATCATAGCTTTCAGCTTTGAGGATGTACCTCATAGCTGCCGGAAGTGCTGTAAATAATTTGAATTGGTATTAATAAAAATAGCTGTAAAGAAAATCCCGCAGGAAAATTATGAACTTTTATGACACTGAGCGTAATCATTGCTAACTAAACTGAAGCAGTAATTATACACATCCCGTCAGGAACGAAAACACTCATGAGTTCTCAACAAGTCATAGATCCTCAAATATTACAGCAGTTACAAGAAGAGATTCAGCAGAAAATGAATGAAAGCCTAGAAAACGCTGACTTACATTCAGTGCTTGAAAAGTACGGCTTATTAGAGTACAGAGTCTTGAGAATTCATTGGCAGTGTAATCTCGATCCCAATCAACTCAAATCAGATGATGCAGTTGATGAACAGCAACCCAATGCATTATTGCCAACAACTCCAAGACCTTCAATACCAGAAATTGTGTTAGTCAAAAAAGCATTGTGTATCCCTTGTCCATCAACTGGTAGCCCTTTAGGCTGTAACTGCTAAATAATTTAATCTTCGGACTGCAAAGAGTTTATTCTAGTAAATGTAAAAATACTAAACTTTGCTTTTATGTAGTAGTTAGGCTACAAAGATAACCTCAGCGTACTAACATCGCTAATTAGCAAAAAGCAGTATTTTAATAAACTCTGATGTTTTGAGAGCCAGTTTTTCATGTCTCAAAATCGAAGCAGTTGCCACTGGAAGTTAGGAATAGTGAGTACTTTAGTAATTGCTAGAGTGCTCATTTTTGCTGAGAGTTTTGCCTTAGCTCAAATTCAAAAAGATGCCACACTTGGATCTGAAAGTTCGATCATTACACCAAAGCTCATTGATGGTCAGCCTATAGACCAGATTGATGGTGGAGCAGTTCGTGGTACAAGCTTGCTCCACAGCTTTGAAAAATTTTCTATCTCTGCGGGAAGGACAGCCCATTTTAACAATGCAATCAATATTCAGAACATTATCAGTCGGGTGACAGGCAATTCTGTTTCTAATATAGATGGCATTCTCAAAGCTAACGGTACAGCTAACGTATTTTTGATTAATCCTAACGGCATTGTTTTTGGTACCAATGCTTCTTTAAATATTGGCGGTTCATTTGTGGCGAGTACGGCGAGTAGTGTGAACTTTGCTGATGGTACAAACTTTAGTGCTACATCTAGTCAAACTGCACCTCTACTCACAGAAAGTGTTCCTATAGGTTTACAATTCGGAACAAATGCGGCGCCCATCCGCAATCAATCCCAAGCAAGTCCCAATAATACAATTAATACCTTCGGACAAGGTGTTGGTCTACAGGTGCAGCAAGGCAAAACCCTAGCACTTATAGGCGGTAATATAACGCTAGAGGGCGGAAATTTAACGGCAAGTGGGGGAAGAATTGAGTTAGGAAGCGTTGCTGGCAATAGTTTGGTTGGTCTGAATTCAACGAATCAAGGTTGGGTATTAGGATATGAAGGTGTTCAAAATTTTCAGAACATCGAACTCACCCAGCAAAGTGAGATTCCATCTACTATAGATACCAGTGGCAAAGGTGGCGGTAATATCCACCTGCAAGGACAACGAGTATTGGTGACTGACGGTTCACAAATTTTGGCTCTTAGCCTGGGAACGCAACCAGGAGGAAATTTGACAGTGAACGCTTCCGAATCTGTAGAACTTGGACTAAATGCGTTCTTGTCTACTGGAACTTTCGACACTGGAAACTCTGGAGATATAAATATCACTACCAGAAAGTTGATTGTCAAAGATGGAGCGCAAGTCTTAATGTTCAATCTGGGGTCGGGATTGGCGGGGCAATTGACCATCAACGCCTCAGATTCCGTAGAACTAATTGCAGGCATCCCCATTTCTCCTTTGCCAGATGGTAGTGATTTAACATCCAGTGGATTATTTAGTGCAACTTATGGCACTCCAAATGCTGGCAGCATAATAATTAATACTGGAAAGTTACGTATTGAGGGAGGGGCAGCAATATCAACAAGTTCTGAGGGTATACTTGGGCGTTTTTCTAACCAATTTATACCAGCTACAGGAGATGGAGGAGATTTGATAGTGAACGCCTCTGAGTCCGTAGAATTAATAGGAACCTCAGCAAATGGTTCTAGGCTCAGTAGCTTGTTTGCTGGGACTCAAGGGACTGGAAATGGCGGCAACTTGACCCTAACTACAGGGCAATTGATTATCAAAGATGGGGCGGCAATAACTGTCAGCAGTGAAGCTCGAAAAAATGTTAACTATCAAGGGGATGTACCCAATTTAGGTCTAGCAGGCGAACTCAATATAAGCGCTCGTTCCATTCTGCTGGATAAAGGAAAACTCACATCTAATAGTGAGTCAGGTAAGGGCGGTGACATTGCGGTACAGGTGCGGGACTTATTACTGATGCGTCGCAACAGTCAAATCTCTACTAATGCCGGAGGTGATAAAACTGGCGGTAATATCACCATCAATGCACCTAATGGCTTTCTCGTCGCCACTCTTTTCGGAAATAGCGATATTACCGCCAATGCCAACTTTGGTTCTGGTGGTAAAATTGCGATCGCCGCTAAGAATATCTTTGGATTTGTGCCACGCACCCGTGCAGAGGTGGAGATATTTGATCCAAAAGATATAAACCCGAATAACATCTCAACAAGTGACATCACTGCATTTTCTCAGCAAAACCCTTCATTAAGTGGCACTGTACAAATCAACTCACCAGATGCTGACCCCAGTAAAGGATTAGTGGAACTACCTGTAAATCTGGTTGATGCTTCGCAGCAAATTGTTGCTAGTTGTAGTTCTGGTGGAAAAATAGGAAGAAGTTCGTTTTTTACTACTGGGCGTGGAGGAATACAAGCCGATCCCACGGAGCCATTGATAGCTGATGATGCAGTGCTAGCAGATTGGATTGCCCTTCCTCCAGAGAGTCAGAATCGTGCTGGTGGTATTCAGAAAAAAGTGGTTATTCAGGCGCAGGGATACACAGAAGAAAAATCACAGAAGGTTAATTCTATCGATGAACCTACTCAAATTGTAGAAGCCCAAGGGTGGATTATAGATGCCAATGGGAATGTGGTTCTGGTTGCTCAAGTACCCACTGCATCGCCCCATAACTCCTCGCTCGTCGCTACATTTTGCGGTGCTAACTAAAAATTGAGATTCTCATAACTTTTGTTAATGCGTTGGCGTAGCCCATCGTAGACATCGCCTCTTTGCAATGAACTTTATATGTAGCGATCGCTCTTTTGACTGAATTCAGGTGTCATATCATGTCCGCATAATTAGTTATGCTAACCACAGTCATTGCACCCCACCCCCAGCCCCTCCCCGCTTGCGGGGAGGGGAGACAAAGCGCAGCTTTGGCGGGGTGGGGTTCTTGGGGTTTAGTAAGTAATTAAGCGGACATGATATCAGTGCGATCGCCCCTTCTACTCAAATCAAGTGTGGTGTGATCGCTTCTTTGCAATGACATTCATACAAGCGATCGCCCTTTCCATTAAATCAGTGCGTTGGCGTAGACCTTCGTAGATATCGCTGATTTGCTATGACCTTCATACAAGCGATCGCTTTTTTGGCTGAATTCAGTGCGCCAGTGCAATCATTGATTTGCAATGACCTTCATACGAGCGATCGCCTTAATAAAGCCTGTGAGCTTATCCAAATCATAAACAGAGTGTGAGACTTGAAGAGATATCAATTACTCAATTCTCTTGAGTAATCAACGGTGAGTAGCCAGATTTATCAATTCTTTAAGCAAATCCAGCACAAATATATGAAGTTTTGTAACACAATGCGTAATTATAACTAGTCAAGCTGAATTCATAATTATCGGAGTTCACAAGAGCGTTAGAAACTTAATGCTTTCGTTACACTCTAAACTTTGTATTATTGATTCCTTCGTTGCCAAACTGTACTAATCAAACTCACGTTAATTGAGTACATCACAAGATAAGTTTATACATTTACCAGTCTGCAAAAAGAGCGAAAATTATGAATTCTCAAAATACACGGCAGTCAACAAACAATATTCAAAACGAATTGAGTGAAGACCTGAAGAACTCTGAGGTGAGTGTTGTGAGCAAAAATAACGATGTAGTGGGAGACGATTCTCAAGAAGAATTGCAGACCAGTATCGGCCTAAAAACAAATGAATTTGATGATACTGTTAGCAAGCAAGAAATTAAGGATTTGACAGGAGTAATTCAATCTAAAAAACTTGCAGAAGAGGTCTGCTGGTATAACCAACAAGGTATAAGGGTATGTAGACCTTAATTGTGTATCAACTTAATAATTAACTTTCTATTGAGAATTAAGGTAATAGTTAACAATAGAAAGTTAATACAGCAGATTCGATGTTTATGAGGTACAGAAACCGATTCAAATTCAAAGTTTAAAAACTATCCCTGAAATTGGTGTACCTCATGTACCTCAAAAGCGCTGTAATATATAGGAATTCTATCTAATGTTTGAACAGAATTTTAGATAAAACCCTGATATAATGGGCTTTTAATTCTCAGCATTTTTTCAACAATTAAATTGGAGTCCTATATTCTTAGAGGTTGTTTTAAAACTCCTAGAAGTAAGGATGATTTTGTAGTTGTAACTTGGGTTAACTCCGGACAAAAATCAAGGTTTTAGCTATCGAATAAGATACTTTGCTGTGCTAATTAGGATAGTAAAAGACCCTTTTAAAACATCCTCTTAGCAACTCTATAGATTAGCAATTTCAATGTAGTGTACTTAATACAAATGCAGCGTTAGCATTGTTCAGCAACTGTTAATTCTTTGAAGGAGTGCATTAAGTATGAGTACTCGTTGGGTCTGGTTTAAAGGTCTAGGAATTGCCATCATTGGTACAATAGCCTTTTCTGCAAACTCTGCTATTGCCCAAATTACCCAGGATGATACTTTACCTAATAATTCTCAAGTTAGACTACAGGGTAATATCACAATTATTGAAGGTGGAACCCTATCCCAAAGTGGACGCAATCTATTCCACAGTTTTAAGGAGTTTTCCGTAATTAAAAATAGCATTGCTGAATTTAAAAATGCTGACAGTGTTCAGAACATTATTAGCCGGGTAACAGGTAAGTCTGTTTCTAATATTGATGGCATTCTTAAAGCTAATGGTACAGCCAACCTATTTTTGATTAATCCTAACGGAATAATTTTTGGTCCCAATTCTTCTTTACAAATTGGCGGCTCATTTGTGGCGAGTACAGCGAGTAGCCTAAACTTTACCGATGGAACTAAATTTAGTGCCACAGATCCACAAACCCCACCTCTGCTAACGGTAAATGTTCCCAATGGCTTACAATTCGGCACAACTGCGGCGTTCATCCACAATCAATCTCAAGCACCTAGCTCAGATGACGTGACAACTAATATACCTGTTGGTCTACAAGTACAGCCAAATAAAACCTTGGCACTTGTAGGTGGCGACATAACTCTGGAGGGCGGAAATTTAACAGCAGCGTCAGGACGAATTGAGTTAGGAAGTGTTGCTAGTAATAGTCTGGTCGACCTTAAACCAACAGACCAAGGTTGGATTTTAGGATATCAAGGTGTCCAGAATTTCCAAGATATTCGATTAACTGTTGACGGTAATAAGATTGCATCTCAGGTCAGTGCTAGTAATAGAGATGGCAGTGGCGGCAATATCCAAATCCAGGGTAACTTAGTGGAACTAACTGGTCCTGTAGTTTTAAAAACTCAGACTACGGGTGTTGGAAATGGCGGAGATTTAACGATTACTAGCAAGAAAATAATCATTCGGGATGGAGCACAAGTAAGCACTACTACTTTGGGCAAGGGTGATGGAGGAAAGTTGACCTTAAATGCTTCAGAATCTGTGGAGGTGATTGGTGGCTTTCCCTTGCCAGATAGTAATGATAGACGACCTAGTGGATTGTTGAGTTCAACTACTGTTGCCGGAAAGGCGGGTGACATAAATATTAACACTGGCAGGTTACTTATTGAAGATGGGGGACAGGTAGCAACAGATTCTACTGCATTAGAGCAAATAGCTGGTACAGGAAAAGGAGGAAATTTGACTGTAAACGCCTCTTCGGTAGAGCTAATTGGAAGCTTAACAAGTGCGTCCACTGGTTTGTTTGCTTCTACAAATACTTCTGGAGATGCGGGTAATGTAATAATTGATACAAAAGAATTAATTATCCGGAACGGAGCTAAAGTAACTGTGAGCAGTCAACTTCTTCCAGACTATTTCAAATACACAGAGGATGTATTTAGCTCAGGAAAAGCAGGCGATCTCAATATCACTGCTAGATCGATTCTTCTGGACAATCAAGGAAGTCTCACATCTGATAGTGAATTAGGTCGGGGCGGTAATATTTCGCTACAGGTGCAGGACTTATTACTGATACGCGGCAACAGTCAAATAACCACTAACGCCAGGGGTGATGGAGATGGCGGTAATATTACTATCAAAGCACCTAATGGTTTCCTTGCCGCCAGTCTCTTAGGAAATAGCGATATCACCGCCAACACCGTCTCTGGCTCTGGTGGTAAAATCACAATCACTGCTAAGAACATCTTTGGTTTTGTACCCCGCACAGGTGCAGACGTAGAGAAGCTTGATCCAAAAGAAAAAGACCCAAATAATCTCCAAACAAATGACATCACGGCGTTTTCTCAGCAAAACCCTTCATTAAATGGCACTGTACAAATCAACTCACCAGATGCTGATCTCAGTAGGGGATTAGTGGAACTACCCGTAAATCTGGTTGATGCTTCGCGGCAAATTGCTGCTAGTTGTAGTTCTGGTGGAAAAATAGCAAGAAGTTCATTTATTACCACTGGACGTGGAGGACTAGTAGCCGATCCCACCCAGCCATTGATAGCTGATGATGCAGTGCTAGCAGATTGGATCGCGCTACCTCCAGAGAGTCGGAATCGTGCTGGCGGTATTAAGAAAAGAGCCGTTGTTCAGGCGCAGCGAAACACAGAAGTAAAATCACAGAAAGTTAATTCTGTCAACGAACCTATTCAAATTGTAGAAGCCCAAGGCTGGGTAATGGATGCCAATGGGAACGTAGTTCTGGTTGCTCAAGTACCTACAGAATTGCCCCATAATTCCTCGCTCACCCCTACATCTTGCCCTGCTCATTAAAATTTGAGATATGGCGATATTTCGTAACTTTGTTATGCACAATACCTACGGCGGGCTACGCCTACGCAATTGCTGCTCTTGTTGAATATTATCCACAGGCTCATCGGGTAAAGGAAAGTCATCAGGTAACTTTTCCCAAGTGACAATGGGTTCAATGATAGTTGTTGACATAGAAACCTGGAGTCAGGTGGTTATTGCTATTATCTCGCACAACTTTTAATTCCCACTCCCTAACTCGTCTCCTGAATTTGCAAACGAACAGTGTGTTCAGTCGCACCAGTAAGTTGCAATTCCATGATTTCACCACCTAGAGGTTCCAAGCAAGTGAGGAGCGATCGCAAGTTGGGTGTACTTGCTCCAGTATCTACATATAATCGATCTGCTAAATTACCGATCCGTTTCCAAGTCATGTACAATTTAGCGATCGTTTGTTCAATTTGCGATGCTTGATTTACCAAATCAGCAGCAATGCTCAAACAGCCGACTCTTTGGGCTTCTTCTAAAGCTGTTTCAATGTCAATATTTTCTTGGGTTAGCGCCTGAACTTGAGCCGCCCCTTTCAGATATTTCGCTAAGTTACGCGCTTCGGTAGTTACCTGTTTCAGGGTATCCACATCAGGATTGGCAGCTATTTCCTTTTGGATAAACTTTTGATGTGATTCTGGCAGTTTTTCCATTTCCTTCACCAGTGGGGCGATGTAGCGCGGGGGAAGGGTGTTATCTGCTGCTTTTTCTCTAACTGATTCAGGTAGTAAATCTGAGGACATGGCTGTCCATTCGTCGCTGAGTTGACGCACTTCCCGCCTAGTGATGCGATCGCCTTTTTGGGCGGCTTCACTCACCATCTGTTGCACTTCTGGAACTGCTTTGGAGGTTTCAACAAATGCCCGTTTGCTGAAGTTGTTCACAGATCCGGGGTCAAGTTTACCGTCTTCAATGAGAGTATCGGCACTATTTGCCAGTTGAATCCAGGAGTATGCTTGACTTTTACTGATTTCCCGCTCTTTTAGCCATCGGAGAAAGCCAGTACCGCGTCCGTCACCACCCACTTTTTCTCTGTCGCGAATCGCCCGTAAAATTCGCCCCCGCCAGATTTCAGTTTGCAAATCAAAGCGATCGCATACCTGCCAAGCTATTTCTAGCTGCTGTTGAAAATCTGACTCTAGAATCTGTTCATCTTCTGGATCGGGCAGTTCAAAGCTGATATCGGCTGGCTGTAGTAAAGCAGCAGCAAGGTCGTTGATGGAGTCGGTATCTTGCACGATTGATGACTAACTAGTGGATGCGATCGGCTTATTATGCCACAATCTGTGGACTCATACTTAAGGGGGAGTACGGTATTTTGAGTTACAACAAAGATAGTAGGAAGGGGTAAACCACTTTTGTAAAGTCTTTAATTAATCAGAGAGAATAAAAATAAAACGATGAACCAGGTAGACTACCTCCGCATAAGCTTAATCGATCGCTGCAATTTTCGTTGTCAGTACTGTATGCCAGAGGGAGTAGAACTGGACTATATTCTCAAGCAACAGTTATTGACTGATGAGGAACTACTCACCTTAATTCAAGAAGTATTTATTCCAGTAGGCTTTAATCGGTTTCGTTTGACTGGGGGAGAACCCTTGTTGCGTCCGCGTGTGGTGGATTTAGTCGGTGCGATCGCAAATTTACCCCAAACTCAAGATATCTCAATGACCACCAACGGTTTTTTGCTGGCTCCGATGGCGCAAAACCTCTACAATGCTGGTCTGCGACGAATTAATATTAGTCTGGACTCTCTCGATCCCGACATTTTTGACCAAATTATCGGTAATCAGGGGCGTTCTCGTTGGCAACAAGTTTGGCAGGGGATTCAAGCTGCCCATCAAGTCGGATTCGACCCCCTGAAGCTGAATGTAGTGGTGATTCCTGGCGTTAATGACCACGAAGTTCTCGATTTAGCCGCCCTGACAATTGAAAAACAGTGGCACGTTCGATTTATTGAATTTATGCCCATTGGTAATGTGCATTTGTTTGGCGATCGCGGTTGGGTATCTTCAGCCGATTTACGAGAACGTATTCGCGATCGCTGGGGCTTGACAGAATCACAAGTTCGTGGTGCTGGCCCTGCTGATGTCTTTCAAATTCCCAATGCGAAGGGGACACTAGGATTTATTAGTCAAATGTCAGAATGTTTTTGCGATCGTTGTAATCGGATGCGCCTGAGTGCTGATGGGTGGCTGCGTCCCTGTTTATTAAATGAAACTGGTCAAATAGATTTAAAAACTGCTCTGCGTTCTGGTGTCAGCACCGCTCAATTACAAGAGCAGGTCAGACATTTACTCGGAATCAAGCCAGAAATTAACTTTAAACAACGTGATTCTGGCATTTCAGGTATATACACCCGTACCATGTCGCAAATTGGCGGATGAAAAAAGTTAGGAGTAAAAAGTGAGGAGTTAGGAATTATCATCTTGCAACTCCTAACTCATAACTCCTAACTCCCAACTGTTTAAGCTTGTCGTGAGTAGTATTCCACCACAAGTAGTTCATTAACTTGTAGTGCCACCCATTCGCGCTCAATAACGCTGTTGACTTTACCAACCAACTTATTTTTGTCAAATTCCAAATGACTGGGGAGGTTAGCCAAACCGGGATATTGCAAGTTCGCTTCCACCAACTTCCGGGATTGTGCCCGATCTCTGACTGCAATTGTTTCCCCAGGACGGCATTGGTAGCTGGCAATATTCACTACACGACCATTAACAGTTACGTGACCGTGATTTACCAGTTGACGAGCCGCTGGGATAGTCGGGGCTATACCCAAGCGGAAAACGGTATTATCCAAGCGCATTTCCAGCAATTGCAGCAGCACTTGTCCGGTAGAACCAGTAACACGTCTGGCTTTCCGCACATAGCGGAGCAATTGCTTTTCAGTCAAACCGTAGTTGAAGCGGAGCTTTTGCTTTTCCTCTAGACGGATAGCATACTCAGAGCGCTTCTTGCGATTCTGGCCATGCTGCCCAGGTGGGTAAGCGCGTCTGGCACTTTTACGAGTTAATCCTGGTAAGTCGCCCAAGCGGCGGACAATTCTGAGGCGGGGCCCTCTATATCGGGACATGAGTTTCCTTAATCTAATCCTGTTTAAACTTTACCGAAACATTCAATTTTGACATTCCCCTAATTTTTAATAATCAGAGGATTCTTGGTTTTTTGAAGCTGCTTACCGAGGTAAGACGTATCTCACCAAGGTAGACGCATCGATTTTTGCGCCAGTTGCTTTTAATCGGTAAACCCGACAAACTAGCCTCCAAGCCTGAATTCCGACCTGTCACGCCGTACTCCTGCCCATAAGTTTTTTGTGCTTATTTAGTTTCGTAAGCTACTCAATCATCAGATTGGTTCACGCAGTATTCTTACTCTGAAATACTTTTTACGTTGCCTACTTATCTTTCAAACAGCTATGTTAACACAATTTTCGACATAATTAATTATGTCTATACTTTACTACCTCTGAAATTCTTAGATTACAGAGGATTTTTAAGATATTTGAGTTAGCATAACTTTGGGTGTTTGGAGAATGGCAATGTCAATGAGCAAAAAAGTGGTTAGCAGAGTTAAGAACAAACAAGGCAGTTCCACCTCCAGGATTTTAACATTACCAGTTTTGGCTATAGCTGGATGTTTAACAATCTTGCCTAATGTGGCTGTTGCTGCCTCCTACAGGAATGATTATAGTGTTTGTGCGGGTCGCCTGTTGAGTGTGGGCGTAAAGGCAGAAGCGGCATCAGAAGGTTGTGCAGCAGCACTGCGTCCAAAAGATTTGGCTGCTTGCGTGGTGAAAATTGATAAGGAAACCCAAATTGCTGCCACAGATGCGCTTTCTTATTGTGGGAAGGCTCGGCGTCCTGAAGAGTTAGCAACCTGTGTAGTTGGCGTTAGCTTAAGTACTAAGGAAGAAGCTAATCCAACAGTTTTAGATTATTGTGGACGCAGTTTGTTACCCGTGCGCTTTGGCCAGTGTGTGGTTGGCTTACGTAGTCAAATCGACTTTCCCCCTACTCAAGCGCTAGATACTTGTATCAGTGCTGATGATAGTGTTATCGGTGCTTCATCTTCGTCTACACCGCCAACGATAATTCCTGCGGGTTCAAGTCCAAGTTTAGAAACTACCCCATTTCCAAACCAACCAGTTGTTCCAACTCAACCGGGCACTAATTAGATTACAGTGCTTTGTATAATTGATTGAAAATACAGGTTGAATATAGAGTGGCTATTTGCCAACCTGATTCAGGGACTACCAAAAAATAAATCATTCGATTTTAATTAGTAGGTTGGGTTGAGCAACAGCGAAACCCGACCTTACCTGGTCTTATCCAGACTACAAAGATATCACGCGAACCTTCAGGCGGATTGTACAGTAATGTAACTTCCGTCAAACGCTCTATTAGCTCAGACAAACTTCAGTAACACTTCTGCCACTTGTGGGTATACGATACCTAGCACTGTTCCCAAAGTGTCCACTGACCAGGTAAGCATTCAAATAAATGAAAAACATTATAATTCTCCTCTCCAACGCAAAGAGGAGTTGGAGAGAGGTTAGTTGAACTCACGTCAGTTTTTCAGCTTTGGTAATTTAGAATTTTGCACAGTTTGCACAGTTAGTTGTACTAGTCTTCTCTTTCACCAAAAGCCGTCTGTAAAACCACTGCAATACCACCATCTTGGTGATATTTGTCTGCCCAGGCACGGATAACTTCATCTAATTCTTCCATAGCCTGATCCATTTTTTCTGGGAGAATATCAAGTTCTTCCAGCAAGCGCATGGCGTTTCGTCGCCGTTCTGCCCAATTTTTCATCATGCGGAAATACCGAGCGGTATCTTCCACGGTGATGTGTGTACGTTCTTCATCGTCTGTTGGGGTATAAGAAAGACGGGTAAGCGCATAGAAGGGCATTCCCCAAGGAGAATCAATGCGTGTTACCGTTCCTGAGTAAAGCAGACGGCGCTTAATATGCTCACCCAAAGCTTCACTCAAAGGCATTTGGTGTTCGGGTGGCAAGTCTTCTTGCGATCGCTTGTGTAAAAACTCGATCAAATCCAGAAACTCAAAGGAGCTAACTAACTGAGCATCAGGTAAATTACTGGGCAGTTTCTGCTCAATTTGTCTTTTTTCTTCACTTGTCAGACTAGTACCAGGAACGCGCGATCGCCCCGGTTGCCAAGGATATTTTTCTAGCCAGACATAAGGCAATTGAATTAAATAGCGAGGTTCCTGAGAACCAAGCATTTTTAACAGTTTGCCTTCTGTTAGTGCCTGTCTGACTTCTTCTACAATAATTTTTACTCGTTTCGGCTCCAAGTGATGCAAGTGCCCTGTCATTCGCAGGTTTTGTCCCTGCTCTAGATAGGTCATGTAAATTGCACACTTTGCTGCTGTTGCGGCTGCGTCTAAAAATGCCCCATGCCTGTGCCCACTCGTCCGCATGGCACTAAAAGCCAGATAAAGCATGATCTGATCCATCGCACTGGGGTCAAGACGTTTGATCAGATCTATGTCGTTACTCATATTACAGACAATTGAATAGCACGTTTACACAATTTTTAATCGAATGAAAATAGGTAGTATACACCTGGCTGAAGGCTGTCTTTACTTCAAACTATATTAGTATGCGATAACGATGATATCGGTGGTAGCGCAAACTACCATTTTCGCATATTTCCTGGTAGANAAAGCAGAGTCGCTAGTTGTAACTATAACTGTCTCTGCATCTAACCGGAAAATTAGAGACGCCACCAAATCTAGCTTAACGGCGGTTTATTTCCCAACAGTCAAATATGCTGCAATTAATCTCCAAAGCCTTTCAGGTTTCTGGTTNTTTTCATCTTTCAAGAGTAACAACGTCAAGCTGCTTACATCTAATTATGGCACTATGCCGACTCAGAGNNNAAACTAGTTTGCGCGGTTAATTTGGGATATTTGTTACTAGAAAAAGATGCTTTTTTGCAGCCTTGGCGAATTATTTTTAGTACACAAGTGACTAGAAATAATTGGGAANNNTCTCAAAACAAATCGCTTGCCAGGTGTAGCCACATTTAGAGATTGAGCTATACAGCTCGTTGTGAACTCTCATCTCGTTCACAACCTCCGGTGATGTCTTGGCATTGAGGGAAAATAGTAGACATCAAGTAGAGCAAATAATTCCAATTTCAAAATACCTGTTGCTTTTCAAATATTGTTCCTCATCATATCACTTTTTTTTGGTTTTGAAATAAAATTGTGCATTTTCAAGTTTATAAATGATGGCTATTTAAATATTTTATATCTTGCTTAAATCAAGGTTTGATGATATTTCTATATCTACTTTTAAATCAAGTTTTATTTATTCTTTTATATTGACTATTAGACACAAAAAGCCGCGATTGCTTTAGACTAAATCGCGTATCTATAAGGCTTTGTCGCTCGTGCTAATAACCGAAAGACTAGTTAATAGCCATACATATAATAAAACATCTTGGGTTAAATTCGATAATTATTTAGAGGTTTTTTTGGCATAAATTTATATTTCTTTCATGAAAGAATTTTAAACTTTTATGATTTAACTAATTTATTGGCTACTTTCAAGTATGTTTTTACCTTGCTATTTTATATATTTGAGAGACTTTAATTACGTAGATAGTTTGTTGCTATAAAAGGATGATAATCCGTAGCAAGCTACGATATCAGCTTCTTTTTCTAGGTGTCTGAGCGATACCTACGGTAGGCTACGCCTACACAGATTAAGTTGACTAGTATAAAACGACAGAAATAAAGATACCATTTTACGAAACACAATTAGTAAGTGGGTGTGAATAATTAAAGATTTATAGTGACTGAGTGCGGTCTGGGAGACTTCCCCATTAGCGACAAATAAAACCGAAAGATAAGGACTTTAGCCCTGACTACAAGGCAATTTGATTAAATTTACATTGCTTAACATAAGCTAGTCTATTCTTGCCCACTTACTTTGCCTCCCACGCTGAAAAACAGGTAGGCCGACCGCCTAATATCAACAAAGTGCGTTTGGCTTGAAAAAACGGGGTACTCTAAACATTTCTGCGACTTCTCCATCTCTTAGTTCCAAAATGTGCTGCAATAGTCTTAACTCCTTGCGAATCTTCTCTCTGAGCAAGTACTCGTGCTCAATTGCTGGAGTCAGTACTACTCATATTGCTTACATATACGTGTTTTCCCTACCTGTATCAGGCTAAATCCCTAAAAATATAAATACTGCTTGCCGATCTATAAGTGTTCTCTGCACCCATACAGCATTCTGAAATCATTCGTAAAAATTTAAATCCCCGACTTCTCAAAGAAGTCGGGGATCTTGAAGTTACAAGTGAGTGCATTAGCGTCAGGATTGATGCTGAGAGTGATGGGGGTAAAGTAGCTCCCATCACCCTTAAGCTGATTGAACTCGCCATTTAATTCGTGGGACTAGAGGGTTTAACCTGATTTCGCATTGTTTCAAAGCTGAAAGCAGCCGCGCCAAAGGTTACAAATAACACTCCCAGAATTTGCACAATATCCAAATTTTCTTGAATGATTAACCCAGCGAAAATCACGGTTAAAACTGGGATGCTACCACCAATGAGCGCCGATCGCGAGGCACCTAGTTTACTAATACCAACATTATTGAGCAAATAACCTGCAAGGGTCAGCACACCCAAAATAAATGCGCTTAAAACCAATTCCAGCATTTTAGAGGGGTCAACTACTACCAAGTTCCAACTGCTTGGCAAAGGTAGCATCAAACAGATAAAGCTCAACAACAGCATCGTAGTGAAGTTAATTAAAGTAAAAGTCACGGGATGCAGTTTGCTAGCACAGACTCGCGTCAGAATTATATAGGCAGCAAAAGCCACACCCGAAAGAATGGCGGTGCTGCTTCCCATTGAAGTATTACCGATACCGATGCTGGGAGAACCCCCTAAAACCAACAATTCACCGCAGCAAATTGCGGCGATCGCTACGATGCGGAATAGAGTGGGGCGATCGCGAAACAGAAACCACGAAAATAGACCGCTAACCATTGGATAGATAAAGAACAGTGCGATCGCCATTCCGGTTGGGACTTGAGCGATCGCAATGTAGATTAGTACCTGCGATAAAAACAAAAAGCACCCACTCACAATTGACAACACCAAAATCTGCTTGGTAGCGGCATTGGCAGGTGTGGAATTTCCTCGGACTGAAGCAGACAAGCTTTCCAAGTCTTGCCACAGTCTTGGATGCAATATCGGAGACAAAAGTACCATTAATGGTACGACTACCATAAACCGTAGCGTCAAAATTAACAGAGTATTGCCCAAAGTCGGCGGTAGCAATTGCTCTACCTCTAATACTCCAAAAATCTGGGAACCTTCGTGGAAAATCACCTTGATGGCTACGTTGTAAAGCGACGATACCACTGCTGATAAGACGATCAAAAACAAACCGATTCTAAGTGTCGATAAGCCAGAGGAATTAGGCGATCGCGATTGTGGAGGTTTTGCTTCCACCTGCGGTTCTGGCGCAGTAGTGGATGAGGGTTCAGCTTTGCTTTGCGATACGTTCTTGCGGCGGACAGAAAGTGGTTCAGTAGGAATCTTTAGAAAAGGTCGGATTGTTCTCGGCTGTAGTACAGATGGGATCGTAGGCTCTGATTTCGTTTCGTTTTCTGGCGATTCCTGATTTAGGACAGAAATTGGTTCGGTGGCATTGTCCTTTGGTGGCGGAACAACAGCCGTAGTAGGTTCTGATGGCGTTTCCCTTGACGACAAATCCTGGCTTGGATTCGCGACGTTTTCTTTAATAATCGGCGGCTCTACTGATGTTGTTTCTTTTGGCGATAAATCCTTTATGGGAGAAGAAATTGGATTCGCGGTGTTTTCTTTAACAATCGGTGGCTGTAATATTGTTTCTTTTGGCGACAAATCCTTGCTGGGAGAAGAAATCGGATTCGCAGTGTTTTCTTTAACAATCGGTGGCTGTAATATTGTTTCTTTTGGCGACAAATCCTTGCTGGGAGAAGAAATCGGATTCGCGACATTTTCTTTAACAATCGGCGGCTCTAATGTCGTTTCCCTTGGTGAAAATTGATTGGAGATCGGGGAAATTGGCTCAAGGGAATTTCTTACTATTTCCTCAAACTCTGGCAGGGATGTTTCAACAGAGCTATTTTTTTGTGGCTCCGTAAACTGCAAAACAGTAGGTATACCTGCTGTTGCTGATTTGCGTGAAGTTTCTTCTATAGTTTTTTCTAGTTCTCCATGCAGGCGGTTAACAAACTCCGCCAAAATCGTTTCCCCTTGCTGCTGCTGGCTATACATCCGTGACAGCTGTTGGGAAAGATTACTTTGATAGTTCTTCAGTTCCTGTTGTAAGGAATTAAAGGTAACAGTAACGGTGTCATCGAGACTGTCAAACATATGTTCGACTTTTTCATTAATTTCACCGACTACATTGCTGCTCACTTCAGCAGACTTCAACGCCGCTTGTTCGTAAGATTTGCCCTCCATACTTTGATTAGCTAAAGTTGCCAGAGAGGATTGCAGTTGTGAAGATATATGCTTTGCCAGAACTTCTGCCAGTTGCCGAATTAACACTTGCTGCTCAGTAATTTGGCGCACTTGTTGTAAATGCTCTTTTTCCTCTACCAAGCTTTGAATCTCATCAGATAACCGATTTTTTTCTGACTGAAGCCGCTTTACGTCTTCCTGCAAGCCTCTGAGGACATTCTGCTGAAGATTTTCTAAGTCTTCAACTACAGCCCAAAGAGCATTTTCTGCTGCTCTAGATAGCTCCCCTCTGACTCTTGGGTTTTCTGGTTGCTTCTCGAATCGCCCCATTAGCTTCTAACCTCTAACACTTTGACGATAAAGCTGCTTCCCGTACACTTTATTGGCGGTCATCCTAATTTCCTGTATTTTGTCAGATATCAGATAAATTAAAAATTTTAACAGCACTTCCGCATTTCAACGTAATTCTGTCATACTAGACACAAGTTAGCAAAGCATCTAAGTTTGCCACACAGCTTACTACAGCGTGTCCTCTTCAGCATTGATAAGTATTTAACCATTAGATTTGGAATTTTGGTGAGGTAGCACCCATCTNNNCGATTCCCATCGTTAGGGACACCAGAGCGTCTGGGAGATTGCCTAACCCGAAGGGATTTTGGATCGATCGCCACGCTTGGAAGTCCATTAAATAGAGACTTTTTTATTTTTGGTCAGTTTAATTTTCATAAATTATTTGCCAATGAAATNTTTACTTTTAAAGAAATCTCACTCCAAATAAATATTTATTGTTTTGCTGCCAANTATAATTGTCAAAGATTCACAGATGCGTGTGCGTAGGCGACTCGTCGCTAGATATCCTCACCAAATTGTCTGACTTGCGAAACTAACTGTAAATTTGTGTGGAATGTAACTGGTGTGACAGTTTATATCTCTAAATGGAGATTAAAGTATCCTTCTATGGAAATTCTAAGTTACGCTATCCCCTGCACAACATTCTAATGAATGAGCAGCAATTCTGCAAAAGTACGCTTTTTTTGGCGTTGTTGCAGTCTGGGTTTTGCTTTGAGTAAATTCCAATAGAGGAAAAGTTTGGAAAATATTAATAATTCTTAGAAGAATAAAATCTGGGCGATGCTGAAGATGGCAGCGCTAAGGGCAGCACTGACTGGGATTGTAATTAGCCATGCGGCGGCAATGCCTTTTAGTGTTTGAAACTTAATCGACTTAATATTTTGCACTAGTCCAATACCAACTACACCGCCGACGAGAGCGTGGGAAGTGGAGACTGGTAAACCTAGCCGGGAAGCGATGAGGATGGTGGTAGCAGTAGCAAGTTCGGCACAAAATCCACTACTGGGTTGCAAGGCAATGATGTTTTCGCCAATGGTAGCAATGACTTTTTTTCCCCAAACAGCTAAACCACCAACAATACCAGCACCACCAAGGATTAAAATCCAAAGGGGGATAGTTATACCATTAGTAGGTACGCTACCAGTGCGATTGATGTAAACGATCGCAGCTAAAGGAGCTATTGCATTTCCCACATCATTAGAACCGTGAGCAAAGGCGACAAAGCAAGCACTTAGGAGTTGGAATCGGGCGAATAATCTTTCTACAGGATTAGGGAGTATTTCTCCCTTGTCTTCCTTATCTCCCAATTGTCGCCAACTCATGATTGTGAGTCCAACTGCTGCTACTGCACCTGTTAACAGGGGGATGTCGTAAGCAGGGATTGTAAAACCAACTTGCTCAATTACAAAATTGGTTAGCGGTTCTGTGAGCGATGGTAATACAATCACGCCGAATACACCTAGCAGCGCAGTACTCAACCAGGGAATCCACTCTTGTAACTGGACTACTTGATTAGGTTGATC
Organism: Nostoc sp. GT001; assembly: GCF_030382115.1. Classification (NCBI taxonomy): domain Bacteria; kingdom Bacillati; phylum Cyanobacteriota; class Cyanophyceae; order Nostocales; family Nostocaceae; genus Nostoc; species Nostoc sp. GT001. The sequence continues at coordinate 508,475 of NZ_JAUDRJ010000003.1, forward strand.
CAAAATCCAGTGCTTGATTTGACTGTAAAATAAGGCAGCGATCGCACCACTAATTAACGGCGTTAAAACCCAGCCAATGCTAATTAAGCCAATTGATGCCCAATCAATTGCACCTACTCCTAAAGCTACCCAACTAAATCCTGCGATGGCACCAACAACCGCATGAGAAGAAGATACAGGTAAACCGCGTGATGTGGCAATTTGCAACCACACACCACACGATATTAGTACCGTTACCATCCCAGTAACTAATATTTGGGGTGTAGCTGCGAATAAGGCGGGATTAGCAATTTTCGTTGCTAGAGTTTCCGTTACCTCATGTCCAAACAACACAGCCCCCGTAAACTCTAATACTCCAGCAATAATTATCGCTTGCTTGAGAGTGACAGCTTTCGAACCTACAGAGGTTCCCATCGCATTAGCGACATCGTTTGCTCCGAGATTCCAGGCGACGTAGAAAGCTAGTAGAGCTACGAAAAGTAGGGTAATAAGCATTTTGTTGGGGACAAGGGGAAAGTGAGAGAGATGAGGATGAAACTTGAGCTTTTAAGGGTGAACTTTAAAGCTTTGAGCTTCATCGTTAAACCTTTTAGCTCCATCGTTGAACCTTTTAGCTCCGTCGTTGAATCTCAGACAGAACTTTAAACTTCTAGTTTTAACACTCCCCCATCTCCCTCATCTTCCTTTTACGGATAAATTAAGATTTTATAAGTATCCGGTGTGGGTGCGATCGCTTGCTCCACAGCTGCTGATAAATTTTTCAATGGATAGCGATCGCTAATCAACGCTTGCACGTCAATTCGCTGATTAAATACAATATCAGCCGATAAATTCTGAAGCCGATAAGATGAACTGTAACTGCCTATCAAGTCAATTTCCCGACGATAGAGGATATTGGGATTAATGGGTATTTCTACTTCATCGGGGAATTCGGCAAAAAATAAGATTTTACCGCCTTTGCGGGTACTATCAAGTGCTTGAAAAAAGGCTTTATCACTAGGAACAGCCAGCAAAGTAACATCAACACCTAGTCCACCAGTTAAGGCAGAGATTTTGGCTGGTAAATCAGGATCGCGCGCATCAAAAGCCGCTTCTGCACCGACACTCAAGGCTTTATCAATTCTAGAGGGTAGTAAATCAGTAGCGATCGCTTTTGCTCCAAAATACTTCACCAACATAATGAACATTAACCCAATTGGCCCAGCACCAGTAACTAATACAGTTTGTCCTGGAGCAATTTGGGCTTTTTTCACAGCCTTCAAGCAGCAGTTAGTCGGTTCTACAAAACTGGCTTCTTCAAAACTGATATTATCCGGGATGGGAATCAACCCACCATTTTCGACAATATGTCCGGGAACTTTGACATAATCGGCAAAACCGCCACCACTGGCGTTAAAGCCTGCGGTTGTGGAGATGTTTTTGTAGACATCGCACATGGAGAAATTATCATTTAGGCAGTAAGCGCAACGCATACAAGGGATGTGGTGCATTACCGCCACCCGTTGTCCAACTTGCCAACCTTTGACATTATTGCCTAATGCTGCGATCGTGTTAAGCGGTTTCATGTCCAAAAATGCGCGGCGGTTCATAAAGTGGATAACGAATTTTTTTAATATCTGACTGACATAATCCCACAACCCGCACTTGTACCAGCACTTCATCTGGTTCCAGAGTTGGAACTGGGATATCTTCGTAAGAAAGTTGATTAACGCCTCTAAATACCTGTGCTTTCACGTTGGTTTTTCCCCGCTCAACGATACTAGATGTAACATTAGCAGTCAACGTTAAGCTATCGATTTGTGATTTCTCTGTCTAGCTTGTTCTAATTCGTAAAATAAATTATCTTGTCTGATGCCAAGCTATCTGGGGAGAATATGTCAAAACTCCAGTGAGGTTAAGTGATGGTTAATCAGACATACACAGCTGATGTTTTAGTTGTCGGTGGGGGAACTGGAGGGACTGCGGCTGCTATCCAAGCGGCGCGACGGGGAGCCAAAACCATTTTGGTGAGTGAATTTCCTTGGTTGGGGGGAATGCTCACTTCGGCTGGAGTGTCTGTACCCGATGGCAACGAATTAGAAGCCTTTCAAACCGGGTTATGGGGTGCGTTTTTGCAGGAATTGCGACAAAGACAGCCCGGTGGATTAGATAACAGTTGGGTAAGTTTTTTTAGTTACGATCCCCAGATTGGGGCAGAGATTTTTGCAGATTGGGTGCAGGAATTGCCCAATCTGCATTGGATTTCTGGACAAGTACCTTTAGAAGTCTTTCGGCAGGGTGATTCGATAACTGGTGTCCGCTTTGCTAATTTTGCTGTCACAGCCAAAATTATTCTCGATGGCACAGAATTAGGAGATTTATTAGCTTTAGCTGACATACCTTACCGTTGGGGCTGGGAATTGCGATCGCAGTGGGGAGAACCCAGCGCCCCAGTGGCTTTTAACTCTTTAACTCAGAAATATCCTGTGCAAGCGCCCACTTATGTAGTGATTATGCAGGACTTTGGTGAAGCCGTTGCCCCAGAGATTCCGGCTGCGCCTAACTATAATCCATCGCAGTTTACAGGTGCTTGGGATGGCTATGGAGCAGAGGCATTTTTAAATTATGGACGTTTGCCTGGTGGCCTGTTTATGATGAATTGGCCAATCTGTGGCAATGACTACGGCGAAGGGGTAGGGCGATTGATAGAGTCAGATGTATCCAGAGGTGAATTCATCCAAGAATCTCGCTGGCACAGCCAAAATTTTGCCCATTTTATCCAAAATCAGATTGGTCGTCGCTATGGTTTAGCAGAAAAAGTATTTCCTCACACCTCTACAGCTTTTGCACTGCATCCCTATTACCGAGAAAGCCGCCGCTTAGTGGGGCTAACTACTATACGAGAACAGGATATTTTGCCGATCGCTGGAGGGAGAGTTGCATCTATATTTAATGATGCAATCGCAGTTGGTAACTACGCCAATGACCATCATTATCCTGGCGTTCAATTCCCACTGCAACCTAAATCCATCCGTTGGGGGGGACGCTGGACTGGGACTCCCTTTACAATTCCCTACAGTTGTCTTATTCCAGCCACCACAGATGGTTTTTTGGTATGTGAAAAGAATATTTCTGTCTCCCACATTGCCAATGGCGCTACCAGATTACAACCTGTGGTTATGGGTATTGGTCAAGCAGCAGGGATGGCGGCGGCGATATGTGTTGAATTAAACTGCCAGCCAAGGGATTTACCTATTAGAAAGCTGCAAACGGCTTTATTAGAAGATAATCGCTCAAAAGCGCTAATTATTCCTTTGTTTAATCTTCCCTCCAATCGTTCGGATTGGCGGCACTGGCAACTGTATTACTTAGATAACCCACAAGCTTATCCAGTTAATGGCGATTGCCCTGACTCTGCTTTTGACAAAGCATTAATTCAGGAAAGTAACTGTTTTACAGGGATTTTTTATCGCTTGGAACAGCAGGAATACAGATTCACTGTCACAGCACCAGCCACATATCAAGGGCAAAGCTGGCAGCTTGTGACTTTGCGATCGCATATCGACGAGCAATTACGCGCTTATCCCCACGAACAATTAGTTACATTGTGGGGTCGTTACAATCACTCTGGCAATTGGTTATTAGTCGAACATCTAAACGGAGGATAAGAAGAGTTTATTTTCAGTAAAACAGAATACTTTTTGATGAATTGTCCGGATATTAATCAAAAAGCTAAGTATCAGTGAAGTGGAGAGTTCCCAAATAGACATTTGCTATGCGTGCTGCCATTTCACTTTTAGTATCGAGTCTGGTGTTCGGCCCCTTAGCTTTTAACTGCCAAGCAATGGTCAATCACTTATCAACAGAGCTGCCTTCCACGCCTACTTCGGAACAGTGGCTCTCGGCGGCATCTGAACAAGCTTCAGATGATGCGCCACGTCATCGCGGTAGTGGGCGCAGAGAAGTGACACAAAAAGTCCGAAATATCTATGCTGTGGTTTAACTACTGTAGGGTAATACCTCTTTTCCCAAAGGAACAGAATTACCAGAAAACAGGATGTTGTGCTAACGTCTCTTACACAGCTTTTCTGGCAGAGATATATACAGTTGACACACGAAAATCTTCAGCGATCGCTTAGTATTTCAACTGCAAACTTTGTATATATAATAGTTGGTCTCAATCCTGCCGATCAAAAAGCAAATCAAATTAAGGGCTTTGGTCGATAGCATTACCAACTCCTCAAAAGCTCTACAACTGTTGCTCATATTCGCTAGAAAGCTTTGTATTTCAATCCTTAATGGCTCTAGAAATAGATATTACTTAGGCTATCAGTTAATCTAAAGTACATCTAATTCAGACATTTTGTTTGTTGAGAAAATAGTCTTAAGGCAACTTCACTTTATTCCCCAATAAATTTTCTTCTCATACATTCAGTAGCTGATTATCTACATAAGCAAGTAACTGATCTTCGCTCTGACATCTGTTTAGCGTCCTTTGCCGAAGCATAAAATCCCTTTCGTTTCATTTCTTGCTTATCTAGCGTATGGATTCACATAAGTAGTATAGGTTTATTGCACTTGCTAAAAATCTACTATTTTTGAACTACTTTTGCCCCTTGGTTCGTTCTCTTCGTAGATGGCTCCCAACAAAATAGGTGTTAAGAAGGATCTGCCAGATCATCTTAGTCTTTTTAATTATTTTACACCCAAGGCCAGATGCAAAGTTTTGCATTTGGCCTTTTTAGATGAATTTTATTTAAAGAAAAGGTAGTAGGGAGCAGCACTTCTCTACAAGACGCTGCGCGTAGCTTGCTTCCCCGGAAGGGTACGGCTACGCTCGGTGACTAAGTAGAAGTTTCAGTAAGTTTTTTCCCTCTGCCCCTCGGTCACTGAGCAACTTGCCCTGAGCGTAGTCGTAAAGCCTGCGGCATAGCTACGCTTCGGGCGCAGCCTCTCGTAGAGAAGGGAGCCGAAGTGCTGCACCTCTGCCTCTTGTATCCAATGCCCTTTTACACCGTTGTTTTCTTGCGGTTATTGTCTCTTCCCTGGATGCCGTTGAGGAACATTGGCACAAACTTCTCAATAAATGTCTGTGGATCTCGCTGCCAAGCCTTTTGTGCAGCCTGAATCCTAGTAAATTGCAATTCAGGTGCTAGCAAAGTCTGGGGTAAGCGTTCCATGAGGTATTGGGGACGTTGCCAAAGCGGCATGGTATTTGCCACTTCCACCAAGTTGGCAACTCGCCGTAGTTCTGCACCCAAGGTGATGTCCATTCCTGATTCAAATGCGGCTTGTTCGATTGCGGTATATTTTCGCTTGGCTTGCTCTACTTTTTGCTGATGTTCTGGACTCTTACGCGCAATCTCTCCTAGCCAACGATTACCCCAACGGACATGTCCTGCTTCTTCTGGGAGAATTTTTTCAATCGTTTCCCGAATTTTGATGTTTTCTGCCGTTTGCGCTGCTTGCTTGAGTGCATAAATGTGGGCAGAAAAATATTCACATCCCCGTTTTTCGGTGACGTTAATTGCGGCAAGGGAAGAAATCACAAAATCTTCGAGGTTTTGGACTGGATTTTGTTGTTCGTGATCGAGCAGGCGTTCAAATTCATTGATATAGGAGGAACCGGGTGGCTTACCAATATCTGCTCCCAGTTCTGCCAACAAGTCAGTTAACCACATTGCATGACGAGCTTCATCTGAGATGTGGTGAGACAAATCCCGCACTAGTTCCCGTGGCTGTCCATTTAGTTGCTCAATTAAATCAGTCAGGTCTTTGCAACTGCGTTGTTCACTGTAACGGTAGCGGTTGAGAGTAATCAGATGGATTTCGCGATCGCATACCACCCGTTTTAATACATCTCTCGCACTCAAAACATTCTGAAATTTACGCGGGTAGGTAACTGTCATAAATTATGTAAATTTTTGTAAATCTTTATTTGATAGTAACTTAATTTTTGCGAGTGCTGTATTTGTGCCGCTTCACCGAAAGAAAGAGTAAAAGTTACAAGAATTAATCACTTAAGTTCAACTCAAGTGTAAATAAAAGTAACGAATAAATGTTCAGTCTTGGGTAAAGTGTGTTTTTAAGGTCAGACCAATCTGAAGCTAGATGATTTTAGTTATCAAAAGTGGTTTGGAGAGATTTTCCCCCAAAGCCGGAAAACTGTAGGCAAAACAAAATATAAATTTTTGTAAAAAGTAGCTTATGTTACAGAATTTTTGTTATATTAGTCTTGTAAGGAAAGGAAAATTATATATTCACGAAATAGAGAGGACTATGGTTATGTCTATTGCAGATAAATCTCGTGCATTAATGGTACGCGAACATCAACAAGTCAAGAATCGCCAACAATCAATGCTGATGCGTGCGGCACAAGAACTTGGTCTTCCTGAAGAAGTATCTCACTACTGGAACCCGATTCAAGGGAAAGTAGATGCTAGCAGTCGGATGATTTATGGTCCCAGCCACGCTTCCATGAGCTAAGTTTCAGGAATTCTAAGCTGGATTTTTTGAGTGAATGTCTGAACTGATAAATCTGAAAAAAAAGCCACCCTTTACTTTAGGGTGGCAAAACTTATTACTTTTTAGTTAAGATACGACTCTTCATTAAGCATCGTAGTAGAGGTAAAACTCGTAGGGATGAGGACGTAGCTGTAACTGCTTGGCTTCGTTAAGCTTGTAGTCAATCCAATTTTCGATAAAGTCTTCCGTGAATACGCCTGATTCTGTCAAGAAACCGTGATCGTTTTCTAGTGCTTGCAATGCTAGTTCTAAAGAACTTGGAGTTGAGGGAACCTTTGCAAGCTCCTCTGGAGAAAGTTCATAGATATTCTTATCTAAGGGTTCACCAGGATGGATTTTGTTCTTGATGCCATCGATACCAGCACAAAGCATTGCAGCAAATGCTAAGTAGGGGTTAGATGTAGCATCTGGACAACGGAATTCTAAACGCTTGGCTTTGGGGTTCTTACCAGATAGAGGAATACGGATAGAAGCAGAACGGTTTCCTTCGGAGTAAGCCAAGTTAACAGGAGCTTCATAACCAGGTACTAAGCGCTTGTATGAGTTGGTACTAGGGTTGGTAATTGCCAACAGCGCTGGTGCGTGTTTGAGAAGACCACCAATGTAGTACAACGCCATATCGCTCAAACCAGCATACTTATCACCTGCAAACAGAGGTTGGCCGTCTTTCCAGATGGACTGGTGACAGTGCATTCCCGAACCGTTGTCGCCAAAAATTGGTTTTGGCATGAAGGTGACGGTTTTGCCGTATTTCTTGGCAACGTTCTTGATGACATATTTGTAAATCATCAACCAGTCAGCCGCTTCGATCAATTTACCAAAACGGAAACCTAGTTCGCACTGACCACCAGTGGCTACTTCGTGGTGATGCTTTTCAATGGGCACACCTAATTCTGCCATTGTCAACAGCATTTCTGTACGGATATCTTGGAAAGAATCCGTTGGTGAGACTGGGAAGTAACCTTCTTTGAAGCGTGGTTTGTAACCCAAGTTGGGTTTTGCATCTGTACCAGCTTTACCGGAATTCCAAGCACCTTCTTCGGAGTCTAAGAAGTAATAACCTTCGTTAGCAGTTTGAGCAAACCTAGCACTATCAAAGATAAAGAACTCAGCTTCAGGGCCAAAGAAGGCTGTATCACCAAGACCACTGGAAACCAGGTAATCTATTGCTTTTTGGGCAATAACGCGTGGGCAACGGTTGTAAGGTTCACCCGTGCGGGGGTCTTTAATACTACAAATTATACTTAGTGTTGGGACTTCCATAAATGGGTCGATCCAAGCAGTGTTGGGGTCGAGTACCATCGTCATGTCCGATTCGTTGATCGCTTTCCAACCCCGAATGCTGGAACCGTCAAAAGGTACGCCATCAGTGAACGCAGTTTCATCGATTTGGTTTTGGTACAGTGTGAGGTGCTGCCAAGTGCCTACTGTATCGATGAATTTGAGATCAATCAGCTGAATTTTTTCATCTTGAATTTTCTTCAAGAGTTCTTGTGGTGTTGTCATTGTTACTCCTTCTCTACCAATTTCCTAAAGTCAACCAGAATCTTACATTGCATCCTAACCCTGCTGATCTCAATCAGGCCGTGACACACCAGAAATATCTTAAATACTAGACATTAGCTGATTTTGTAGCTTGTACTACAGATATCTGGATTATCAGGTTATATTAACCTTTCAGCGTTCATCTGTACAAAACTGGAAAGTTCATCATATAGGGGTCAACTTTGACATAAAATCCTTATGTAGTGGATAGATTGTTTTTGTGCCGAATCTATTTTTAATAGCACAAAAATTTACTGGTGCATAAGTGCAGCCAAATAAATATCAAACCATAAATAGCAATGATTGGGAGAAGAAGGAATGCGCGATGCGGTAACAAGTTTAATTAAGAATTATGACTTAGCTGGTCGGTATTTTGACCGGAATGCGATCGATAGCCTAAAGTCTTACTTTGATAGTGGTACAGCAAGAGTACAAGCAGCGGCGGCAATCAATTCTAATGCGGCTGCACTTGTCAAGCAAGCTGGTTTAAAGTTATATGAAGAACTACCAGAATTGATTCGTCCTGGTGGAAATTCTTATACGACTCGTCGTTATGCGGCTTGTTTGCGGGATTTAGACTACTACTTGCGTTACGCCACCTATGCGTTGGTTGCTGGGAACACAAATGTGTTGGATGAACGAGTGCTGCAAGGGCTGCGGGAAACTTACAATTCTCTAGGAGTGCCTATTGGGCCTACTGTTCGTGGTATCCAGATTCTCAAGGATCTAATTAAGGAGCAAGTAGCAGCAGCAGGTGTGGTTAATACTGCTTTTGTAGATGAACCATTTGATCACATCACACGCGAGTTGAGCGAGATAGATATTTAGCATCTAGTTCTGGGACTAGGAATCGCAGAACTATACAAACAAAGTTCGTGTAAGTGGACTTAATCATGTATCGCACTTTGACTTGATTGGCAAGGTGCGTTTACTTTTATTAATGCAAAAAACTATTTCTTGTGTGACAAATTAATTAGTACTACAACGAGAATAAGTACTGGAAAAATTTTATACCTGCTCTTCTGATGTTTATTATTCATATAAATAATTTTTGCCAATAGTTCTATGAGTATTAATGATCTAGAATTTCTGCACGGTGCGGCTTTTCTTCGACTCCTCAAAGGAACATCTTATATCTCTATCAGTTATTTATCTTATATTTATTCATCTCTTTATACTATAAAAAGCTCAAATCAAGAATCAGCTATTCTATTTAAAATATCAAACTACAACCTGTTTGGATAGGAGGAAATCTTAAACCAACTCTTTCTAATGTTTTAGATCCTTCAGTAATTGATGTATTAGTGCCAGGTTCATTAGTTTTTCCTCAAAGCCCAGCCTATAAAAAAGATGAAATCGAGAATAATTTCCAAGAAATTAATAACCTTTTAATAAATTACCAAGGCAATAATCAATATTATGAAGTTGATATAGAATTTATCATTAAAATACTCAATTATACAAAAAGTCATTATGTCCTATCGGAAAAATGGGAAGATAAACGTATTATCAAAGGATTAACAGATATAAAATCAAAGGGTATGACAAAGGGTCGTTTAAATGTTCGTAGAGGTGAAAGAAATAATAATCAGGGATTAGACATGACGAGAAAAGATCCTTTTGAGTGGATGTTTGGCTTCGGATCAGGTAGATGGTCATTAGAAGCTAAAGAAAAATATCCTGATGTCCCAACATTAATTATTTGCTATCAAAAAGGTGAAAAAAGCAAGAAATGGGATGTCATCCTATATATCTACTATATCTACCTATGTTAGTTTTACCTAAACAAAAATTTGTTTTAATGTTTAATTATAATGAGGATGAATAGGTGATATTTTGAATTAGCGATCGCTCCTAGATGAAATGCATTAGCCTATCTTATCTAGACTAGAACCGCTATAAGCCACAATAGAAGTTGCCGATGTTTGAGGCGCTGATTATGGAAGAATTATTAACTCTGAAAGACTTGCTTGTTAAGGGCGATGTTCAAGGAGCATTAATTATAGTTGAAGAATTAGAGGAAATGAGCCGAAATGACATAATAAAGACGATTCGTAGCTATGCAGTGATTTTGCTGTTGCATTTGATTAAACAACAAGCTGAAAATCGCACTACTCGCTCTTGGGAAGTATCAATTCGGAATTCGGTTCGGGAAATTCAGCGGGAAAACAAGCGGCGCAAAGCTGGAGGCTATTATCTTGCGCCAGAAGAATTACTAGAAACCTTAGCAGAAGCCTATTTAAATGCCATTGATGAGGCTTCCTTAGAAGTAGAAGAAGGTCGTTATGAAGCCCAAGAATTAGAAAAGCTGGTTAACCGAGAACAAATTATCAATCGTGCTTTGGCTTTAATCTTACCAGGAGAGTCTAGTTAATTGGCTAAACAGCGACTCGATACACTATTAGTAGAGCTAAATTTATGTTCTTCTCGCGCCTTAGCACAGCGGTTAATTCAGGCGGGGGAAGTTACTGTTAATCAGCAGTTAGTTGATAAACCTGGTACTGAAGTTGATATTGCAGCTCAAATAAATATTAAAGAGCGATCGCCTTTTGTTTCTAGAGGCGGTGAAAAACTCTCTAAAGCTTTATCAGTATTTGCCATTCCTGTAGTAGAGCGCATTTGTTTAGATGGTGGGATTTCTACTGGTGGTTTTACTGATTGTCTCTTACAAGCTGGAGCAAAACAAGTTTACGGTATTGATGTCGGTTACGGACAAGTTGACTGGCGGTTGCGAAACGATCCGCGGGTGATTTTGCGGGAACGCACCAATTTACGGCAACTACGACCGGATGAGTTATATGGTGAAAATGACCCGATTCCTGATTTGGCGGTGGTTGATGTCTCGTTTATTTCTTTAACGAAAATTCTGCCTGCTTTGTGGCAATTAACTCAAGCTAACCGAGAAGTTGTGTTGTTAGTCAAGCCACAGTTTGAAGTTGGCAGATCCCGTGTGGGTAAAAAAGGTGTTGTGCGCGATCCAAACGACCAAGCTGATGCCATTTTCCAGGTGTTGCAAACAGCCCACGAATTAGGGTGGAAATACAAAGGCTTAACTTGGTCGCCGATCACTAGCCCGGCTGGGAATATCGAATATCTGCTGTGGTTGGGAATGGAAAGTGAAATACCATCACTTGATTTAGAGGCAATTAAGCTAATAACGCAATTAGCAACAACTGATTTACGGAAAAGTTAAACAAGAATGCAGAATTCAGAATCAATTAGTAGGGTGCTTAAACCCACATATTCATTTGCACTTGGACTCTAATTCATACTGTTAGCGGATAGCTAAGGTTTAGCCCATTCTGACTCCTGACTCCTGAATTCTTTCTTGTTAAACGTCGTAGATCAAACATTCTACGGAAGCTGGATGGCGATCGCAATAATTTTCCAAAGAGGTTTTCTTTGATTTTGCTTGCTGTTGATGAGATTTCTCGGCTTGCAATTCTTCTACAATGTCCCAGGCTACAGCACAACCAGCAGAATTACTGCCATCTAAATCGCAAGTTGTCCGAGCTTCAGTAATGGCTTCAGTAATGGCTTCTTCAAGATTTGCTGCCTTAGCAGTTTCAAATTTTAGGGTAGTTGTCATGATCATTTCACCTTTAATTTACGCAGATAGATATTAGGAAATAGGGAATCGTTTTATTTCCTATAACCTGTTCCCTCAATCTTGCATCCCAAATTCAGAATGTCAGTCAATTGTCAGAGGAGTTTGATAGAAGTTGATAAACACTTATAAACGGTAACAAATGCTTAATAAATCTTATTTATTCTCAATATTTTATGCCTAACTCTTGTCGCAGACGATACAGAATTGTATTCTGGTCAACTTGAGATAAAATTTCTTGAATGACACTGCTAGCGCCCAATTGTCCCCAAGTGCAGCCTTTTTCGAGATAGACTTGGGCAGCTTTACCAACGGAATATGCGCCATAACCTGCGATACCAGCTTGAGCGATCGCACTGCCAGCAAAAGCAGTAATATTGCTGGGATTATCACCACTAGTTATTGCGGCAGTACTCTTACCTAAACCCAAAAGCAAACTACTACCTAGTTCTCCCAGTAGTAAACTACCAGAACTAAATAAAATCGTTTTTAAAATTTTCCCGGCTTCATAGCTAGTCATCGGCAAACCATATAATCTAGCGAGAGCGCGAATTAAAGCTAAATCAGCAACAGTTCCGCCAAGGATATCTAAAAAGGCGATGGGATTGAGCATTACTGCCAAAGCTTTGTATTTGGTAAATTGCCAAATAATTTCTTCGGCTTCCTTTTCGCGTAAATCGATGGTTTTTTGAGCGATCGCGGCTTCTGCATCCCGTGCTTGGATGAGTGCATTTAAAGCCAGAAGCGATCGCCCTTCCCGATTGAGAATATTCAGAATTATCTCTTTGAGTTCGTCTACTTGGGGTGGTGGTGTTTCCCATTCATAAGTGACACGCCCATCAGGCCATTCAACCCTAACTTCCATTGCTGTTGGTTCCGCTGCCACCATCACAATTTCATCAGGTAGTAGAGGCTTTGCTTCAGGATGCCCTGCACCCAGTTGTTGTAAATTTTGGTAAATTGCTCCTTGGTCTGTATCTGGGTAAAGGTCTATTTTGTTAAACACTAAAATCAGGGGTTTTTGCGATCGCCTTAATTGCAGCAGCGCTTGATACTCAGTGCGCGTGATATCACCAGACACGACAAACAAAATCAAATCCGCCTGATGTACCACCTCTCGTGCCATATCCGCCCGTGACTCCCCCTCAATTTCATCTAATCCAGGGGTATCAATTAACTCTACTAGCACCTTATCACTGGGCTGCCAGCGCACGGAACGGGGCCATTGGGTGACACCATTCAGGGGCCCAGTTTGCAAAATCTTGTCTCCCAGCAAGGCATTTAAAACTGCTGACTTTCCCCGACTCACCAAACCAAAGACGGCAATTCTAATGACGTTAGAATCTAGCTTGTTGAGTGTGGCATTCAAAGCTTCAAATTCTGGTTTCATCAAACCTACCAATTCTGGGTTAGATGACAACTGTCCTGACTTACGAAGATATCCATACCAAGAAAGCGCTTGTCTGAGACTGGCGCGGGCACGATTTAAGTGAGTTTCTTGCACATTACGATAAACCGACATAATATCAACACTTTTAGCCTTCACTCTCTCTAAAATGCTCATCCAATGCTCAAAAAACTTACTTTCAGCATTCGATTGTGAATAATAGGTATGAATTTGTACTCATTAACCATGCTTAACTAATGCTCACTTTTTCAACCCCATGATCAGGGGAAGGAAAAGTTAAACACACCTCTCTATCTTATATCCCTAAGTTCTTGGACTAATACTCTATATATAGGACATAAAAAGTCTCTAACTTTATGAGGTCAGAGATTAGGTGTTTTATAAATCTTAAGAAATATGTGACTAATGTATAGCTTCAAAGAGAGACTAACGCCAAAATCTACACTTAGATCGGAGGCGGATTGGCTCCGGCTTTGTTCAGTTTTAGTCTGGTTTGAAATCCTCTTATGTAACTCTCTTCTCTACAAGAGGCTGCCCCAACATGACGTTACACGTAGGTTGCTTCCCTGTAAGGGTACAATTTTGAAATTTTAATTTTGAGTTGTTAATCTGGGTATCCTAAGAAAGACAAGGTTAGATGATATAGACGCAGGAACAAAGTTTATAACTTATGTATGAGTAGAGAAAACAACTATAATTTCTACTACAAAAACTGATTGAACAATTAGCCAACTCATTCTATAAAAAGAAGAGTGCTGAGTTCCGTTAGCGCTGAGTGCGGTCAATCATGAAGGTAAAGGCTCGTCTACACCCTCATACCAATTTTGCGATGCCTGCGGTAAATGCTAGCCTACGCAGATGGTGAGAACTTTGATTGAGCAAGTTTTCTTATAAGTGCAGCCTGAAATTCTGGACTTATAGGAGCAGTCTTTTTCAGATTAAGACATAAATACTAATTATATAAGAAATTGAGGAACAGCCATGCGAGGAAATGAGCGGGAAAAAATACGCCATCTGTTGGTCATCCAAGACCTGGAAGGGCGGCGAACTGTCCCCTTGCGAGAGACTACTTATTCTCTGGGGCGGCATCCTGCAAACACTATTGTCTTGGCTTCCCGATCAGTATCAATGCAACATGCAATTTTATTGCGAGTAACTGTTCCAGAAACTGACCAGTACGGCTTCCAGATTATTGATGGTAACTATAAGGGAAAAGGAAGTACTAATGGCTTATTTGTAAATGGCACTAAATGCTTTTCTCATAATCTTAGGCATGGAGATGTCATTGCTTTTGGCAGTAATAAAGCTCAGGCTAAATATTATGCTATTTCCAATATTTCCGAACAAGCATTTTCTGAATCTTTTGATGTTGAAGACTTATCTGGTTTTTTTTCAGAGCAAGCCAGTCCTGCCAATCCTTTTCAAACCTTAGCCATCGATCCCAGTTTTGAAGCAGCTAGTGAGTCTGCTCTAGCTCGCCTAGCATCCTTTCCTGAACTCATCCCCAATCCAATTATTGAGATGGATTTCGAGGGAAGAATTACGTATCTCAATCCAGCCGCAGCTATCAAGTTTCCTAATCTTAGGGAAGTTGGGACAGAACACCCAATCTTAACGGGACTCTTGATTGGAGTTAACAATTTAGAAAAAAATTCTTTTGTGCGGGAGGTGGAAGTAGGTACAGAAGTTTTTGAACAATCCGTACTTTATCTTCCTGAAAGTGATTTAATTAGAACTTTTATTATTAGGGATATTACAGAGCAAAAGCAAGCTACAGCCGAACTGCGCCAGCGCGATCGCTTGCTACAAGCAGTTGCAGAAGCTGCCAATTATTTGCTAGGAGAAATGAATTACGAAACTGGTATCGATCTAGCTCTAGCTGTACTGGGTGAAGCTGCCAAGGCAGATCGTGCCTATCTCTTTCAGAACCATCTTCACCCGATTACAGAGGAAATGGCAGTCAGTCTAAGGTTTGAATGGACACAATCTTTTATTGAATCTACCCATCACCATTGGCAGAATCAGCCTTATCAAGCTCCTGAATTAGCCCGTTGGTACACAATTCTCTCTAGCGGCCAGTCGATTAGCGGTATCACTCAAAAATTTCCTGTCGCCGAACAAAAATTCCTGATTAGAGATGGCATTAAATCCCTTCTCTTGGTACCTCTTCGCTTGGATAATGATTTCTGGGGGTATCTTGGCTTGGCAGACTGCACCTTTGAGCGTCATTGGTCAAAGCATGAAGAATCTACTCTTTTGACCATGGCCGCCAGTATTATTGGTGCGCGGCAGCGTCAGCAAGTAGAAGAAAAGATTCGCTATCAAGCCCTCCATGACTTGCTGACAGGGTTGCCCAATCGTCTGTTATTTAATGAGCTGCTCAGTAAAACTCTGCCTAACGCCACTCGAAATGGCGAAAGTTTAGCTGTGATTTTCCTCGATTTGGATCGCTTTAAGGTGATTAATGATACTCTGGGGCATACTCTGGGAGACCAATTGTTACAAAGCGTCTCTCAAAGATTAAAAGACTCACTCAGAGGCGGAGACACTGTAGCCCGTTGGGGAGGCGATGAATTTACTATTTTACTCCCACGAGTCAATGATATTGAAGAGGTAACTCTGGTGGCGCAGAGAATTTTACAAGCCTTAGAGGATGCTTTTCATCTCCAAGAGCATGAACTTTATGTAACTGCTAGCCTCGGTATTGCCTTACTTGATAGCAACAGCCCTGATACCGAAACACTAATCCAGCACGCAGATGCTGCTTTGTATTACGCCAAGGACAAAGGGCGGAATAACTATCAATTTTACAGTGTTTCCCTGAGTGCTAAAAATCCTGAACTCCTGACTTTAGAAAAGAGCTTGCGCTATGCCCTAGAACGGAATGAATTTAAGCTTTATTATCAGCCTCGTGTGAACATTGCCACAGGAGAAATTACTAGTATGGAGGCTCTGTTGCGTTGGCAGCACCCAGAGATGGGATTGGTTGCCCCTAGTGTATTCATTCCTCTGGTCGAAGAAAGTGGATTAATTGTCCCCATCGGCGAATGGACTCTACAGACGGCCTGTAGCCAAAATAAAGCATGGCAAGATGCTGGATTGCCACCGATTAAAATCGCTGTCAATCTTTCTCTGAAGCAGTTCCGCCAACCAAAATTAGTAGAGACTATAGCTAAGGTTTTAGAACAAACTGGTCTGGAGCCGCGCTTTTTAGAATTAGAAATTATGGAAACCACAGCGATTGAAGACTTGGGTTTTACCAGAAGGGTGTTAGAGGAGCTACAGCAGATGGGTATTTACATCTCCATCGATGACTTTGGTACAGGTCATTCCTCGCTCTCGCGCCTACAGCTTTTGCCACTCCACAATCTGAAAATAGATAAATCTTTCATTCAATATTTGACGCAGGATGCCAAAGTAGCTCATATTATCCAGGCCATAGTTACCTTGGGACACAGCTTGGGATTAAAGTTAACAGCCGAAGGGGTAGAAAAGGAAGAGGAATTGGAATTCTTGAAATCTATCAACTGCGAGGAGGTGCAGGGTTTTTTATTCTACCGCCCACTTTCTGAACAGAAAGCAACAGAAGTTCTCGAAAGCAAACGACTAACGATCTAGACCAGTGAGGATACAATAAAATTCATCGTCCTGCTGCCGACCTTTTTCGTCCTATGCTACCAGTCATATATTCCGACGAATTTTTAGATCACAAGACTGGAAAATACCATCCCGAAAAACCAGAACGTTTAAGTGCGATCGCAAATGCCCTAAAAGCAGCTACATTCGCAGATCAAATCACTTGGCACTTGCCTACACCAGCATCAGAACAAGCATCACTGATGTCTTCGTTGGTTAAAGCACATAGCCCAGCCTACATCAAAAAACTGTGGCAAATCGCTTCTAGTGGCGGCGGCCCTTTGGATGGAGATACGCCAGTTTCCCCGCGTAGTTATGATGTGGCATTGTTGGCAGTCAGTGCATGGTTGGATGGAGTTGAGGTTGTGTTAGGGTCGGCTAATCCAGCTTTTGTACTAGCGCGTCCCCCAGGACATCATGCTGAAAGTGATGCAGGGATGGGCTTTTGCCTATTTTCTAATGCCGCGATCGCTGCTTTATTTGCTTTAGAACAACCTGGAATTAACCGCGTCGCCATCCTTGATTGGGATGTACATCATGGTAATGGTACTCAGGCGATCGTGGAAACTGAAGCACGCATCGCCTATTGTTCTCTACATCAGTACCCATGCTATCCCGGTACGGGAAGATCGACAGAACGAGGTTTTCACAATAATGTATTAAATTTACCAGTACCCCCTGGTAGTGATATTGCTGTATATCAGCCACTATTTGAAAAACAGGTAGTACCGTTTTTAGCCAACTTCCAGCCAGATTTACTAATTGTGAGTGCTGGTTACGATGCCAATGCGGAAGATCCTTTGGCAAGTATTAATTTACAGCCAGAAGACTACGCTTTATTTACTGATTATTGTTTGGGGCTAACTCGTAAAATTCTGTTTGGCTTAGAAGGTGGTTACGACTTCGATACTCTTTCTCAATCAGTTGTAGCGACGATTGAACGTTGTTTACTTTAAGCTTGTCTTGTTTGATATATAGCCGTAGTCACATAGGTTAGGACATTTTGAAAACGTGAATGCTAGGAATAGTAATAGTTTTACCTTCTGCCTCCTGCCTTCTGCCTTCTGCCTCCTGCTATATATACCGACGATCGCAATTAACAAGGGTAATAGCCTAAATTCTCTACGAAGATTTGGGAACACTGAATACTGACACGGTTATAGCTGACATACAGTTATGAAAATTTCTCACAAACTGGTTGCAAGCTTTGTTGGTGTTTCCTTATTAAGGATTGTAGTTGGTGCGGTTGCGATCGCCAACGATGGTTGTGCGATGCCTGAAACAGTGCGCTCGCGCATTTTTGATCCTTTTTTCACCACGAAACCCATCGGCAAAGATACTGGTATGGGCCCCATGCCTCACTCCCTTTCTGATAAACTTCATAGAATCTTCAGAAAGAAAAATTTTCAGCGGGGTTCTGAAAGAGCTAAAGTTTTGTTAAGATGCAATTGCTAGCAGTTTCTCAGCGAAATTCACCTATCGGGTGTGGAGAAATAAAAAGCACAAGCAGCACAAATTTAAAAGGTGAAGCAATGACCACCTATATTTTTTTCGATGAAGCCCTACGAATGCTGACCAACGCCTATTTGATATCAGTAGTACTGTTAATGGCAGCTTCTGGTATAGGTTTGGCGGTGATTGAGACAATAGAAAAGACAGGAGAACGCTAAGTTTACGGATGGCAATGTAGTTCCTGCCAAAAACCTTTGGATACAAGTGTTCGCTGTGAATAAATCCTGGGAACACTAAAGGATGAAAGTCTTATAGCGTTATAGTCTTACCTGTAAATCTACCAAACATACAGTTAAAAGTAACGCTATTGGGACTCTAACCAAGGAGCTACTACAATGGGTCTATTCGACGCTGTGTTGGGTACAGAAAGCCAAACCCAAGCAGCACTCAATCCAGCGGAAGCTTTTGCTGTCATTATATTGACGGCAACGGCTTCAGACGGTTATCTTTCTGTTGAGCAAGCAAATTCTACCATTTCTGTGCTGTCTCGGATGAAACTTTTTAAAAGTTATCCCAATGAAATGATGAACAGGCTGTTTGACAAAATCTTGGGCATTCTCCAGGGTGATGGCTTTAATGCTTTGTTTAATGCAGCCAAAGATTCTCTATCTCAAGAGTTGCGGGAAGCAGCCTTTGCAGTGGCCACTGATTTAGTCTTAGCTGAAGGTATTATACCTGAAGAAGAAAAAAACTTCTTAAATGATTTATATCAAGCTTTAGGGGTTTCTAGTGAGATAGCAATACAAATTGTGGAAGTAATCTTAATTAAAAATCGCGCATAGGGCAATCGAACATAACTTGTTATGCCCATTGTCCTTACTTGATTAAACTGTATAAGTAGCTTATAAACAAAGTGTGGCAAGGAAGTTGAGCTTCTTTGCCACTATTTTTTGCTGTTCTTTGATTATTTATTTGCGATCGTTCAATATCGATTAGAGATATTGCATTACAACGTCTCTAGATTGATCGTATAAATTATCTCATCTCAACAATATTATGTCATAATTCGATTTTATGATTTTGAACTTTAAATTGTAAATTGCTTATGCGTTGTTCTGCCACCCTAAACCAACTGGCTGAAGTTATTTTGGCCCATTCTGTAAACTTATCTGAAACTGCTTTAACACAAGTCACTAGCGGTATCCAAACAGATAGTCGTACCTTAAAACCAGGTGAAGTATTTGTCGCTTTCCGAGGTGATAAGTTTGATGGCCATGAATTTGTACCAACTGCGATCGCCAAGGGTGCAATAGCTGCAATCGTAGATTTTGAATACGAAAATCCGGGATTTCCGGTATTACAGGTAAAAGATACCCTCAAGGCATATCAACAAATTGGCAGATGGTGGCGCGATCGCTTTAATATTCCTGTAATTGGCGTAACGGGTTCGGTGGGTAAAACTACAACCAAAGAATTAATCGCCGCAGTTTTAGGAACGAAGGGACGAGTTCACAAAACTTATGGAAATTACAACAACGAAATCGGTGTCCCGAAAACTCTCCTAGAACTTGGCGCCGAAAATGACTACGCCGTGATTGAAATGGCGATGCGCGGTAGAGGACAAATTGCCGAACTGACACAAATAGCGCGTCCAACAATTGGTGTGATTACCAATGTGGGGACAGCGCATATTGAGTTACTGGGTTCAGAAGAAGCGATCGCTGAGGCAAAATGTGAGTTATTAGCTGAAATGTCTGCTGATAGTGTGGCAATTCTCAACCACGATAATCCTTTATTAATGGCCACGGCGGCGAAAGTTTGGCACGGAGAAGTTTTGACTTACGGCTTTTCTGGCGGCGATATTCAAGGAAAGTTAATTGATAACGAGACAGTGGAAGTTGCAGGAATCCAACTACCACTGCCTTTACCCGGTCGTCACAATGCGACTAATTTCTTAGCAGCTTTAGCGGTAGCAAAGGTGTTGGGAATCGATTGGGCAACCCTTAAAGCAGGTGTGATGGTAGATATGCCCACAGGGCGATCGCAGCGATTTACTTTACCTAATGATGTGGTAATTTTAGATGAAACTTATAATGCTGCACCAGAAGCTATGATCGCAGCGTTGCAATTATTGGCAGACACACCCGGAAAGCGGAAGATTGCCGTATTGGGTGCAATGAAAGAATTAGGAGAGCGATCGCAGCAGTTGCACCAGCGAGTGGGAGAAACAGTGCGAAAGTTGAATTTAGACGGTTTGTTGATTTTGGTAGATGGAGAAGATGCCGAAGCGATCGCTCAAAGTGCCGAAGGTATCCCATCGGAGTGCTTTGCAACCCATGCTGATTTGGTAGCTAGGTTGAAAACATTTGTGCAAACAGGCGATCGTTTATTGTTCAAAGCCGCCCATTCTGTGGGATTAGATCGGGTAGTCAATCAGTTACGTGCAGAATTTCCCAAGTAAAAGGGACTGGGGACTGGGGATTAGGGATTGGGGACTGGGTGTAAAATCGAAAAATTATGGTGGTGCTCATTACCCACCACCAAATTTTAAAAAACTTTTTCCCAGTACTTACCCAGTACCCAGTACCGGAGCGGCGTTCCTCTCACAACAATCCCCGATAACGAATAAAAATCAAAATCACCGCCCACGATCCCAAGGCGACTTTGACTGCAACCAGAATATTCAGCAAGGGGACAATCCCCCCACTCAAAAGTGCGCCCATTTCTCCGTGGGGTAACTCAACTCCAGTCAGAGTTATAGCCGCCAGTACAATGAAAACAAGAACCGAAACTTTCTCCCATGTAGCGGCGTGGTAGCGCTGGTAGATTTCTTGCATCCACTCCGGTGATGAGGTGATGGCAATCAAACCGATCGCAGTTCCACCTGCGACTCCAGCCGCAAAACCACCGCCAGGGCTGAGATGCCCCCGAATAGCTAGTTCAATACTTACCATCGCAGCAATAGTCGCTCCCAGACGCGCCAGCACAATGGATGGTTGATCGGTAAAACGATAGATCGCACAGGACGGCTGTTCATTCGCTAGCAGAAAATTAACTCCCATAATGGCGATCGTAAATACCACCACCTCGAAGATAGTGTCATACAAACGATTCCTAAGAATGATCACTGTAACCGCATTGGGTATGCCACCATCTTTAACAACCGATTCAACGATCGAGAAATCCGGTATGACTGGCGCTGAATTCGGCAAGACGAGCATTTTTATAAACAGCGCTATCCCTGCTGCAATGTAGATCCATTTCATTTATGCTTCTCCCCTTCAACTGGTGTACTTACATAACTCAGGATTGTCGCTGGTGATGTAAGTTCAGTTTGCATAATCTCATAGATGCGTTTCACCCTAATGGTGGTGTGATAAAACTGTTTTTCGTCCTCACTGGTTGGCTGGTCTTGTTCTCGTCTGACACAAGTTGCATGGACTTCTTTATCCATCAACGCCCGTTCTAAAGCTTGGGTATTTGGGTAGGGAACCAGTTCTAGACGCATCTGGCGTTTGCGAAAAATTGTGCGTAAGTCGTCCATCAGTTGCCCAAAATGCTGTTCGTCATCTGCCTCGTCTTTCACCAAGCCAAGACGCATCACCAGGGATGAACGTACTGCCACCGCGTAAAGGGTAATTGCCAGCATAGTACCCACCAATGCTTCGGTCAAAGCAACATCTGGCGCTCCTAAAACCGCATATACCATTGCCGCCACCGCTCCCAATATGCCGCGAATTACCAGCGCATGATAGGGATTGACCTGAAATACCACCATACACGCAGCCAACGGCAGTAGGGCGATGATGATATAGAGATAGCTATCATTCATAGTTACCCTCGCTACTAGAACAGTAAGCCAATACATACCCCAGCACTGTATTCCAGATGGCCAAGGAGATGAGAGCGAGGATGAGTAGCGGCCATTCGCTGGGTATCTTTAAGAGCAGCCCGATAATGATACTCATTGAGCCAAGGGTGTCTGCAACCGAAAGACTATGGAGTTTGAATAATAGCGATCGCTTGCCCAGCAGAGGAAAGGTTCCCCAAAACCAGAAGAAAAGTCCTAACCCTATGCATATATAACCTAAAAAGTCAATCATACTTCATTCATTCGTTTGATTACATGAGCCAGCAACATTAAGCCAGCATTTCCCACACTTAGGATGATGACCCCGACAACACCAATCATCCAATCATCACGGAAGACGGATACGACCAGAATCATGATTGAAGTTTTGGTGGCAGCACTGGCAAATGCGAGCATTTTTTGCCAAATATCATCATCTTGCCATGCCTCATACATGGGGATGAGCAGTGCCAAAATCATGGCAATCAATACTACATTCAGGATCATACTTTTCTCCTCCGTCGCACCCAATGTACTTCGTACCAGCCTGCTTCGTGGTATTTCAAAACAATGGTCTTTGGCGTAAAGGTAATTAGGAAGATATCTAGGAATACAAGCCCTGGTGTGCGTCCTGGTTTAACTTGTTCCATCGTTATATCTTCGTATTTATGCGGGCGGAGGATGAGTTGAAATGCCTCAATATACGCCTGCGGAATCGCCACCATAATTTCACCTAGCACACGCAGCCAATCTTTTAATGATTGTTTAGCTGTGCGACCACCCGGCAATAGAAGTGCGATGCTGATGCCAATGATGATATTTGCCACACTGAAATCGGCAGTGAGCAAAAACCAGATAGTCAGTCGCAATATTAGATTTAAATACCCAACCATGCAAATCCCTTCCAGAACAATAGGATTAAAATCAGACTCATGACACCGATCAAATGGTCAAATTGTTCAAGGACACGCGGTAGCTTGAGTGCTGAGTGTTTAAAAATTAGTAAATACGCCAACCATCCAATGCCGATGGTTGCGAGGGGTTTAATGATATTCTCAACGGTGTACGCCTCGTAATACGCAATATTAGCTAGGAACAGCCCACCGAGCAATAGAATCATGGCTGCCCAAAAACCAGGCTTTACCTCCGCTTTTCCCCCACGCGGCAGAAATATGAATTTGGCAAAAGATATTGCTGTTCCGAGGGCGGCAATATTCATAGCGATCGCTTGCCAAGGCAGCAAATTCTTCGTTGTCAACACTTTTGCCCCAAAGCCAGATAACAAGGGAAAGCCGGATATTGAGAAGCTGGCTATAACTAAGGCAATCCAAACTGGGGTAGCGATCGCTTGATGTTGTAGTTCCTTGAAATTGCGACTCGGTAAAGCCCCGGCAATTAGAAAAAGCGCCGATTTAACCAGTCCATGCGTCAGCGCATAAAAACCGCCCACGGACGGCGCAGCGAGGATAAAGCCCAACTGCGAAACCGTGTGAAACGCTAGCATCCGTTTGGTATCTTTTTCAAATACTGCATAGAAAACTCCCAAAAGCGCCGTCCCAACTCCAAAGGTTCTTACTATCGGATCAACCTCTGCCACCATTAGCGCACACCGCACCAATGGATAGACACCAGCTTTTACCACAACTCCCGATAGCATCGCCGACACTGGCGTTTCCGATTCCGAGTGAGTCAACGGCAACCATAATCCTGATACAAAAATTCCTCCTTTTGTCAAGAGTCCCAAAAAAATCAGGGCAAGGGCTTCTGGAGGTGCTACGCGCAAGCCTTCAAAACTAAAGGAATGATGCGCCTGATATGCCAACACCGCGCCAACCAGATAAAAAAGCATTGCCACGTTGCTGATAAACAGATAACGTAAGCCAACCCAAATCGAGCGGTCAGTCCGGGGATAGGCAATCAACAGAAACGCAGCAATACCACTCACCTCTAACGCCACGTATAAACTGATCAAATCCGAACAGACAAACGCGGCATTGACACTGCCGTGCAAAATGATCAGTTGTGCGTAAAAAAAAGCTGTCTTATCGCTGTGCCAACAGTAGAGGATGACTGCTGCCGTCACCAACGCATTAGTTAATATAAAGTAGCCGCTTAATTGATCGACTGTTAAAATAACGCCAAAATTATCTATTAACTGTAGTGTTAGTGGCGACTGAGTGACAAATAGCTGCAATGCATATCCTGCGGAAGCAAAAGCAACGCACAGAGCAAGATATTTGTCAAATTTTGGGAGCAGATAAATGACAAAGCCCAAAAAAAACGGTAGTGCAATCCATGCGATGGTAATGCTATTCATGGCGTATTATTCTTCTCGATTTCGTTGCTTTCCAAAGTCGGATTATCTCGTGCCAACTTCATAACGCCGACGAGCATTAACGCCTGAATCGAAAATCCGATCACAATCGCCGTCAATATAACCGCCTGGGGAACCGGGTCGGCGTATCTGATATTTTTGACGTTGGAAATAATTGGTGTGAATAAGCCATTTCGTGATGCAATTAGCACGTAATAGGCGATAACCCCGGTACTCATGACATCCATAGAGATGATCTTCATAACGAGGTTCTTTTTAAGGATGATGCCGAAAAATCCGCAAAATATTGTTGCGAATATGCACGCTTCTAACACGGAAATTGCCTGTTGGATAAGGATTGAAGGTAAAAGAGAAAAGAAAATTCGTCTCTTTTAGCTATTTTCTGTTTAAGAGGATGTTTTAAAATGTGCTGGCTGATGTATCAAAAACTTTAGATCCTCCTAAATCCTCCTTAAAAAGGAGGACTTTTATTCAGGTTCCCCCCCTTTTGAATGAGGGTTAGGGGGGATCAATAAGTACCTAAAATTACAGCCTAAAACTTTTCAAACAACCTCTAAAGGTAAAAGTAACTAGCCTATTAAATTGGCTTTCTCTAAAGATTCTTTTTCTTCTGGTGATTGTTTGAATGCAAACCGCAATAAAGGCGGTGCTAAGAAGGTTGTCAAAATCACCATAATCACGATCGCAGCTTGCAATGGTTTATCAAGAGTACCACTAGCTGCACCAATGGCGGCAAACACTAACCCAACTTCGCCACGGGGAATCATCCCCACACCAACCGCTAACCGATTAATTCCGGGTTGTCCAAAAACCGACCAACCTGTGACAACTTTACCGATAATTGCGATCGCAATTAAGAAGGTAGCAATAATTAATCCTTCTCGATTTTCTGGAACTAAAGGATTAAGAACGCCTAAATCAACTTTCGCACCAACTGTCACAAAGAAAACTGGTACTAAGATATCAGCAATCGGTTTAACCTGCTCATCTAGCTCTTTGCGTTTATCCGTTTCATCCAAAACTAAGCCAGCTGCAAATGCGCCTAAGATAGCTTCTAAATGAATGGCACTACCCAGAAAAGCCATGAAAAAGGCAAAGATAAATGCTGGGATAATTAAGTTGCCTCGCGTTTGTAATTTATCAGCAATGGCAACAAAACTTTGATTGAAATATTTCCCTAATAAAATCGAGCCAATGAGAAAGACTGTAGCACTGACAATTAGATAAATGACGTTGAAAATATCAACCTCACCAGTTTTAGCAAGACTCGCAACCACTGCCAATACAATGATGCCTAAAATGTCATCAATTACCGCTGCACCGACAATAATCTGTCCTTCACGAGATTTTAACTGCCCAATTTCTGACAAAACTTTGGAGGTAATCCCAATACTAGTAGCTGTGAGCGCTGCACCTGCAAAAATCGCTGGAATTACTGGGGCATGAAACAATAAAATCAACCCCGCCGTACCAGCCGCAAAAGGAACAGCTACCCCAACACAAGCAACAATTGTCGCTTGATAACCGACCTTCTGTAATTCTTTTAAGTCTGATTCTAGACCAATTTCAAATAACAGAATGATCACACCTAGTTCGGCAAGCACAGAAACAACCTCACTCTGGCTTTGAAAGATTGATGTGACGGCATCAGGACTGAGGTTATTAATGAATTGCAGGATAGTCATGATAATGGAGTCGCTACCAGCTGCTCCACTGTCGGGAAACACTACCAAATGCAGAGCAGAAGCACCTACAAGCACCCCACCAACTAATTCTCCTAAGACAGGGGGCAAGTCCATCATTCTAAATAATTCGCCACCAATTTTACTAGCCAGATAAATGACTACTAAACTTAGCAATACTCCAGTCAGCACAATAGGAGCATATTCCGCCTCGTTAGTTGTTGCTAGTAAAGGAGACTGTAAACCTACGGTGAGAAAACTTAAATCGGCAAACGAATTAACTATTGGTTCTGAAAAAATCATGTTTTTGCTTGTGTTTCTGATTTATTTTGAAGCCAATTTAAAAAATGCAATTTATATCTCGTAATTCGTCATTAATGATGTAATTACGAATTACGAACTTGTACTGAGCGTCTTGCCCTGAGCGTATCGCTAAAGCGAAAGCTCCGCTAACGCGTAGCGTCTCGTAGAGAAGCCGTTGGCGTGGTAACAGAGCGTAGTCGAAGTGCAGCCTCTCGTAGAGAAGGGAGTCGAAGTATTACGAATTACGAATAGGTGTCAGTGTAAGTACCAACGCCAGGATTATTAGCCTCAGCTGCATGAGGATTAACTAAAGCAACGGCTTGTTTAAGTGCATCTATACGATCTGCAAACATGTGATGCTCTGGTACAAACCTCGAAATGCCAAACTTGTCTAAGCGCTTTTTGACTTTGCTAGTTGCACCAACAACTAACACATTACGACCTTGTTCACTAGCATCTTTGATAGCGTTTTCAATTGCCAAAGAAGCAGTCACACCCAACATTGGTACATCTGTCAAATCCATAATCAGCACATCAGAGTCTGCCATTGCTGAATGTTCACGAGCGATCGCTTTGGATACCCCAAAAATCATCGGCCCGCTCAGGTAAAATAGCAGTACACGTCCATTAGCTAGATCAAGCCATTTTTTCTCTTCATCATCCAAGATAACTGCGTCATCAGCATCGCTAATTACCTTCACTTCCTGAGATTGTAATTCCGAGAGGCGATCGATAGTTAAGATATTAGCAATGAACACTCCCACGCCGACGGCAACAATCAAGTCAACAAATACGGTTAAAAACAACACACCGTACATGATGATTGTGCCTCTCAGCGACACCCTGTGAGCGCGTTTCAAGAAGCTCCAATCAAGAATGTCAACCCCGACCTTAAGAGCAATACCAGCCAACACCGCCATTGGGATAGGTTGAGTGATACGCGCAGCCCACAAAACTACAACTAACAAAATTAATGCGCGAGTTAAACCAGAGACAGCTGTTCTAGCACCAGTTTGGATATTAACTACCGTTCCCATCGTGGCACCAGCACCAGGTAGCCCACCACACAAGCCAGATACTAAGTTACCGATACCTTGACCAATCAATTCTTTGTCAGATTTGTGCTCGGTACGGGTCAAACTGTCTGCAATTACTGCCGTTAGTAGAGTATCAATACAACCCAACATCCCCAACATTGCCCCATCAACAAACATGATTGTCATTTGGGATGCTGTAAAGACAGGCAATTGTAATGTCGGCAATCCTACGGGAATTTCCCCAATTCGTCTGATATCCGTACCGCCGAAAATGGTCAAAGAAACTATAGTTCCGATAATTAATGCTACTAACTGGGGAGGAGCAAAGCGCTTAAGCTTGCGTGGCATGAAGAAAATAATTGCCAGCGTCAGCAAGCCCAAAGCTGTTTCAGCAGGATTAATCTGAGTTAATAACTGAGGCAGATTTTGCACCATCCCCAGTACGCCACCTTTAGGGTTTGGCTGTCCGACAAAAGGAGCAATCTGCAAAATAATCAGAATCACGCCAATCCCAGACATAAACCCAGAAATCACGCTGTAAGGCATGAGGGTAATGTATTTACCCAACTTAAATATCCCAAAAAAGATTTGAAATATTCCCGCTAGCATGACTACGGTAAATGCCATTGCCAAGCCGTTTTCGGGGTTAGCTGCGGTCATGGAACCGACAATTGCAGTCATAACCACGGTCATTGGCCCGGTTGGCTCAGAAATTAGGGTTGGTGTCCCACCAAATAAGGCTGCGAAAAAGCCGACACAAACTGCACCATAAAGGCCAGCTACAGGCCCAGCACCGGAGGCAACACCGAATGCTAGCGCTAGAGGTAACGAAACGATCGCAGCAGTTAAACCACCGAATAAATCGCCTTGTAAGTTTCTAAAGTTGATCGTATTAGTCAATGACATACTGGGGTTTTGGTTACAAAAACAGCAAAATAAATTTTGGGTTGTAAAAATTGCCAGCTACTTTGCGTAAGTTTCATGTTTTATTGCCATGAAAAATTAGACAAAGAAAACTTTAATTCTTTGCAAATCAGCAGGCTATAGTGCCTTTCTAGATGGCGAGTCGCTAAACACGAATCTCCAATAGGGAAGGCTTAGACCAAAGACGGTTCAAAAATTTGACTGGAAAAACTTACAAGAGTTGCAAGTTTTATTGATTGTCAAGTTCAATGCGATCAATAATAGCTTACAGCTTTATATGACAATGTTATTAATTTACAAGCCATAATATTAAATCAATATTAAATTGCTTTCATAGATAAAAGGCTATACGTGTTGGCTAACTTTGATTACAATATTTTTTTGGCTTGTGACTATATAGTATGTAGCTTGTTAATCCAAAACAATGAATCTACCGCTAGAAAGCCAACGTCTCATACTGCAAGACTTTGTAGAATCAGATTGGCCAGCAGTTCATAAATACGCTAGCGATCGCGAAGTTGTGCGTTATTTGACTTTTGGCCCAAATAGTGAAGAAGATACTAAAAATTTTTTGCGAAGAGAGATTTCATTGCAAGGCGAAGAACCCCGTCAGCATTTTGCCTTAGCAGTGACTTTGAAAGCCCAAAAGCACTTAATTGGTATCTGTCGCATATCCGTTAAAGATACTGACAATAAAACAGGCTCTATTGGATACTCTTTTTCTAAGCAATTTTGGGGGCAAGGATACGCAACTGAAGCTGTAAAAGCAGTTATATCATTTGGTTTTCAGGAGTTAGACTTACATCGCATCTTTGCAACTTGTCACCCAGAAAACATTGCCTCAGCAAGAGTTATGCAAAAAATCGGAATGCAACAAGAAGGATATTTGCGAGAACACCATTGGATTAAGGGAGAATGGCGAGACTCTTGGCTATATGCCATCCTTGAGCATGAATGGAGAAGCGTCAACATAATTCGTAATTGATAATGACGCTCGCAGACTCGCTACCGCTACGCTAACGTAATTCGTAGTTGCAATTACTTTAGGGCTTGAACCCTTTTTAATTAGGAATTACGAACTTGTACTGAGTTTCGACTGCGCTCAACTACCGCGTAGCCGTAAAGCCTGCGGCATAGCTACGCTTCGGGCGCAGCCTCTCCAAGAGTTGTATTACGAATTACGAATTAGTAATTATTTGGTCAAATGATGATCTTCTGAAAATATCACCCATAGACGCCTGGATAGACTTCAGTTAGAAAGACTAGGGCTGTTACTGTAGCGTCTTTGAAAAAGAATTGCTGCAAAATTAGTCACTAAACAGGTGATTGCTAGCCACAGCAAGATATAAGTAGGAGCCATCACCACACCAATCATGAACCAAGTATATACGTGCAATATCATTACAGAAGCGAAAAAGCTAGCGATTCCAGCAGATTGCCACACTTGATATGATGGGCGACGTAACGCTACCAGGCTCATCGTTAAAATTGTGACAAGTAAGTTCGCTGGTACGAGAAATGCACAGATACCTATGCAGTTGCCACGAGAAAATTCAGCTAAGGTGTTAAAATCGAGCATTAATTTTGTTGGGATAGATGTTAACTTTTTAAGAATTTAGTTTATTGTATTTAAAATAACGAAATATATATTAAGGTGTAAGTGAGTAATCACATTGCAAATATAACATAATTTAAACTATTGAGTTGCCTTTTGATACTACCAATAGTTAGTTAATTATAAAGATTTTGGATAAGTAGGGTGGAAAACACCCACCCTAGCTAAATTAACCCGGTAAAATTACCGTATCGATAACGTGTACCACACCATTATCAGCTTCGATATCTGCTGCTAAAACTGTGGCATTTTTAACTTCAAAACCATCAGAAGAATGAATTTTAATGGGTGAACCTTCCACAGAATTAACCGTACCGAGTTGTGCCAAATCAGCCTTTAGCAGCTTTCCCGAAACGACATGATACTTTAGAATCCGCGTTAACTGGGGAATGTTTTGTAACAAAGTTTGGATAGTTCCCGCTGGTAACTTGGCAAAAGCATCGTCATTTGGTGCAAAGACAGTGAACGGGCCAGGACTTTTTAATGTTTCTACTAAACCAGCAGCTTGTACAGCTGCCACCAGTGTTTTAAACGACTCAGCCGTAACTGCAATATCAACAATATCAGCCATATATCTTACCTAAATCTCTGCAAAAGATTTTAAAGGATAATAAACCTCTTTTAAGTTTTATTAAACAAAATAAATTTAAAATCAGGCGTTGAATAAACTACACCTAAATGCTTACTCCTGCCAGACATCACCTTATGATGTTTCTAGGAAAATTCCGTTATAAAAGAAATGTCCGATCGCACGTATGCCATTCTGGGAACTGGAGCATTAGGTGGGTTCTATGGCGCCAGACTGCAAAAAGCTGGGTTGGATGTCCACTTTTTGCTCAAGAGTGATTACGAACAGGTAAAGAAATATGGTTTAGTAGTAGATTCCAAAGACGCTGACTTTACCCTTCCTGAAGTCCACGCCTACAACGACGTAGAAAAAATGCCACAATGCGATGTGGTAGTGGTGGCACTGAAGACGACGCAAAACCATTTACTACCAAAGATGTTGCCACCTGTAGTTAAAGATAATGGGGTGGTGTTGGTATTACAGAATGGACTTGGTGTAGAAGAAGAAGTCGCTGAAATTGTTGGTAATGTAACGGTTATCGGTGGATTGTGCTTTTTATGTTCTAACAAAGTGGGCCTAGGGCATATACACCACTTAGACTATGGGCATATAACTTTCAGTGAATATACCCCTAACTATCAGCCTAGTGGGATAACTGAGAGGATGCAGCAAATTGCTGATGACTTTGAAAGCGCTGGTATCTCAATTGAATTAGCTGAAGATTTACTACTAGCACGTTGGAAAAAGTTGGTTTGGAATATCCCGTACAATGGGCTTTCTGTGATTCTCAACGCTAGAACAGATGAATTAATGGCGTATGAGTACACCCGCAAGTTAGTTGAACAGTTGATGTATGAAGTAGCGGCGGGGGCGAAAAGTTATGGGCGGATTATTAGCGATCGCTTCATTCAAACAATGCTCGATTATACTGTCAAAATGACGCCCTACCGCCCCAGCATGAAAATTGACTACGACGAACATCGTCCCTTGGAAGTAGAAGCAATTTTCGGCAACCCATTACGAAAAGCCCAAGCAGTAGGTGTGGATTTAGTGCAGATTAGCTGTTTATACCACCAGTTGAAGTTTTTAGGTGCTAGGGGAAAGTGATGGAGATTAAGGAGATGGGGGAGAAAAGGGGAATGAGGGAGACAAGAGAAGCAATTCTATTCTTAACTCTTAACTCCTAACTCTTAACTCCTAACTTACCACTCCCCCAATTTTTAACGCAGGGATTCAAAAATGACGGCTATTGTAATTAAACACAACAGGATAATTCCCAGTGGAAGCAAAAACTGTTGTAAAAGGTACAGCAGTATGGGTATGATTTGTAAGATGCCCAAACCACTTGATAAAACGTAAGCGATCGCAATGCCGAATAGCACCAACAAAAAATATTTTAAGGATTTTGAGGCAAAGCGAAATATTTCATGCTGAAGAAAACAACTTTACCCAAATCAAAGCTAAAGCTATAAGTTCTCTAGCTGGACTTTTTCGAGAACAGGGAGAATTTACCAGAGCAACTTTTCATCATTCAGAAGCAATAGAAATTCTGGATAAAATCGGTGCAAAATCAGACTTAGCTGAGGCTTATTATCTGTTGGCATTGACTCATAAAAAAATGGGTGAAATTGAGCAAAGTAGAGAAAGTTTTGTACAAGCGGTCGCACTCTTTAACGAAATGCAAGCACCCAGGCAAGTTAAGAAATTAC
Source organism: Nostoc sp. GT001 (assembly GCF_030382115.1). Taxonomy (NCBI): domain Bacteria; kingdom Bacillati; phylum Cyanobacteriota; class Cyanophyceae; order Nostocales; family Nostocaceae; genus Nostoc; species Nostoc sp. GT001. The sequence goes on from NZ_JAUDRJ010000003.1 coordinate 540,650, forward strand.
AAACAGCAATGGAGTATTTTGAAAAATAGTAATAGTATTTGATTTTAACTGACGATTTTTCGGCTAATAGCCTCTCCAATCTGCGTCAGTGTTTCTTGTTCTTCGGCAGTAAATTCGTAGGGAATCGGCTTGGCAATGCCTAAAGTACCATGCAATTGGCCATTCAGCATCAGCGGTACTGCGATGGAACCTTCTACCTTCGTTTCTTTTGCTGAGGGTCTGGCCACTCCTGATTCGTCGGTTTGCAGGTTGCAAATCTGTACAGGTTGCTTGCGTTCAGCGGCGACACCGGCCATTCCTTTACCAATAGAAATTATTGTCATTTTAGGCAAAAGCAATTCTGGAATGCCTTGGTAAGCCTTTACGTGCAATAACTGGCTGTCTTTATCTAGGGTATGGATGCTACCTGTAGAGCAGTCGAAAGCGTTCAGGATTTCGGTCAGCAGTCGTCTCCAGTCGATGGCAGACCCTTCTTCAGCCAGGGTATCAAAAATGGGTTTGGTATCTGAAGTCATAGTCGTAGAAAATAAAGTTTGGCCGAAAACGCGCAAAATAATTAGGAAAATTCATTTAGTAAAACCAATCTCCCCTTTCCACATTCCGTAAAAAGTCACGGGAATTCATGGGGCGATCGCACCTAGAGAGGTCTGTTGTCTCCATAATTAATATGGATGGAATTAGAAGTTGATGCGATCGCTTTCAGTACAGATGGCAAAACTTTGATCGGTGGTAAGGATAAAATTATCAATATTTGGCAACTACCATAGTGATTTAGTCCCCAATCAACTGAGGAACGGTAGAATATACCTAATTTTCGTAGCTTCAAAAGCCAAATTATGACGATGCATTCCACACTCCAACGTGCATTTACTAACCGCCGCGTTCTCAAAGTGATTAGCGGTTTAAATAACTTCGACGCCGCTAGTGTCGCTGCTACTGTCAAAGCTGCTGAATTTGGCGGTGCTACTTTTGTCGATATTGCCGCCGATCCAGCTTTAGTCCAGCTAGCTAAAAGTTTGACAAGTTTACCTATTTGTGTATCAGCAGTAGAGCCAGAGAAATTCGTGCAAGCTGTCGCAGCTGGTGCTGATTTAATTGAAATCGGTAATTTCGATTCCTTCTATGCTCAAGGACGGCGCTTTGAGGCTCCAGAAGTGCTAGCGCTGACTCAGCAAACCCGCGCTCTCCTTCCAGAAATTACCTTATCTGTAACCGTTCCTCACATCCTGGAACTAGATCAACAGGTACAGCTAGCAGAAGAACTGGTGAAAGCTGGAGCGGACATTATCCAAACCGAAGGCGGTACTAGCAGTAACCCAGTTCACCCCGGAACTCTAGGATTAATTGAAAAAGCTGCTCCCACCTTGGCAGCAGCTTTTGAGATTTCCCGTGTGGTGTCAGTACCAGTATTATGTGCTTCCGGCATTTCTAACGTTACCGCACCATTAGCGATCGCGGCTGGCGCTGCTGGCGTTGGTGTTGGTTCTGCCATCAACCAACTCAATAGTGAAGTCGCAATGATTGCCGCCGTGCGTGGACTAGTAGAAGCCTTAGCGACTGCAAATGTAGTAAGGAGTTAAGAGTTATGAGTTAGGAGTGATGAGTAATGAGTAATGAGTTATGAGTTATGAGTTATGAGTGATGAGTTGAAGAAACTTATTTATTCCAAACTCCTAACTCCAAACTTCTAACTCTTAACTTCCAACTCCTAACTTCTAACTTCTAACTCATAACTTCTTTCAACGCATAAATCACCTGATCTTGCTGCTGTTGTGTCAGTTCTGGGAACATAGGCAAGGATATAACCTCATGGCAAGCTTGCTCTGCTATTGGTAAGTCCCCAATTTCATAGCCCAGACTTTGATAAACTGGCTGCAAATGTAAAGGGTGGGGGTAGTAAATCATTGAACTCACGCCCTGTTCTTGCAATTGACTACGCACCCAATCTCGGTATTTGGCACTAGAACCATTGCGCCCTTCGCCAGATATACGAATAGTGTATTGATTCCATACCCCAATACCCCCAGGTAATTCTTGGGGTGGAACAATCCCCGGAACTTGACTGAGGAACTGATAGTAATAGTTGGCGATATCTCGGCGGCGATCGTTCCAAATATCTAAATAACGTAGCTTAATCTGCAAAATAGCTGCTTGGAGAGCATCTAAGCGGCTATTTACACCGATTTCCTCGTGTAAATATCGAATCTTACTACCATGATCTCGTAGTATTCGCAGTTTCGTGGCGATCGCTGGATCGTTAGTTGTTATTGCTCCACCATCGCCGCAACCACCAAGATTTTTGGTAGGGTAGAAACTAAAGCAACCAATATGTCCAATACTTCCGACTTTTTCACCAGCCCAAATCGCTCCTGTAGACTGAGCGCAATCTTCAATAATTGACAAATTGTGAGACTGAGCGATCGCCATTAATGATGTCATATCCACAGGTTGCCCAAATAGGTGAACCGGGATAATCGCTTTAGTTTTAGGTGTAATCGCCGCTGCGACTTGCTCCACATCTAAATTAAACGTAGTCGCGTCAATATCAACGAAAACAGGCTTTGCACCGACGGCGCTAATTACTTCAGATGTCGCAATAAAGGTAAAAGGCGTTGTAATCACTTCATCGCCTGCACCAATTTCCAAAACTCGTAACGCTAAGTAGAGCGCATCAGTACCAGAATTACAAGCCACACATTCAGTGACAGTATTATAAGCGGCAAACTGTTGTTCAAAGCCTTCGACTAAGGGGCCGCCAATATAGCGGCCGGAAGCCAAAACCTCTAATACGGCTGCACTTACTTCTGCTTCGATGGTGGTGTATTGCTGCTTGATATCAAAGGCAGGGATGGGATTTACACTTTGGATCATGAGTTCTCATTTTATCGGGAGATACAAAGGATGCACTTCGACAGTCAATTTTTGCTGATTGAATTATTAATCAAAGAGGAGCTACTAAAAGACTATCGCCCAAGATACGCATCTATTAGGGTTTTTACTTAAATTGTGGTGCGGCAAATCACCGCACATTTAATTTACAGATAGTAGGCATACTAGGTGTTTGCCATGTTAAGGTCGTACCATTTTGAATTGATGAAAGTGATATATATCAACCAAGATCCAACACATCTGGTCAAAGTTCCAGGAGTGTGTGCTGCTTTGAGAAGAAAATACTAGGAGATAGAAAACCCATGCAGGATCTGATCGAGCTGGATTTCGTGGATTTAGCTATTGGCGTGGGATTGATGGCGATCGCCATTGGTTTATCTGCCTGGGAAAAATTAGGATTAGAGTTGAACTTAGCCCTTGCTACTGGGAGAACCATCTTACAACTTCTTGTATTGGGATACATTTTAGATTTCATCTTAGCTTTAGACAATGCTTGGGCAGTTTTGGCGCTATTAGCAATAATGCTGACAATTACGGCGATTGTCGCACGAAATCGCATCAGCCAAAAAATTCCTCATGTGTTGCCTTTGGTGTGGGGTGCAATTTTAATTAGTACCGCCGTGACAGTGTTTTACATCAGCTTCTTAATCGTTCAACCAGAAAGATGGTACGAACCACAATATATAATTCCCCTAGCAGGGATAGTCTTAGGTAATGCTACCAATGCAGCTGCGATCGCAGGCGATCGTCTTGTCAGCACCATTAATTCCAGCCATCTCGAAATAGAAACCCATTTAAGCTTAGGTGCAACTCCAGAGCAAGCTGTTAGCCAGTATCGCAAAGACGCCATCAAAGCCGGATTGATTCCTACTCTCAATCAAATGATACTCATAGGTATGGTCGCAATACCAGGAATTACTACCGGACAGTTATTAGCTGGTGTCAAACCTCTAGATGCTGTATCCTACGAAATTTTGATTATGTTTATGGTTGCTTTTGCTAACTTGTTGACAACAGTTTTAGTCACAAAGGGGTTGTATCGTCAATTTTTTAATTCCGCCGCGCAGTTGGTGAGATGAAGAGTGCTGTATATAAATCAATACGCTTGGGTTAAGGCTAAAAACTAAAACTGGCGTAGGTTGGGTTGAGGAACGAAACCCAACATTATTAAGGCTTTGTTCGGTTTCGCTGTTGCTCAACCCAACCTACTATTCTTCTTAACCCAAGCGTATTGGTATATAAATAGCGGTACGTTGAGCCAGTGCTGAGTAGGCTAAAGGGATTAATTTACTCCAAAATAAGTATTTTATTTCCTTGTAGGGGCGCACAGCTAACTATGCGCCCCTACAAAGTCTTTACACATTGAAGTATAAAGATATTTTGGTAACGCATCTATCCTATGAAGCATTTTATGCAAAGCATAAATAAATATTTATATGGTTATTTAAAAATCATGTGATTTCAGTATTCAAACCTGACGCTGTAAAGCTGAGAACTCAACCTATTGCCGTCTATCGGAGGTAACAGAACCAAAAGAGGAATGTCATCATTAGGAGATGTACCTTTGGGTAGGGATGTCAAGTAGGTGAAATATTTATTAATATTGTTAATAGATAGTAAATGTAAATTCAGCGTCAGGAATCCGAAAAAATTCCTAATGGCAGGTATTTAGCATCAATCACCAGATTCTTCACCAACGGAACAGAAGATTATGAAAGATCAAAAACGATCGGACTCTAAAGAATTCGTCGGAAATCTCAAGAATGGGATTTGGCTATTTGGCCTGTCATCCTGGGTATTTGGCATTACCGATCGCAGTATTGCTTCATTTGCAGATGGCTATCTATCTGCTTTAGATTTGACACAACTATTTACGGCGGCTACATTCTTTGTGGCGTGGCTATTTTTGAAACCGACATCCAGAGTGTAAGTTAACCAACTGATTAGTATCCAGTCACTTTTGGCGCTAGTCCGATCGAGATTTAGAAAGTCATCTATTTGATGTCATGAAGGGTGCGCGACAGAATGCATAAACTATTTTGCAGCGATCGCAATCAAGGTAATTCGTAAAATCTCCGAGTTACCGTGATTTCGAGTTCTTACGGAAGAGAATCAGCATATATACCAAGTTCGCGTAACCACTATGCCAGGATTTGGGCAAATTTTGCCGACGTTAGTAATTTGATTTTGGTGTATCTAAAAAAAATTTTCTAATTTTCCGGAACTGATTATGCTCATGTGGTAGTCTTTATCATCAGACTAGCGATTTATACTGAAACTCTATAACGAACCTCCGGGGAATATAACCCCATTACGGATTAAAAGCCCGGTCTTCATGGCCGGGCTTTTGCCAAGAAATAAAAGAATTGGGGTAACTCTGGAAAATCCCAGAATTACCCCAAATTTTAAAAGTTACGAATTGTTCTTAACTCCTAACTCCTCATTGAATTAGGCAAACGCAGCAGTTGTCACATCGTTATTCGATAGAATTTCTTGCAACTCTTCAGCATCTACTGTTTCTTTATCAACAAGCATTTGCGCTATCTCATCTAAAATGTGGCGGTTACGCACCAATACTTCTTTAGCGCGTGTATAGGCTACATCTACAAGTTTACGGACTTCTTCATCAATAGCAGCAGCGGTTTCTTCAGAAAAATCACGCTCTGACATGATATCGCGTCCGAGGAACATGTTACCTTGTTGACGACCAAGAGCAACAGGGCCTAAGCGATCGCTCATCCCAAATCGGGTAATCATTTGACGAGCAACACGCGCTACTTGTTGGAGGTCATTAGAAGCACCCGTGGTAACTTCTTCTTCACCAAAGATTAATTCTTCAGCAATCCGACCACCCAAAGCTACAGCCATCTGATTTTCTAAATAAGCGCGGCTGTACAAACCAGTGTCCATCCGGTCTTCACTGGGGGTAAACCAAGTTAAACCACCTGCGCGACCGCGAGGGATGATGCTAATTTTTTGTACTGGGTCATAGTCGGGCATCAAAGCACCAACTAAAGCGTGACCAGCTTCGTGATAAGCTACCAAGGTTTTGCGCTTTTCGCTCATTACTCGGTCTTTCTTCTCTGGCCCAGCTAATACGCGGTCGATTGCGTCGTTGATTTCATCCATTGAAATTTCAGTCAAATTCCGGCGTGCTGCCAGAATTGCGGCTTCATTCAAAAGGTTGGATAAATCTGCGCCAGTAAATCCAGGGGTACGACGGGCGATTTTATCCAAGTCCACATCTTTCGCCAAGGTTTTGCCACGAGCATGTACCTTGAGGATTTCGCTGCGTCCGGCATAATCGGGACGGTCTACCACAACTTGACGGTCAAAGCGACCAGGACGCAACAAGGCTGCATCTAAAACATCAGGACGGTTGGTAGCGGCAATAATGATAATGCCAGTGTTACCTTCAAAACCATCCATTTCGGTGAGCAACTGGTTGAGGGTTTGTTCCCGCTCATCGTTACCACCACCTAAACCTGCACCCCGTTGACGACCTACGGCATCAATTTCATCAATGAAGACGATACAAGGAGCATTGGTCTTAGCTTGTTCAAATAAATCGCGGACGCGAGATGCACCCACACCTACGAACATTTCCACAAATTCTGAACCGGAGATTGAGAAGAAGGGGACACCTGCTTCACCTGCTACAGCACGAGCTAGGAGGGTTTTACCTGTACCAGGAGGGCCAACTAACAACACACCTTTAGGAATTTTTGCACCAACGGCGGTAAAGCGATCGGCGTTTTTTAGGAAGTCTACGACTTCGTTTAATTCCAACTTGGCTTGGTCAATACCAGCAACATCGCCAAATGTTACCTGAGTTTGTGGTTCCATTTGCACTCTGGCTTTAGATTTGCCAAAGTTCATCGCTTGGCTGCCTGAGCCCATTTGAGCGCGACGTAGTAAGAAGAATAAGCCAACCAAAAGCAATACAGGGAAAAATAAGCTGCTCAGTGCCTTAAACCAAAATCCTTCGTCGGTTTGGGGCAATACAGAAATATCAACGCCTTTAGAAGTCAGAGTATTAATCAAATCTGGATCATTGACTAAGGTAACAATCCGTTTAGCTGGGTCATATTTGGGTGTAACCAGTGCTGTAGAGCGGTCTGCACTCAAACTGACTTTTTCTACTCTGCCTTGCTGAACTTCTTGAATGAAGCGACTGTATCGCCATGTCTCTCTGCTTTGGGGTTGTTTGTCAAAAAATGCTGTTCCCAGCGCAATTACGACAATAAACAGCAGCGCGTACAGCCCTGCATTTCTCCATCTTTTATTCACTAAGGTCTATCCTCCGGTATTTTTCGCGCAATCGCCTAGCTTCTCTGCTCGGAAAGGTGATTATTAAGAATTATGTTAACTTATCTTAAGATATAACAAATTTGGCGTGGTTGTCATGCTAAAAAAAGCTCCCTTATTAGCTGAAAACTATGATGGTGGGGATTATATTGTAGCGACCCTGAAGGCTGATTAACGGTATGAATGGGAATAATCTCTACCACACTATTAGTGTAGGCGATCGCTTCAAATCTCTGGACTAACCCGACGCTCCAAGTTTCTTCTCGCACTGGCTGATGGTGGTTTTGCAACCAGTTTACAAGTTGCGATCGCCCAATTCCCGGCAAAATTCCGGCCTTTATTGGTGGTGTGTACCAATTGCGATCGCACCATCCCCAAAGGTTGCCTGTACTGGTTTCTAGCCAATTTCCTTGAGCATCGACTAATATTGCTTCTTGAGCATCTGAGCTAGTTTTTGCCAACCAAGCACTCAAATAGTTTCCAGTTTTATGAGAGGGGAGCGAGCGAGAAAATTCAGGACTGGCAACAGCGCACAAAACACCATTCTTTTGTTTTTTTGTCAAATTTTGTGGTAAGAATCTGCCAGTTATCCACTCTCGTCCATCAGGAAAGAGGGTAATTCTGAGAACAGGGAAGTGTGGGAGAAGAATTTGAGCGCCTTGACGCAGACGGTTCCAATTGGGTTGCTGCCACCCAAAAGTTTGTAGTGAGAAGAGTAAGCGATCGCAGTGTGCTTCCCAATTAGTTAAATTACTATCTAGGGAGTCATGATAAATCCGCAATGTTGTAAAAACAGTTGCCCCATAAAGTAAACCCGGATCGTTAATGTTTAATTCTAGGGTTTGAGAGTGAATTAATTTACCGTTATACCAAAAAATATTATTTGTCACAACCAAATAGCTTATTGCTACAACTCCATTGAAAAGTGATGACTTGTAATGCTCATTCGCTGCATAAGATAAAACCTGTGAGCTGCAAATCGCTGAACACCAGAATCCAGACTCAGGTGTTTACACTCATGATTTCTGGCATATTCAATTAGCCAATGAAATAATTGTTGACCGTAGCTGTGTGACCGTTTCAACTCATCAACAACTAAATCATCAATGTATAAAAACTTCCCCGATGCTAAACAATTAGAAATGCGAAATCCAGCCACTGCTACAGCTTGCTTTTCTACCTCCAAGAATGCAAGTTGATATCCTTCTTTCATTTGATATCGAACTTGTTCTACAAAATTATCCTGCTCAAGGTAAGGGCGCAACTGGGAAATAACAGGAAAACATCCTAATATTTGAAATTCAGATTCTGCTAATTGTATTGACATTAGTATTGCTTATAAAAATTACGAATTACGAATTACGAACTTGTACTGAGCGTAGCCGAAGTATTACGAATTACGAATTATTTTAATCCTTTGGGGGAAATATAATTTTATTAGTACCTTCAGGAGTTGTAACTATTTTTCCTCCCAAGGCTTCGATTTCCTTAATTGCGCGTTTTTGAGTTCTTTCATCAGCACGATTATTTAAAACCATTGACCATGTAGAAATTTGAGCATATTTACTGTTAGGGTTTCGACTCAAAAATTCAGCAGTTCTTTGGGAAGTATTAGCTATAAGCTGACTCTCTGCATCTGAAAATTTACTTGCCCAGTTTGCCGCTGTTGCAAAAGACTGTTGGGCAGCTTGAGCGTCACCTAAAAATAATAACTCATCAACTCCTTTAAAACGCCATATATAATAAGACTTTTCGGGAACTGAGGGAGATAGTGATTTTAAGCCTTTCTCTGACATTGCGATCGCACGTTCCGGCATACCAGCATATAATGAAGTACTGATCGAAAGACTGCGATACGCTGCTAAAAATCGTGGATCGCGTTCTAGAATAACTTCAAAATATTCTGGACTTAAACTGTAGCCTGTTTTATCCCGAATTTCATCATCTCCAAAATATTGGAGAAAATTGAGATATACCAAATCTGCGATCAAATTATCATAACCAAAACTAGGCGTTTTTTCGAGGAAATTCAGACGAATATTTTCAGCTTTTATTTCTTTTTTTAGAGTTTCTAAAGAGGCAGATTGTTTTCTATTTATTAGTTTTTGCAATTGGGGGAATTGAATCAAGCCAACTCCTACAATACACAGGCAAATTACAAAAGGTGTAGCAAAAGCTTGACGAGATAACAACATATTTTTCTTGTCTTTCTTTATCATCATAGTCAGATCATTGTATACAAGTGGTATAAAAAAAGTCAGCCATATTTATGAGACTATGCTTTGCTAAGTAAGATAAAAAAGTTTACTCAAATAAACTGATTGAAGTATTTAGTGTTTATTTATACTTTGATATTATCTTTGTTTTGAGATAAATTACAGTAATTTTTTATATATACCAATATCTAATTTATAGCTAATGGAACGAAACACCTAAAAGCTAATTAAATAATTATTTCAGAATCACGCCACTTAGAACAACGGGAAAACCCCTGCCGCAGTGCTGGATTCACTGCAATGCAGTACCTCGAAAATCTAAAATGGTATTATTCTTTTTCTAAGATAAATTTGGCTCTTGGAAATCATAACTTTTTTTTAGTAAAAATTTATTAAAAAAATATTAAGTTGTTTTGACTTTAGTTACTTTTTTGTAGTAAAAGCCTTCCAAAATTTGACATAACATAAGATTGTATTTTGTTTATATTTGAATCTATCTGTAACCTCTAAATTTCATGGTTAATGATACTCTTAACGAAAACACAAAAATTCATAGTCAAGACATCGAAAACATGGAAAATAATAGTCAATTTAGCAAACCAAGTAGTGAATTTAAAAGAAAAGTTAAGAAGCTGAACAGTCAGGGAGAAAGATTCAACATTGATGAAATTATTGATGCTATTCAAACAGCAATAGTGGAAGTTGTAGAGCTAGAAATTACTACTTGGGTTCCAGACTCATCTACTCAGTTAGAACAACCACAAGGGCAGCAAATTCCTCAAGCAGGTAATCGAATGCACACCATAATAAATTTAATTGATGGTGATATAACTAATGAAGTTGGTAGCCAATTTGTTGGTAGCGGGCCATATACAGAACTTCGTGAATTTCATCTAACTCAAATCAAAGAAAGTCGGGAGATTATGCAAAAAAATATAGAAAGTTTGCAGAAGTTGTATGGATTTTTTATAGAAATTATGAAATCTCGTAAAACTTCACAACAATCGCTATCCCGTCCCCAGTAGTTGATATTTATTAATTGATATTAACCAAAAAATACCTACAGGATATGAGGTTATCCTAACCTGTAGGTTAATTTGCTTTAAATAAATCAAGGAAATTATGACTATGCCTAATAAAATTCAAGAACAAGCCAAAGATTTGCTAGAAAAAGTAGTCTCATCTGTACATGGATTAGTTGATGATATTACAGCTTTAGAAGTCAATACAATGGTTGTGGATCAAATTACTGGCGCAAAGTTTAATGCTTGGCAAGCGTATGAAGAGATTTATTCAATAAATGACAAAGACTACTTTGATAGCAAAGGAATTCCAAATCCAGACGATTTACCAGAACCAGAAAAAACTCAAGCTCAAGAGCTACGCAAGCGTTATACAAGTCTATTTTCGCAACTTGAAAGAGAATATTTTTACATTCTTCTTGAACAAAGTACTGAGACTAGTGAGCCAGACTCCAGGATAATACAATATCAGGATCGTCTTAAATATCAGGTGGAACATAAAGCAAATATTGTTCCAACTGACGAGGTATACATAAAGTTAGCTCGACCAATATTGCCTGCTCCAACACCTTTTGCGGGTGAAGAAGATAATCACAAAAAATTGCAGCAAAGGTGGCAAGAGATTGAAGAACTTTTGAATAATGATAAATTTATTCGTACACTGCGGAAAATGTCTGAGCTTAAAGCTGCACTTAATAGTGGCAATATTACCAGCGTAGATATTGATATTATTTATGCTCAAACTGTTATGCAGCTAGATGGAGATATTATCAGCCGTTACCATAAAAAGCTATTTCAATTACCTGAAGGTGATAGAGATTTAATCCTAAAAATACATAATGAAGGGGTAGTTGCTGGAGAGAAACAGTGGCGTGGAACACTAGACTTTCTGATTGGTATTGTACAAAATATCGCGAAATTATCCCGACAATGAAAGCTGATAAAACATACACTGATAGTGAAGCTGATGTTCAACTATCTTTTTTTGTACAAATCCCTCAAGGCACTCCTATTGAACTTGAAATTAAGGTTGAGCCAGGACAGTATACTTTTTATCTAAATAAGACCATTTTAAAACAAATTGAAGAAGCACGAGAAATAGGCTGCTCTTTATACATTCCGTCAAAATTACTAGCTTATATTTGGTACTACAACTGTTTTAGCGAGCAGATTTGCGTTAATAAGAATACTACGCCATACCAGAAATTAGTAATTACTAAAAAAAACTTTAAAATATTTGATGATACTTTTATAATAAGTTTTATCAAATTATTCTGGAATAAATCATTACAAAAAAAATCAACGCTACAGTATGGAATTACTTTTAATTCTTATTATAGAGAAGATACATCAGATTTATATCTCTGGAAAGAACAAGATATTGTTTTACAAAGTAATATTTTATTTTATGGTGACATAATTCACAAAATCAAGAGTGATTTTATCAAAAATCCTGAGTGCTTAAATATTGTTTATTTGCATTATTGGCTTATTGAACAAATACTAAGCTGTCTTCGGACTAAATTAAATTTATTCTCTTGGGAACTAGCTTCGTTATTCCCTGCTACTTTTTTTGTATGGAGATTAAACTTAGCATTTTCATTATCAATACTTGCTGGATTAGTAACATCTGTTGTATTTGCTACTATTCGCTATTGGCTGGTTAATCAGCTTCCAAGATGGACTTATATTAGTTATCAATATCGAAATTGGCTGGCATGGGGACTAAGTTGTGTCACTTCTAGTATTTTTATTTTTACTCCCACTAATTTCTTATTTTTGCTACTTTTGTCACTAACTGGGCCGTTATTACAATGGGTTTTTAGTTTTATAGTAGGGCAAATTGGTAAAGTCTTTATGCGTTGGTTACTAGCTTGAAAACTGGGTGTGAGGCATTGAAAAAAGTATTTTCTTGTGAAAGACTGTTTTAAGAAAAAGATTAGGGTAGCTGAAATATTCAAACAATCTTACCCAAATTCAATTAGACTTTCTAATTATGTTTCAACAACTGCCAACATTGTCCGGCGATCGCCCAATCTTCTTGAGTATGTATCACTAATACTCTCACCGTTGAGTCAGGTGTGGCAATATCTTTATCGACTGGCTGCTGTTGATTTTTCTCAAGGTCTATTTTCAGTCCGATAAATCCAAAGGCTTCACAGGTGGCTTGGCGAATTTGTGGAGAGTTTTCACCCACGCCAGCGGTGAATACTAAAGCATCTAATCCGCCCAAACTAGCAAGCATTGCGCCAATACCAGAACGCAAGCGATGCACGTAGATATCCCATGCTAGTTGAGCGCGGGAATTACCTTGAGCGATGGCTTCTCTCACTTCACGCATATCGCTAGATACACCCGAAATTCCCTTTAACCCAGAAGCTTTATTTAATAACTCATCCAACTTTTCTACAGAGTAATTGCAGTGCCGCAACAGGTAAATCAGAATCCCCGGATCGACTGAACCAGAGCGACTACCCATCATCAATCCTTCTACGGGCGTGAATCCCATAGTAGTATCAATACTGCGACCGTTTTTAATCGCCGCTAAAGAGCAACCATTGCCCAGATGACAGATAATTAACCGCTCAGATGCAACATCTCGACCGAGAATTTGGACAGCACGTTGAGAACAGTATTGGTGACTAATACCATGAAACCCATAGCGACGAATACCTTGCTCTACCCACTGATATGGGCCGGGATAGATTGCTGCTGCATCGGGTAAAGTACCATGAAATCCGGTATCAAAGGCTGCTACTTGGGTGACATTTCCTAAGATTTGTTCAATTGCTTCTATGCCTTCCAAACCCACCGGATTATGCGCTGGGGCAAGGTTAGACAGATCGGCGATCGCCTTTTTGACATCCTCCGTAATTACCACGCTATCTCGATAATCCTCTCCACCATGTACTATCCGATGCCCCACTACATCGATTTCTGATAACTGATCGATTACCTTGGTAGCATCACGATTAAGTGTATTGAGCATATAGGTGAGGTGCGCCTCTGGGGAATCACCAGAGATTGATTTTTGCAGCGTTTCACCTGTTGCAGTTTTCACCTCAATTTCTGCCACACTTCGATCTTGAGTCCAGTTGATTTTCCCTTCCCAAAGGGGTTGGGGTGCTTGGGTAGGCAGAGTTTCATCTGCAATTTCATACAGACAACTCTTTTGGCTACTCGATCCGGCATTCAGTACCAATATTTTCATAGTGACAACATAAAAACATGATCACCTTTGATCGTGTCACTAAATCTGGCCTCATGTTTAGTTTTTTCAACGATGTATAAGTTTTTAGAGTTTGCGATCGCGAGAAACTAAAAATACTGCTCCCCTTAATGAAATCGTTATACTAACTGTGGGAGGCTGTTTATCTATCCAGCCAGATTCCATAGTTGTATTTTTTTATAGCTTGTTGCACTATGTCTTTCTTCAAAACCCCGCTGATTGGTTTAAAAGCTGACTCATTTCGTCATCCATTAGACCTGGAAGCTACCAAAACGCTCAAGCAGATACCAGGCATAGATATGTTGGTGCGAAATTGGCTCAGGCCAATGGCAGAGCAGGTTTTTTATGTGGAAAATATTGCCTCTAGCATTTTGGTGGGTGAAAAGCAACTACCCGATTTATACAAGCTGTTGTTAGATGCCTGTAAAATCCTGGATATAGAGCCTCCCCAGTTGTACGTCCGGCAACATCCGGCTCCCAACGCCTATACTTTTGCTGTGCGGGGTAAGCAGCCTTTTGTGGTGCTACACACTTCCCTGATTGATATTCTCACACCAGAGGAAATACAGGCAGTAATCGCCCACGAGCTGGGACATCTCAAGTGTGACCATAGCGTTTACTTGACTCCTGTAAACTTATTAATATTAGCTGCGGCGATTGTCCCCAATGTCGGTACTTTTGTTGCTCAAGCCATACAGGCGCAACTTTTGGAATGGGTACGTTGTGCTGAGTTTACCTGCGATCGCGCCGCATTACTAGCAACCCAAGACCCGAAAGTTGTCATGTCGGTGTTGATGAAGTTGGCTGGTGGTTCTCCCACCTTAGCGCCCCAACTGAATCTCGATGCCTTTGTTGCCCAAGCCCGCGCTTACGATGATATTAGCAAGACAGAACTGGGTGAAATGGTCAAAGCTGCCCGTACAGCCCAATTAACCCATCCAGTGCCAGTACTGCGGGCGCGAGAAATTGACCGTTGGGCCAGCAGCACCGAATATCAAACTCTGTTGCACAGTCACGGACTGAAGTCTACTAATAATGAAGTTGCACCCAAAGGTGGATGGCGCAATTGGTAGAGCTTCTATTTACAACGGCTTTTTTGCTATATAAGCAGAAAAATTTTTAATATATGGTAAGAAGCGATCGCACTTTGGCGATCGCTTCCCCTTTTCATCCAAAAATGCAAACTTTCCCTAGACTACATACAATACAGTTCGGATAAATATTTTGAACTCAGAATTACCTTTAGGGAAAAGGTTTAGTGGGTTTGGGTTAAAGATTTTTCTCCCCCTTTCCCTTTTCCCTTTCCCCTTTCCCCCAACCGTAGTTACACTACATATCCCTTTTGTCAACTAGAAGCTTTCACGACTGCTTCTGCTTGGGAATGTAACAACAAACCGTATTCTAAACCCTCCACCACCGCTTGATAGGAAGCCGCCAAAATATTGGTAGAAACCCCTACCGTCGTCCAGCGTTGACGACCATTGCCTGATTCTACCAACACACGGGTTTTCGCCGCAGTGCCCGTATGTCCGTTGAGAATTCGTACTTTGTAATCTGTCAAATCAAAGGTTGCAATTTGGGGATAAAAGTTCACCAAAGCCTTGCGTAAAGCTGCATCCAAAGCTGCAACGGGCCCGTTACCTTCCGCCGCCTCCAAGATATTTTTCCCGTCAACAGCGACTTTAACTGTAGCTAGGGCATTGCTAGTTTCTTTCCCCTCAATCAAGTCGCAGTGGACTTGAAAACCTTTGACTTCAAAAAACTTTTGGCGACCTCCCAAAGCTTCGTGCATCAATAGCACAAAACTCGCCTCTGCGGCTTCAAATTGAAATCCTTCACTCTCCAAATCTTTGAGGCGCTGGAGAATTTCTCTAGCCTCTGCCTTTTGTTGATCCAATTCAATCCCAAAACTGCGGGCTTTGGCTAAAACATTGCTCAGTCCAGACTGTTCCGAAATCACAATGCGGCGACGATTCCCGACTTGTTCCGGCTGAATGTGTTCGTAAGTCAGGGGATTACGTTCCACCGCTGATACATGAATACCGCCCTTGTGGGCAAAAGCCGAACGTCCCACAAAGGGAGCGTGTTCATCTGGCGCAAGGTTGACTACCTCACTCACAAAACGACTGGCTTCTGTAAGTTGTGTGAGCTGGTCTTCTGTGATACAACTGTAACCCGCCTTCAGTTGTAAATTGGGAATTAACGAACAGAGGTTAGCATTACCGCAACGTTCACCGTAACCATTAATTGTGCCCTGTACCATCTTTGCCCCTGCCATCACGGCGGCTATTGCGTTAGCAACCGCCATTTCCGAATCGTTATGAGTATGAATTCCAATTTGAGGAATTATTGAAGCCGCTAGCGCGTCTATGTCCTCAGTTATTGCTTCTTGACAAGTGACCAATGACAAATGACTAATGACATCTTGAACAATTTGGCTAATTTCGTGGGGTAAAGTGCCACCATTGGTATCACAGAGGACTAGCCATTCCGCACCAGAGGCGATCGCAGCCTCTAATGTCTGTAAAGCATAATCTCGATTGTGCTTATAGCCATCAAACCAATGTTCGGCATCGTAGATAATGCGACGACCTTGAGAACGGAGGTACTCAATAGTGTCGCGAATCATCGCCAAATTTTCTTCTAATGTCGTCTTGAGTCCGGTTGTCACATGTAAATCCCAAGATTTGCCAAAAATCGTTACCCAGCGAGTTCCCGCAGCCAAAATATCCTGTAGCATCGGTTCGGTGGCGGCAGTAGAGTTAGGGCGGCGAGTCGAGCAAAAAGCGACAATTTCAGCCTGTTTGAGCGGATCTTCTTGGAGTTGCCAGAAAAATTGTACATCCTTGGGATTGGCTCCAGGCCAACCACCTTCAATAAAGGGAATTCCCAGTCGATCGAGTCTACGGGCAATGCGTAACTTATCTTCTATCGATACAGATAGCCCCTCGCGCTGAGTGCCATCCCGTAATGTAGTGTCATAGAGCCAAAGTTGAGGTGAAGAATTTGTGGTCATAAAACTGGGACCGACGAGACAACTTTCGAGGCAATGTGTCAATATACAACAAAAAGCCAGTTTGGCAATTTAAAAATGCCTAAAGTAATAGCTGAAGGTAAAACAATTGATTGCGAGCATGGAAGCAATCTCCGCAAGATTTTGCTGCAAAATGGTATTAACCTCTACAATGACGGTGCTAAGGTAATAAACTGTCGGGGCATTGGCAGTTGCGGTACCTGCGCGGTTAAGGTAGAGGGCAAAGTCTCAGCAGCGAACTGGCGCGATCGAACACGGCGTTCGCTTCCTCCCCATTCTCCTACAACAGACTTACGTTTAGCCTGTCAAACTCAGGTTTTGGGCGACGTGAAAGTGACAAAGTTTGATGGATTTTGGGGACAAGGTTCTCGAATAGTGTGGACACCAAAAGGTTAAAAAGGAGTTAAGACAAGATGGGTAGATGGACACCCTTAATTTTAATGGCTGGCGGTTTAGCCATTCTGCTTGGTACATTACTGGGCATCAACTTTCCAATGGGCGTACAAACTGCTAACGCTCCTAGTGACAAGAAATCAGAAGTCCTGCCAGCTAATATCAATGTTAATAGCAGTGCTGGCAGCAAGAATGAAGAAACTGCAACAGAAGGAAACGAAACAACTGAAACCAACGAAAATAGACGCGGTATTGTAGCCCCAAGACCTGATAACAGGAGTAATGTTGCCCAGAATTCTGGCGATGCCTCAACTGACAATACAACAGATAACAATACAGATTCTTCAGAAACAAGCACACCATCTAGCGATCCAAATCAAGGCAACGAACCAATTCGCGCCTTGTGGTAACGATCAGATCCTTCTTCAGACCCGTCTTTAGTTACAAGTTATAAGTTATAAGTTATGAGTTATGAGTTATGAGTTATTAGTTATGTACTAATGATAAATGGCTAATGACAGATGACTAATGACTAATGACTAATGATTAGTGAGACTGTGATTATTGGTGGCGGCGTTATTGGTTTAGCGATCGCCATTGAACTAAAATTGCGCGGGACAAACGTCACCGTGCTTTGTCGTGACTTCCAGGCTGCCGCTACCCACGCCGCCGCCGGGATGTTGGCACCAGATGCGGAAAACATTGCTAATGAAGCAATGCGTTCCTTGTGTTGGCGATCGCGTGCCTTATATCCCGACTGGACGCGCAAATTAGAAGAACTGACCGGCTTAAATACTGGCTACCGTGCCTGTGGTATCCTTGCACCCGTCTTTGAAGAGGCAGGGGAGCATACTTCTCTACGAGAGGCTGCGCCAACGACTACGCTCAGTAACCGGGGGGGCAGCACTTCTCTACGAGAGGCTTCGCCAACGGCTACGCTCAGTGACCAGGGAGCAGGGGAGCAGGGGGGCAGAGGGGAAAGTCTTTCCTCCTCATCTCCCTCTTCCCCCTCTTACTGGTTAAATAAAGAGGCAATTCATCAATATCAGCCAGGATTGGGAGCAGAGGTAGTTGGTGGCTGGTGGTATCCTGAAGACGCACAAGTTGATAATAAAGCTCTAGCTCATGTATTGCGGACGGCGGCTGAGTTTGTTGGTGTTGAACTCAAAGATGGTATTACGGTAGAAGGATTTTTACAGCAGCAAGGACAAGTGGTTGGGGTGCAAACCAATGCTGGAATAATTCGCGCCGCACACTATGTTTTAGCTTCAGGTGCTTGGTCAAATGAATTGTTACCGCTACCTGTGCTACCTAGAAAAGGACAAATGCTGAGTGTGCGGATACCAGAAGTTTCGCCGGAATTGCCTTTGAAGCGGGTTTTGTTTGGGCAGGATATTTACATCGTACCAAGACGCGATCGCCTGGTTATTGGCGCAACCAGTGAAGACGTTGGCTTTATCCCCAACAACACCCCAGAAGGAATTCAAAAATTACTACAAGCTGCCATCCGCCTGTATCCCCAATTAAAGCATTATCCCATCCAGGAATTTTGGTGGGGATTTCGCCCAATCACCCCTGATGAATTACCCATTCTTGGCACTAGCCACTGTCAAAATTTAACCTTTGCTACGGGTCATTACCGCAATGGAATTCTACTTGCGCCCGTAACCGCCGCTTTGATTGCCGATTTAATCTTAGAACAAAAATCTGACCCCCTACTTGCTGATTTTCACTATTCGCGCTTCCAGTCCCAGTCATCTACCTCCACCCCAATGCTGACTCACTCTGCCAATTTCTCTAACGGACATCACTCTGCTATATCCCCACTTCCCACTCAAGACTCCCCACTGATTATCGCTGGCAAAACCTTCCAATCCCGCTTGATGACGGGAACTGGTAAGTATCGCAGCATTGAGGAAATGCAGCAAAGCATCACCGCCAGCGATTGCCAAATTGTCACCGTAGCAGTCCGACGGGTACAAACCAAGGCTCCTGGACATGAAGGTTTAGCTGAAGCCTTGGATTGGACGAAAATCTGGATGTTACCCAATACAGCAGGTTGTCAAACTGCCGAAGAGGCGATTCGGGTGGCGCGTTTAGGGCGAGAAATGGCGAAATTGTTGGGGCAAGAAGATAATAACTTTATAAAGTTAGAAGTAATACCTGACCTTAAGTATTTACTCCCAGATCCAATTGGGACACTGCAAGCAGCAGAACAACTAGTTAAAGAAGGCTTTGCAGTATTGCCCTATATCAACGCCGATCCTATGTTAGCCAAGCGTTTAGAAGAAGTAGGCTGTGCTACAGTCATGCCTTTGGCATCACCCATTGGTTCTGGACAAGGACTGAAAACAACTGCCAATATCCAAATTATCATCGAAAATGCAGGTGTGCCAGTGGTAGTAGATGCTGGTATTGGTTCGCCCTCAGAAGCCGCCCAGGCAATGGAATTGGGAGCAGATGCTTTGTTGATTAATAGTGCGATCGCTCTTTCTCCAAAACCAGCAGCAATGGCTCGTGCCATGAATTTGGCAGCAGTTGTCGGTCGTCTAGCATACCTTGCTGGCAGAATGCCTATTAAAGATTACGCCAGTCCTAGTTCACCTCTAACTGGGACGATTACTAGTTAAAGAATGAGGACAAGAGGAAGGGGAGCAGAGGGGTAGCACTTCTCTACGAGAGGCTTCGCCAACGGCTACGCTCAGTGACCAGGGAGCAGAGGAGTAGCACTTCTCTACAAGAGGCTGCGCCAACAGCTACGTTATGTTACCGAGGAGAAGTTGCAGTAAGTTTTTCCCCTGTGCCCCTCTGCCTCTTTTAAATCCAAAATGTAACGATTTATCTAGCAGTTTAAGACCAGATTTAGCATTTATGTAACATTAAATTAACGATAAAGATAAAGGAATTTATTCATGCCCTATACCAATGAAGAAGGCGGTCTTCTAAATAATTTTGCCCGGGAACCAAAGGTTTATCAAGCAGAACCTCCCACAGAAGGGCAAAAGCGAACTTACATCCTACTAGGAATTGCCGCTACAGCTTTGGTTGTCGGCTTGATTCTAGTCGCCTTCTTTGTTTCTAAGAGCAGTTGATCGTAAAACATTTTAAGAAAACTTCATCTTTTTTATAGTTTTTCAGGTTCCGATTTTAAGAGGGAGCCTGCTTTTTTATTTTTTGTTAAAATTGAACTAGGAATGAAAGTATATAATTATACTTTATTGTTCTTACTATAATTGAAGGCTCAATATATCTTGAGCAGCACAACATCTACTTATTAAAAATCATTTTTATTATGACTTTAGCCCACTTGAATGCACCCAAAAAGGTGATATGTACTGTGTTTTGGCTCTTTAGCCGCTATGAGCGTGAATGATACTGCACACAACAATAATTCTACTTGGAATCGGCAAGTATACCACCGCCTGAAACTTGCCTTAAGTCTTGGCTTACGACGACAAATTCTTTTGGCAGTTTGTGATGATTTATACCTAAGAAATCAGGTGGCAGCCCGTTTGCATTCTACATTGGCTTATCCTGTTGGACAGGTGCTATATCAATCATCAAATGCTCAGGAAAATAGCACTCCAGCTTATCCGCGATTAGTCACGTTGCGTTTGAATTTAAACGATCCCAATCCCATAATCCAGATTAATCAATGGTTGACTAATTACCCACCGCCAATAGTTGGGGCATCAAAAGATACTCCTGGAAGACCTTTTCCAGTACCAGCATTTCAGATTGTCGGCGTGGAGCATCTCACTAAGCAACCAGTGGCGACACAGCGGTTATTTTTGCACTATCTCCGCTTAAGCGAACAATATTTCTCTACACAAGAATCCAGCCGATTTCTAGAATCTAATTTGCTTTTGTGGATACCGCGTCCTTGGTTATCGGCTATCAAGCAATCAGCACCACAGTTTTGGCGTTGTCGTACTGGCGTATTTGTGTTTGCTGGAGAACCCACACCAGCAACTCAGAATTTGGCCTATCCAGAACGTTTTTCACGTTCTGGAAGCTTAGATTTAGGGAATATTGAGCAGTCAATTCTAGATGAATCAGCTAACCAAGCAGAACTCAGAACCGCAGCCACTGAATTCAAATTTGAGAATAATTCTGATTTCCCAGTAGAGGTACAAGGGAATCGCGTACACAAAACTGAGGAAGTTTCACCATCAACAGCAGATTTATTGAAGGCTACGCCACAACAACAGGAATCTACAAATCGGTCTGGTAGTGGGAGTAATAATCAATCGCTGTCATCTTTATCTTATATTAGCAGTGAGTTAACGGAGCTAGTAATAGCAACAATTAATACAAGTATTGCTAGAAATACAGAGGATTCCTTACAACCACAGCAGATTTTATTGGAGATTGAAGAATTACACGAAAATCTTGTTTCAGAGGAGATACTGGCAAAGGCTTATCATCGCTTGGGTACTTTATACCGTCTTCGCATTGAGCAAGGAGAGGCGACTTTAGAAAACCTGATGGTGGCAATTATTGCCTATCAGGAGGCAATTAGCTATGACGAAAGCTCACCGCAACTCCCAGATATCTTGAATGATTTGGGTACACTCTACTGGATGCTATACCGCACACCACCCAATTCTGAGGAGGGACAAACTTATATAGAGCAGGCAATAGAATTTTATCAGTTGGCGTTAAAGATAATTTCGCCCCAGACACATTCGGAAACTTACGCTCGTGTGCAAAATAATTTGGGGACAGCCTATGGTGATTTAGCTCGTTTCTCTCACCCATCGGAAAATTGGCAACAAGCAATTTTCGCTTACAGTGAAGCACTCAGCTACCGTACAGCGGATATGGATTCATTAAAGTATGCGGCTTGCCAAAATAATTTGGGTACTGCCTACTGGCATTTAGGGCAATACAACCAACCGATTGTGCATTTAAAGAAAGCGATCGCAGCTTACAATGAAGCACTTATACACTACAACCCTGAAGAGGAACCGCTGAAGTATGGGATGATTCAAAACAATATCGGTACTGCGTGTTGGAATCTGGCACAATACGAACAACCTGCCCAAAATCTCCAGCTAGCTATAGATGTTTATAGCGAAGCTCTCAAGTATCGCACTCCAGCTAATGTTCCCAGTGCTTGCGCCGCTACACAAAATAATCTGGGTACTGCTTACTGGCATCTAGCAAACCTATCTGAGACTACTAAAGAGGCACGGCAAAAGTATCTGCAACTATGTATCAGCGCTTACGAAGAAGCTATAGCTTTGGCTAACTCACTTAGCGGTACTTCTTTAAGTTTTGATTTGCTTGCCTCTCACAATAACCTGGGATTAGCACATTATCAGCTAGTAATAGATAAGTCTTTTAATGGCGACAAAGCAACACGCTCTCAACACTTAGAAGTGGCATTAGATAACCATTTGCAAGCCTTAAACGGATTAAGTAAACAACTAGAGGCTTATCAAACAACCTTTGCTTATGTGGTGAAAACTATTCGTGCTTTTCATAATGAGTTGGGGATACAAGGACAAAATCTGGCTTTATCTAAAGTTCCAAGCCAGTTGTTACCAGAGATTTTGTCAAAATTGTGAATCCCATTCCTCCCCATAGTCTGGAGAATGTCAAAAAACTGTAACTTCATATCAGCTTGACAATTTATTGGTAAGTCAAGTAAGGTAACGATGTTTACGATGGTCACTGAGCGGCTGGTGAGCGGAGTCGAACCATGCCGTTCGTGTTGTGTCTCGTAGAGAAGTGCGGGCTACGCCTACGCAATTACTAGACTTATTGCATAAATCCAAAAAAGAACCCCACTCCGCCTTTGACTTACGTCAAAGTCTCCACTCTTGCCGGAAGGTAGCGTGTTAGGGAAATTTTGCAATAGGTTTACTGTTTTACTAATTACAAACTAGTGAAATATATTTTGACAGTCAATAATTTTAACTTCATAAATATAAATTATTCATTAAATTATTTTGAAATAAACATAAAGATTTTATAAAAAATACAAGAAGACATTGGCATATTTTCCGTAATTTTACTAAGGTAGACTGAATACTTACTTGAAATAAGCTCCAGAATGAACGTTAAAACCTAGAATTATGAAACTAAGTTTTGTTTTGGCTACTGCTATATCTAGTTTTTTTGTGAGTTCGACCACAGGATTTGGTTTCTCTGGTCAAGCACAAGCTCTAACTTTTTCTGGCATCTCTAGTGCGACATGGGGAAATCCTACTCCAGGAATCAGCGATACTAATCCCATATATACAGGTGTGGGAAGTAACACATTTACTTGGGGTCAAGCTGATTTGCCGCCAAAATTTCCAAATAAACTAACCTTTAATGGAACTTCATTTTCTGCGGACATTAACTCTGTATTCAAAATAGCTGATTTGACTTACTTCAATGGAAAGATACGCACTGATTCAGGCGTTGGATTTGTACCTTTAAATCTCAATGTATCTTTCAGCCCTCCTGTGGGAACCAGCCAAGTTTTTGACTTCAACTTGCGTTTAGTAAATACACTTAACGACCCAAAAGATCCTGAAAAGAGTGCAGACTTAGTATTTTTAGACACAAATTTGAGTAATCGCAGTTTCAGCTTTGGAAGTAATAAATATACCCTTGAGTTAATCGGTTTTAATCCAGACCGTCGCCAGATAAGTATTAAGGCTCTCGAAGAAGCTACAACTACAACAGCTATTTATGCCAAAATCAAAACTATACCCGAACCTGCGTCAGTGTTGGGTCTATCCTTGCTAGGGATATACCTGATATCTCGTAAAAATTCTTGGAANAAAAATACAGGGAATAGGGAATAGATATATACTGAGTCTTGTTCAAAAATTAAATAGGAGTGCTACATAACAATCCGATTTGATTTTTGAATTTATTTACGGGGACAGATAAGAGGCAACGCTCAAGAAGGCTCTTTGAATTGTACGGATTTTTTTCATGCAATCAAAAATTTGGGTGATAAAAAAAATGTAGAGACGCGATTTATCGCGTCTCTACAAGGGTTTATGGTTTTTTGATAGATGCGATGAATTGCGTCTTTATGCAGGGTTAGGTTGGGTTCGGCTTTGAAGTAGCTGGATAATTGCAGCTTTTTCTAAGATTCCAACTAGAACGCCATTCTCACGAATCACGGGAAGCACAGATAGTTTTTGTTGTTCGAGTAACTGCATGACTTCTAGCAGAGGTTGATCTGATTGGACTGTGGTAGATTCAGTAATTGGTCGCATGACTTGTTTAACTTGAGTTTCTGACCACAGTGCTGTAGGGATGGTTCTTAAATTATCAACTGCGATCGCACCTACTAATTGTCCATCATCATCAGTCACTAAGAACCGATGCCAGTTTTGTCCACTTATGACTCGCTCATCGGCAAACTCTCTCAGGGTAAGATTAGCAGATACAATCGGGCTGTCATGAGTTACAGCATCTTCGGCTGTCAAACCTGTGAGTTTTTCTTGGACTCTGGCAAATTGAGCCGAATTACCAGCATTTTGCAATAAGAAGAAGCCAATTAACAAATTCCAGAAGTTACCAGCGTTGCCAAATAATAGTAGGGGAACTACACCAGAAAGAATTGCTACCCAACCAAAGATTTGTCCAACTCGACTCGCAAAGGTTACACCTTTATAAGGATTACCTGTAATTTTCCAAACGATAGCTTTCAGTATATTACCGCCATCTAAGGGCAAGCCAGGAATCAGGTTAAACAGGGCTAATGCCAAGTTAACAGAAGCTAGAACACCAAGGATTGCAGCTAACGGCCCTGATGCAGCAGTACTAACACCAATCGCTGTAACGATACCGCATAGTAGTAAGCTTACCATTGGCCCGGCGATCGCTACCCAGAAAGCCTCACCTGGGGTTTTCGACTCTTTTTCTAAGCTCGCCAAACCGCCAAATATAAACAGTGTGATGGATTTGACATCAATTCCCTGACCAATCGCAACAAAACTGTGGCCTAATTCATGGGCGACGACAGAGGCAAATAACATCAGCGCTGTCATCAATCCTAGTAGCAAAGCTAATCCCGCTGACAATTGGGGAAATTGCGCCGCCAGTCCACTGCTATAGCTCCAAGTGACTAAACCCAGAACTAAAAACCATGACGGATGGATATAGAAGGGAATTCCGAAGAGATTACCAACGCGAATTGTGCCATTCATGTCGTTCACCTTTGATTTCAGCTTCGAGAGGTTTGCTTTCTTCCCTCTCGATGTCTCTAGTGTAACGAAAGGTTAAGAGATTTTAATCTTGACGGCGGTAGTGGTGTCCGTCTGTAAAGGTGCGGTTATTAGGAATATTGTCCAATAACTCTCACTAGCTCTCGATTGGTACATCAGGCAGGCGACTCCATTCATTCCAAGAGCCATCATAATTGCGAACATTCGGATAGCCCAATAAATACTTTAAGACAAACCAGGTATATCCAGAACGCCCACCGATGGCACAGTAGGGGAACACTTCCTTATCAGTCGTAATGCCTTTACTCTCATAAAGATTTTTCAATTTGTTGAATGATTTAAAAGTTCCATCCTTATTCAATACCTCTGCCAATTTACGAGGGTTCAACGCCAGTGGAAACGGGATGAATACGTCCTAAAGAAGTAAGCTTGGCAAAAATCTGGGTTAATAAAATAGGCTCAGGGATTTCGGGAAGCATTTTTAACATTTCACGAACATATCGAAAACCACGATGGTAAGCCTTAAGGTCAATAATGCCAGAACCGGGATTGAGTTGCTGGAAATCAGCGAGAAGATGGTGGGATAAATTGACCATAAAAAATGCTAAATTAGAAGCATTAGTCACGGCAGTTTGGCTCAGGTTCATAAAATCTTCCAATCCCCAAAACTGCTTGGCATCCCTAAAATTAAACTCGATTTGGAAACGGAGTTTGTAATAGTCGATAATTTTTTCAAATGACAGAGTTAGGTCGCTAGAAAAAATAATTACATGGCTGCAAGCATTAGTTTTAAGATTGGTTTTGACCAAAATCACTACATTGAGAGCTTGGGCAAATTCTTTGTGAATAAGAGTGGCTTGATAAATATCAGTTTGAATATCATCCTCAATAGCACTTTTACATAAGTATTTGTCAGGTATATTACGATAGTCTAGCTTATCACCGTATTTACGACGAGAGCGCTTACTGGAGTCAGGATTTTCATAAGGGAAGTATAATGCTGAATCATGGCGCAATTTGGAAATTATCTGCAAGTTGACAAGACGTGCCATCTGCAAAGCATTGTTGTTACCAAAATGACCATCTACTACCAAGTAGGTGAGGGAAATAGAGTTAGCTAATAACTTGAATAGTGAACCAATCATTTTCTGAATTAGTATTAATTCAGATGTTAATATCACTTCCTTTTTATTTTTGTTTTTACTTCCTTTTGGTCGTCCACGCCCACGCTTTTCTTTTTTGTTTGGTTTTTCGATTGTCGAGGTACTTTTTGTTTGAGTATCTTTCTTTATTACCTGTTCTATCTGAATCGGAAACGAGTGCCTCTGTTCAACACTCACTAATGATAATACAAAGAAAGATAATCCTGATATCGGTTTATTGGCTAGGCTAGAAAAGAATCTATCTAATCCATAAGTCTTTTTACCCGATTTACTGACTACAACTTCATCTCCTGCAAGCAAATATACCTCATTCGCACGGAACAAATGCTTGCGGAAAAATAGCCAAAACAATGTAGCCCAAGGTATTACTGTATGAAAAAACCGCAACATCGTCCGATAACTACCACCAATGCCTGCCCAACGGGAAATTCCCAACATCGTGACTCGTCCGCTCATCGCTAACATAGCCAGGATTATCTGGTTCAATTGCCGCATCGTCGTAGCGTTTATCTGCGGTAGCAAGCATTGTAGCAGTGATAAGATATCGGACATGGGCTGATTGTAGTTTTTGAGTTGTCGTTGTGAGAGACAATAACTCTACTACATCGGCCCTCTCTCCTCATCCTCTTATTTTGGCTAAGGTATTGTTATTGAGAGTTAAAATATGCTCAAGATGCACTGCACCGGGAATATGTCCAGTACGTTCGCCTGCTTTTGGTGGCCGATCGAAAAACCACTCACCAGAGTATTCTTGCAGTGTTCGGACATCTAACAACACCCTATCGCTTCTACCTATCGATGCCTGAACTTCATTGTGTAATACTCGCAGATGAGCATCAATACCTTTGGTACAGTAATTAGTGGAAGCAAACGTAGATAATTCAGTTGCTAGTGGACGGCCTTCTGATTTCCATTTTTGGTAGCCGCCATTGAGAACTCGTACATTCTCATGTCCAAAGACTTTCAACAACCAGAAAATCCAGGCTCCCGTTCCTGGATAGCTGCCATAAGCAATCACTGTGGTGTCATTGGTGATGCCTGAACGTGCCATCAGCCTTTCAAAAGCGATCGCATCCAAATTCGTCTTCAAGTCGGGCAAGAGTAAGTCTGTAACTATGTTCCAGAAGACAGCACCAGGTATGTGAGCCTTTTTGTACGGCTCTGGACTCATATCCACTTCAATAATGCGGATGTTTGGATCGTTAAGATGATTTGCAAGCCACTGGGTATCAACGAGAACAGATGGATCGGCGTATTGAGACAATTGAGACACTTGTATTTCTCCTGTAATAGCGCGAAAAGAATTGAAAATTGTGTTTCCTCAACGATTTAGTCTTGGTTGTAGTTGGGAAATACGATGTGCGATGTGCGATGCACTAAGGTTGTGGAAATAGAGAATAAGGAAAAGCCAATCAGTGGGTGAAACACTGCTAGAGGAAAAGAAGTCTGCAAGTGAATTGTGAGAAATTGCAGTCCTAGCAGCACTGGCATACTTGCCGTAAGGTTTCGGATTCTTCGAGGAAACGGAATTAAAAACACCCAAATCAACAAAATTAGTGAGAGTCCGCCATATCCTCGCACGAGCCAAATATGTAGGTTCCACCAATCAGAGTTGTAAAAGTAAGCCAGTCCAACACTGAATATTTGGATTATTAAACAGAGATTGAAAAGCACTGCGGCGATCAAAAAACTGATTTTAATCCAGCGCCCGGATATCTGTGTGTCATCAATGCCAGAATTTACAGTCATGTAAAGTAATCCAAAAAACCAAACAAAGGATTTGAGTTGGTGTGACTAAAGCTAAGATAGGTCTGGTTGCGATACTGCGCCTAGACCTCAAACGAGTACACTTTGCAAATCATGGTTGCCTTACAAGCTCTATTTCATGGAATTGCTCAAGCTCAAGATGAACAGACTTTGCGATTGCACATATCCGCAGAAATGAGTGAGTATTTTTCAGCTACACGATGTGGGCTGTTTTTCTTTGCCCAAATTTCTTTAGTTGACAGCAAGATTCAAAAAGCACTGCAAATTGCATTATCACCTCAACACAATCCAGTTGCACGCTACTTGCTAGAACGCCATGCCCCTGTTCATGAAGCTTTGGTAGTAGAACCTAAAACATGGAAATTGATTTGTCCTCGTGCCGATCACTGGCACGTCATGGCAGGGCCAATTGTCAGCAATGGTGAGTTAGTAGGTGTGGTAGGTTTGACGCGTCAACAAGGAATGCCTGCATTTGATTCACAAAATCTTACAGATTTGAGTGCGCTTTGTCTGCATATTTCTACTTGGGTGGCAATGGCGCAATTGCAACAACCACTATTACAGACAAAGCGTTTAACGCCTCGTGAAATGCAAATTGCTTCCTTGGTGGCTCAAGGACAAACCAATGCAGAAATTAGTGCTGAACTTTGGATTACTGAAAACTCTGTCAAACAAGCCTTAAAAAGGATGTTTCGCAAGCTTGAGGTTTCATCTCGCGCTCACATGGTTGCAAAACTTTCCCCAGTTTCAAAATAAATGACCTTTTATTGCCTGATTAATCCTGGATTTCTCTCCTCATCTCCCCCTGATAAGCATTTCTATGAAAATATAAAGTGAAACGCGATCAGGGGGGATCTTCTGGCTTAGGCATCCACTGATGCTGGAATTTTCTCCATCTGCTGAGAAGTTTTCTGCAACATCGGGGTAATTAGATCGGCGGGAACAGGACAACTGAAGTAGTAACCCTGACCTTCATCACATCCCAGCATTTTTAGGTAGTCAAGCTGTTCTTGGGTTTCCACACCCTCTGCCGTGATGTTCAACCGCAGGCTTTTTGCCAGAGCAATAATCGCATTCGTGACGGCAGCACTATCAGGATTGGACGTGACATCCTGTACAAATGACCGATCGATCTTGAGCATATTCACGGGAAAGCGCTTCAAGTAGTTAAGGGAGGAATAACCAGTACCGAAGTCATCTAGAGCCAAGCATATACCCAGTTCTCGTAATTGTTTTAAGGTTTTAACCGATCGCTCCATATCAGCCATCAAAAAGCTTTCTGTTACTTCCAATTCCAGGTAAGATACTTGGAGTCCAGTTTCCTCAAGAATTTGACTGACGACCTCAACCAGATTCGGTAGTTCAAACTGCCGAGCTCGACAGATTTACAGATATCCGAATTGGGTTAAATCCAGCAAGCTGCCAAGTACGGTTTTGGGCACAAGCAGCTCGCAAGACCCATTCACCAATTGGTAGGATCAAACCATTGGCTTCTGCAATGGGAATAAACTTTGTTGGAGAAACCAAACCTAATGTCGGATGCTGCCAGCGAACCAACGCTTCCATAGCTGTAATTTGTCCGCTGTGTAAATCAATTAGAGGTTGATAATAAACCAGCATTTCGTTGCGCTCAAGCGCCCCATGTAATTCATTTTCTAAAGTTATTCGCTCCTGCAACTGAGCATTAATTTCTGGTGAATAGAATTGGTATTTGCTACGCCCTTGCCGCTTCGCCTGATACAGTGCTATATGAGCCTGCTTCAAAAGTTCATCTCCGCTATTATGCTCATTTATTCCATTAATTGTGATACCGATGCTGGCGGTGATATGAATCAAGTTACCCTCTATGGAAAAGGGTTTACTCAGGGTACTTAACAGCATCTGAGATAGCTTAATTACACTTTCAAAAGAAACAATGTCTATGCGGGCAATGGTAAATTCATCTCCACTCAAATGGGCAAGAATATCTGTTTGTGTCATACAAAGTGATAACCTCTGACCAACTGCTCTTAACAACAAATTTGTTGTTTCATGCTCCAAACCATGACTCATAGCAGTGAAATCATCAATACCTAGTAAAAACACCGCTACAAAGCGCTGGTTATTTTCAGGTTGAGATAGAGTCTGATGGAGGCGATCGCGGAATAAATCGCGATTGGGCAATCCAGTTATATCGTCATAATTACTGATGTAATGAATTAACTCATCTAATTTGTGAAGAGTTTGTGAGGTATCTGCCATCAGTGTACCGACTTCATCAGTAAATTCTGTGGGCAATTCAGGCAAGGTTTTGGTGTTTAGATAATTTTGCAATGCCGCAGATGTAAAAATAACCGGTTTGAGGAGGTGGTGTATTGCGTAGAGGGTGGCGGCTGTACCCGCTAAAGTAGCCAACAGAGCAATAAGCATAACTCGGATCGTCATCTCTAAGGAATAGGAGTTTGAGATAACGAAACTCAAGAGTAAGCTTAGAAGTGGTATGTGAGTACCCAAAAATGCCACCAACATGATCTTAGCGGTGTAACTTTTTTTGAGTAATGGAAAACTAGCTAGGAACGAGTATAGATTGAGCTTCATAAATTCTGTTCGATAGTTGGTAAATTAGTTCCGAGCTATTCTGGCAAAAGGGTATTTGTGATTTACAATTCAGTACAATTAGCTCTCATGGAACCCAACCCTGATAAGGTTATATATTATGGTTCCCAATCTAGGTTTCTCTTTGATATGTTTAGNCATAAAGTTTATGTAAAAATTATNCCANNNATAATCTCACAATAAATACCTACACCAGGTTAATTTTTATTAGTTTGTCTTCAGGTGATGTCAGAGTAAAAAAATATATAAATTCGATTTTATTAGTGAAAGATTATTTTTATAATTAATGATAGAGACGCAGAGAATGCAAAGAAAGTAAAGAGATGTTTTCAAAAATAATTTAGGATTGCTATATTTTATCAGGGCATAGCAAAACTGTGTCTCACTGCATGGTTATTTATCTAAAAATTGCTGTAAAGACGTAATAGATTATTTATTGCTAAAGCCTGAAAAAAGCAGATTTGTAACTTGCTCTAACACCTTTAATGCTGTTAATGAACCTCGAATCAACCGAGTAGCGGCAAAGGGTTGTCGAAGCATGGCGATCGCTAACGGCAAAGGATTGAGAGAGCCATCAGAGTTAATTGCTGGTGTGAGATCGGGGATATTATGCTGACAATCGTCGCTAACTACTCGCAGCATTGTCACGGACACTCCAGCCGCATTGAAAAATTCTAAAGCGGTAAATCCTTCCATATCAACAACATCAGCCGCCAAAGTCTCACCTAAACGACGTTTTTCGGATGCAGACCAAATTACGCGATCGCTTGTCAGAGACTTGACTAAGGAT
Source organism: Nostoc sp. GT001 (assembly GCF_030382115.1). Lineage (NCBI taxonomy): Bacteria > Bacillati > Cyanobacteriota > Cyanophyceae > Nostocales > Nostocaceae > Nostoc > Nostoc sp. GT001. Next base: position 572,236 of record NZ_JAUDRJ010000003.1, read on the forward strand.
ACTTTTTCTGATAGTGAAGAGTGCAATTGTGTTGTAAGAGTGCGATCGCATTCTTGCTGTTTCCCCTGATAAATACAATTTTGATACAGCACAATATCACCAACTGTATAGCGATCGCTCAAGCTGCCACATATACCCATAATCAGCACTCTGGATTTTGGAGTCCGAAATTGTCCTTGTTGCAGGTATTTGAGTAAAGGCTTCATCCCAACAGGTATGGCTACTACTTTTGGGATGGAGCTAGTAATACCGCTTAATCCGCGACACACAGCTTTGTATTCTGCTCCTTGAGGTACCAGAATTGTGTTGATGGGCAAAAAATTAGGCACTAGCTGTCTCGATAGTTTTAAATTTTAACGGTCAATATGTAGTAACCAAAATTAGCAAACCGAAGATGATTGCTGTAGCATGACTAAATAATTGTGTCATCCACACGATAATTTTCCAAGATGGTAAAGCTTCATAACTCCAAATCCGCACGAGAACTCTTCAATATTTCCAAATTGGCAATTCAATTTTCGTGGCTGACGGTGAGTTTTTGGATTGCCGTAACGGTAGCTGGTGTTCTAGCTTTCAGTTCCCTGAAGTATGCTTTGTTTCCAGATATTACCTTTCCAGTGGTGGTTGTAAATGCTACAGCTCCCCTGACAACAGCCCTGGATACAGAAGCAAAGCTCACCAAACCCCTAGAAGAACGCCTCCGCTCTCTAGAAGGACTGGAGAATATTCGCTCATCAACCTATCCTAGTCAAACAGCGGTTGCCCTTTCTTTTGCCGTTGGGACGAATTTAGAAACATCGACTAAAAAGGTTGAAACTGCTCTGAAGCAGTTGACTCTACCTCAAGGAGCGACTTCTAAAATTATTCCCCTGAATCTAAACGAGTCAGCCGCCATTAGCTATGCCATAGAGAGTCCGACACGGAATCTCAAAGATTTGACGAAGTTAGCGCAAGATGAGATTGTCAGTGCGATCGCTAAATTACCAGGAGTATTAAAAGTCTCACTACTAGGCGCTGCGACGGCAACTCCTCCATTAAATCCAGCGAATGCGAGTGCAACGGCTCTCCCCCAAGGTGGGGCGACATTAGTCCGGTTTAACGGTCAAGATGCACTGGCATTTCAGGTAATCAAACGCGGTAGTGCTAATACTTTGGAAGTCGTGAGTCGAGTTGAAAAAGAAGTCCAAAGACTACGCTCTACCCTAAAAGATGTCAAACTCACCTTAGCTGCCACCCAAGCAGAATACATCCGCCAAGCCACCCAGTCAACAATCGATGCTTTGCTGGAAGCAGTCTTATTGTCTATCGTAGTGATTTTTCCTTTTTTGTGGAATTGGCGGGCAACTCTGATCTCTGCCTTAGCTATTCCTACATCTTTGTTGGCGACGTTTATCGTTATGGCGATTTTCGGCTTCAACCTGGAAACGATCACCCTGCTGGCTTTAGCTTTGGTGATTGGTAGTGTAATTGATGATGCGATCATTGATGTCGAAAATATCATGCGGCACATTGAAGATGGCGCAACTCCTCGCCAAGCCGCTTTTTCTGCTACAGATGAAATTGGCTTAACAGTTATCGCCACCACTGCTACTGCTGTAGCAGTTTTTTTACCCATTGGTTTGATGGGAGGAGTCATCGGACAATTCTTCAAGCCATTTGGGATCACAGTTTCAGCAGCGATGATTGCTTCAACATTGGTTGCTCGTACATTGTCGCCAGCTTTAGCTACCTACTGGTTAAAACCTGCTAATTCAAATCCCCAACGCCGTCAGAAAGCAAACACCTGGGTGAATTTTGCCCAATTTTATAGAAACTTACTTAACTGGTCTTTACACCACCGTAAGATAGTTATTGCATTAGCCATACTTAGCTTTGTTGCAGGTATGGCGCTGAGTCTACTAATTCCCAAAGGATTTATTCCTAAATTAGATCGCGGCGAGTTCAATATTACTTATACCGCACCTTTGCCGAGTATTCCTAGTGGAGCAGGGGGGCAGGGGAGCAGCACTTCTCTACGTTCGCGCAGCGTGTCGCAGACAGAGGCTGCACTTCGACTACGCTCAGTTACCACGCCAACGACTACGCCCTTCGGCTACGCTCAGGACAGGCTCAGTGACCGAGGGGCAGGGGAGCAGGGGATAAATCCTAGTCTCCAGTCACCAATTCCTAACCCCTTAAACGATTCTCTAGAGGTTGCCAAGAAATTAGAAGATGTGGTGAGAAAATCTCCATTAGTAGAAACAGTATTTACTACTGTTGGTTCTCGTGAGGGTGAGCCAAATAAAGGTACGCTTTATGTAAAGCTCAAGGAAGATCGCAACATCCAGACTGCGGAAGTACAAGACCAATTACGCTCGTCTTTGCCTAATCTCTCTGGCGTGAGTACGAGTGTGGAAGATATTCAATTTGTTGACACTGGTGGACAAAAACCCTTACAGGCATCACTACAAGGCGATAACCTCCAAAGCCTCAGCAAAGCTGCCAAGGCAATTAAAGAGCGCATCGAAAGACTACCGGGATTTGCTGATGTGACCGTAACAAGTGAAACAAATTTGCAGGGCACAGTTTTTCAAATTGAGCGGCTCAACAATCAAAGAGTTGCTTATATCAGTGCCAATCTGGGCAAAGATTTGTCCTTGGGGAGTGCCACAGACCAATTAGTAGAGGAAGCAAAAGCAGTATTACCTGCTGGTGTAACTTTAGACTTGGGAGGAGATTCTGCCCGCCAAGGTGAAGTATTTAGTAGTTTTGGCACTACTTTACTTTTATCAGCACTGTGCATTGTCGTAGTACTGATTTTGCTGTTCAAAAGCTGGATAGACCCTTTAGTTATTGGTGTTTCTTTGCCCTTGTCAATTGTCGGTGCCATGCTAGCTTTACTCTTTACCAAAAGTGACTTTGGCATGATCTCGCTAATTGGTTTTGTGTTTTTGTTGGGACTAGCAAACAAAAATGCCATCTTGCTAGTAGATTACATCAACCAACTCCGCAAATCTGGCTTAGACCGCACAGAGGCGATTCTCAGAGCAGGGCCAGTGCGCCTTAGACCAATTATGATGACCACTGCCTCTACACTTTTAGGGATGCTACCGATCGCATTAGGTTTTGGTGCTGGTTCGGAATTGCGATCGCCTATGGCTGTAGCGATCGCAGGTGGACTAGTAACTTCCACTATCCTCAGTTTGATTGTTGTGCCCGTAGTTTACACCATCTTGGATGATTGGTTTCCTCGGTTTAAGAACAGGAGTAGCACTTCGGCTTCGCTCAGTGACCGGGGAGCAGGAGAGCAGGGGGGAAGTTGATGCAGGTTTTTATCACGGGGGGTACGGGTTTTATTGGCGCTCATTTGGTACGATTGCTCCTACAAGAAGGATATGCTGTCAAAGCGCTGGTACGCTCAAGCAGCAATTTGGAGAATCTACACGGTTTGGATGTGGAAATTGTCAAAGGTGATTTGAACGATCCAAATCTCTGGCAACAGATGGCAGGTTGTCAATACCTATTTCATGTCGCAGCCCATTATTCCCTCTGGCAAACAGACCGTGAATTACTCCACCGTCACAATGTCCTGGGTACGCGCAATGTGTTGGCAGCCGCTCGCAAGGCTAACATTGAGCGCACCGTATACACGAGTTCAGTGGCAGCGATTGGGGTAGGATCATCTGGTCAAGTCGTTGATGAAACACATCAGAGTCCCTTAGAAAAGTTGGTGGGTAACTACAAAAAGTCTAAGTTTCTGGCTGAACAAGAAGCCATGCAAGCCGTTGCTACAGGTCAGGAGGTAGTTATTGTCAATCCCAGCAGCCCCATTGGCTCGTTGGATATCAAACCTACCCCGACGGGTGATATAATTTTACGGTTTTTGCAACGGCAAATGCCCTTTTACTTAGATACTGGTCTAAATTTTATCGATGTGCGGGATGTGGCATGGGGGCATTTACTGGCTTTGCAGCGGGGTAAATCTGGCGATCGCTATATCTTAGGTCATCAAAACCTCAGTCTCAAGCAACTACTCGAACAACTCGCCGATATCACAGGTCTTAGCGCACCTCAACAAACAGTACCCGCTTGGTTGCCCCTGAGTGTTGCCTGGGTTGATGAAAAAATTCTCGCACCACTAGGTAAATCGCCCTCAGTACCATTAGATGGTGTTCGGATGGCGAAACAACCTATGTATTACAATGCTTCAAAGGCTGTACGAGAATTGGGTCTACCCCAATCTTCGCTGAATGCCGCACTCAAAGATGCTGTGGATTGGTTTGTTGCTCAGGGATATGTTAACCCCTCTGGGAAATTCAAAATTCAAAATTTAAGACCCCATAGATAAATCTTGGGGTTGAGAAAGTGGTGCATTTATCTTTAAAAGAGGAGCGATCGCAACAATGGCAGTTAATCTACAACAAGCTATGGATATTGGGAAGTATCTTGTTACACAGCGTTTGAAAGGACGCAAACGCTTCCCCTTAGTGTTGATGTTAGAACCTCTTTTTCGGTGTAATCTCGCTTGTACTGGTTGTGGTAAGATCCAACATCCAAAGGAAATATTAAAGCAAAATCTCACCCCAGAACAGTGTTTTGCCGCTGTGGAAGAGTGTGGCGCACCAGTTGTCTCAATTCCTGGGGGAGAACCTCTACTGCACCCCCAGATTGATGAGATCGTCCAGGGATTAATTGAGCGCAAGAAATATATTTACTTGTGTACCAATGGTTTGTTATTAGAAAAAAGCCTAGATAAGTTTCAACCTTCCCCTTATCTAACTTTCAGCGTGCATTTAGATGGAATGCGGGAATTACACGATCAATGCGTCGATCGTAAAGGTGTTTTTGATATTGCTGTTAAAGCCATTCGCGCCGCTAAAGCTCAAGGCTTTCGTGTCACCACTAACACCACTATCTTTGAAGGTACTGAACCTAAAGATATGCAAGAGTTCTTTAACTTTCTGGAAACACTAAATACTGACGGGATGATGATTTCTCCCGGCTACAGTTACGAGTGGGCACCAGATCAAGATCATTTTCTCCACCGCGAACAAACCCGCGCCCTCTTCCGCGAAATTTTGGCTCCTTACAAAAGTGGTGAAAAAAACTGGAACTTCAATCACAATCCGTTATTCCTAGATTTTCTCACTGGTGAGAAGGACTACGAATGCACACCTTGGGGTAGCCCTAGTTATAGCGTTCTCGGTTGGCAAAAACCTTGCTATCTACTGAACGAAGGTTATTACTCTACCTTTAAGGAATTACTCGCACAAACTGACTGGAGTCAATACGGCCAGAAGAGTGGTAATCCTAAGTGTGCCGATTGTATGGTTCATTGTGGCTACGAACCAACCGCCGCAATGGATGCAATGCAGCCGCAAAATATGGCGCGTGCCCTTGGCAGTGTGTTTGGTAGGAATTAAGAAGTAGTAAATACTACATATCAAGGGTGCGACGCTTATGCACCCTTTAAGGATTCTGATTGCACTGGAACTATGTCTAACAACATACGATAGTTAAAAAAGGATGCTTATTTAGAGATATTGCGATCGCTCCCTCAGCCAAATTCGCCGAAATTCATCAGGAAAAATACTCATGCCATTTGTATCTGGTCGTGACCTGCAAATGTATTATGAGATTCGTGGCACTGGTCAACGCCTACTTAGTATCAGTGGTACATCGTCATATCCACTACATGAACTCGCGAACCTTCCTAGTGAAAAACTAGCTCATCGGCAAATCACAATTGCTGATACTCGTTGGCAAGAGGAAGCTTGGCTCTCTAGCCGAACTACACAATTTCAGAAATTAGTGAAGTTAACACTAGCAGTTTCTCAAGCGGGTACAGACGAACCAAGTCGTGAAGTTGGGCGTGTCGCCAGCTTGAAGCTCGTGCTGCTCACGATACACATAATCGACTTTCTCAACAATAAATTCGAGTAATTTTACATAAGACATATAAGACATAGCTACAAAGTGACAGTAACTACAACACCTATTGTCCTTCCACAAGAGCAGCGCTCGGCTCATAAACTAAAATCGAGTCCAAAATATGAAGTTATGTAAATAATTTTCACAAACATAATAATAATTTGTAATAAATTATGATACGGCAGCATTGTATAAAGAGAACTTGGAAGTAAAAAACAACATCTTAATCAGGTTTTCCAGTCGTTCATAGAAGTTTGAAGTTTTTTAACAAAAGTTTTAATCTGAAAGCCTGGAGATCGTAAACTTATTTCTTGGGTGTCTGTTTTAAACCTTTCGTAACTCGTCAGGCAGTGCTGACATCAAAAATCTAACTGAACCATTCAGTTTTGAGTCCAATTATTCTTAACCAAGCAAATTAGGAGATTTAACGCAATGGTTTTAGATGCATTTGCAAAAGTAGTTTCCCAAGCTGATACACGCGGCGAATATCTCTCCGATGCACAATTGGATGCATTGAGCGAACTAGTCAAAGATGGTAACAAGCGTGCAGATGCTGTTAACCGTATTACCAGCAATGCGTCAGCTCTTGTTGCTGCTGCGGCTCGTGATTTGTGGGCAGAACAACCCCAATTGATCACTCCCGGTGGTAATGCTTACACCAGCCGTCGTGCAGCTGCTTGTATCAGAGACTTGGACATCATTCTTCGCTATATCACCTACGCTATCTTTGCTGGCGATTCCAGCGTGCTAGATGATCGTGCCCTCAATGGATTGCGGGAAACCTACTTGGCATTGGGAACTCCAGGAGCTTCAGTTGCTGTTGGTATTCAAAAGCTGAAACAAGCTTCTTTGGCAATTGTCAACGATACAAACAATATCACCAGAGGCGATTGCAGTGCTTTGGCATCTGAAATAGCTAGCTATTTTGATCGTGCTGCTGCTGCTGTAGCTTAAGCAAAGCTTGCATTGCTGATGTTGACTAAATAATTGTCCATAGGACAAAACAAAATTTCAACCATAACGTTTGTAAAAGGGAAATACCAAAAATGACAAAAACACCTCTAACTGAAGCAATCGCATCGGCTGATTCTCAAGGACGCTACCTCAGCAGCACCGAAATTCAAGTTGCTTTTGGTCGCTTCCGCCAAGCTCCTGCTAGCTTACAAGCAGCAAAAGCATTGAGCGCTAATGCTCAACGCTTGACCGAAGGTGCTGCTCAAGCAGTATATAACAAGTTCCCTTACACCACTCAACAACAAGGCCCTAACTTCGCGTCTGATGCGCGCGGTAAAGGCAAGTGTGTACGTGATGTCGGCTACTACTTGCGGATTATCACATACGCTTTAGTTGTTGGTGGCACAGGTCCCTTGGATGATTTCTTGATTTCTGGTTTGGCTGAAATCAACCGGACTTTTGATCTGTCTCCTAGCTGGTACATTGAAGCTCTCAAGTACATCAAAGCTAACCACGGACTCAGCGGCGATCCAGCTGTTGAAGCAAATTCCTACATCGACTACGTAATCAATACTCTAAGCTAGAGTGTTTCTTTAGCCCGGAGAGGAAATCAGCTCTTATGACAAGTGAGTTCTATGAGTTGTTTACCTCTCCGGGCAGTTTTTTAAGAAAAGCTAGCTGAAAACCCTGGAGAAAGAGGAACATAGTTCTGTATTTTTTGCTTTAGAACAGGGATGAAAGCTGCCGAAGTAGCACGGTATTTGCTACAACTTTGGGAAAGTTAACAACCCAGTGCCTCTTTTAAGCTACCGTCAATTGGCACAATATTTTTGTCAGTACAAGATTTAAAAACCTACCCTCAGACTGGGGGAAAGTATACGCCCGAAATAACTTAAGGAGATATCACTACGCCCTTGTGGCAGATGTGGTGAGGCAGCGAGCGCAATCTTCTCCCTTCTCTTATGAGACGCTACGTGTTCGCGGAGCGTCCCATAGGGAAGGAAAGACGCTAGCGCAGTCCCCTATGAGGAAGCAAGATATGCGTAGTCTCTGGCAGAGAGAGAACTTCTAGAGGTTTCTCCCCCATGAGAGACTGCCAAACCGATAGGGTGAGCCTGGGAACCTGTGGAAACAGGATGTTAAGGCAGCTATGTCTTAAAAATCGCCTTACTTTAGGTAAGGTGAGTGTCAATTTCAAAAAGACTGTTAAAAGACTAGAAAAAATTTTCTAAAAAGTTTTCAGTTTTGCAGTTAAAACTGAGGAGGTTTTAAAGATGGCAGCTTTGGGACAAGCAGCAAGATTAGGGATTGGAGCGTTTGAAAATTCAGCACCAGTAGAACTACGCCCTGATAGAACAGAAGCCGATGTAGCAGTGGTTATCCGGGCGGCTTACCGTCAGGTTTTAGGTAACGCATATCTACTAGAAGGAGATCGTCTAGAGAGTGCAGAATCACTGTTGCAGCAAGGTGCAATCACCGTTAGGGGATTTGTGCTAGCCATTGCTCAATCAGAACTCTATCGGGATAAGTTTTTCCACTCCAACTCCCAAACTCGGTTTATCGAGTTGAATTATAAGCATTTATTGGGGCGTGCCCCAGAAGATGAGTCAGAGATTTCGTATCATGTTGAGCTTTACAACTCACAAGGTTACGAAGCTGAGATTAATTCCTACATTGACTCATTAGAATATCAAGAGAGTTTTGGCGAAAATATTGTCCCCTACTATAAAGGCTTTAAAAGTCAAGTAGGACAGAAAAATGTTGGCTATAGCCGACTGTTTCAACTGTATCGTGGTTATGCCAATAGCGATCGCGCTCAAGGACAAAAACAAGGACGGCTAACTTGGGAAGTGGCTAAAAATCTAGCTTCACCCATTTACCCAGTCTCTGCTGGAGCCTTAGCAGGTCTTTCTCGAGGCGAACGCGGCGAAACATACCGGATCAGAGTGCTACAAGCTGCTTCCCCAAACTCAACTGTAGTAAGGCGCGGTACTGCGGAATTGATCGTATCCTACGAGCAACTTTCTAGTAAATTGCAGCAGTTGAATCGCAAGGGCAGTAAGGTTATTAGCATTACAGCCGTATAAATAGGGAATTGGGGAATTAAGGGAGGAGTTAGGAGTGAGGAGTTAGAAGTGAGGAGTGAGGAGTTAGAAGTTATGAGTTTTAAATTCCTAACTATATCCCTACCCTTAACTCCTAACTCTTACACTCCTAACTCCTAATTTTTCCAACTACTAATTACAAAAGGAAAATTACCAATGGCTATTACAACAGCAGCTTCCCGTTTGGGAACAGAACCTTTTAGCGATCAGTCTCCTGTGGAATTGCGTCCAAATGCAACCAAAGAAGACATTGAAAGAGTAATTTCTGCCGTCTATCGTCAGGTGTTGGGCAACAACTACATCTTGGCATCTGACCGCCTGACAAGTGCTGAATCTATTCTGCGCGATGGCAAAAGTACAGTCCAAGAGTTTGTGCGTCAATTAGCTAAATCAGAATTGTACAAAACCAAATTTTTCTACGACAACTTCCAAACTCGCGTCATTGAACTAAACTACAAACATTTGTTGGGTCGTGCCCCTTATGATGAGTCTGATGTCGTCTATCACTTAGACTTGTATCAAACCAAGGGATATGAAGCCGATATTGATTCTTATATTGATTCGCCAGAGTATCAATCTAGCTTTGGTGAAAATATAGTGCCTTACTATCGTGGCTTTAATACCCAAACAGGACAGAAAACTGTCGGATTTAGCCGGATATTCCAACTTTATCGCGGCTATGCCAGTAGCGATACCTCCCAACTCAAAGGCAAATCCTCTCGCCTTGCTAGCGAACTAGGTCGCAATAGCGCATCCGTTGTTGTTCCTCCCTCTGGTGCTTCCTCAGGCTTTTCATACGTTGCTTCTGAAAAAGGCGTTACCCCCAACAGTACTTTTGGTGGTGCAGGAACCTTTGGTAAAGAAGGCAGACTTTACCGTATTGAAGTAGCAGGTGTTTTTGGAGCTGGTTATCCTAGCACACGCCGCGTCAATCAAGCCGTGGTTATACCTTATGAAGAACTATCTAGTTACTTCCAGAGAGTGGTAAAACAAGGTGGTAAAATAGCTAGTGTGAAACCCCTTTAGTGTCAATTTGTCAATAGTCATTAGTCATTAGTCATTATTAAAGGCAAAAGACTAATGACAATTTAAAATTGGGAATTAATTTTATGGTTGGGTCAATTAGTAGTAGAACGAGTAGTCGCTACTTTCGGTATGAAGTAGTAGGTCTGCGCCAAAGCGAAGAAACTGAAAAAACCAACTATCCCATTCGTTCTAGTGCAACTGTGTTTTTCACAGTACCTGAGAACCGGATGAATCAAGAAATGCAGCGGATTACTCGCTTGGGTGGCAAAATAGTCAGCATTCAGCCATTGAACGCTGAACCTCAAACAGATAGCGAACAAAGCGATCCTCCTTCTTCACAATGAATTCTAGTCCGCAGAAATTTGAAGATTTATCACCGACAGGTAACTCTGGCGATGGTGAATCTTTAACAGTAGAGCAAGCGATCACTAATCTTGAGAGTGCAGATTTAGGTCTGCGATTTTATGCTGCTTGGTGGTTGGGTAGGTTTCGGATCTGTGAAGCAGCTGCGGTTACAGGATTGATTAAAGCGTTAGAGGATGAAGCCGATAGAACACCAGAAGGCGGATATCCTCTGCGAAGAAACGCAGCTAGGGCATTAGGGAAACTAGGCGATCGCCAGGCAGTCTCACCTTTAATTGCGTGTTTAGACTGCTCAGATTTTTATGTCCGCGAAGCAGCAGCACAATCCTTAGAAATGCTGGGTGATCCGGTTTGCATTCCCGCCCTGATTGAGTTATTACAAGTAGGTTTGCAAGGAGAGCAGCTGATATCAAAGCAGCCTGATTTATCTCAACCCTACGAAGCCATTTTAGAAGCCTTGGGAGCCTTGAGGGCGACTGAGTGCGTCCCCTTGGTAAAACCATTTTTAGAGCATCCAATAGAATTGGTGCAATATGCTGCCGCACGAGCTATGTATCAATTAACTCAAGAACCAGCTTATGGAGAACGGTTAGTAAAAGCTCTGGCAGGAGAAAAATTGCAATTGCGTCGAGCAGTGTTAGCAGACTTGGGAGCAATTGGCTATCTACCCGCAGCAGATGCGATCGCCGAAACTCTTGCCGAAAATAGTCTAAAGCTAATTTCTCTTAAAGGATTACTAGAACATCAAGTTAACCACACAGCAACAAGCACTTTGTCTGATGGTGCGATTAAAGTGATAAATTTGATGGACTCGCTTTTGTAGTTATAATTTCCCAGGCATTAGTTGTTATTAATACGCTTAAATTAACTGTTAATCAGGCATAAACCCCTAACATAACTGCGAGATAAGGGCTAGGGGGTTTACGCCTGATGTCAACTACGGAGGACTTAAGCTACAATTGGCAGATCCCTAATGACTGATGGCAGATTATTATGAATAACAGTGACCTTGCCCAAATATTAATTCGTGCTGTGGAAGAAGCAGACTCCTCGGATCGCTTATTAGACGCAGTTCAGGAGTTAGCGGCAGCTGGCATAGAGGAATCTGTTCCCACTCTGATTGCAGCTTTGGGCTACAACAATCCAGGGGCAGCAGTGGCGGCAGTAGATGGACTAATTGCGATCGGAGAAGCCGCAGTACCGTCACTATTGGAACTAATTGATGACTACAACTACAGTGCTAGAGCTTGGGCTATCCGTGCCTTAGCGGGAATTGGCGATGTTCGGGCGCTGGATACCTTGTTAGAGGCAGCAAAAAACGATTTTTCCTTAAGCGTGCGGCGAGCAGCTGCTAGGGGATTAGGCACTTTACGCTGGCAGCAACTCCCTGCTGAGAAAGTGGAATCTGTTCAGACTCAGGTATTAGAGGCGCTATTACTAATTTCTCAAGATCCAGAGTGGATAGTGCGTTATGCAGCAGTGACGAGTTTAGAAACACTTGCACTAGCCATAGCAGTCACTTTACCAGAGCAAGCGTCACGGATTACAAATCAACTTCAGCAAATACTCGATACTGATGCCGATTTGGGAGTTCGTACCCGCGTAGAATTTGCACAGCAAAAAATTCAACAGCAACAACATCAAGAAATGTTTGCACCGAAAAGAAAGCTAGAAAATACTGAAGTGTCTGAAATACCTCATCGTGGTGGTGGCAGACGGTAAATTACCAGACACCAACCGCCCTTGCGGTATGGTGTTAGGTTCTGCCAATTCATCGGGGATAGCCTTCAGAACTCCTTGTTTTATTAGTTCTTGCATTCGCTTCTCCGATGGGGAGTCCTGGTTCCCAAGACCTTAGTTTTGGTAAAACTAACCAGGCGATAAAGACTGAATTTCTGCCTGGATATTGCCACGAGCAGATGGTTCGGCAAACTCTGACATTAAAGGCGTAAAATAAATACGCGATCGCTGTAAAAATCTTTCTAAAATTTTCTGACGACCTGTGATATAATCTGCCTCTGCCACCCAGCCATATTCCTGACGAATAGCATGGGCATATTCTTCATAATCCACTGAGTTAGTAGCCAAAATCGCTAAATCTGCATCAATTAAGACTTGGCTATCATAGTCATTTACCGCAGCTTGGTGGTCTTTAGTGTTCAGAATCAGACGGGTGACAGTAGTTATGATACTTTCTGGAATACCAAAATTACTCAGCAACTCAAAAGCATAGTCTGCGCTTCGTTCTTCGTTATCTTTAGCTTCAGCGTCATACACTACATCATGAAACCAGGCAGCTAGTTGAACAGCAGCTAGGTTGTTGGTGTAACCTTGCAAAACCTCAATTGTGCTGAGGACGCGATCAATGTGTTTCAGTGTATGGTAGTAGCGACCAGGGGTAGAATAAGCTTCAACCAAGAGATTAAAGGCTTTTTCAGCCGCTACCTGGTCAACGCCAAAGGGTTGGAGTGTGTGTTGCCAGTTATAAAATAAAATATCCATAAAGTTTTCTGTAGGCATAGAGGCAGTATACCCATTCTGAGTATTGGAAAAAACAAGTATATGCAGATGGAGAGTGGAAAGAAGCAAATGAAGAGGCGATGCGAGTTATGTTAGTAGTCCCTAAAAGAGAAAAGGAAGGCTGGTTTCGTCCTCAAGATATTGACAACTTTCCCTGTGAGGACATCCGTACCAAGTTGTGGGTGTTTTCTTTCCCATCAAGATTTGTAATCAGTATTCAACCGAATTTAATCTCAGAGACTTTGCGGGATATGAGTGGTTCACCACTGTGATATCTGATACAGGGAAGTTATGATCGTGGGCATTAATTTTTTATTGTTAAGATGCCAGCTAAAATCATCCTTACCGTTATCCAAGGACAATTATTAGGACAACAATATATTTTTGATTGCCGCACTAGCTGCATAATCGGTAGAAGTCCAGATTGCAATCCCCAGTTACCAGATGATGAGAATCATCGGGGCATCTCCCGCTATCACTGTCTACTGGATATTAATCCTCCTGATATTCGGGTGCGGGACTTTGGTAGTAAAAATGGCACTTACATTAACGGTAAAAACATCGGACAACGCCAACGAAATCAAACGGCTGAAGAAGCCGTAAAATTACAGTTTCCAGAGTATGACTTACGAACAGGCGACGAAATCAACTTAGGTCACACTGTCTTCAAAGTTAGTATAGAAATACATCCAGATGAAGTAAATCTACCAACCTTCATCCCTGACGATGTTACTGTCAAAAATAACCCAGTACAACAAGCTTATTTCTTAGACATTATCAAATACTTTCTGAATTTGGCTAAGAGTGGCGATCGCAACCTCAAAGCAATTAGCGGTTATAATCTTGTCAAACTTCTCAGCACTAGTGAATTCGGAGAAGTTTATTTAGCACAGCATAATCAGTCTGGCAAGTTCATAGCCTTAAAGGTGATGTTACCAGCAGTGGCGGCGAATGACTTCGCTGTGCAGATGTTTCTCCGGGAGACGGAAAACACCAAGGCTTTGCAACATCCTCATGTAGTGCAACTGATGGATTGTGGCTTCTCGCAAATTATCTTCTTTTTTACAATGGAATATTGTGAGGGCGGTACTGTATGGGATTTCATGCAACAACTGGGTGGGCGATTGTCTGTTGAGATTGCAGTACCGATTATTCTGCAAATTTTAGACGCTTTAGAATATGCCCACAATGTTGAACTGCCTTATGTCAAACTGGCTGATGGGAAGTTTGGCAAAGGTAAAGGTATAGTTCACCGCGACCTCAAACCGAGTAATATCTTCCTGACTAAGATTGATGGAAAACTGGTGGCTAAAATCGGTGATTACGGCTTATCTAAGGCCTTTGACTTAGCTGGTTTAAGTGGTCAAACTTTGACTGGTACTCAAGCTGGTACTCCCGTTTTCATGCCGCGCCAGCAGGTGCTTAACTTTAAATATGCCCAACCGGAGGTAGATATTTGGGCAGTTGCGGCTTGTCTCTACAATATGCTAACAGGTTGTTTCCCCCGCAACTTCACAGGCGATCCCTTTCTGGCAGTTTTACAGAATAATCCCATACCAATTCGCCAACGAGATGCAACAATTATGCAACCCCTAGCGCAGGTGATTGATTTGGCGTTGGTTGATAAGCCAGAAATTCACTTTAAGAGTGCAGCTGAATTTAAGCGGGCATTGTTAAGTGCGTTGTCATGGTAGAGTTTACAGCATTTTATTATCTATTTAATCCACCTCTGTCGTAGGGTCTTGCACCCCTACAATGGAATATTTTTTAATTGCAAGTCCCTAGAATGCACGGCGTAACTATAAGCTGTTCCACATTTAAATTGCATAATTACGGCGGGCAAGATGCCCACCCCACAAGAGTTATATAAATTTTAGATATGCAAACTAGATGTGGTTTAGCTTATCATTCAAAATCAATCAAATCCTTACGGTATAGGAATTACGAATTCCGCATCATGGTGACAGCTAAATGAAAGCGTCAAAATAGAAGACACAAGCTTTCGACAAAAAGCCTTGCCTTGATTAACGGAGTTATTATCAGTGGTATTACAAGTACAAACAAGCACCTACGAAGCTAAAACCCAAGAAATTGCTAAACAACTTCTCGCAGCAACGCAGGAAAATCGTTCGTTNTTTTCTTCCCTGCGGGATCAAATCCGTTGGGATGATAAATTACTAGCTTGGGCAATGAGTAACCCTGGATTGCGGGTGCAGCTATTTCGCTTTATAGATACGTTACCTGCTTTGCACAGTAAATCAGAAATTGCCTCACATTTACAAGAATATTTAGGCGATGAATCTGTAGAATTACCGACAGCTTTGAAGGGAATGCTAAACTTTGCTAATCCCGACTCCATGCCAGGACAAGTTGCTGCGACAACCGTTGGTACAGCGGTTGAGACTCTTGCCCATAAATATATTTCTGGGGAAAATATTAAACAAGTCATCAAAACAGTTGAGCGACTGCGAAAAGAAAAAATGGCTTTCACCATCGACTTACTTGGTGAAGCCGTAATTACTGAAACCGAAGCGCAGTCTTATCTAGAACGCTATCTAGAATTAATGCAACAATTGGTGGAAGCATCGAAGAATTGGGCAGTTATTCCGGCGATTGATGAGGCTGATGGCGAACCGATACCAAAAGTTCAGGTTTCTGTGAAATTAACGGCCTTTTATTCCCAATTTGATCCATTAGATGCTAAAGGTAGTGAGGAGCGAGTTAGCGATCGCATTCGGATTCTCTTACGTCGTGCTAAAGAGTTGGGTGCAGCTGTGCATTTTGATATGGAACAGTATGCCTATAAGGACATAACTCTCAGCATTCTGAAAAAACTGTTACTAGAAGATGAGTTTCGGCAACGCACAGATATTGGCATGACAATTCAAGCATATCTGCGTGATAGCGAACAAGATACCGAAGACCTAATTTCCTGGTTGAAACAGCGCGGTTATCCTCTGACAATCCGCTTGGTGAAAGGCGCATATTGGGATCAAGAAACCATTAAAGCAGCCCAAAAGCATTGGAAACAGCCAGTTTACAACGATAAAGCCGCAACTGATGCTAACTTTGAAACCATCACTCAGTTGTTGTTAGAAAATCATCAATGTGTCTATTCTGCCATTGGTAGCCATAATGTGCGATCGCACTCTCGCGCCATTGCCATAGCTGAAAGTTTAAATGTCCCCCGTCGTCGCTTTGAATTGCAAGTCCTCTACGGCATGGGAGATAAAGTTGCCAAGGCTTTGGTTGATAAAGGTTATCGAGTCAGAGTTTACTGTCCTTACGGTGAATTATTGCCTGGAATGGCGTATTTAATTCGCCGATTGTTGGAAAATACCGCGAATAGTTCTTTTTTACGCCAAAATCTCGAAAATCGACCAATTGAGGAATTATTAGCACCACCAATTCTCAAAGAAGAAAAATCTTTAACTCCTAACCCTTCGGCAGGCTCAGGGCATCGCTCTTCACTCCTAACTCCTGACTCTCATTTCCTCGGTGCTGCTGATACCGATTACGCTGAGGAAGAGGTGAGAGCCAAGGCGGCGCAAGCTTTCCAAAACGTTCGTCAACAGTTGGGTAAAACTTATTTACCACTGATTAATGGCGAGTATGTTAACACGCCGGAATTTGTTGATTCTCTCAATCCTTCTAAGTTCAGTGAGGTAATTGGTAAAGTTGGGTTGATTAGCGTCGAACAAGCGGAACAGGCGATGCAAGCTGCGAAAGCGGCGTTTCCAGGGTGGAAGAAAACACCAGCTAAACAACGCGCTGATATTTTGCGGAAAGCGGGTGATTTGATGGAACTCCGCCGCGCTGAACTTTCAGCTTGGATAGTTTTGGAAGTTGGGAAACCAGTTAAGGAAGCCGATGGAGAGGTTTCGGAAGCGATAGACTTTTGTCGTTACTACGCTGATGAGATTGAACGGTTAGATAAAGGTGTGAATTACGACATACCTGGCGAAACTAATCGTTATATTTACCAGCCACGGGGAATTGCTGTAGTGATTTCTCCCTGGAATTTTCCGCTAGCGATCGCTTGTGGAATGACAGTTGCAGCTTTAGTTTCGGGCAATTGCACTCTCCTCAAACCTGCGGAAACATCTTCTGTAATTGCAGCAAAACTCACAGAAATCTTGGTAGACGCTGGTTTTCCCAAAGGTGTATTTCAATACGTACCTGGCAAGGGTTCGCAAGTTGGGGCTTATTTGGTAAATCATCCAGATACTCATGTGATTGCTTTTACAGGTTCCCAAGAAGTGGGCTGTCGAATTTACGCAGAAGCAGCAACATTGAAACCTGGACAAAAGCACATGAAGCGGGTGATTGCAGAAATGGGCGGCAAGAATGCAATTATCGTCGATGAAAGTGCTGATTTAGACCAAGCTGTTGTGGGGGTAGTACAGTCGGCATTTGGTTACAGCGGCCAAAAATGTTCTGCTGCTTCCAGGGTGATTGTACTGCAACCGATTTATGATGCCTTTGTGCAGCGGTTGGTGGAAGCAACGAAATCCTTAAATATTGGAGAAGCAGAGTTACCAAGTACACAAGTTGGGCCAGTAATTGATGCTAATGCCCGCGATCGCATCCGCGAGTATATTGAGAAGGGTAAGGCAGAATCACAATTAGCTTTGGAGTTACCAGCACCCGAACAAGGATATTTTATCGGGCCAGTCATCTTTAGTGAAGTATCGCCCAATGCGGTAATTTCCCAGCAAGAAATTTTTGGCCCTGTGCTGGCGGTGATTCGGGTGAAAGATTTTCAGGAAGCTTTAGCAGTCGCCAACGGTACAAACTTCGCCTTAACTGGCGGACTTTATTCTAGAACGCCTTCGCACATTCAGCAAGCGCAGACAGAATTTGAAGTCGGTAATTTGTATATCAACCGCAATATTACCGGAGCGATCGTTGGACGGCAACCCTTTGGTGGATTCAAACTTTCTGGAGTAGGTTCTAAAGCAGGCGGCCCTGATTACTTACTGCAATTTTTAGAACCACGCGCGGTTACAGAAAATATCCAACGTCAAGGTTTTGCACCAATTGAAGGTGCAGATTAAACTAACGTGAATTCCACGGCTCATATAGTATCGGTCTAATTTGCACAATCAAAACACCTCTCCCTGATTTTACTGCGTAAAACCCTCCCTCTCCGACTACGAGAGGGACAGGCTTGCACTTTCGTTCAAAGCAGGGAGAGGTGCATCAAACTCACATTAAACTACAATAGGTATTAACATCAAAGAGAGTTTAATGAGTAATTTAGTTATAAAAGTTGCTGAATTACCTAAAGATTTTCCGGCAATTCAAGCAATTAGAAAATCAGTTTTTCAAGAAGAACAAGGGGTAGATCCAGCTTTAGAGTTTGATGGCAAAGATGAAATATCCGATCATCTAATTGCTTATTTAAATATGGAAGTTGTGGGGACTGCTAGAATCAGATATTTAGATGATAAAACTGCCAAAATAGAAAGGTTAGCTGTTTTATCGACAGTTAGAGGGCAAGGTATTGGTAAGAAAATTATGGAAAATGCCCTACAGATGATAGCTAACCAAAATATTCTAGAAGTAGTGATTCATGCTCAAGAATATGTGAAAGATTTATACAAGAAACTGGATTTTATAGAAGAAGGAGAAATATTTGAAGAAGCTAGTATTCTCCATGTGAAAATGAGAAAAAGGTTTTCACAGCTAAAGTAAAGTTATATATAGCAATCCTATTTGATTCGTGAAAAATTATAAATAAGAAAACGAACCGTAAAGTACGCTTTCGCGCAGCGTCTCCTCAGAGAAGGGCGCAAAGGGAAGAAAGAAGAAAGAGATATATAATTTTCACAAATGATTTAGGACTGCTATAGTATATTTTTTCACAGAAATGTTTATACAAAAATGCATTTTTATGAGCAATTAGCTAAAATATCTTATCAAAATAGACTCTAACTGGACTATGCGAATTGGCTTAACAAGGTAGTCATTAGCGCTACCTGGCAACATGGCAATTTCCTCCTCTAAAGGTTCGCTAAAGGTCGTCATTACAATCGGTAAATGTTCCCGATAAGGCTCTTTTCTAAGGATTTTCAGCAAATTACAGATATGAACATCTTTTTTTACTAACTGCAAATCAAAAAAAACTAAATCTGGTTGGAAGCTTTGTACCTGTTTCAAAAAGTCGTTACTATTATCTATCCACATGACTTGGTAGCCAATTGTGTGGAGATAATCTTGCAACACTGTTGCTGTGTTTTCCTCTTCTTCTACAAGCAAAATAGTTTTATTTGTGGGGATGACTGAAGAAGTAAAATTTGCTTCTTCTTCTGTCTCATCTATCTTATCTATCTCATTTGTCTCATTTTCCCCATTTCCCGGATGCTCTAAATTTGGTAGAAACAGAGTGAATTGACTGCCCTTTCCTAAAGTTGATGTCACGGTAACATCTCCACCATGTAAACGCGCTAATTTCCGCGTCAAGGCTAAACCCAAACCAGTGCCTTCATACTGCCGATTTAACCGGCTGTCAAGCTGTTTAAACGGTTCAAATAGAAATTGAAACTGGCTTGAATCTATACCAATGCCAGTATCTGAAACTGTAAACGTTATCCCTTGTGGCACTTTTTTGACTACCAGCGATACTTCACCTGCTGGGGTAAATTTAATCGCATTGGTCAGCAAGTTGAGTAGCATTTGCTTGATGCGGCGCTCATCAGCAATACAAATATCAGCTTCTTGGTCAATTTCATGTGTGAGTTGCAATCCCTTTTCTGAGGCGCGATCGCGCACTGTCCAGATGGCATAATTACATATATCTGCCACTGATAAAGATGATAGTAACAGCTCCTCTTTACCTGCTTCTACCTTAGATAAGTCAAGGATATCGTTAATCACTGCCAGCAGATGTTCACCACTACTGTATATACAACTTACATATTCGTTCTGCTTTTCATTCAAAGAGCCAACTATTTCTTGTTGCAATAACTGTGATAAACCCATAATCGCATTGAGAGGTGTCCGCAACTCATGACTCATGGTTGCTAAAAATTCAGTTTTTGCTCGACTGGCGGCTTCTGCTGCTTCTTGAGAAGCGCGTAGTTTCAACTCTGTTTGCTTACGTTCAGTAATATCCTCAATCATCGCTAGAAAAAACTCAGGTTTACCATTGCTGCCTGGTATAACAGAAACAGAGATATGAGTCCAAACTAAGCTACCATTTTGATGCTGGCAGCGTCTTTCTATCTCAATACGATGTCTTTCAACAAGCTGTTTCTGATGGTTGGAAGGTTGTAAACCGTCCCTCGAAGTTCTCTTTAAGTCTGTGCGAATTCCTGACATCAGTTGTTTGTAAAGTTTTAAATCCTCCCTTTCTATGGAAATGTAATCTGTAAAGCACTTGCCGTATAACTCTTCTCGGCTATATCCTAAAATCTCGCACAGTGCCAGATTAGTATCGACTATCTGCGCTTTCATATCTATCAGGCCAATACCGATAGACGAACGCTCAAAAATCGCCCGAAATTGTGCCTCACTCTGTCGCAGTGCTTCCTGTACGACGTTTCGCTCGCTTGCTTCTATAGCCAGTGTCACAAAATCTGCAATTGAGCCAGCAAAACTCTCTTCTTCTAAAGTCCATTGGCGACCTTCGCCTATGTGTTCGTGACACACTACGCCTACCAAATGACCCTCTAGCCAAATTGGTGCGTCTAGTATAGATGTGATCCCCAACACTGAAAGATAAGACTCGGATAATTCTTGGGTTCTGGGATCGTTTCTGGCATCATCTGCGGCAATAGTACGTTCCTCTTCTAAAGCCTGGAAATAAGCAGGAAAATCTGTTTTTAAAAGTGAGTTACCAAAGGTATGCTCCTTAGTCTTAACATCATATAAATTAATGCATTCAATTTTTGAACGCTCTTCATTATATAACCATACCCCAACTCGCTCTACTAACAGCGTCTGAGCAGCTGTTTCAGTGATTTCCCTCAATACGGCATTGAGATTACCTTGCTGAAATGTCTTGCTTCTTGCCAGTTGCACCAGCGTCTGGCTTTGTTTTCGCCGACTATTTTCTCTGATTCGTAAAGCCTCTTGGGCCTGGTTCTGCTCTGTAATATCTCTAGCTGACACCACCTGCATTAGTTGCCCTCAAGAAGAAATAATTTGGACTTGCAGTTCTACGGAAAAAGTAAAACTGTCTTTGTATAACTACAATTACTTGATAGGGTTTTTCATAACCGGAAAGTATAATTTTTCTAATCAAATTTTATAATTCTGGCTAATTAGTTATAAGCTAGATTTTGCTGATTATTTCTATTACTTCATACGATTAATTTTTGCCAGGGGATAATTAGCATTTGAAGTAATTTCACTATTAAGTAATTCTACTATCAAGTAGTATAAGTAGTATAGTATTTTTAATTTGGAACTGGGGAGTGGTAAAGATTCTTCCCAATACCCAATCTCCAGTACAATTTCTTGCTTAGTACTGACTAGCAAAATACCCTTGATTCTCCTAGAGAAAGATACCTAATGGCTCAAATTCTGCCAAACTAAAGGTAACGGCAAGCATTTGCGGAGGTGGAGCGATGAAAGATAGTGATGTAAGAATTGTTTCCCTGATTCCCGGTGGAACAGAGATTTTAGCGACACTAGGGTTGGTTAATGCTATTGTGGGGCGATCGCACGAATGTGATTACCCTCCAGAAATTCTCAATCGCCCCATTTGTACCCAAGCACGTTTAAATAATGATGCCTCCAGCAGCCAAATTCACGACGAAGTGAATAATTTATTGCAATCTGCTCTTAGTATTTATGAAATCAAAACAGATGTTTTAGAGAAATTGCAGCCTACCCATATTCTCACTCAAGACCAGTGCGATGTTTGTGCTGTTAGCTTACATGATGTTGAAAAGGCAGTTGCTACACTGATTGACAGTAAACCTCAGATTATTTCTTTACAACCCAATATTCTCACGGATGTTTGGGCTGACATTGAGCGAGTCGGCAATATCTTTGGTGTAGACTCGGTAAAAGTCTTAGAAAATTTAGAAGCTCGCGTCAAAATTTGTCAGCAAAAAATCCAAGGACTTTCTTTAGATGAACTGCCTACTGTCGCCTGTATCGAGTGGACTGATCCTTTGATGGTCGCCGCTAATTGGATTCCTGAATTAGTTAACTTAGCAGGAGGACAGTCTTTATTTTGCGCTACAGGTCAGCCTTCTCCGGTCTTGCCGTGGGAAACACTATTAACAACTAATCCCGATGTAATTGTTTTTATGCCTTGTGGCTTTGATTTAAACCGCACTCGCAAAGAAGCCAATTTATTAACTCAACGTCCAGAATGGGAAAAACTACATGCTACCAAGGCTGGTAGAGTCTACATTACTGACGGCAATTCTTACTTTAATCGTCCAGGGCCGCGACTGGTAGATTCTCTAGAAATTTTGGCAGAAATTTTGCATCCAGAAATTTTTCAATACGGCTACAAAGGAACTGCTTGGGAAGTTTTGTAACTTAACTAGATTAGCCTTTTCAAGGTGGTGAAATTTGGAACGAAGAGTGGTTATTTCGACCTTCAAAAATCCCCAAATCTGGGCGGAGGATTCAAGGTGGTAGCACTGGAACATCGTATCTTCCTTTGTCACCTTGAAAGGGCTAGTTAGCAGAAACTTATGATACCTGTCGAACTTATATTGAAAGAAAAGAAATACCTGTGTCCATTCGGGTGGAGCATTTTGATAAACCCAGTATGACGCTCGAAGCATTCACACGTGAAGTTGAAGCTGCCGTTTGTGATGAGAATGATGTCCACATTCTTAACTTCAATACCCGTATTGCTCATGAAAATCCAAGCTTAGAAGGTGGTCACTTCTCCTTATTGGCAGACTATGAACCGGAAACTCAAGAAATCACCATTGCAGATACAAATCCCAAACGATATACCCGGTTTTGGAAATGCCCAATTGGGCGCATATATGCCGCTTGCGTAGATAAGGATTCTTCATCGAATCGCTCTCGTGGCATGATTGTGCTTCGTAGGAAGGAGAAAGTCAATCTAGCAGGTAATGGGGTGGTTCATCCAGCAGAAATCGCCTTGAACGCTCTCCATTCTGAATAAACTCCTTAAGGAATACTGGGATTACTAACGTCAGTTACGGTGTTTGCTCAGAATCTACCGATGGTTCATTGTTAAATAACAGCAGGCGTGCAGCAAGAATGGCAAATCCTACAGCCGCGATCGCTTTTAAAACACGTGTAGGTAATAATTCGGCTACTGCACCCCCTGCTAACGATCCCAACAGGCTTGTCAACAGCAATGCCCCTGCTGCACCAAAAAATACTGCACGTGGAGAATTAGAACGTCCTGAAAGTGCGATCGCTGCTAGCTGACTTTTGTCACCCAATTCTGATAAAAAAACTGTAATAAAGCTAAGTCCTAATAAATGCCAATCCATATATTTAGGGGAAATGGGGAATAGGGAGCAGGGGGAGATGAGGGAGAATAACTACTAACTTTTAATTCCTAATTCTTAACTAGTAACTTCTAACTCCTAACTCCTAACTTTTAACTAACCTTGGAATACATCCCAAAACAGCATTATAGAAATTACTAACAACATCACGCCTAGCTGATTTTTCTACCGTTTTTGGGCTGAGTCGGCTGGCTATCCAACTACCTAAAAGCACACCTAATAAGCTGGTGGTTATTAGCGCCGCCGCCGAGCCGATAAATACCACCCACGGCGAATGAGATTGTGCGCTCATTAACAAAGTCGATAGCTGAGTCTTATCTCCAATTTCTGCTAGAAAAATGGTTACAAAAGTCGTACCAAAAACTACTAGCGCTGATTGCTGCTTTTGAGGACTATCGGCAATTACAGGCTGAACCAAGGGAGCGATCACGGGAGTTAAGTTAATATCATTGCTATCTTTCAGTTCTAGCTCGATCTCAGTGTGAGATATGCCAGAAATCTCCAAAGGTACAGAGTCAAGTTTCACAAGCAGTAGTTTGGGTTGCTAGGGGCTTTTCATATTTCTATCATTTTCTCAGATTTTTGTCATAAATTGCAACCCCACACAAAAAAAGGAGGGTTGGGTGTCAAAGAAGAGGCAGAGGGGAAAGACTTACTACAACTTCTCCTCTGCTCCCCTGCTTTTTGGTCAAAGGCCAACAGCTTTGTCGAAGCGTAATATTTCTAAACTGCGATCGCCGTATACTCCCTCTATTTGCTGGCGACAGCAGTCAATAGCAAAATCGTTGACTTCTTCTGGTTCAACCCCATACATATCTTGAAACACTTCTGATTCCACACGGCAGAAGCGCGGACGATTAGGGTAGATGCGACATTCTCGCGTGGTATGGTCGAAATTAACGCACCATCCCCCTTCGCCTACCATGCTGAGGTAGAGTTCTAGTTCTGGTGGTGAGAGATACTCTTCCAAGTCTGGACGCTCTGCTGGGTCGAGATTACAGCAGGCTCCACATTGCTTTACACATTGCCAAGTTGACATTTTGGATTAGGGATTGAAGAAGGGAATAGGGGACAGGGAATAGGGTACAGATTATTCCCTGTCACCTCTCCCCTAATCCCAATCCCCCTATTTTACGTTTTTATATCTTTTCTTATAATTTTGTTAAGTAAATTAAATCTAACAGCCATAGCCATATATGATCGATTTCGGGTTTTCTAATTAAGTTATTGAATTTTTTAAGACTATTGGGAGGAGAAAAGGAAAAATGTTTGACTCTTTGTTTAACGCTTTTACCAGTATCAATTGGGAAGTTATTTTCCAATTGCTATCCGTGGCACTAATTGTAATTGCTGGACCAGTGGTAATCTTTTTGCTGGCATTTCGCAACGGCAACCTATAGTAGTGCTGAGTGCTGACTAAGGAGTTAACAGTTAAGAGTTAGGAGTGAGAAGTTAATTAAGAATTCATAACTCATAACTCATAACTCAGCACTCAGTACTGATAACGCCTGAAGGGCAGCTTGAATAATATTGTCATACTGTGGTCGAGAAATATCAACTTCTTTGGCATTTTGACGATTAGTGCCCAGTAAACCAATCATCTGTCCTGGGTGCATGGCTAATACTTTGCCTTCAGAATTTTTAATTCTTAATTCTGCTTCAATACCGTTTTTATAGAAACCACAAGTATATTGTCGCTGGTTGTACTCAAAGGTGGTACTTGACTGGAGAAGTGGCGAAGCAAAAAATTGTTGAATCTGAATTGGCAATCTGACTCCGATTAACTCTAGCTCAATGCTGGTGTTACCGTTAAAGTAATTTTCTCGCAATTTGTAAGCGATATCCACACGCGATGGTAAGCGGAAGTAGTCGCCCCAACGCCAAGCGATCGCTTTTATTTTATACTCCTGATTATCAATAGTTTGGGCAATTGTCAGTTTAATATGACCCTTCCCGACGATTTTTTGCTCAACCACTTGGACATTAGGTGTCCAAAAAACTGGATCGGGGTTGTCCATACCGCAGGGATGTAGAGCATTAAGCTGTTGATAAAGCTGTTGATTAAGATGATTGAGATTGACTTCGGCATCAATTTTCAACAGAGGCTTGAGATGTTGGGGTTCAAGACACTGATTAGCAAACTCAATCAAACGCGATCGCAACACCTGTAAATTCTCTGCTGGTAAAGAGAACCCACTAAGCTGCTTTGTGTCCACCAAATTTCCCTAGTAAATCGTGACAATATTCCAAAGCTTCAAATACATGAAACTCTGGAATTGAGCGTGCTGAACCGCGTATATGTTCCTCATCTTCATAAGTCCCGATAAATACAGGAACACCGTAGCGTTCCACCAAGCGGGAGGCGACAATCCCAATAACGCCGTGATGCCAATTAGGTTGAACAACAATTAATACACGGTCTTTTTGTAGAGATGTAACAAATTCTGCCTCCACATAAGCGATCGCTTCTTGTTCAATTTGCTGACACATTTCCTGACGAGAAGCGTTGATTTGTTCGCACTGCATTGCTCTTTCCAGCGCTACTCCCATATCATCTGTAGTCAGCAATTCAATCACAGTCTGGGGATTACCAATCCGACCGATAGCATTAATTCGCGGCCCCAAGCGAAACCCGATATCTTCAGGCTTTAGCGATTTTGGATTTTGGATTTTGGATTTTGGATTGGAGCTTTTCTCCTCTGCTCCCTTGCTCCCCTGCTCCCCTGCTCCCTCATCTCTCGCCTGCACACCACCTACCTGAATCAACGCCTGTATCCCAGCTAAGTTGGATTTGGGTAAATGCTGTAAACCACGTTTCACCCAACGGCGATTTACACCAGTT
The DNA here is from genome assembly GCF_030382115.1 of Nostoc sp. GT001. NCBI lineage: Bacteria > Bacillati > Cyanobacteriota > Cyanophyceae > Nostocales > Nostocaceae > Nostoc > Nostoc sp. GT001. Next base: position 598,416 of record NZ_JAUDRJ010000003.1, read on the forward strand.
AAAGGGGCTAAATCTGCGATCGTTCCCAGTGTAAATAATGCTAGCATTGGCTGGATTAAGCCCTTAGTTTGGCCTAACTGTTGTGCTAGAGAAACTGCCAAGATGTAGGCAACACCAACACCAGCAACACCCCGATAAGGTGAGGATTCAGCTATTAGTTTGGGGTTAAGGATAGCGTTAGCTGGCGGCAATTTTTGGGGGATATCATGATGATCGGTGATGATTACTGCAACACCAAGTTCTCTAGCCCTAGCAACTGGTTCAAACGCAGAGATACCATTATCTACAGTCAGAATTAGCCCCACACCTTCGCTGTGAAATTCTTCAACTATGCGTTTATTAATACCGTAACCTTCGTGCATCCGGCTGGGGATAGCATAATCTACTTGTGCGCCTAAAGTGCGGAGACTACGCAAAAGTAGAGCAGTGCTGGTCATTCCATCAGCATCATAATCACCACAAATCGCAATTTTTGTTTGAGAAGCGATCGCATTTTCCAACAACTCTAAACTAATCGCTAAATCTGGGAAATCTTCCAAAGGCGAAGGCAAAACTAAAGACTCTGGATCTAAAAATTCTTGTACCTGTTCTGGTGTTTCCAAACCACGATTAATCAACAACTGGCTAACAATGGGTGAAATATTTGTCAAAACCGCCAGATTTTGGGCAAATTCTGGTTTTTGCGGATAAATCTGCCAGCGCTGATCGGGTAAGCGTCGGCGAGGCTTTGATAGTTCAGATACAGGTCGGTCTAGCACAATAAAAGTTAGGAGTTAAAAGTTAGGAGTTTTGAATTAAAAGTTATTTCTTAACTCATAACTCCTAACTCCTAACTTGTCTGTTAAAACACGTTTATCTTACCATCATCCATAATATACAACGAGCGATCGCCCGGAGAGCGCCAAGTCGGACGGAGTTCGAGTCGCAATGTACCAAAGTTAAGTTTAGAGACAATTGCTTGTAGTGATAAACCTTTTTCGCTCCAAAATATCAAAGATGTATTTGGTTCTGTACCTTCTATTTGTCCTAAATTTAATTTCTGCCCTGGACTCAAGGATATTGCATCAGTCCCGGAGGGTTTTTGAATTTTAATCAGATTAGGTGTGCTATTTACAACTTCAACTCGGATATGTTGCCCAGGTGTAAACTGAATTGGGTGCGACCCACACTTAGAAGCACAAGTTCGAGCTAATGTAGCACTGGGATTATTGATTGATGCAACTAAAATGGTAGCTGTAACTAAAGCCAAGGACAAAAGTTTAAACATAATACACAGTATAAGTACTAGTCCTAAATATTACTTCAGCTTCGGACTATTAAGCCTCAGCATATTTTCCAGAATTAAGCTAATGCAAAGCAACATCAGCCCATCACAAAGTTGGACTGGTGTAAGCCATAATCAAGACAGAATTAGGAATCAGAAACATAGAAGTGAATCATGCACATCCTATCCCTTCATTATCCCGATGACTTACTTATTACCTCCGGTAAATCACCCCAAGCGTTAGAAGCAGAACTCACATTTTTGCTCGCAGTCAAACTATTTGAGCTACGCAGACTCCAGCACTTCCGGCAGCTATGAGGTACATTTTAAAACCTGAAAGCTATGCTAGGAGAGGAGCAAGGATAAAAACTGTATTACATAATAGCGGGAAGCGCTGTATCGCTTGGTAAAGCCGCCGCCTTTTGCAGCATGAACAAACCGCAGTTCATGTACGAACTAGGACGTTTGCAAATCCCTGTTATCAACTTAGATGATGACCAAATCGCCGACGAATTGCGCGATGATTAACTCTGTTATCGTTGCCGATAGCAGCCCCCTCATTTCCTTGGCAATTATCGCGCAACTGGAACTTTTACCCCAACTTTATCAGCGAATATTACTTCCCACATAAAACTCAAACAAAATTTTTTGAGTGTTATGCAGCATAGAGTGACTCTCCTATGCATTATGGATTGAGTCTGTAGTGCGATCGCTATTTTAGTGAGTCTGGTATCACAAAACAAAACCCTGTACAAAGTTTTACTTTATTGTACAAGGTTGTCTATTATCCTAAATACTTAGAACAGGCTCTTTAACCAAACCGTCCACTGATATAATCTTCAGCTTCTTTGGTTTGAGGAGAACTGAACATTTGCGCTGTCGGATTAAACTCAACTAATTTGCCGCGACGTTTGCCATACTCGTCAATTTCCGTATTGAAGAAAGCTGTGAAATCTGCGACTCTAGAAGCTTGCTGCATATTGTGTGTCACCATGATGATGGTGTATTGCTCCTTAAGTTCTAAGCAGAGTTCTTCTACTTGGCGGCTAGAAATCGGGTCGAGAGCAGAACATGGTTCATCCATTAATAATACATCTGGCTTCATGGCGATCGCACGAGCAATGCAAAGTCGTTGCTGTTGTCCGCCAGATAATGCAGTTCCCTTCTCTTTGAGTTTGTCTTTGACTTCATCCCAAATAGCAGCGCGTCTGAGGGAATCTTCCACCAATTCATCAACGTTACCTTTGTAACCGTTAGCAAGGGGAGCAAAGGCAATATTTTCGTATATTGACTTAGGGAAAGGATTCGGTCTTTGAAAAACCATTCCGATTTGGCGGCGTAATTTGACCGAATTTATCTTAGGATCATAGATATTGCGATCGCGATAATTCAGTCTACCTTCAACCTTAGCACCAGGGATTAAATCATTCATCCGGTTGAAGCAACGCAATAAGGTACTTTTACCGCATCCTGAAGGGCCAATAAAAGCAATAATTTGTTTATCAGGAATTTTTAGGTAGACATCTATAAGTGCTAGAAATCCTCCATAATAGACTTTCACACCTTCAACATTAAATACAGAATTATCTTTGTCTATTGTGGCACTATCTGATTGACTTCTACTATTGCTATAAGTCATTTTTCGTATCTCCTAATATCTGTGAATGTATTAAATTAGATATTTAATTATCTAACGGATTGAGAAGCGTTGTCGGATATAAATTGCTACACCATTTAAAGCTAAAATCAAGAGTAACAACGCAATAATTGTTGCTGCTGCTGCACTAGCAAAACCCGGTTCAGGACGAGTGATATAACTGTAAATTTGAATGGGTAATGCCATAAATCTCTGGAACAAACCAGGGTCAAAAGTAAGAAAACCTACAGCACCGACAACAATTAGAGATGCTGCATCACCAATAGCACGAGATACAGAGATAATCACCCCTGTCAAAATACCAGGAACAGCATAAGGTATGACATGACTGCTAATAGTTTTCCATTTGGTGACACCTAAGCCGTAAGAAGCATTTCTCAAAGAATCCGGGACAGCGCGAATTGCTTCTCTAGAGGTGACAATAATGACTGGTAAAGACAGCAAAGATAAAGTCAATGCACCAGAAATCAAAGCAGGGCCAAACCCAAGCAAATAATTAAAAACTCCTAAACCCAGCAACCCATAGACGATAGAAGGTACACCCGCCAGATTACTGATATTAATCTCAATAATCGCTGTCCACCAAGCTTTGGGTGCATACTCTTCGAGATATAAAGCTGCTCCTACACCAATTGGGACGGTGACAAAAATCACAACAAGTCCCAACAAAATGCTGCTAACAATAGCAGGACGGATACCACCTTGGTCAGGAAAACGAGAAGGGGTATCTGTGAGAAATCCTGGGGACAAAAATCTACCTAATCCGTCTCCCAAAATATCGAAAAGGAGCAAAGCTAGGACAAATATCCCAATCATCAAACCGAATAGAAAAATTACTTCAAATACTTTTCCTAAACTCTCCCTTTTGTCAACATTATCAGTAAATTCTGCCCCAGATGCAAAGGAATCATTTTCTTGATAACTAGTAGCCATATTTTATTACTCGTATTTTTCCTTATAACGATTAGCAATCCAGTAACTAACAATATTCAAAGATAGGGTAATCAAAAACAAAACCGCACCTACAGCATATAAAGTCTTGAAATTGAGACTTCCACGCGGACTATCTCCACCAGAAATTTGTGCCATATAAGCAGTCATCGTTGCGATTGATTCTGCAAAGCTAATAGTCAGCTTTGGCTGTAGTCCGGCGGCGATGAGGACAGTCATTGTTTCACCCACAGCGCGAGAAATACCCAAAATAATCGAGGCGATAATTCCCGAAAGTGCGGCTGGTAAAACTACTTTAAAAATAGTTTCTAGTTTAGTGATACCTAAAGCATAAGCTCCTTCGCGCAAAGAACGCGGAACTGATTTAATAGCATCTAAGCTAATAGAACCAACGGTGGGAGTAATCATAATTCCCATCATTACCCCCGCACTTAAGGAATTGAATATTTCTAAAGGGATAATATGCCGCAGCAATGGTGTCAGAAACAATAGTGCAAAGTAACCATATACTACAGTTGGAATTCCTGCTAAAAGTTCCACGGCTGGGCGTAAAACTGCTGCTACTTTGGGTTGAGCATATTCACTCAAATAAATGGCAGAAGATAAACCCAAAGGAATCGCCACTGACATAGCAATAGCTGTAGTCAAGAAAGTGCCATTAATTAAAGGCCAAATGCCAAAATGCCTCTCTGCAAATAGAGGTGTCCATTTAGTATCAAGAAAGAATTGAGCAAAGGAAACTTCTTGGAAAAAACCAAATGTCTCCTGAAAAATAATTATGACAATACCAAAGGTAGTCAAAATAGAAACTAAAGCACAAGCAAATAAAATCGTTCCCACAATCCTTTCTGATATATCTTCAGATATATCTTTGTCTAGTGATTGTCTGGGTAGTAAATAAGGATCGTCTTGAGAAGTGGAATTTTGCATAAACAGTGAAGTTGTGACTACAAATCAAGTTACAAATGGTCAATAATTATTTGATGCTACAACCCTCCAGATTCCCCCAAATTTATCTGCGGCATCAATCCAAAATCCAAAATCTAAAATCTAAAATTTTTTGACTGGGTATTTATCTAAAGAAAGTTTGTAATTGGTTCACCTGGTTTAGCTTTTTGAAATTTTGTCCCAGTTTCACCAGCAGCAAATTTTTGTTTTACCTTGACGTAAGCTTCATCAGGTAGTGCTACATATCCAGCACCATCTACCCACTTCCAAGAATTTTCTAGATAAAAATCTACAAATTCTTTGACTGCTGGTTTGTTATCTAAAGATATCTTACTGACATATATAAACAGGGGACGAGACAAAGGTGTGTAGGTATTTTTGAGGACATTATCCAACGGAACTGGTTTTTTGCATTCTCCTTTGAGATTTTCGATAGCAACTAAATTGAGCTTTTCCTGGTTTTGAATGTAGTAAGATATCCCTACATAAGCCAATGCTGATTCATCTCCAGAAACACCTTGCACTAGCAGATTTTGATTATGGCTAGGAGTGTAGTCAGTGCGGCCATTCTTGGCTTTACCAGTAACGGCTTGAGTTAAATAATCAAAAGTTCCCGTATCAGAAGCCGGAGCATAAAGCTTCAATGGTAGCTTAGGAAATTTAGGATTAACTTGATCCCAAGTCAAGATTTTGCCGTCTGATTTAGCACTCCAAATTGTGTTCATTTCCTTAATGGTTAGACATTTAGCAAAATCGTTCTTACTATTTGCAATTACAGCTACGCCGTCTAAACCTATCGGTAACTCCACAAACTCAATGTTCTTACTTTTACATTTTTTAATTTCTTCATTTCTGATGGTACGAGAAGCACCAACAACATCAATATCGCCATTACAAAATTTACTGAAACCGCCACCAGTACCACTGGAAGCAACACTAACTTTCGCGTCAGATTTCACCTTCTGGTATTCTTCTGCAACTGCTAAAGAAATAGGAAAACCCACGGCTGCACCATCAATACTCACCTGACTTTTCAATTCTTGTCCACCGTTACAAGCAGTGATGCTACTGGCAAGAACCATTAAAGATGTGAAGAAAAAGCTATCTTTAAATCTGCGATGAAAGCTCATAAATTATCAATTGAGATAAAGTGACTATACAAATAATGCTGCTTCAAAAAGTAAAGTTTATGCTTTGCTAGCAGCTTGAACTTTGTCAAAAATTGCCCCATCTTCAAAAAACTTTTTCTGGATAAGCTCCCAACCACCTAAATCTTGGGAGGTAAATAAAGTTTTAATTGGCGGCTGTTTTGACGCTACTTCTTGAGTGACAGTGGGGTTAACAGGACGATACTGTAATTTAGCAAATTCCCGTTGAGCTTCTGTTGAGTAAAGAAAATTAACAAATGCTTGTGCAACTTCTCTTGTACCGTGTTTATCAACGTTTTTATCAACTAGAGCCACAGGATTATCGATGGAAATATTAACTTGAGGTACAACATAAGGCAGTTTCAATCCACCTATTTGCGCCAAAATTACCTCATTTTCGTAGTTAATTAAGACATCTCCCTCGCCTTTTTTGAAGAATGAATCGCTAGCTTCACGGGCATCTTTCGTCAATACCGGGATGTTCTTATAAACTTTGGTGACATAATCTAATGCTGCGGTTTCGTCACCACCTGTTAAACTCACAGAACTCCAAAAAGCTAAGAATTCCCAGATAGCAATACCAGAAGTTTTTGGGTTAGCTGCAATTATTTTCACGCCATCTTTTGCTAAGTCTGCCCAAGTCTGAATGTTTTTGGGATTACCTTCACGAGTAACGATCGCAGCTACAGATTTACTGACAATACCATTTCTCGGATATCTGGTTTCCCAACCTGACTTAATCAAATCGGCTTGCTGAATTTTGATCACATCTAGGGGAAGTGCCAAATGTACTATATCTGCTTCTTGCGAACCGTCAATTACTGTAGCCGCTTGAGCGCCAGAACCCCCATAAGTCGCCTCAATCGTGACGTTTTGGTTGTGTTCTTTCTTCCAGCTTTCGACAAATTTGGGAATTATCTGGTCATGTGCAGCTTTGGTGACGGAGAAAGAAGCGAGTTTTAACTTAACATCATTTTTGCTAGCTGAACTACTTCCAGAACAGGAGGCAACAGCCATACTCAAAAAAGTACCTATTAGAAATAGACTTACAAAGCTTTGCACAGTGTGTCTATTCAACCAACTTCTAATTGTGTGTTGATAGCAGAATTTTATAGTCCGCAAGGCTTTTATGGCATAAGCCTGTATCCCTTCACTTAGGAATTTACTTAATTGTGTTGGTTGTTGCGACTTGCTCATCAGAATTTACCCCTAAATCTACGGTATTTCTAGATGTATACCGTAATTAAAAGAATTATAGGGTATATAGAATAATATTCATCATCTGGATTAATTTTTTTTTACTAGGTGAGCAATTTGCCATCAAAAGTCTGATTTAGCAAGGAATTTCAAGAAACGGGTTTTTTCTGCTGGAAAGGGAGACACTCTGATTGCACACATACATGAAATTTGCCAAAAAGATGTAATAAGTAATACAGAATAATAATATAAACTCAAATTTTTTTAGCCAATAAAGCTTTTTTTAAAACAAAGTAGCTGTACTACAGCATCTTGAGTATCATATTTTGCGATCGCACTCATTGCAATAACTTCCCTTCCTGTGACGCCTGGGAATTGACTTATATCTCAACTGCAACTCGTTGAATACCAACAAAGTCGAGTGAATCCTGCTGTTCTTCCTCAAATTCTAAACAAAGTTCAATTGCTTCTTTAATGCGTTCCACTAACTCATCTAAAGTTAGCGATCGCTTAATTGTAGAAATACTCATACAGATTTTTTGCTACTCTAACCAGTTCTCTAATTGCAAATCAAGTATATTTTCAAAATCCTTGATATTGTTCGTAACCAAAATATCATTACGAGAGCGGACAACGGCAGCAATTAGTGCATCTACTTCTCCTGTTGGTCTACCAATTTGCCTCAATTCACTTTGAATTTTACCAAATTCTCTTGCAGCATCTATATCAAATGGCTCAATGGGTAATAGCTCAGTTAGTTGTGCTAGTGTTTCTAAATTTTTTTCAACTTGTTTAGAACAGTAAACACCTTTGTAAAGTTATGAAACTACTATTGTAGATAGATAGCATTGGCTGAAATAGCGATTAAATATAGGTACTGCTTTGGTATTGCCATTAAGCAATGCAATACAAATGTTAGTATCTAGAAGATACATTAGCCTTTCTTCTATTTATCTATTTTTATCTATTGAGTCTATCACCCTTCCTTGGTAAGGATGACGTTGCTGGTCAATTTCAGCAAATATATGTATCAACTCTGGTTGGTCTTGCCAAACTCCAAATAATTTATTCAATTTTGCAAGCCTTTCTTCATCTGTCAAGTCTAGTTTTGCTACGACAGGTTCAGTAGAAGTAAGCTCTAGATTAACGATTATTTCTGCTCCATCAGGAATACTGTGAATTTGCTCTAATAATTCAATAGTTTGACCGCGTTTTATTCCCCTAATCTTCATTTTATACTTACTCCTGTAATCACTACTATTCAAATCTCAGACATTTTCTCATCACTTAATGCTAACTGATGTAGCGGCTGGTTGTCAGATATTGACTCTCCTGGTAGAACAGATAATCAGGCGATAAGATTTAAGTACTCACCAACTGAGTCAGACCCTTCAATATACGTAGCACGTGGTACAATTCATTTCCAGGGTTTAGTATCAAAAAAACCTTTGATAAAGCATAACGCGGTGGATTTCCTGTCACTAATTTGACGAAAATACACTCGCTTACCGTGGCAATTCCATAAGAATTGTTAATTGCGAATTACGAATTACGAATTACGAATTATTTGCTGCTTCCAGCCAAACTTCCACTTCATCTGCTAGTAACTTCTGCGCTGCATCCATCATTGATGTTGCAATATCTTTGAGGTCTTCGCGGTTGTTCAAGTAAGTTTTTAACGCTTCCATTGGGTCGATGCTGCTACTCGCACTCAATTCAGGAATTCGGGGTCTGGCTAATTGACTCACTAATTCTGCTTGAATGGTGTAGGTGTGAGCGGGACTTAAAGCAGTATGTAGAGAGGAACTGTCAATTAAATCCATCTGTTCAGAGCGGAGTTTGTAAATTAGCCGCACTACAGCATCTTCAATATCATACTTGGCGATCGCTTTCATTAACACCGCTTGCGGATCATCTGCTTTCGAGATATCCATCTCAATGGTTTGGAAAGTCCGAACTGTTAAGGGACAAAATTCCCACTTAGCGCTTCCCCGCTCCAGTTCCAGCATCACATAGCCTTTGTCTTCTTTTTCTTCGCTAAAATCTACCCGCTCAATACTCCCTGGATAAATCACTAGTGGGTTGTTCGATTTATTCAGATTTTGATGGCGGTGGACGTGTCCCAAGGCTACATAATCAAAACAAGGTCGCGTCAACAAAGATAGTGGTAGAGTAAAGCCTTTACCTACTGCCAAAAAGCGTTCTGCGCCCAAGGTTGCATTGTCAGCCATCAAGTGAGCCAAAAGAATAGTAGGCACATTAGGGTCAAGACGGCGAACCTCCCCTTCTAAAACAACTCGCAGACGTTCTGTTAATAGTTGGTTGACTTCCGCCAAAGATAAACCTTCTGTCTCTTGGCGAGTCATAAGAGTGGAACGGGTCAGCCAAGGCAGGGTGATTACTTGCACTTTGCCATTACGGGTTTGGATGTAGTGAGTAGTTAATGTATCACCAACAACAAACCCTGGCACTCCCAAAGTGCGGTAAATATTTAAACTCGCTCCTCCCTGTCCTTGGGAATGTTGGTCGTGATTGCCTACCAACAGCACTGTTGGAATATTGGCATCCATAAGACGGCGAAACTGGTTGGCAAAAGCATGTTGTACATAAGGTGGTGGTGTAGCATCCGGGAAAGCATCGCCACCAAATATCACCATATCGACTGCATCTGTCAGCGCTCGGTCAATACATATAGAGAGAGTATTGACAAAATCCTCCAATCGTGTATTTAATCCAGTTGCGGGATTAATTCGTCCGTGGGAGAAGCCGCTTCCCATGTGGATGTCGGAGAGATGGAGGATCTTAATCATATTTATCCTTTGTTCTTTGTCTACATATTAATGACAAATAGCTATTGAGAACTATCTAAATGTCTCAAACTTACCAATTACTGACCATATCTATGCGTGTTTATTGATGCTTTTGTATATTTTATTGCAATAATTTATGAAGTTTGTACAAAATTATTCATTTTCTAAGGAATTTTACTTAAAATATTAAGTATCAGAAAAAAGTTTGTTTTGATTAACTGCTAGTAATCGGAAGTCAATGAGTAACGGCATAAATCCTGTAATTCAGCAAAAAATCAATGATTGGAGAGATAAACTTGCTGGTTCAAGTAACAGTAACCCACTACTTGACTTCCGAAAGAGCAAAAAGCCAAAAATTGAGGTTATTACACCATCTTTAATCTTATTTGACAACCTCGCTGGATATGAATCTGAATCAATTTCCTTTAAGGAGTTGAGAACTAACCAAACTGAAGCTGATCTCATCAAGCTTCTAGATAAACTGGGTACAGAAGCAAAAAAAACAATAAAAGAAAAGGGTTTCATTAGCCTGTTCCTAGTCCTTGGTACTTTGACCTGGTTTGATACTGCAAAGCCTCAAGAAAAAAAGGAGAAGGATAAGTTAGTATCTCCTCTGTTGCTCATTCCAGTGGAATTACAAAAGAAAGGTAAAAAGCCCCCAGAATATACATTATGCTCTACTGATGAGGATATTTCCATTAACTTTCTTTTAGTAAACAAGTTACGTGACGAATTTAATATCACGTTGCCTGAAACTGAAACACTTCAAAATTTGGGCTATGAAGGATTTATAAATGCAGTGCGTACTGCTATAGGCGAAAAGCAGGATTGGGAACTAGAAGAGACTGCTTATATTACTTTATTTGACTCTATTAAAACAGCGATGATTAAGGATCTGGAACAAAATCAGGAACTCATCGCCAATCATCCGGTTCTGCAAGGGCTTGCTCTACAAGAAGCACAAGAAAATCGTAGTGATATTAAAACTATCACAGATAAAAAACTGGATACAATCAATCCTGAATTGATATATCAGATATGTAACGCTGATTCTAGCCAGCAAGTAGTAATTGAAGCTGCAAAGGCAAGGCTTAGTTTTGTAGTCCAGGGGCCTCCAGGGACAGGAAAAAGCCAAACGATTGCCAACATAATTGCTGAACTGATAGGCAAAAACAAAACAGTTCTGCTAGTTGCAGAAAAGGAGACTGCCTTAGATGCTGTATACAAGACACTACGAGATTCTGAGCCTAGCCTTGAAGATTTATGTTTAAAACTACACCATAAAGGTACAACTACCAAGGAGTTGGTAAAAGAATTAAATCAAACTAAAATTCGTTTATCACAAAGAAATGAAACTGAGTCAGAACAGGGAAAGCGAGATATATTCTTTCAACAATTGCATGACTGTCGGCAAAGCCTCAATAGCCACACTGCAAGTTTACATCATAAACACCAGCCAATAAACAAATCTGCTTTTGAACTTTATGGTGAATTACTCAAACTGGAACGAGAGTTAGATACGACACTCGAATTTAATACCTATAATCTTAAAGATTGGTCAGAAAAAAGATTATTGTTGGAAGCTAAAGATTTACTGAATAACCTGGGACAATTTGAGCCATTTTTTCGAGGAAGGCAGAGAACTATATGGTCAAGTAGTCCGATAAAGAGGTGGAATGCTGATGTTAACAGGGACTTACGCCAGAATATTAACGACTTGCGACAGGGAATTCAGCTTGCCACAATAACTACTACTCGTTTGCGGCAGTTATTAAAAATAGAACCTGCTAACACTTTATTAGCTTTAGACAAGCTTCAGCCAGCGATAGCTCATCTTATTGAAGTACCTCCACGTTTTCCTAAGAATTGGTTGCGAGGAACGATATTAAATACTTTGCAACAAAATTTTGATGAACTTAAAGATGATATTGGTGAACTTCAACATATAGGCTCAGATTTTAGTAATAAATATATCAATGAGTTTTTAAGCTGGGATTTACCAGAATTGACGGAATTTAAACAACGCTTTCAAAATTATAAAGGTATTTTTCGCTGGTTAAAATGTGGTTATTTGCGTACTCGCAGAAGCCTTATTAGCCTCCAAAAAGTAAAAAATAGAGTGACTGACCAAGAATTAATTAAAGATATTGATAATGCAATTCGGCAACGTGAAATTTGGAATAAATTAAAAGATACTACACATCAATATCATCGAGCGTTTGGTTCATTCTTTGAAGCTCAAATGCCAGACTTGGATGCTATTGAGCAAGCATTGAATTGGTTGAAAGGTCTACAAAGTCATTCACTGCCTTCAAAGGAAGCTTCAGTAGTTATTTCTTCATACGAAAATTTGCAAGAACTTAGAAATTTATTAACAAATTTAGAGACTTCACGAAACTTGATAAGAGAAGGCTTTGAACTCCTAACACAACATTTTCACCAGGAACCAATGACAAAATCTGGTGAATTGGAAAGAAAATCTTTATATGAAGTAGAAACTTTCCTTAACAAAGCCCAACAAGAGCTAGTTTTGTTTCAACAATGCTTAGACTGCGAACAGCTAGTAGAGAAACTAGAAAATATTGGAGCTAAAGATTTTTTGTTAAAACTAAGAGAGTCTAATATTCAACCAAATTTTTGGTTTTTAGTTTTGCAAAAAGGCATTTATAAAGACTGGTTGCAATATATTTTAGATAGTACTGAATTGCGGAATTTTAACCAAAAAAGGCATGAGCAGAAATTAGAGGAATTTTCTCAGCTTGATAATGAACAGTATAAAGTAGCAATACAGCGTTTGAGACAACTCCACGCTGAACGCTGGAAAAAGTGGTCTGAACAACCAGAAGCAAGGACACAAATACAATTACTTGAAAAACAAAACACATTAAAAAAAGGGCATAAAAAAATCCGTCAATTCATAAAAGAAGCTTCTAAACTTGTGACTACCTTAAAACCTTTTTGGCTAATGAGTCCACTTGCTGTTAGTCAATACATAGAACCGGAGGCTGTAGAGTTCGATGTAGTAATTTTCGATGAAGCTTCCCAAGTTTGTACCGAAGATGCAGTACCTTCCATTATGCGAGCAAAGCAGGTAATAGTCGTTGGTGACAATAAACAACTACCGCCAACTTATTTCTTTAAAAGCAATGCTTCAGGCGGTGAAGATGAGGAGCAAGAAATATATGACAGCTTGCTTGATGAATCTTCAACATTCCTAGATAAAATTTGGCTGAAGTGGCACTATCGCAGTAAACACGAGAGTTTAATTGCCTTTTCAAACCAAAACTTTTATGATTTAGAACTTTTGACTTTTCCAAATCCAGCAAAAAATCCTAATCTAGGCGTTCATTTCGAGTACGTTCCAGATGGAATCTACACCCCCGGCGACGGTGGAAAATATAATATCCGTGAAGCACAAAAAGTAGCAGAATTGACAATAGAGCATTGTCTGGAACATTGTCGGGAACATCAGGATCTTTCTGAACTTTCTTTGGGAATTATTACGTTAAATGAATCTCAAGAAGAGATGATTAGAGACAAACTACAGCAACTTAGTTCAGACTATCCAAACATTCAAGAATTTTGTCAAGAAGACTCACGTAATTTCTTTATTAAACCACTAGAAAGAGTTCAAGGAGACCAGCGAGAAATAATTATTTTTAGCTTTGGGTTTGGATTTTATGAAAACAGCCAGAAGCTAATCCATAAATTTGGNGCTCTTACTAACCCAGGAGGAAGGCGACGCTTAAACGTAGCAATAACTCGCGCAAAAAGCAAGTTTGTGTTAGTAGCTTCTATTAAGGCAACAGATTTTGATTCGGAAAATGAGGAAGTGAGACTGATACAAAAATATTTTGATTTTGCTGAAAAGGGTGGTGAAAAATTAGAAACGCACTTTGATAATAATTGTTCCGAATATGATTTTCTTTTTGAAGAGGATGTATATCAAGCTCTAACACAGCAAGGATACAGGGTGAAAAAACGGGTAGGTCGTTCAGCCTATCCCATAGACTTAACAGTAATAGATGAACGACGACAAGAAACAGAAGAGTTTTTGTTGGGTATTGTTTGTGATGGGACTATTTATCATAAATATCCTACAGCACGGGAGCGCGATCGCCTTCGCCACGAAATTCTGAAAGGCTTAGGTTGGAACATTTACAGAATTTGGTCTAGCGAGTGGTATTGGAATAGAGACAGTCAGATCAAGCTACTAGTGGAACACATAAAACATTTACTGAATCAGGAATAGACAAAGGTGCTAGTGTAGTCTTTCAAGATGACATTGGCAGCATCCTGTAATTTTTGTATGCAATTAACAGAACTTGAAGAATTATTAACAAATATTCAAAAACTGCAATCGATAATGATTGCAGTTGCTACTAATTCCCAAGAGTATCGAATTCAGGATAAAGAAGACGAGTACACTGAACTTTATCAAGAAATAACATCACAAATAGAAGACCTTCAATACCAAGGATTTTCTATACAAAATCCAAACAATTTTCACTCACTATGGGACTGGTATAGGCATTGGAAATCTAAGTTAAGTAAATCTGCTTTCCGGGGAGGTTATATTCATAACCTTTATCAAAATTTCTGCAATCAAATTTATATTGCTTTATGCAAAAATTATGTCAAAGTTACCTCACCAGAAGTCTTAAATAATGAGTTAGAACCAACACAAATTGAGGAATTAAAAGCCAAAATAGAAAAGCTACAAGAAATCATGATAGAGGTAGCTACTGAAAGTAATACTATTTCTTTAATTCAGTATAATGATGAGAATTACAGAAAGCTATATCAAGAAGTTTGGTTTAAAATAGAGATTTTTAGAGAAACAGGAATATCAGTCTCAAACACCAATCAGTTTCGCTCACTTTGGCAATGGTACAGTTTCTATTCAGAGCAGATAGAGAATACAAAGACTGCACGACGTGAATATATTTATAATCTTTATGTAAATGTTGTCAAACCGATAGAAAAAGCATTAAGACAATACCGCTCTAACCCAAGTTATTCTATACAAGAATTTATTCAACTTTTGAAGGATAGATTTCATCAGTCCACTTATATCCAGGTTAATACAGATTCTATAATCCTAACCCCAATTTTAAGCAAAAACGTTCAAACATCTAATCTAAAATTAGATGAGAGATTTCAGCAACAAACATCAGAACCTATAGCTGATTCATTTTCTGTCCCAGCTACTCAATCTTTTGAAAATTCGTTATTTACAACTGAAAACTATAGTTTAATTCTGACAAATGAGAACGTCATGAAGCCGGAAATATTTTTAGAGCAAAATGATGTTGTATGTTTAGAGTATAGTCTAGAAAAATTCTTTGCTACAAAGTTTGATAATGCAAGTAGTTGGAGAAGCGTATTTAGCTCATCAGGTGTTGAAGATTCGTTTATTAGACCTCTAGTTTTTATTAACAATCCTGTAGAATTCAGCAACAGAGTAGTAGCAAAATTTAAAGATTATAAAGTCTCTAATCAGCGAATAGATCATCACCCAATGGTGAAATTGTTACAGTATCTACTAAATAGAAAAGAAAGTTATGAGTTTGAAGACCAAGATATAGAATTATTCACTAAATTAGTTGTACGAGGTCAGGAAAATCTCAACGCTTTAAAGGCTTGTAATACTGTTTGCAGAATCGAATCACCCAAAGGAATGGGTATTGGGACAGGAGTATTGATAGGTAGAAATTTATTACTAACCTGCAATCACATTTTTAGCAAAACTCAAGTTAGACAAGCTTGGGTACGTTTTAACTACAATGCTGACAGCCGTAAGTTAGACAATAATTTCTTTGAACTAGATATGGCTTTTATCATCTATCATAATCGCCCTGACTACGCTTTAGTCAAAATCAAAAATAATCCTCAACAACAAAAAGCCATTTTTATTAATGAAACATCTATATTAGATAGCGGTCAAGATATTCGTATTATCCATCATCCCCAAGGAAACCCAGTGATAATTTCCGACTTTGGGCAAATTACGCAAGTAGGAGAAGATTACATTGACCATAATGTGAAAACTGATGACGGTTCCTCTGGCGCACCAATTTTTAATCGCCAATGGGAATTGATTGCAATTCATCAAGGAAATCCCGGTATAGGACGTACCGTGACTCTAGGTTCAATGGGAGGTATTCCCATTCGTGCTATTTGGAATCAGATTTCACCGCATCTAGGTTGATGTAACAGAGGAATAATTTCATGAGCTTTTTCCAGAATTTATCTGATACTTTCAGCCGAGAGGCTAAAAAATATACAACTCTTTTCCTGCCAAAACATCGAGTTGATATAGACTGCGATGATACACCTATTCGTGCAGGTGATGCCTATTGTCGTATCTGGCTAGAGGATATGAATATAGCTAAAGATGTAGACTGGTTCAAACAACGGTATCCTGTTGTTCATGCTGCTGTCCGTTTCCATTACGACTCTAAGTTAGTAACTATTCCTTATTTAGCTGCGCCCGGTCAATTAAAAGATTTGGGAAGCAACAATTTGGATAAAGTCATTCAAGACAGATATCCTCTTACTCCTCTGTTTCCATTTAATCAAGGTTTAGTAGAGTTTCAAGCTGGTTTATTCAGCATGGCTGCGAGTGACTCCATCGGCAAATTTATCGAAACAATGGGAAGATTTGCCAAATTGTTACCTGTACCTCAACTCTCAAGTGTTTTGAATTTAGCAGAACCGGTATATCGCGGAATTGAAGATTTACTCGATATTGGAGAACGCCGATTAGAGTTAGGTTATCAACAAACTTTTTCTGATGCTGACGGTGGTAGTAGTAACTTCTTCAGAGAGGGGTATTTTGCCGTAATTTTAGCGGAGGAACACGAAATTAGCAGTGAAAATCTTTGCGTCGTCAATGATAACCTCCGGCTTGGCTCTCCTGGAAGTACTAAAGTATTTGTCCGTGATAGTAAGCCTTTCAAAGGTTACAGCTATATGTTATTTCGTATAGAAAAGCGCAAACAGCAAGATTGGGAGTCATTAACAACCATAAAAGAGTTAGTTGCTAAAGCCCAAGATGCTGTTTTATCAGGGGAATATGAAAAGGTTAAAAAATTTATATTACCAGCTATTCAAACTGAAATTTACCGCAGTTCTGATATTACTAAAGCTGACCGTCAGCAGATGATAGGGAAAATTAAAGTTTTTTTGCAGGAGTTGGGCTTACAGGGTGCAAAAGTGCAAAAGCGATCGCTTCACTCAATTATGCAGCGAGCTTTACCACCGCTTGACGCAGCGACAGAAGCTGAATTAGCTTCTCTAGAGCAGCTTTTCCAGCAAAATGGTCAATAAACTAGTCTTTAAATTTGTTGTGTAACGCTGTTATACAACCAACCGCAGAGGTGCAGAGTAAGCAGAGAAGGGGAGAGTTTGGGGAAATTTTTCTTTTCTTATATTCCCCACTCCCTAATCTCTACCCCCCACTTATGCTTAAATGTGGATTCCGCATTCTGTTTTATCACTTCCCCGCCAGCGTCCGGCGCGTTCGTCTTCGCCTTCGGCTACTTTGGTGGTGATGGGTTGGTCGCCAATGCTGGGATAACCTTGGTCGTGGAGGGGGTTGTAGATAACTCCGTGTTCAGCCACATAAAGCCAGCTTTCTTTGCGTGTCCAGGTAGCTATAGGATTTACTTTCAGCCGACCTTTACCGTCGAATTCAAATATGGGCATATTCGCACGGGTTACTGCTTGGTCACGGCGGCGTCCGGTAATCCAAGCGACGCTGTTGAGTTCGTCCAGACCCCGTAGTAGTGGTTCAATTTTTGTAATGTGGTGGAATTTGGCAATATCCTTGTCCCAGAGTTTGTCGCCGTACTTAGCTTCAAAGGCTTCGCGGGTGTCTACATCTGGAGTTTTGAAAGTTTGCAAATCCAGGTTGTAGATTTGTATAGCTTTGGCTACTAATTCTAGGCTTTCAGGGAAGTGGTGCAAGGTGTCGAGGAAGATCACAGGAACGGGATGCTTCAGTTCACTGTAAAGAATATGGGTAATTATCATGTCATCCACGTTAAAGGCGCTTGTTTGCACCAGTCCCGTTGGGATATTTTCTATAGACCATGCCAGTATCTCTTTGGGAGTGGCAGTTTCAAATTGCTCATTTAATTTTTCTAGGTCAAAAGCGATCGCTTGGTTTCTAGATTCCCTGGATGCTGTCATGATAATCTTCTATTCAAAATATTTTTACCTTGATTAAGATTTATTTTATCCCATCAAGGCACGTATTCCGCTCGGAGTTCAGGTATTTATTCTGTTCGGAAATTACTACGTTTTGGAACTGGAGAATGGGAAGTCGGCAGACCAGAAGAACAAATCATTAAAAGTAAAAATTGATACTTAAGTCCAAAAATAAGTATTTACTAAGAAATTTTACGGTAATTTAAGTTTTACAATGGTTTTATAGATATATATACTGATTTTGATATGGTTAAGGGACTATTAATAAAGGGATTTTACTTAAATGAACAATGCAAAATTCAGCAATCCATTAGGACAATCTATAATTATGGGCGCTTTAATGATGTTAACAAGCGTTGGCATCATCACAATCATGAACTTTTTCTNAGATCAAAATTTCTAATTTTAGTAATAAGACTTCACATAGTCCCGTTCAAAACTGAGTGGGACTTTTACTTTTTATCCAGACAAATCCGTGTGTATTAACTTTCTGCTGTGCCTTTCGGCAGAGAATAATTCTGAAACCGTGTTTTTACGTAGCTTTGCAATCAGAGAATCTAGAATAGGGATGCGATAGACCCCTAGTG
The DNA here is from genome assembly GCF_030382115.1 of Nostoc sp. GT001. Lineage (NCBI taxonomy): Bacteria > Bacillati > Cyanobacteriota > Cyanophyceae > Nostocales > Nostocaceae > Nostoc > Nostoc sp. GT001. The sequence goes on from NZ_JAUDRJ010000003.1 coordinate 617,192, forward strand.
ACCAACTGGCGCTTTCACTCCTGCACCGCCTTTACCCAGAAATAGCAACAGAGGTAATGAGCAAAGGAACCCTACCCCTACCACCCGAAAGCAATCTGCGTAAGACAAAACCGCAGCTTGGGTATCTACTGTTTGACTTAATAAAGCTAGTGCTTGTTGTTGAGCCGTTGTTGCATCCATACCTTGACCTTGCAGTGCCCCATTAAGTGCATCGAGGCGCATACTGGTTTCTGGGTCATAAGGACTAAGTTTTGCTAATAGGATGGCTCGATGAAAAGCTTCTCGTCGGTCAAGTAAAGTGGTCAATAGAGCAATGCCAATGCTACCACCCAGTTGTCGGGTGAGGTTGTAGAAACCAGAGCCAGCAGAAATATCCGGTTTGGGTAGCGGGCCTAAAACTGCCAAACTCAAAGGCAGAAACATCAACACAGTAAAGCCCCCACGCCATACCAATGGCCAAAATAAATCATCTATACTCGGTTTGTGGGGTAATTGCTGCTAGTTGAAACATGACTCCAGACGATCCGACAGCACCCATTGCAATTAAAAATCGGGCATCAATTTTACTAGACAGTTTGCCTAATAAAACCATAACGATCGCAGATGCTAAAGCCCCAGGTGCTAACAATAGTCCTGTCTGCGTTGCTGTAAAGTGCAGCACACTCTGAGCAAATATCGGCACAGCAAAGAGTGTGCCATAAAGCCCCATTCCTACCACGGCAGATAACACACTTCCAGCAGCTAAAGAACGGTGACGTAAAACTCTCAAGTCAACGGCAGGATGGTCTATTTTCAACTCGTACCAAATAAATAATCCCAATCCGATAATACTGGCGATCGCTAATGTGGTGATGAAACCGGAGGAAAACCAGTCTTCTTTCTCTCCTTCCTCTAACAAAGTTTGCATACAGCCAATAGCGATAACTAAAAACCCAATCCCGAACCAATCGACGGCTTGGCTTTGTGTCTCACTTTTATCTTTATCTTTGGGCAAAAACATGAAAGACATCGCCACTGCAACGATCCCGAAGGGAATATTAACAAAGAAAATCCATCGCCAGCCTAAACCATCTACCAAAAATCCCCCTAAAGTCGGGCCGATGGCTGGGCCAGCAATTACACCTACCCCAAAAACTGCTTGTGCTAAACCCTGTTCAGCAGGTGGAAAAGTCTCAAACAAAATCGCTTGGGCTTTAGCTAGCAATCCGCCACCACATAAACCTTGAAGAATTCGAGAAAAAACTAGCATTGGGAGATTAAATGCCAACCCGCATAAAACCGAGGCCAGGGTAAAGCCAATCAACGAGAAAATGAAGTAGGTTTTGCGTCCAAAGTAATCTCCCAGCCATGCAGATAAGGGAATTAAGACAACATTTGCGATCGCATATCCAGTTACTACCCAGCCAACCTCACTGACAGTTGCACCCAAACTAGCCTGTATATCTGTTAGAGCAACGTTAACAATACTGGTATCAATTACTTCTAAAATCGCACCAAGGGAAGCCGTAAAAGCGATCGCCCACTTCAATGGCCCGTGGACATAACCAAATTGGTCAAAACTAGAACGTTTAATGTTGGTAGCCATCAATAATACTAATTTGTAATTAAGAAGCCCAGATGAAATCCAACTTTCTTTTCGATAATTGGTATCAGAGCGATCGCAAAGCTAAAAATAGGCACTTTATCTATACGATACGGTAGCGTATCATATAAAAAAGGTCAAGGAAAGCAGCAGCGATCCCATTCCCCATTCCCCATTCCCCATTCCCCATTCCCCATGTCAAGTTCTTCTGGACGCCCACGTAGCATCCACGCCGACCAAGCCATTCTGCAAGCGACCCTAGATTTGCTTGCAGAGGTAGGATATGAAAGCATGAGTATAGAAGCGATCGCTTCCCGTGCTGGAGTTGGTAAAACGACCATCTATCGGCGTTACACTTCCAAAGAAGAATTAGTTGCAGACGCGATCGAAAGTTTGAGAGATGATTTAGTGATCCCCGATACTGATAGCTTTTGGGGAGACATGGATATCCTGATTAATAATGCCGCCAAAAAAATAGATAGTCCTCTTGGTCGTCAGACACTTGCGCTGATAATTAGTACAGCATCTAGCAATCCTCAGTTTGCAGAGGTTTACTGGACAAAATATACAAAACTCCGACGTGAAGCCTTTTCTAAAATACTTGAGCGTGCCAAGTCCAGAGGCGAAATTCACAAGGATGCAGACGTAGAACTAATTATCGACCTTGTAAGCGGGTCACTATATTATGCACTGATCTTCAAACCCACAACGGAGCCAGTAGAAGCATACATGCGCCGCACCATGAATCTTTTGATAAAGGGAGTAGGGAGTAGGGAGTAGGGAATAGGGAGTACGGGAGACGGAATAACCAATGCCCATTCCCCATTCCCCATTCCCCATCCCCCATTCCCCATTCCCCATTCCAACTTGTTAGCAAAATAACTTTTCACTATAGGTCATAAATGAGATGATGGAGAAATTAGAGAAAAAGGTGAACAATTGTTATTTTTCCCTTCCGCTTCTGGTTGCAGATGGCATCACAGTATTGAATGAGGGTTGTCAAGCGATCGCTAATCGTTTGAAGTCTCGTTTGTACAGTAGATGCTTGCCGCGCTCCTTGCAAAAACATCACATCTATTGCCAAAAGGCGCAATTGCTTGCTCATCTCCGTTTGATAAGACTGCACTCGCCAGTTTTCATCAGCCAAAGGCACAATCTGTTGCCCGAAAAATTGCTGCAACGTGGCTACATGCTGCCGCAGTTCTGGCGCAACGATTTGGGTAGTTGTGGCATCGGAGCGTAATTGCTCTAATAAAGTTACGAATGCCAGATATTTATCACGGTTTAAAGACATCCAGTGCTAGTTAAGATAGTATTAATGTCAAGTAATTTTTCTTCTACAATAAACTTTCTTAAAGACTTATCAGCATTAAAAGCCTCAAATCGTGATTTGGGGCTTTGTTTGCCATCAATGGATTTTCTTTCTTTAACGATCCTTGAAACTCAAACTGGATGACTACCAGACGCTCCTGCGTACCTAACGCTACGCTATTGCAATTGGAGAAATCCTTACACTGCTTTTTCACCCTTTTTTAGGCAACAGCATCTTTTCAGGGCGATGCTGCTAGTTTTATTATCATTCACTTATCTACCGATCCTCTCTAAACCCAAATTGTATGAGCAGTATAGCGATAAATTCATCAGTTGACCTTGCCATTCCCGAATGGTTAAAAAAATGTTTGAAGGAGTCATCGACAAGTAGCGGCGCAGGAGAAGATGACCGAAGGCATAATGATGCCGTCTTAATTGGTCGGGCATTTGAATTTGCTTACCAACTACATCAAGGTCAATACCGCAAATCTGGAGAACCATACATCGCTCATCCCATTGCTGTGGCTGAATTGCTGCGTGACTTGGGAGGCAGTGCTGCTATGATAGCAGCTGGATTTCTCCATGATGTCGTTGAAGATACAGAAGTTACAAGTCAAGAAATAGAAGAACGCTTTGGCCCAGAAGTGCGGCAATTGGTTGAAGGCGTCACCAAGCTTTCTAAAATCAATTTCACTAGCAAAACCGAAAGCCAAGCCGAAAACTTCCGGCGGATGTTTTTGGCAATGGCGCAAGATATTCGGGTAATTGTGGTGAAATTGGCAGATCGTTTGCATAATATGCGAACTTTACAATATATGTCAGAAGCCAGCCGCCGCCGCAGTGCCCAGGAAACGCGAGATATATTCGCACCTTTAGCCAATCGCTTGGGGATTTGGCGAATTAAATGGGAACTGGAAGATTTGGCTTTTAAATATTTGGAACCAGAAGCTTTTCGCGAAATGCAGGAGCATGTTTCCGAAAAACGGACGGCGCGAGAAGAGAAGTTGGCCAAAGCTACAGATATTTTGCGAGAACGTTTGCAGCAAGCCGGAATCCACTTTCAAGATATCAGCGGTCGTCCCAAACACCTTTATAGCATTTACCAAAAAATGCACCGCCAGCAAAAGGAATTTCATGAAATTTACGATTTGGCAGCGCTGCGAATAATTGTTCAAACCAATGAAGAATGCTATCGGGCGTTGGCGGTAGTTCATGATGCTTTTCGCCCAATTCCTGGGAGATTTAAGGACTATATTGGACTGCCAAAGCCTAACCGTTACCAGTCATTGCATACTGGGGTGATTGGATTAACTGGCCGTCCTTTAGAGGTGCAAATTCGGACAATCGAAATGCATCATATCGCCGAGTATGGGATTGCCGCTCATTGGAAGTATAAAGAAACAGGTGGTTCTAGCATTAGCCATTTGACAGGCACAGATGACAAATTTACTTGGCTGCGGCAACTGCTAGAATGGCAAACCGATCTTAAGGATGCACAAGAATATCTTGATAGCGTCAAAGATAATTTATTTGAAGATGATGTCTATGTCTTCACCCCTAAGGGGGATGTTGTTCCTTTAAGTCCTGGTGCTACCACTGTAGATTTTGCTTATCGCATTCATACAGAAGTCGGAAACCACTGTTCAGGGGCGCGGGTGAATGGGCGAATGGTGCCACTGTCAACGCGGCTGCACAATGGCGATATTGTAGAAGTTCTCACCCAAAAGAACTGCCATCCGAGTTTAGATTGGTTGAACTTTGTCAGAACTTCGGCAGCAAAATATCGGATTAAACAATGGTACAAGCGATCGCGCCGGGAAGAAAATGTCGCCCGTGGACGGGAGTTGTTAGAAAAGGAACTTGGTAAAACTGGTTTTGATAGTCTGCTGAAGTCGGATGCGATGCAGATTGTTGCTGAAAAGTGTAACTACCATAGCGTGGAAGATTTACTCGCTGGTTTGGGTTATGGAGAAATTACGTTGAACCTAGTGCTAAATCGCTGGCGAGAAGTAGCGAAGGGACAACAACCAGTTTCCACTGTGTCGCCATTTATCCCTAAAGAAGCAAGTACATCAAAAGCTTTGCGAGATGCACCTGCAACTACCTCACGTTCCACGGATTCGCCAATTTTTGGGGTGGAAGGTTTGGTATATTATTTAGCTGGGTGTTGTACCCCGATTCCTGGCGAACCAATTATTGGTGTGGTGACGCGAGGTAGGGGGATTTCAATTCATCGCCAAGGCTGCCATAATCTGGAGACTGTGGAGTATGAACGCTTAGTACCAGTTAGGTGGAACCCAGCCGCCGAAAGTAGTGGTCGTCCGCATACGTACCCAGTAGATGTTCAAATTGAAGCCCTTGACCGTGTAGGGGTGCTAAAGGATATTTTGTCACGGTTAAGCGACCAAGGGATCAACGTCCGTCATGCCCAGGTAAAAACCTCTACTGGCCAACCTGCATTGATCGACTTAGGAATAGATATACGCGATCGCTCTCAACTAGAGCAAGTGTTCGTCCAAATTAAGAAAATGAGCGACATTTTGAATATCCGCCGCGTTGGTCAAATCGACGAGTAGGTGTCTCAATTACTAGGGTGCGTTAACGCAGTGTAACGCACCAATTTAGGAATCGAACCGCAGAGGCGCATCATTACTATTGATGCAATAGGTACACAGAAATTGATTGCCACGGGTCATTGAATACAGTTTTTGCTTCTTCAAAGCTAATTCCATGCTTCTTGAGGTTTTCTTTAGCTTTACCTTGGAAATATTATGGTCTGGCGGTGTTTGGTGGTTGTTTGTGAAAATTTTAGGTTTTGGATGCCTAAATTTGAGATTCCCCTGTCTCCAATAAGCATTTATAGCATTAACAATTTGATAGTAACAAAACAGCAATAAATAATATTATTTCTGTTGATAAGAACTAATATATAAACGCATTAGGTCTGTAAAGGAGGTCTTGCTAACTCACACAAGGCTTTTAGCTAAAACTGGTGTTAATTTAGCTGACTTGGTGTTTTTATACAATATTTCCACATCAGAAGTACCTGTGAGGATACTATCAATCCTCTACAGACCTATCCGAAAATACAGAGTAGAAAATTTCCTTCAGAAAAAACCAGGGACACGCAATTTGANATTCGTTTTTCTGCTCCTTTCTCCAGTGGAGTTAAAGCCACTGTTTACCATCACTTAGTTTCAAAAGGAGAATATCTTGGATGGCTCGAAATAAAAAGAAATCGGCCGGGTTTAAGTATGAGCATCCACTTGTCTCTAGATGCCCTATTTGTTGTATTATCCCGCCCCACATGCTGGAAAATGTCGTGGTGAATGGCAATCCTCAGCAGCGGAGTTGGGCTTTTCATACATTAAATGTTTCGGCACAGCTTCGCGGACGCAGAGATGTCATAGGTAGTGTTTCCTTTGCACCTTCACCGGGTGAAAAGCGGCGCACCATCTACGATGCCAAATATGGACAGCAACTACCTGGCACATTGGTGCGTGGTGAAGGAGATCCACCAAGCAGTGATGTAGCAGTGAATGAAGCCTACGATGCTGCTGGTGCTACTTATGACTTATTTCATGAAATATTCGATCGCAATTCTATTGATGACAAAGGACTACGTTTAGACTCCACCGTGCATTATGGCCTTAAATACGACAACGCCTTTTGGAACGGCGACCAAATGGTTTATGGTGATGGCGACGGAGAAATGTTTCAACGCTTCACAAAGTCAATTGATGTGATTGGGCATGAGCTAGCTCACGGGATAACTCAGTATGAAGCGGGTTTACAGTATTATGGCGAACCAGGGGCACTAAATGAATCCTTTTCTGATGTATTTGGTTCTTTGGTGAAACAAAAGTCCAAAAATCAGACTGCACAAGAGGCAGACTGGCTGATTGGTGAAGGTCTTTTAGTACCGACTGTCAAAGGTGTTGCCCTCCGGTCAATGAAATTACCGGGAACAGCTTATGATGATTCGGTATTGGGTAAAGATCCCCAACCAGCCCACATGAAAGATAAATATACTGGTGTTGAAGATAACGCTGGAGTGCATATAAACTCAGGAATCCCTAACCATGCTTTTTATCTAGCGGCTGTTGAGATTGGTGGATATGCTTGGGAAAAAGCTGGCAAAATATGGTATATAGCTTTACGCGATCGCTTGCGTGCCAAAGCAGATTTTAAAAAGGCTGCCAACGTCACCATTCAAGTTGCTGGCGAACTCTACGGTAATGATAGTAATGAGCAAAAAGCTGTGCAGAATGCTTGGCAAAAGGTAGGAGTTATCTAGAAGTGAGGAGTGATGAGTGAGGAGTTAGGAGTTAGGAATAAATGTTCAACACCTTCCACTGCCTCATTCAGTACTCAGGACTGATTAATCTGTTGTTTGTTGTTGTTAAGGTGGGAGATGATAGTTATCATCTCCCAGTATTTGCATTTATCTCAACCAAATAACACAACAGAGAGCAAAAAAAAATGCGAGTATCATTTGAACGCACAGGTGGCTTTGCTGGAATTAGCAAGAGGACAACCGTTGATACAGATAGTCTTCCGCCACATGAAGCAGCCACACTTCCTCGACTGGTGGAAGTTGCTGATTTATTTAGGCTACCGGAACTAATTACTTCGCCAAATCCCCAGAGCGATCGCTTTCAATATAAATTAACAGTAGAAGATAACGGCAAGCACCATACTGTGACCGTCAGTGAGTCAGCATTGCCAGGAACCTTAAGACCACTGATTGAATGGCTACAGACATTAGCACAGAAAAAGTAAAAATAATTACTTAAGTAGGTCGGTGTGAATATTTATTATTGGGATGAGGCAGGAGGCAGGAGGGAAGAGAGTTTAAGTCTATTTAATTTTTCTTAACATAGTTTGGTTTTTCCACATCGTTCTACTTATAAGTCTCTATTTCAATGGAATTAATTTGATTTTTGAGTGTGTAAGTAAATGGCAAAATTCCCCGGTNNNAATGTTGGAAAAGAGCGAGCTAGAGAATTTTTCGAGTACGTTTCTGAATCCTTTAGTCCTGGGTTGAAGCTGACTGGTCTAGACCGTGTTACCAGTAATGAAACGACTGCTGTCTTGGAGTTTCGGGACAAGGGACTTTTATTATTCGGACAGCCTTACAGAAATCGGGTAGCGGTTTCTTTTGATGTGCGTGAAGACAAAATTTGTGGCTATAGGGAATACTTTGGCAGCGATGGTAAATCGTATTAAATAAGTCGTAATTATGAATTATTTAATTGATTTTTATTAGTTACTCTCAGGGTTGAGTTCGTTGATTTCTCTGCACTTAACCTCTGCGGCTTGATATGCTGCCAGATAGTCTTGACCACCCAACATTACATCACCGTAATATTCATAAGGTGGTTCGCCATAAATTGGCAATGGATCATCTTCTGGATAATCTTCTTTTGATTCTTCAATAATAGCTTTCAGTTTTTTAACAGTCAGACTATGTGCTGCAAAATACCAGATTTCTTGGGGATTTTTGTTTAGGTGAGGTAATGTGGGATCGATAATGCGAACATCAGAGGCGTCATCTAGCTCAATCCAACTGTGTTCAATCGGTCTATATGGCTTCCCAGCAAAAGCTAAAAATCCCTGAATATACTTTGCTCCCTCAGTAGATAATGCTGCTTTATAAGCATTATCAAACGGAGTGCTAGCTCTGCTGTTTATCTGTTCAGCAATTTTGATTGACAGCGTTTCATCCAATAGTTTGTTCATCAATAGCAAGGATTAAAGCAGCCATGAAAACATATTACCACTGCGACTTAGGAATGAGAATTAAATAACATCGACTTTTGTAGGTTGGGTTGAGGCACGAAACCCAACGCCCCAGAGATGTTGGGTTTCGCAGACTCAACCCAACCTACACAGGTTATTAAATCCACGATCCTTACCATTTTACTTATGCATTGGGCATTGGTTATTCACTAATGACAAATGACAAACTCTACTTTGTGCTAATCACCATCTGTAAATTTCTTAACAAGTCGCTTGAGGTGTAGGGCTGGGGCGCACAGCTAGCTGCACGCCCTTACTACGTTTAATCTATAAAATTACGGGGTTGTGGAGGGATCGAGTTTTATCCGAGCCGTTTTGGGGCGACAAGGGCTTCCCCAACAAACCTGTCCAGAAGGCATATTAGTAAAAACACTACTACGAGCGCCAATCACAGCATTAGCCCCGATTTGCACTCCTGAGCCAACAAAACAATCTGCCGCTACCCATGCACCATTTTCAATGGTGATACTTGCTGTTTTCAACCCAAAGGCAGGATCTTGGAGATCGTGAGTACCAGTACACAGATAACTTTTTTGGGAAATTACGCAATGTTCGCCGATATGGATCTGATCCAGGCTATATAAAACTACGTTATCTCCAATCCAACTGTAGTTACCAATCGTGACTTTCCAGGGGTACGTAAATCGGGCTGTGGGTCGAATTAATACACCTTTGCCGATACGAGCGCCAAATAATCGTAGCAAAGCACAACGCAGAATATTTAACGGTTGAGGAGTGAGGGGAAAGGCGATCGCTTGTACAAACCACCATAATAAAACATACCAACTTGGACGCCCTCGGTCAAACCAAGATTGGTCATATTTGCGTAAATCTACAAAAGGTTGGTCATTTGTCATTTGTCATTGGTCATTGGTCATTAGTCATTGTTAGGAATCAATGGTCAATAGCTTTGCTTCTGCTTCTCTGCTCCCCTGTTCCTCTGCTCCCTCTTTTGGGATAGTTGCAGTATTTAAGTGACCACCACAGTTGCGTAATTCGTAAAGCTTAACGCCAATTTGATATTCATATTGACTCAGTAAACGAGCATAGATATATCCCGCTTTGCCATCTAAAAAACCGCGTTGAATTATATAGAACAAAACAAATCGCAAAATGGGTTTAAATGGCAGGCGTACCCAAACTTTTTTCAAAAATCGTTTGCGTTGTACGGCATCGCCAAATAGATTAGCGCCGATAGTACCGCTATCATCTTTACCTGTAAGAGTATTAAAATAAACCCTAGCTTCCCAGTTTGAATATCGGTTGTGGCGTTCTAACCAGTGGTAAAGGTCGCGGAAGTCTTCGTGGAGCATATCATTTTTGAGATACCCAACTTTACCCTGCAAAACCACGTGTTCGTGAACTTCGTTATCACCAGTATTAGGAATATCTTCTGTATTTAGATTTTCGTAGCGACCTTTTTTATGTTGAAATAAACGTAGATTCCAATCAGGATATTTACCGCCATAACGGATCCATTTTCCTAAGAAAAATACGCGACGGTTGAGATAATAACCTGTATATTCATCATTTTGAATTGCTTGTTCAATTTCTGACCAAAGTTCAGGGGTGATGCGCTCATCACAATCTACAATTAGCACCCATTCATTACGAAAAGGCAAATTATCTAAAGACCAATTTTTCTTTTTAGGCCAGCGTCCATTGAAGTTGAATTGTACGACATTTACACCGTAACTTTTAGCAATTTCAATGCTGTTGTCGGTACTTTGAGAATCTACTACAAATATTTCATCTGCTCTGCTGAGGCTAGTAAGGCAAGCAGGCAAGTTAGCTTGTTCGTTTTTTGCCGGAATTAGGACTGAAACTGGTATTTTAGATGACATATTGAGTAGAAATTATGTTACTAGTTATTTCTTATTGGATGTAGATAAAAGACCCTGAATAGCAGCATTTAAGTAACCAATCTGACCGTAAGCATACACCAGTTTGTCAAACCGTTCTGCTGGATCGGAGAAATACTGTAAAGCCTTATACAAGCCTCGCACAAATCTTTCGCTACCTCGCTGTAATTGAGCGATCCCAGCTTTACCAGCGAGTTGTTCTCGATAGCATTCGCTGATACCCTGCCACCAGCCCCGGTTTAAAAACCAGGAGCGTTGGAGGCGCTCTGGAGCTACATTGTGAGCGACGAGTGCTTCGGGAAGATAAGCGACTTGCCAACCACGCTCTAGGGCGAATTCGGTCATTTGCAGTTCTTCGTTAGATAATAAATTTTTACCCACTCGACCGAGATGAGGATCGAAACCGCCAATTTCTTCTAGGAAACTGCGGCGGATGGAGTAATTCAAGCCTCTGGGTGTTAAGCCAGGTTGCTCAATGTAGATGTTACTGTCACCTAAGTCGTATGCACCCAGATTTGCAGCTAGCCCTGGAGATAGCCATCGTGGTTGTTGAATTCCTGGAGGCCACAGGAGAGTGACTTTGCCACCTGCGATCGCTAGCTTAGAATTATTGTAATAGGCAGAATATAAAACTTGTAGCCAGCCCTTACTGGCAACGGCATCGTCATCTAGATAAGCAAGAATATCACCACTGGCTACCTTTGCACCCGTGTTGCGGGCGACAGATAAACCAATGGTGGGTTCAAAAACATACTTCAGGCGCGGATTGTGGGCCCTTTCTTCTACAACCTCACGGGTGCGATCGCTAGATCCATTATCAACTACTACAATTTCAAAATCAGCAGCAAAATCCTGCTCTAAAAGACTATCAATTGCAGCCCCTAAATAGGTATCTCGATTGTGAGTACAGATAATGGCAGAGATTTGAGTGTCTGGCATAGATTTAATTTTGGATTTGAGATTTGGGGCTTCGGCTCCTTTCGACTTCTCTACGAGACGCTACGCGTTAGCGGAGCTTTCGCTTTAGCGATACGCTCAAGGCAAGTCGCTCAGTCGAACGATTTTAGATTAAAATCTAAATCCAACGCTATAACTGCTGAGAGTTAATCTAAACCAAAAGTTACCGACCTACCAACCGAGTTTCTTCGGAAATAATCTTTAAAACTTTACGTTTGTTGAATATGACTGTGTAAAACTACAAGAGTTTGCGCCAGTTGACTAAGGCGGGTTTCCAAAGATTGCTTGCGCCCTAACAGTTGACGTAACTTTTGGTAACGAGCGATCGCCATACTAACATTGGGAACCTGATCCGGTGGACATAGACGCGACCAAACTTTACCAGTATCGTCTACACCACAGAGGCGATAGCCAGTAATAGATGATTGATAAGATACTTTTCCACCAGTGGCACAAATTTCTTCTACGTAGTTCATCAGGCGGTCAACCTCTGCATGGCGCAGTGTCGCAGTTCCTCCTGGTTCTGGTTCGGTGGGATTAGATTCTAACCAGCCATTGACAATTGGCCCTTCTAAGTAAATATCCTGAATTTGTTTCAAAATATTTTGCAATTCTGTTTGCCAACCAGCGACAGTTTCCTGAATTTCTTGCAATAGATTCATCGCCAATGCTGGATTCGCACCGTGGCGATGGCTACTAAAGGTCGGAGTTTTTAACTTGGGTAGGCTGGGTGTTCTGTTACCATTCTCTTCTGCTTGAAAGGTCTGCACAGATTCATGATGAGGAAAGAAATTTTGGTCAGAAGGATAATCAACCTCAGTATTTACATTTAAGTCAACTGTTTGTCCTTGTGACTTTACTTCCCCATCCTGAGAAGATGGAATTTGTGTACTTTCTGTAGATTCGTTAGCTCCAACGCTGATTCTAAAAGAGAAAGGCCGTTTTGTCGTCGAATCAGTTGTTTCGGCAGTAGAGTCAGTGCCGCGATTCCCTAAATCGTGTAGAGTTGCTTCAATGCGTTTTAAGCCTGCGTTCATAAAGACATCCTAAAGTTTGCTGTCCCCAGTAGTATTGAATAATTAAGAATGGGGTAGTTGGGATTTTTGGCTTTTGCCAGTTGTAGCATGTAATGATGCTGGTGCTAATTTTATCCCTTAAAAGTTATTTGAAACAAAAAATCTCACCCATAAAGTAAAAACAGGAGGCGACGGCAATATTCCTTCTACCTCCTGCCTCTATTGTAAAAATACTCAGTAAAAAACTTTGGGTAAAATCATCTTAGTAACAGGACCAGCACGATCTGGTAAAAGTGAATGGGCAGAAGCTTTAGCTATACAGTCAGGAAAAGCAGTTGTTTATATAGCAACAGCCACCGATAACCCAGACGATGAAGAATGGCATCAACGCATTTTAGAACACCAACAACGTCGTCCCCAAGACTGGGTAACTCTATCTGTACCTGTGGAACTGTCTGCTACCCTTGCTGATGCCAAACCCTATACCTGTCTTTTAGTCGATTCTTTAGGGACTTGGGTTGCCAATCTCCTAGAACAGGACGAATCTAGCTGGGAAAATACCCTTGCAGAGTTTTTAGAGACGGTGGAATTGGTTGCTGCTGATATGCTGTTTGTAGCAGAAGAGGTGGGTTGGGGTGTGATACCAGCTTATCCCCTTGGAAGGGCGTTCCGCGATCGCCTCGGTTCTTTAGTACGCCAGCTAAGTACACTCAGCGAAACTGTTTATTTAGTAACTGGTGGTCATGTTCTCAATCTCAGCATCCTTGGTTCGCCATTGCCAAAGAGAGGTGATCCTGGAACATTCAGGAGTCAAGATTCTTAACTTTTGATCCAAATTAATCCAAAACCTAAAATCTAAAATTGTCTTATGGCAACCAAACAAGAAGTTAGAAAATACCTTGCCTACTGGTTTCAGTTGGGTAAGAAAGTGATTACGGGCAACGGCGAGGCAAGCTTTTTGCCCCAGTCGGTGCTAAATGACGATCGCTATAGTGAAGAATTTGAAGAGTGCTGGCAAAAAATTATTTCAGCCGAATCGGGTGATTGTTACCTAGAGGGTACTCATGAAACCATTGCTGAATTGTTGACACCAGCATGGGATATGCTGCCTTGTGGTCGGTGCAGTATGCCAGTAGCCGCGCGAAACGTCGGGATGCCGGCGTTGTTATGTCCCTGTAATGATTTACCTAACTGGCCGAATACTGAATTGCCAGCACCGCGAGAGCCAATTAAAACTCAAGACCAACTCCAAACAATTCGCGATCGGCTTTTAGACAATATTGCATAAAAAAATATCCTACAGTCAACAGTCAGCAACTTCAACGACTGTCGAAAAACTCATCTACTCAATTTCTCAAAAACGGAGGTCTAAAACTCTTTCAACCAGGATAGAGTTTAGCCCGGATTTCTCACCACACCTCCTAAAGCCTGCGCTTGTGCCGGGGAGAAGTAATGAGTAAGAAGTAAGAAGTTTTTACTCATTACTCATTACTCATTACTCATTACTTCTCCTCTGCTCCATCAAACGCCTTAAGCTTGTGAGAAATGCGGGTTAGACCTCTGTACTTTTTAGTTGCAGTAGGTTCGTTGTGGCAGGGTAGAATCTAACACGAAGGGATTATCATTACCTTGGGGTGTTTTAGCGATCGCATGACTGCGTGCTACCTCACCAGCATCAATTGGATCGTCTGCTTGCCACTTACAGAGAGTATCCTTTTGTGCTTCAAAGAAGCTTGCATTTGCCAGTTCTGGGTAGACTGTGCGGAAATAGAAAATTACGCGAGCAATATCTCCTTTCTTTGCCTCCCGTGGTTCAAAGAATCCCCGTTTGAATTCACTGTATTTGTCAATATCCTGCGGATTTGGTTTGAAACTTAGTTCATCATCATCGAGATACCAAGACGTAGTTTGATTATCAGGAATATCTGCAAATGGAAAGTTGGCGCGATCGCTGTTAACTTCCACACGTGAAGCAAAGAGGTTATGCAAATCACTTTTTGCTGGGCCTTCAGCTCCCATACTCTGTGGCCAAACGTGTTCAGCATTAATTCTGCGTTGTGCAGCTTCCTCTCTGGGTTTATCTGCATTTGGGTCAATCGGAACACTATAACCAGCGTAGATGTCCGTTACTGTACCGCTTTGGTTATCTATTTTGGTGTAGAGCAAATCACGGGCACTACCATATCCGAGGCTAGCACGAGGGGAGTAAAGGCTATCTAATTTTTCCAGTAAATCATCTCCTGTGACACCAGAAAGAATTGTGCCTGGTGTAACTGCTGGTTCAGGACTGCTAACTGGGACTGATGAAATGGGAGTAGTCCCACTAATAGCTGATAGACTAAATCGAGCAATCACAGGGTCGTGATCGCTGACTACTCTAGAAATCCCTGCGTTAACGTGAACAGCATTGATCTCAGGATTTCCATTGTTAAACAAGTTTGGGGTAATCAGGATTTGGTCAATTTGTTCCTTATTTCCTCGAAAGACATAAGAGAAGCGGTCATCTTGAGGAATTTTGTTTACCAAATTTTTCAGCTGATTTCCTTCAAGGATTTTAATCGCCTGGGAGTCTGGAGTATCGTTTAGATCGCCAAGAACGACAATATTTGCATTGGGGTCAGTAGTTAAGCGATTTTCGACAAATTTGTTCACAATTGTTGCCTGCTGTATCCGTTTTGGGTCGGAAGCTGCTCCTCCGCTTTTGGACGCAAAGTGATTGTTTATCAGGGTGATAGGAATATCGTTGAAAGTAAATTCACCCACTAAAGGTTTGCGACTTTTTAAAAAAGCTGGATCGTCCGCAAAGCGTTCAAGCTTTTGTAGCTTAACTCGTTGAGGATTGAACAAAAAGCCTACCCGGATATTGCCACCTGGTTGGCCTCCATCAAGTCCGTTCTGAGGAGGAATTTCCCGATATTTATAGGCTGGGCCTCCTACAGATTGGATAGAACTGATGAGAGTGTTAGCAGTCAGAGTAGCATCAACTACAGAACTTAACTCAGCTCCATCATTGTCTTGTACTTCTTGCAAAGCAATAATGTCTGGTGCTTCAAGATTAGTAACAATCTGGTTTGCTAAAGCTGCAAACTTACCGTTTTTTACATCATCATCTACATTTCTGGCCGACCCACCATCAACCTTAGAGACGTTTTCCTTTTTAGGATCGAGGTTTTCGACGTTAAAGGTGGTAATCGTTAATTGCGTAGGACTTCCTACCAAAGATGTAACTTGTACACCATGAGCGATTCCTGAAGGAAGCCACAATGCAAGAAAAACGATAAAGCATAGCGCTTGCAAGACTTTTCGGAAAGAACTCATGAACATTCTCCTTAATTGCAAATAGAGACTTAACTCAGTTGGAGCGCCATTCCGAAGATATGAGAAGCAAAAAAGTTGAAGTTTTTTTTCAAGCCATTTGGCTAAGAAAAACAATCTATCTGTTTCAGCCCAAAATCAAGTATTGAGTGCAAGTTTATGTTTGTATTAAGAGATGTACTTCTCTCCAAAGAAGAAGTCATAACAAAATTAATAATACAGCAGTTATTTGGTATTTATCAACTTGTTATTTAGTTACTTGTGGATACTGAATTACGAGAATAACTAGTAACTAATGCCCCATACCCAATGCTCAATGCCCAAATTCCTAAGTATTTTGCTCAATAACCGTGGCACTATAGAAAATAGAGCTTCAAATTGAGCAATAGGAAGACTAAAGAACATTGTGCAGATAACATTCTTAGGGACGAGTTCCGGTGTACCCACGCGATCGCGCAATGTTTCCAGTGTCGCTCTGAGATTACCCCAGAGGGCAGAACTCTGGTTATTTGACTGTGGCGAAGGTACTCAGCATCAAATTATGCGGAGTGAACTCAAAATGAGTCAACTCTCCCGAATTTTTATCACCCACATGCACGGCGACCATATCTTTGGCTTGATGGGACTTCTTGCTACTTGCGGCTTGGCTGGTAATGTGGAACGAATTGATATCTATGGGCCACCTGGATTAAATGATTACATTCAATCCGCTTCACGTTACTCTTACACACACTTTTCTTACCCAATCAAAGTTCACGCCATCCGTCCAGGGGTAATTTATGAAGACGATGACTTCACCGTTAGCTGTGGTAATTTGCATCATCGGATTACAGCTTTCGGCTACCGCGTAGCCGAAAAAGACCGAGCCGGACGCTTTGATGTGGAAAAAGCCAAGGCGTTGCAAATTCCTCCTGGCCGGGTTTACGGTCAACTCAAGCGCGGTGAAACTGTTACTCTTGCGGACGGACGGGTGATTGATGGCACCCAATTGTGCGGCCCTACAGAAATTGGTCGAAAGATTGCCTATTGTACAGACACAATTTATTGTGATGGTGCAGTGCAATTAGCTCATGATGCAGATGTATTAATTCACGAAGCAACCTTTGCCCATCAAGATGCAGATATGGCTTTCCAACGGTTGCATTCTACAACGACAATGGCAGCGCAAACAGCTTTAGCTGCTGGGGCGCGTCGGCTGATTATGAGTCATTTCAGTCCCCGCTATGCTCCCGGAAATACCTTGGAGTTAAAGGATCTTCTCAAGGAAGCTCGTGCTATTTTTCCCCGTACTGATATGGCTCACGATTTTATGATTCATGAAGTACCCAGACGACGGGAAATAGAGTTAACCAAGGTAAGCGTTTAAATTTTGGACTTTCTTGCGGAACGCTACGCGTAGCGTCCCGTAGGGAAGGAGTACGGCTACGCTCAGTTGAACGATTTTAGATTTTAGATTTCCTATTGAACGCTTCTAATCTAAAATCTAAAATTAACCAGGTTCTATCTTAGATTTTAATAGTCTCAATCATAAGATCAAGCAAATAAACAGTAGCTTCGTTTTCCGAGTAAGTCAACTATTTAACCAACAATTTACGGTTAACTAGATGTATCAAGAATATATAAATAGTATGGTTTAAATATTTTATCAATGTGTTTTTTATATTACAAGTTATCAAAATCACTTTAATATATCTAGTAAGATTGTGAGTTTGATAGTTTTATACTCAAATGCTTAGGAAAAATAATTAATTTTTCGTCAAGATTTTTATTCCTTAAATAAAATATTTATTAAAAATTTATCCTTCTAACACTGATTCAGAATTTATATGCATGAATTGATGAACATGAAAGCGCCAGTTGGCATAATATTATGCCAAATTAGCTTGTCATTGTTGGAAGAAGAATTAAGTATGCGATCGCAGCTATTAGGTGTAAAAAAAATCATTTCATATTTATCATAAATCTTCCAAATAAATATAGTGTTTCGATATTAGAGGAGTTTAATAGTGGCTAAGACTAGTCTGAATCAAGAGCAACAGGTTACTACTTCAGCACAAGGCGCAGTTGACATCAGACAACTATCTACTATTTTGCTTCGCCGACGCTTTCTGATCTTTGGAGTTTCCTGTGTCGTTATGTCAGTTGCTAGCCTCTTGGCTATCAATGCCAAACCTACTTACCAGAGCA
This sequence comes from Nostoc sp. GT001, assembly GCF_030382115.1. Lineage (NCBI taxonomy): Bacteria > Bacillati > Cyanobacteriota > Cyanophyceae > Nostocales > Nostocaceae > Nostoc > Nostoc sp. GT001. The sequence goes on from NZ_JAUDRJ010000003.1 coordinate 635,224, forward strand.
ATATGCAGATATTGGTGAATTCCAATTTATCTGAAGGGGCACAGTCAAATACTCAGGTTATTGATTCAAATTCTCAAGTTGTTGATTCCACTACTCAGATGAAACTCATGCTGAGTTCTAAGTTGCTTCAGAAAGCTGTAGATTTACTCCATTCCGATTATCCCGATCTTACTTTACAAGATATCAATGGTCAAAAAGAACATAACAAAAAAGCACCTTTAGAAGTCACTCCAGAAGCAGGAGGCATAGGAGCAAATAAAGTTTTTAATCAGGCATTTAAAGTTTCTTTTCATGATGACGATCCAGTCAAAGCACAAAGAGTACTTCAAGCGCTACAGAAAGTCTATCAAAACTACAACAAACAGCAGCAAAAAGAACGTCTGAATCAGGGATTAGCTTTTGTAAATACTCGTTTACCTGAGATAAAAAAAGAGGTAAGTAAAGCTGAGAAAAACTTAGAACAGTTTCGCAAAAAGCATAAATTACTCGATCCAGAAGTCCAAAGTAAAATTCTGCTAGAATCTCTAGCCGATATTCAACAACAATTACAAACCACTCGTGCCAACCTTCAAGATTTAAACGCTCGCTACGATAATCTAGAGCAACTAATAGCATCTTCGTCCCAGCAGAATACACTACTTTCTTCTCGTTTAAATCAGTCAAGCCGCTATCAAGCGTTATTAAGTGAAATTCAAAAGACTGAATTAGCATTGGCTAAAGAGCGGCTCCGCTATACAGATGATTATCCATCGGTACAAAAATTAAAACAGCAACGCCAAAGTCAACTTTCCCTCTTACGAGAAGAGGTGAAAACTATTACTAATACTAGTCAGGAGAAGCCTTTATTCAAAGGACAAGTGTTAGGGGTCGATCCAACGTTAGTAGATGAGTTTGTTTTAGTACAGACAAGTGTTTTAGGACTAACTGCCAATGAAAAAAATCTCGTCGAGTCAGAACAGCAACTACGCTCCGAGATAAACAAATACCCAAGTTTAATAGCAGAATATAATCGTCTGCTGCCAAAGGTAGAAACTAGTCGCAAAAATCTTGAACAACTAATACAGGCGCAACAGTCATTAGGGCTGAAAATTGCTCAGGAAGGATATAACTGGCAAGTTTTGGCAGAACCTTCTCCCGGTATTTATATGGGTAACAACAGATTATTATTTTTGGTTGGAGGAGCAGTCATTGGGCCGATTTTAGGTATCTTAGCATCTCTGATTTGGGAAAAGTTTAATGACGCTATTTATTGTGCCGGAGATTTAAAGAAACTGACGAACCTACGTGTATTGGGATCGGTACCAAAACTACCGACATGTGGTGTCAAAAAACGGCAGATGGGGCTGCCTTGGAACAACCGAGGAAGCTCACATTCTTCTGTAATAGAAGCCAGCAACAAATTGCCAGTCCATGAAACTTTGGACATGATCTACCAAAATATTCAAATATTAAAATATCCCTTACCATTCAAGTCGCTGATGTTTACTTCAGCACTACCAGGGGAAGGAAAGACAACCTTAGTATTAGGGCTTGTAGCTAGCGCTGCCCGAATGCATAGACGGGTATTGGTAATTGATGCTAATCTACATAATCCTAGCCTACACAAAATCTTGGAACTATCCAATGACTGGGGACTCTCTCTGTTATTAGTTGATGAGACAACTACTCATTTTCAAGATTACATCCAGCCCATTCATCCCTCCATTGATATTTTGACTGCTGGCCCAGAACCAGAAGACACAGTGAAGTTGCTCAGTTCTCGACGGATGAAAGAACTAATAGAGGTGTTTGAGCAAAATTATGACCTAGTACTAATAGACGCTCCATCTATTTTAGGCACGGTTGATGCCAGGATTGTGGCATCTTTTTGCAGTGGTATTGTCATGGTAGAGCGCATGGGAAAAGTGACTCGAACTGAACTGACTCAAGCAACAGAAATTTTGAGTAAGTTGAATTTAATTGGAATTATTGCTAATGAGGTGAGTAATTCTCAAAAGGTATTGGCATCGTAAATTGAAGAAGAAAAGTTTCTCTTCCACAGCAGTAAGATTTGGACGATTCACTTTACCCAATTACCGCAACAGATTTTTGACTCTATCTTCAACCGAATCGGAATATATTTGAGCAATGCGATCGCTTTCGGTGGGTGCTTGCGCCATCACTTAGTGATTGCATCTGCTCATATTTAAGATAAAGAGGTCAGTCAGAGCTTTTTTGACTGGCAGTTAGCAATATTCAGGCTACTATTCTGGATATAAAGTAAGTAAATAAATATACTGATGTGCTATGGACGACTGAGATAGTAAACTGTTTAACACATTTAAACAAAGCTAGTGAAAAAACTATTTGTAACTTTTAATATTTTGGTACTTTTATTGCCCCTAACTGCTGTAGCTAGCAGCACAAATGACGACTTGTCATTCTTCGAGAGCAATAACAATTTGATCATCGTACTGGATAATAAGACTAATACTGCATGTTCTTTTAACACTAAGACTAATTCAGTCGTTAAAATGTCTAATGTTAAGTTTACTGATACGCGAATGGTTGGGGCCTCTTACTGGTGGGGAAAACTAAGCGGAAACCTGAACCATTTTCTTAATCCTAAAACATTTAAAATCAGCCAAATTAAAGGCAAATGGAACGATAATAACGTCATGTTAATTAAGAGACAACATTACAATGACTATGCTGCTTACACAGAAAATCTCGGTGCAACCTGTGTTAAAGAAGGTGGCTTAAATGAAGTAGCGAAGAAGATGATAAGGTAATTTATCTTACACTTAATCTCAATTATGAGAATTTTATACTGTCCATTGCTCCGCTTTCACTCAATTAATTTAGCAGGTGTTAATGCAATGCCTAACAAGAAAAAAAGCTAGTGGCATTGGGCATTGGAAACAAGTAGAGGAGAGAAATTCTCCCCCTGCCTCCTTCACCTGATTTCTACCTGATAGCTAAAGTAAAATGCATAATTAGTAGGAGGTGGCAACCTCCCGCGTTGGAGAACTGTCTCATCTTAAAGTAGTAGACGCCATAGTTAAGAGCGTCAATTAGATACTAGTGTGATTAGATGATCGGTATGAAATTCCAACTTTACTTAGGCTCTTTATTTTCCCAGATTAAAGTACGTCATTGGTGGTTAAGTATCTTTTTGTGGATAGCTTTGGTTGCCCCAGCCCAAGCGTCTGTAATCCTGCGCGTGGCAATTGAGAGGGGCGTTAATCAGGTAAAAGTGGGCAGTTCCACCACTGGGATCGTTAAGGATAGTACTGGCCGGACTCTTGGACAGTTGCCAGCAATGAGTGCATATTATGCCCAAGCCGTTCCTGGCGGAGTTGCTTTAGATAAGTGGCAGTCTGGTTTATTTTGGATTGAGCCAACTGGTAAAGGATTTGTTTATATTGGCGATCGCTGGTATCGAGGCAGAACTCTGGTTGTCCCCACAGAAAAAGGCTTAACGGCTGTTAACTGGGTTGACGATCAAGAATATCTCTACAGCGTTCTTGGTGGCGAAATGAATGCTAGCTGGCCTCAAGAAGCACTAAAAGCCCAAGCGATCGCAGCCCGCACTTACGCCCTCTACGAACGAGAAAAACAACGAAATAATCCCGTTTACGATTTAGGCAATACCCCCGATCGCTGGCAAATTTACAAAGGTGTCATCAGTGAATCTCCTGCGACTTACGCCGCAGTGGATTCTACTTTGGGACAGGTGCTAACTTATAAAAATCGGATTATTCTCTCAGTCTTTCATGCTTGTTCTGGAGGACACACTGAAAACGTAGAAGATGTTTGGGGAAATACCCTCCCTTACCTACGTGCTGTTCAAGACTACGATCAAAATATCCGCGAGTGTAATTGGGTGAAAACGTTCTCACCCAGTGAAATTAGCGCTAAATTTCCTGAGGTGGGCAGTGTGACGGCGATGATTCCAGAGACATACTCACCTTTCCGCAGTGTTAAAGTTTTAAAAATTGTCGGCAACAAGGGCACGAAGTTGCTAGAAGGCGAGAAAGTGCGAACAGCCCTCAAGTTAAAAAGTACCAAATTTAGCGTCACCAAGGGGGCTGATGGTAGTTTTGTACTGCAAGGGCTTGGCTATGGTCATGGTTTAGGCATGAGTCAGTGGGGGGCGTACAATCTGGCTCGGCAAGGAGTAAACCACCTGCAAATTTTGGGACATTATTATCAAGGTGTAGCTCTAACACCAATTCAGGCGAAGTAATCAGAGATTGGGCATTTAGCATTGGGGACTGATTATTAATTCTTCTCCCCCTGCTCCCTTGCCCCTCTGCTTCCTATTCCCCACTCCCCCGTTCCAAGCGCCGTTGCCATTCAGCGTCAATTTGTGCAGAACGTTCAACTTCTTGGTCGAGTAAGTCAGTTTCGCTAGAATACACTAAATCTTCGTTGCCAATGACTTTTTCTGTTGCAAATTGTTGAGCATAGTTGATTTTTTGTTGCAAAAGTGTGTCAGGACTTGCCAATAGCCTTGCTCTGGAAAGGCGATCGCGGTTGCGATCGCCTATTTTGCGATTACGCCACTGAATCCAGAAATAACGTAATAATGGTATACCTAAAAAACCTGCTCCGTAAGCCAATAGCAGCCAATAAATTCCTTGTACAAAAGCTACCAGTCCGCCTAATTGGATGGCAACAGTTCCATCACTTAACAACCTTCCCAGTACCAAAGCACCAACAAAATTTAATACACCTAACCCAGCACTCAGCATAATCTGCCCAGAACTTGCGGCACTAAAACGCCAGGGAAATTCCTCTAAGTGATCTGATATTGCATAACGGCGCTTTTTAACTGCACTCACCTGTAACTCTGGGAAATAATAAACAATTTGCCCTTCTGGACTTACTCCCGGTTGCCCATTAAACCGCGTCAGAACGGGCAGCATATAATCTTCGTACTCTCTTGTGTATCCCTCACCTATGTCATCCAAATATGGGGCAATTTGTTCTGCTACAACTGCACCACGGTTACTCCGAATCACCGTAGCAATTTCTTGCCAGCGACGTTCTTCTAAGTTGGCGTTCGGATTACCATCGCCAAACAAAAACGAAAATACAGCTTCAAAGAAATTCAGATTGCTTTCTTCCCGGCTTCCACGTCGCGTTTCCTGGTAGTGGGTGTCATAATTTGGGCTAAGATACCAAAATAAATTTGGAAAATAGAAGAAGCCCCCACCGCCGGAATTACTGCCCTGATTGTCGCCGTCACGATCTGAATTGGCAGCAGTAATGATCATGAAGATGGTAACAGTTATCAGAGCGATGGAAACAGTTAAGAAAATTCCAAAAGAAATGCGAATCAGGTAAAACAGAACACTCCAGACTTTTTTCCACCATTCCTGCAATCGTAGCCGGAAGTATTTATTACGCAAAATTGCTCGAAAATTTTGTGGAAAAAGGAAAACTATATCACCTGAATCCGCTACCTGTAAATGTCCGCCAGCATCAGATGCCAGGGCTAACAAGCTTTGATTAGCTTCAGCGACGTTCAATCCTGCCTGAGTTGCCACATCACCAACGGTGACACGGTAGCCCAGTTGTTCCACAGCCTGCATGATGGTGGGACTGGGAGCCATTGCTCTCCCCTCCTATTGAAAATTATTCCTTTTCTTAAGTATAAAGTTTTATTTTGAGCGACTTAGCAGGGGTAGGAATAAAGCATGAAATCATTAAAAATAGAAATTCTTACTATTTTATCTATATGAAAGCCATTGTCAGTCCATACTTTGAAGCTCAAGGCCCTTCGCAATTTCTTCAAAGAGGACGCTTCGTTGAACACCCCGATGTGAAAACGAATGTGGCTCAGGCGATGGCGAAGGATATAACTTGAATATTCCACTGCCAAAAGGAAGCAATGAGGCTTTTTATCTAAAAGCTCTAGAAAAATCTGTCAGCAGGGTATTATCGTTTAAGGCTGAAGCTTTGGTAGTGGCGACAGGTTTCGATACCTTTAAATCTGATCCCCTGGGTTGCTTTGCGCTGGAGTCTAATTCTTACTATAAAATCGGTAGAATGATTCGCTCTCTGAATCTACCAACACTATTTGTGCAAGAGGGTGGATATTTCGTTGAAGCCTTACGGGAAAATGCTCGGCAACTCGTTAAAGGTTTTGAAAACGTTTGAATAGTAGCTAATGCTGCTGTAGGTAGTTGCTGTTCATTAACGAAATCTTTACATGAATTTGGTAAACCAATACTAAAGTCCATAAACCGACAAATGACTGACACGCAAAATGATATAATTACTTGCCTCAGCTTGGTTAAAATCAGCAAATTTTCTGCTCAAATATGGTTCAATACACTCTCGCTCAAAGCCCAGAAATTATCCTTACCGTTTCTGGAAAAGATTCAGCCAAAGCCCGTGATAAAGCAATGGATCAGCTAATGGAACTGATGGATGCAGGTAAGTTACCCACAGAACTGGAAGAAGGATTTGGCCCTCAACAATTAATTGAGGTAAAAGAGTCAAATATTGATACTGCTAGTGGTGAGGATAGTATTACCCAAGCTGTCCAGATTCTGAGTAACCTGGCTACGCTCAAGCTGAAAGTTCAGGAGTCACGAGCTGAAGCGTTGGAAATTCGCAAAGCTGTTGATATTTTGTTTACTGATGACTCCGTGACTGAAGAGGAAATTACTCGACTCAAGGAAGGTTTTAAAGTTCTCAAAAATTTTGCTCAAGCTAATGTGCGTTACCAAGAAGCGCGGTCTAAAGCAGAACTAGCTAGGCAGACTCTAGATCAAGCTCTCAAATCCCCTGATAAGTAACATTTACAGAACTAGATGCATTGAGACACATCTGAAAAATGCAATTAAATACTCTAAAAGACAGGCATAATAACCTGTCTTCAGATTAACTGGGGCGCTAGGATTCGAACCCAGGGATGGCGAGACCAAAACCCGCTGCCTTACCACTTGGCGACGCCCCAACAATTTCACTATGACTAATATAACACTTATTCCTGGGTTAATGTCAAGTACTTTAATAGTTGATTTCAGATAATGGGTTTTTACAGCAGGACATTAATGGCTCAGAATCCTTAAACTTAGAATCTTTTATCATTTTGAGGTTGAAACCTTCAGTCTTCATGCTTAAGGCATAAAATTCTTTCCTTCGCATCTCAAATCTGCTTTACTTGATGATCGACGCCTTAGAGTCAGTCTCATCTACTTCTTTTTCTTTAGTCTCCAGTCTCGTGAAGGAAGACCCCTGCAATCCGACTTGATGATAGTAGTTGCTTAGTAGCCAGCCATATAAAGAGTGGAATAGTCTTCGCATAGCGGCCGCAAAGTCGGCGCGGTTCTTGAATCCATCGATATAGCCATTCAAGTCCTAAGTCTCGAATTATGCGGGGTGCGCGCTTATGAATTCCGGCATAAACTGGGAAAACTCCACCCAGTCCAATCATTACAGCTTGTATTTTGCCCTTGTGTTGAGCTATCCAATTTTCTTGTTTGGGACATCCCAGTGACACTAAGACAGCGCTAGCACCACTAGAATTAATCTTTTGAACCAAGGCTTCGTCTTCAATTTCAGTTAGGGGGCGAAAGGGTAGAGGTTCCATTGCCGCAATCTTTATCTGCGGAAATTCCTTCTCTAACCTGTTTTGCATCCTAGACAGAATTTCCGTTTGGGAACCTACAAAGAAGATGCTCAGATTTTGTGTTTGAGTTAGCTGACACAATGCGAGAAAAATATCCATCCCTGCCACGCGGTCTTGGTAAAGCGCTCCCATTTTTCGCATCATCCACACCAGAGGCATACCATCAGGAGTAACTATATCTGCATTTCGCAATATGGTGGCAAACTCTGGATTCCAATGGGCTTCAATGAGCATGTGTACATTGGCTACATATACAGTTTTACTCTCACGCCTACTCGCCCACTTCACTATTGTTTGTATCTGGTCGTCAAACCGTAAAGCAGTAATAGGAAAATCAAGCACTTTTTTAGTAGGTAGAAGCACTCTCGCCACCATCAATAACTCCTGTATCCAAGAAAACAATTCATAGATTACCTAGACCAATCCCAATGACTTAATATTCGGATTGATGACTCCTGACTTTTTGTAGGCTTGTGTCATTGTTGGAAGTTAACACATGGAGGTGCAATTGCCTTTTTAGTATACTTTTGGCTTAATCGGTAATACTAGAATTATTTACTGCTGTGTCCTAGCTTACTGTTTTATGTTAAGGATTTTAGACATTGCTTGACAAAATTCATACTTCCTTCATAATTATTTTTTGGTTAGTTCATCCAAGCATTATAATTGCGATAAATTCCTAGAGAGAAGCTGTATATCCAGTAGTATATACTACTTAATTGCTTAAGTAGAAATGCAAAATAATAGCCACTTAATATGCAGATATTATACGTAAATATGCGCTTAAGAGGTTGAATTAAAATTAGTATATTTTAATAAATAATAATTTTTTCTTATAATTTCCAAATTTATTACAGATTTAATTTAGTCTCTGTATTGAAAAATCTCTAAATTTTATTTTTTTCTGAAATAAAAGCCCAAAAAATAAGGGAAAGATAAATTTATCTTTCCCTGCTCTATAGTTTTTGTTATTGTCTGGCTTGTTATTTTCTTTAAGTCTTTGGCGTAACATTTGCCTTTGTTTTTTCAGTTGACGCTTCCTAGCAGAACCGCCTCTACCTTTATCATTTCTGCCTTCTTTACGGGGAGATTCCCATCTTTTCAGGCGCATAAGTTTTTCACCTCTTTAGCACTTGTTTGGTAGTGGGCAGGAGGAGAATCGAACTCCTATGACCGTAAGGCCGCCACATTTTGAGTGTGGTGCGTCTACCAATTCCGCCACCCGCCCTTGTATCTAACCTTAACTAGTATACTCTAAATTAAGAGATTTTGTGACAAGTCTGAAAATTATTTCTGAAAGTTTTGCTGGAATAACATTTCTAAGAATTTTCCGGCTTAAAGTGTGGCAGGGTCAATAAACTAGGGTCAATATCTTGTATTTTGGCACAGCCGCTAAGTGCCATTGCCACATTTAACTCATCTTGCAACAGTGAGATGACATGAGATACGCCGATTTGTCCTGCTACCGCTAGTCCCCACAAAATAGGTCGTCCGATTAGTACTGCTTTTGCCCCTAATGCCAGAGCTTTGAGAATGTCTGTGCCTCTACGAATGCCTCCATCCAACACTACTTCTACTTTACCGTCCACTGCGGCTACTATTTCAGCTAGGGCATCTAAAGAAGCGATCGCACCATCGAGTTGTCTGCCACCATGATTAGAAACAACAATTGCTTTAGCTCCATATTCTACAGCCTGCACAGCATCATCTGGGCGTAAAACTCCTTTGATAATTAAAGGTAGTGGAGATAAAGACTGCAACCATTCCAAATCGTCCCAAGTAACTGCTGGGTTTAGTTGTTGGGCAAAGTAGGTAAATAAACCAGATTCGCCTTTTTCATGGGAAATATCTAGTCCTGAGATACTAGCAAGATTAGCCAGATGTAAATCTTGGGGTAAGGCAAACTCATTACGTCTATCTCTCTCACGCTGTCCGAGAACGGGTGCATCTACAGTTAGACAAAGTGCTTTGTAGCCTGCTGTATAGGCTTTTTCTACCAAAGCACGAGTTAATCCCCGGTCTTTATGGATGTAAAGCTGGAACCACCGCAGAGAATCTGGAAACTGATTACATGCAGTCGCCACTTCTTCAATGCTTTTTGTGGCCATTGTACTTAACACCATACCCACACCAGCTGATGCAGCAGCTAAAGCCGTGGCAACTTCTCCGTCTGGATGGGCTAGACATTGAAAAGCCATCGGTGCAATTAACAAAGGTAGTTGCAGGGGTTGTCCTAAAATGGAGGTACTTAGATTGCGATCGCTTACATCGACTAATATCCGAGGTCGCAGCTTGACTCGTTCAAAGGCAGCACGATTATCTCGCAATGTGATTTCGTCCCAAGCACCACTACTGTAGTAATCAAGTGTCGTTTGAGACAGATATTCTTTTGCTAGCTTTTCGTACTCAAAAAGATTGATGGGTTGAAAGTGATCGTCAGTGGATAAGTAGGTAGACATAATTAAATCTAAAATAAAACTTTTGTTCGTAGTGAGCGATTTATCGCTCTGCATAAGATTTTAAAAGGCTAGAGTCGCTGACTACGATTATTCATTTTCAAGGCTTTCAAATATATTTATTTTGATAGTACATTTGTATTAATTTATCCTCACCTAGTTAGCGATCGCTCAATAAAATTATGCGCCGAGGCGTTGTTCAAACAGCATGAAGATTGCTCCCAAAAAAAAGACCTCTGCTTTGCGCCAGAGGTCTTTCTGTTGCAGAACGTTGTAAAATTCATAAGCAACGTAAAACGCTGATATGGTTAATTTAATGGCTTCTGTGCCATGAACGCAAAAATATCAACCCAATTGCCAATCCCATACTGACCATTCTTATTACTCCTATACCGGAAATGCGTTCGCCAACATTTAGGTACAGACCTAGAAATCTAATGCTGCGACTAAAACTTCATCGTTATGCAAGGTTTTAGGAGAACTTTTCCCAGGATTGGGCAACTAATTGGCTTAACCAGCGACGTTGTTGCTGATCCAGCAGTGGATCGTCTGCTAACAACTGAGCGGTCAATTCTTCCAAAGATTGACCCTGAGCGCGGACAATTTTAATTACTCCAGCGATCGCACTGGCAACTAGTTCTTCATCAATCGGTTGTTGTCGCAGGGCAATAATTTCTTGGGGACTGTCTGGAATGGGATAATTCATGGCGTGGGTTTACAGAAATACAAAATGAACAATAAATTTGACAAACTCTTAAAATTTCTTCACTGAATCTTTATGAAACTAATAGGGCGGAGTTTACCCTACTTTGTGCCTTAAGAAAATCTGTCTTAGTGAGTAGATTGATGGGAGATGTCAGGAAAACATGAAAGAAATCCTTTATTTAGAAGTTCCAACTCCAGAAACAGAAACTGTGCGTAGTTGGTTACAAACAGATTTTGAACCTGGAAATGGAGAAAAAGTACTTACCTCGGAAGGTTTTCGCCTTCAAATACCCAGTGCTACTACACATACTGGAGTGAGTCTTTCCGAAAACTTGCCTACAGAACTTTCGGTATTTGTCTGGTCGGTGCAACGAACTACCTATCTGAAAGTGTTTCGCTGGGCAGAAAAACCCTTTCCCGGTGAAGGAAAAATTCTGCAACGGTTGACCAAGGAAATTAGAAGCCGTTTTCCGCATCATTACCCAGAACCGCCAACAATTGATTTATCCCAGCAATCAATATTTGACGCACTAGGCTCGACTTACCCCCTTACCGTCAAGTATTTTCAGAAAATGCCCAACGGTGAATATGACCTAACTCGTGCCTATTGGTGGGAAAAACGATGGCGCGAAGGGGTGCGGAATCCGCAGCAGCCTCGTCAAGTGGTGTTTTCGCCAGGGAGCAGCACTTCTCTACGAGAGGCTTCGCTCAGTGACCGAGGAGAAGTAGCAGGAAGGCTTTCCTCTCTGCCCCTTGTGTCCCATACTCAGTACGACATTATCTATGTCGGTGGCGCACTCGGTGCAATCCATGCGGCACTGATGGCAAAACTCGGATATAAAGTCTTGCTAGTGGAACGAATGCCCTTTGGGCGGATGAACCGAGAATGGAATATTTCGCGCGACGAGATTCAAAGCTTGGTTAACTTGGGTTTAGTCACCCCCGCTGAGTTAGAAACCATCATTGCCAGGGAATACAAAGATGGATTCAATAAGTTTTTTGATGCTAATAATCCAGCCAAACTGCGATCGCCCGTCCTCCACACACCCACAGTCCTAAATTTAGGTTTAGATTCCGAAAAATGGCTCCAAATGTGTGGGCAAAAACTGCAAGCGGCAGGCGGTGAAATTTGGGATGAAACAGAATTTATCCGTGCAGATATTGATATATCACAGGTAGTTTTGCAAGTCAAGCACTTGCCCAGTCAAATTGAGAAGCAAGTAAGTGGACGACTGCTAATAGATGCAATGGGAACTGCGTCACCCATTGCTTGGCAATTAAATGGTGGTCGTGCCTTTGATAGTGTCTGTCCGACAGTGGGAGCGGCAATTGAGAGCGGATTTGAGCCGGGAGTATGGGATTCCCAATATGGGGACGTTCTTTACAGTCATGGAGATATTTCGCGGGGAAGGCAGTTGATTTGGGAATTGTTTCCCGCAGCTGATGATGAACTGACGATTTATTTATTTCATTACCACGAAGTCAATGCTGAAAATCCTGGTTCCTTGCTGGAGATGTACGAGGACTTTTTCACAATTTTGCCAGAGTATCGCAGGTGCGATATGGACAAATTGGTGTGGAAGAAGCCGACATTTGGGTATATACCAGGGCATTTTAGTGTAGGAAGTCGCGATCGCACAGTTGCCTTTGATCGATTGATTGCGATCGGTGATGCAGCATCACTCCAGTCTCCCCTCGTTTTCACAGGTTTTGGTTCCCTAGTTCGCAACTTAGAGCGCTTAACAACGCTGTTGGATACTGCCCTCAAACATGACTTGTTGAGTTTCCGCCACCTGAACCAAATTCGCGCCTACCAAAGCAACGTTTCCGTGACTTGGCTATTTTCCAAAGGGATGATGGTTCCCACAGGGAAATTTTTACCACCCCAGCGGATTAACTCTATGCTCAACACCTTCTTTGGGCTGTTAGCAGACGAACCGCCAGAGGTAGCAGATAACTTTATCAAAGATCGGTGTGATTGGTTAACCTTTAACCGCCTAGCACTCAAAGCCGCTAGAAAAAATCCTGCCTTGCTTTTATGGATTTGGGAACTTGCTGGGCCCAGGGATTTGCTCAGATGGCTTGGTAGTTATTTCAACTTTGGTCGTCATGCCCTAGTTAGTGCTTTATTAAGTCCGTGGTTCCCGCACTTCTTAAACCGGGTAGGTTTTTGGCTAGAACCCCGGAATCCAGGCTTGTGGCTGTGGCTATTGGCGATTAATTATGCGATCGCCACAGGCAAACCGCGATCGCCAAGTCAGGTAGCAAAAAGCAACCCAGAAGCCATAATTCCGAAGTCAGAAGCAAGGATTCTGAATTAGTCATGAGTCATTAGTCATTAGTATTAGACAAATGACTAATGACAACTAATTCCTAACTCTTGGGGCGAAAATTCGGCAGTTCTACAGATGCCAATGACTTACGCCCCTTGGGTGGACGCTGGGGATAAACTACTGGTGAAGGTGAATTGTCATCATTGGTGCTATCACCTAATGACTCTGAGGACAAATCACTTGCTGACAATTGTGAAACTTCTGACCAGTAGTCTTCAGTTTCTCCAACAGGCGTTTCGGTTTGAGATGGATTAGAGGAAAGCAGTAAGTTATTGGCTGGTGAAAGCACAGAATCCGTCGTCCAAGAGGTAGAGGTAGTTGCAGGAGGATTAATTTCTGCCTCCAAATCTTCCTCCTGTGGATTTTCTAGTTCCTCATCGTCTTCTAAGATTGTTGCTAAAGTCTCCCAAATAGGAACATCACTAACATCCGTTTTCGCAGCAGGTGGTGGTGATGTAGATGCAGGCTGGGAGGTGAAAAACATTTGAATTAGACTATCTAATTGCTGATCTAAATTTGATGAACCCGAAGGTGAAACCGCTTCCGTTGTTTCTGGAGAATCATCAACTTGTGCAGATGGCGCAGGTTGTGTTGGTGTTGGCGTGTCTTTCTTAACTGTCCAGTTCCAAGGAGATGATGGCGGCGTCGCAGAGGCTTCATTTCTTTGGAAGGGGATTGGTGCTGAAGGTTCACCCCAAGAATTATCTAGATCGTTACTCAAGGATTCTTCTTCTGCTGACCAAGGTTGAATTGGCTGTGCGTTAGGAAATAAAGACCGAGCTTTTCTAGAAAATCTTCCTTGGCTACTAGTTATGTCTTTAGGATGTTTTGCAGCATCCTCTAAGGAGTCATAGCTAGGAACCGATGTATCTAGACATTTTTCCAAAGCTGCTTTGAATTGCAGCGTCTGGCGTTGTTGTCGCATCAGTCTTGTACGTAACTCCCGACAAACATTTTCTGATTGCAATAACTGCTGAGATTGTTCGTTGTTATTAGTGTGTAGCAACGTACATTCTCGCTCTAACTGGGCCAGGCGTTGTTGGCTAATTTGTAGCTGTGCTTTATAAGTATCAGTGAAAATTTCCTGACGTTGAACAGTTTGTACAGCAGTTTCTAATTGTTGAAATAAAGATTTTATCTGTTCTTGAGCCGCAGCTAGTTCCTGAGTGTGTTGGTTGAGCATCGACTCACTAACGCTAGAACGCGTTTTCTGCCACTGCAAAACCTTTTCTGACTCAGCTAGGTTGTCTTTTAGCTGCTCCACTTGTGCATACAAATTATTGTTAGCCGCACGTAATTCTTCGTTCAATGCCAGCAGGTTCTGAAATTCCGAGTCAATAAGTGCTTGTTTGCCGCTTTCAGGCTCTGCAACCCAGTCCTGCTGGGTGGTATCTTGTGAAAATTGTCTATCTTCAGCTGGCATGAGGAGTGGCAGTTTTTTAACTGTCATATTGTCATTAGGCACAACTGAGTAAAAGGGACAACTCGCCTGTTCTGATTGTGGCGAATTAGCAGAATTTAGGGATTCCATCACAACCCCCTTGTTTGAGGTGTCAGCTTCATTCATCACTCTTGACTCACCTGCTTAAAAATATTCAGCAGCGCTGGCATTAGCATTGCTTATAAACTGTGTCTAATCAGGGTTTGCTCTAGAAGCTAAGTTTAACTCTCTCCAAGCACCAGCAATTAATTATCAATTGGTGTTCCCCATTTTGTATCTAGACTGATGCCGTTATAACACTATGATGCTCTGCCCCGTCAAGAAGAGGTATAAGGGGAACTCTGGCCGCCTTCGAGGATAGGTGGGAGGGAGGAGAAACCCGATACATTAAAAATTAAACTGTATTGGCTAGCTGAGGAAGTTTTTGACATGAAAAAACTGCCTAACCTTATACTTTATTTTTTATAATCGCATCTGTCTTAAGAGATAAATTATGATTGTCTCCTGAAATACATTTTGTAATACCTTATTTAGTACTTAAATATAGATATCCGTACAAGTATCTACTGTTCAATGATAATTCTGTAATTTTAAGCGATCGCTATTTAATGTCAGCAAACAACTAAGAGCTTTCGCTATAACTGCAATGTTAAGAGATCCCGAAATACGCGAGTAAATACTTATAAAGTCTTAACAAAGACGTAACAAGTCGTCTAAGTAAAATATAAAACTTTTTTAAAGAGTAATCTCAACTTAGTTAGGGCTTTTTTCTCGATAAATACATTGCCAGTAAGCAATTGCAGGTTTTATTGGTTATAAGCTTTTAGATCGACTTATCTTCAATACGTCAAGTTTGTTTAATGACTGGAATAAAATCGTTTAAAGTATACTTTACTACTTAGAAATATTATTTACACTGTATATTAATTTACAATAAAAATATTGAATTTGAGCATTACTACGGATACTCATTTTAATTATTTTATTAAAGAATAATCGTAATAACCGCGTTTTCTATTAGAAATGAAGTAATTATAAAGACCATAATTACTGGCAATTCATCTGGTTGTAGCGCGAAATAAAGTGCTGTGGCAGTTAGGCTTTTTCAAAAAAATCAAAATTTCAAATAGGGGTGCTAAAGATGACTGATGTACTTGGAATGGGTGTAAATATCAAGCAAGAGACTGCTAAATTGCCGCTGCTTGTAGAAAATTGTGACAGCTTTTGGGACAAAGAAATCAGACCGTTATTTACAGATGAGTCTCTATCTTTCAAGGTGAAAACTCTTAACGGAAACTATGTCAAGTACGTCAACTTGGATAATGGAGCTACAACCACACCATTTGCAACCCTGAAGCAATACGTGGACGAAATGCTTGACACCTATGGCAGTGTACATCGAGGTTCTGGGCAAAAATCCATCATCACTACACGAGAATATGACGCTAGTCGGAACGTGATTCGGGACTTTGTAGGGTCATCTTCAGACAACTATGTCATCTTTGCGAAGAATACAACAGAAGCAATTAACGGAGCCGCCACACTGTGGGCAAAAAAACCTGGGAAAATCTTAGTTTCTGATATTGAGCATTCATCTAACCTGCTGCCTTGGGTTACTAGAGACGAAGTTGTGCAGTACAGAACCCAGCCCGATGGAAGTGTAAATGTCGCAGAAATTGAAGATATTTTTAAAGCACACCAAAATCTCCCCGAAGCCGAGCAAATTAAGTTAGTAACTATTACAGGTGCTTCGACAATTACAGGTTACAGACCCCCAATTTACGAAATTGCAGCTTTAGCACATCGGTATGGTGCGAAGATATTTGCCGACGTGTGTCAGTTAATTCAGCATGAACGAGTTGATATGCGTGCTGATGATGACCCATGTCATTTAGATTTTGTGGCTTTCTCTGGACACAAGATGTATGCCCCTTATGGAACCGGGGTTTTGCTGGGGCCAAAGGAATTTTTTGATAGTTCCTACCCTTATCAAATTGGGGGTGGAAACCTGCCTTATATCACCAGAAACCTAGAGATTAAGCGTTTTTATACAGAACGGGCCCATGACCCCGGAACACCAAATGCAATGGGTGCGATCGCCATTGCCAAGGCGATTGAAATTATCGAAGAAGTGGGGCGCGATCGCATTGCTCAGTATGAACACTCTCTAGTTGAATTTACATATACACGGCTTGGGCTGATTTCTGGTGTCAAAATACATATCCCCGGAGATAACTTAGCCCATGTTATTCCCTTCGATATTGATGGATTTGATGGACGCTTAGTAGCAGAAATTTTGGCACAAGAATACGGTATTGGCGTTCGGGCTGGGGCTTTCTGCACTTATGAATATATTCGCAAACTCAAGAATGTTTCAGACGAGAAAGACTATGAGATTGCTGAGGAAGTAGATAGAGGAATTACACGTAATATTCCTAGTATTATCCGAGCCAGTTTTGCTGTATATAATACATTAGAAGATTGCGATCGCTTTATAAATGCGATCGCTCAAATAGCTAAAAACGGATTGGCTCACTATTTGCCACACTATACCCAAGATCAGATAACTGGTGTTTGGACAGCGATAAACAGCTAGTTTTTTCAGAGCATTGGAAGAAGCAGAGGGGCAGAGGCGCAGAGGGGAAAGACTTACTGCAACTTCTCCCCTACTCCTTCATTCTCTATATTCTTAATTACGAATTACGAATTAAAAGGGGGTAATAGCTTGAGTGATAAAAACCTCTTTGACCAGGAAGATTATCTACAGGCACGGGTTGATGAGTGCATCTGGCAAAAAAGTACAGATGCGGGTATTTCGCGCCAGCGCTTTCTGAAAATACTTGCCACTATGGTTGGTGGCACAGCCATTGCAGGGTTAGCTAAACCTGCACCTGCTCAGAGTCAGACAGCTATTAAAACTAAAGGCAGCAAAATACTTAAGCCATTACCACCAGGGTACATCTCTCATAGCAAAGGCACATTAGAGATGAACTGGGAAGCGATGTATGGGCGTGGCTATTTAGTACCAAATGATTGGTTCTATGTTCACAACCGCAGCGCACCGCCGACCTTTGAACCATCTACATGGCGTTTGCAAATTCATGGAACTGGCGTTTCTGCCCCCTGCGAGTTTACTTACGATGAAATCATCGCCATGCCATCCATCTCAGTCACTTGCGCTATTGAGTGTGCTGCTAACGGTCGGCGCTTCTTTGAAGAAGCTTACAACACACCACTCCCTGGAACACGGTGGAGACTTGGGGCTATTGGTGTGGCTGAGTGGACTGGTGTACCACTTGGTATGTTATTAGAACGATCTGGACTGAAATCCACAGCAAAAGATGTACTCGTTGAGGGTGCAGATGTGGATTCGTTGGACTCAAAGGAAACAAATAAATCCAAGTTCAGCAGTGTAGTTCCAATTAGCAAAGCATTAGCAGATAACTCGCTCGTCGTCTACGCCATGAATGGAGAACCATTACCTCCAGATCATGGTCAGCCGTGCCGTGTGTTATTCCCTGGTTGGGGAGGAAACGCCAACGTTAAATGGATTGAGCGGATTGAAGTTTCTGAAACACCGATATATACCCAGTGGGTGACAGAGCAGATGGTGCTGGTTGGTGCAGACTACCCAGCGATCGCACCCTATAAAGGTAAACTGATTACCTATCAAAATGTTAAGAGCGCTTTCGAGTTGGCTTGGCCAGCTACGCTTTCGGCTAAAACCCACTTACTACGCGGACGTTCTTGGTCTGGGAAAGGAAAGATTGTCCGTGTAGAAGTCAGCCTAGATGGCGGTAAAACTTGGCAATTTGCACGACTGAGAGAACCAAATTTTCCATTTGCGTGGGTACGCTGGGACATTGAATGGAATCCACTTCCTGGGGAATATTTTCTCCAGGCTCGTGCTACTGACAATTTAGGTAATACACAACCGAGTACAGTTCCGTGGAATGACTCTGGATTGCTTTACGGAGGTGTTGTTAGCCATCCGGTGACAGTACAAGGTTAATCACACCAAGTCAGTCTTTAGAAAAAGAATTATTTATGATTGATTTTAGTTGGTTAATTTTAGTGAGTGGGGGTTTAATATCTGGAGTCATAGCTGGACTTTTAGGAATAGGTGGCGGTATTATCACAATTCCTCTTTTAGTCACACTAGGTTATACTCCCGTTCAGGCGATCGCTACTAGTAGCCTTGCTATTGTGATTACTTCAATTTCTGGAAGTTTGCAGAATTGGTGGATGGGCTACTTTGACTTTAAACGAGTAATATATTTAGGAATTCCAGCTTTTCTAACTACTGGAATAGGTGTATATTTCGCCAATAAAATTCCATCTTATATAATACTCTTTACATTTGGCATCATACTACTTGCTAATATCTATCTGATTGAGCTTCGCAAGCAACTGTCATTCCAGGAAAAAGAAGATACAGTCCGAGTATTTAACCCATTAGTTTCTAAAATTGGCACTGGGGGAGCAGCAGGAATTTTAGCAGGTTTATTCGGCTTAGGTGGCGGTACGATTATGGTTCCGCTGCAAATGTTATTACTGGGAGAAGAAATTAAAGTAGCAATTCAGACTAGTTTGGGCGTGATTGTCATCACTGCTTTAGCTGCTTGTACAGGACATACATTAGAAGGAAATATTCTGTTTACTCAAGGTATAGTTCTGGGATGTGGCGGTCTTTTAGGCGTTCAAATGAGTACTCGCACATTGCCAAAACTACCAGATTATACTGTGAGTTTAGTGCTTCGTATTTTCTTAGGAATACTATCAATTTATATTTTTTGGGAAGCTTGGATAAATTATCAACAAATCATTATTAATTCGTAATTCGTATAATTACAGCAGGTTTAATTTATTTTCACCACATACCTTGTAGTGAAATAGCAATGATCGTAGGTGTTCACTTAAGCTAAAACGATTTTCAAATCTTGTTTCCAGCCATAGGCTGGAAATGTTACTCATTGTGCTACTACCAAAGTCAGGAAGCCGGAGCGGAGCCTCAATGAGGGTTATTCCTAGTCCATTGGTGAGAACGAGGCAACCTAAATTTGATGTTTGTAGTAGTGTCCACCCTACAGTTATTGCTAATCACAATTACGAATTACGAATTACGAATTATTCGCTCAAGGTAGCCACCGGGGATGAAACCCAGCTAAGGGCAGTTGTTCTGGTCTAATTTCAACAGTTGCAGCATCAGCGATGGGCAACAGAGGCATTAACCACAGGCTACTGGTATCGATCGCATCTCCATCATCAGTTTTCAAAGTGTTTGTGGGTAATGATGCTGGGGGATTTGTCTGCGGTACTACTTGGTCAAATAACAAGCCCAAACCATCAGCAGATAAACTCATTTGCACATTCCGTTGAGCAGGAGGCAGTACTAACAATGGTTTCTGTTGCCCAGTTTTCAAATCAATTGCCACCACATAGGGCTGTTCTATGTATTGTTCCTTGGATACTAGCTGTGTTAACAAACAGTAGAGGGTGGGTGAGGCGATGTCAAATTGGCAACTGAGAATTGAACCTGTTGTTTTTAATAGCTGTTTCTGCACACCTTGGTTTGTTACCAAAAACAAATCTCGCGTGTAATCTGTATTAAACTTTACCATCGCGGCTTGAGAGCCGTCTTTGGAGAAAGCCTGTACTAAACCAAACTGTGGCAGAAAATCCAAAGGTTTACTGGCATCACCTTGCAGTGGTAAAATTGCTGCTCCCTGTCCTTGAGCAACTGCTACGGCTTTACTATCTGGTGTCACCATAAAGTCTCCTCCCGGCTGGCTTTTTAGACGTTTCGGGGTGGTTTTTTCTGCTGAACCATCACTGGTTGCTGGCATAAACCATAGCCCAAAATCGCCAGGATTATTTTTATTTCCCCGCTGGATGACAATAGTTTGCCCATCAGGTGATAAGTCAAATTTCAGGTTTTGATAATCTTTACTATCTAAAGTCAGGTCAACTTTGCCTTCTGGTTCTGCTTTTTGTCCAGATTTAGCAGAAACGCCAGTTGTCACCGTATACAGTTGGGCTGAAAGTAAGTCTTGATTGTTTGCGGCGCGAGCAGAAAATAAAATTTTCTCCCCATCAGGAAATGACTCAAAGTCGATTACTATCAGGTCTTTAGGGGTAAGTACCCTTTTTTGCTCTTGGGTTAAGTTGTAAAGAACTAAGCGTCCCTGTTCTTCTTTGTCGGTTCCGATATAAAGGATGACGCGATCGCGTGTACGGAAGCTACCTGTAAAGGGCTGTATCAGCCGATTTTTACCTTCTTGCTCCGCAAACTTATCTTTAGCTCCTTGTAACTGCACTTTATAATTTGTGCCATAAGGTGCTGGTGTCACCAGTGTATAAACCATCCGCCGCCCTGCCCAACTGAATTTACCTGCTAGGGGTGGCTCAATTTTCAAGTTATCCTCGACGCTTTTTGCTTCCATTGGGCGGCTGAAGGTGAGGGTGAAGGAATTATCTTCTGCCCCAATTTGTTGATTTTGCCAGGTAAATTCCCGGACACGAGCAGTTACCACATCACCTTGCAAAATGATTAACCCAATCAGCACACTCAGCAGTAGCATTAGTGCGATCGCTATACGATCCAGTGGTTGGAATGCTTTAGATTTAGTCATTTGTCATTTGTCATTTGTTATTTGTCATTTGTCATTTGTCATCAACAAATAACTAATAACTATAAGGATTCTCCGGTTGAGGAATCTTTTTAAAAGAGGTAGCGGCAATGGTAAGTTGGCGTTTACCTGCCAAATTTTCTGTCACCATTTGTCCTTCTACTTCTAGCCAGGTATCAGGAGAGTAACGCTCTTGATTATTTTGTAGTTTAACGGGCAATCCCACAGGGTAAGCATCTGCTGCACAGCAAGTTAAGACAAATCGTGCTAAAAACAAATATTCTTTTCCTATATCGGGCGGGTGGATCACAAATCCCTGCACCTTGACTTTTTGTCCTGTATATGCGTCTGGTTCTGGATAGACATTTACAGTGCGTACCCAGTCTACAAGCGATCGCTCTTCTGGACGAACAGTAACCCGAAAGGCTTGGGGTTTGACACGTGTGCTTCCCAATAAATCAGTCGTCACACCCCTTTGGAGTGCTTTGTCACTAGCAAAAACTTGCGGTGTAATGATAAAACCTAGAATTGCTGTAGTCAACAATAAACCACTCCCCCAACCAGGGGGAAATAAACTAATATGCTGGGTGTTTGGCATAAGATCACGGCGACGCCGTTGCCAAAGTTCCTGCATCTTGAACAAACCAATAATGATGAAGCTGATACCACACACAATCACCAACCAAAAGTAATTTGGGTGAATCAACAGGTTCAGCTTGTTAGTTAGCCAATATCTCAACATCAAAATACCCCAAGCAGTAATTGCTAGGGCATCCAGCCAAGGGAGTAACAGATTTGGGATTTTAGATTTGGGATTTTTGTTAGCCATTGGTCATTAGTCATTGGTCATTAGTCATTGGTCATTAACAAAGGACAAATGACAAATATTTTTTTAAAAGACGTGTAAATTCAGAAAAAGAGTGAACAGAAATGTCAACTGTGCTGCTAACGCAAACAAGTAAAAGATAGTTTTGGGTTTAAAAATAGATAACATCAAACCAACGCTTTTGATGTCAATCATTGGGCCAAACACCAGAAATGCCAGCAATGAACCGCTGCTAAAGGTTGAGGCAAAAGATAAGGCAAAGAAAGAATCGACTGTAGAACAAATTGATACCACTACTGCTAATATCAACATGACCACAATTGAGCTAATGGGCACAGCACCCAAACTGAGAATTAATTCACGGGGAGCTAGGACTTGAATAGCAGCAGCGATCGCACTTCCTAAAATCATCACTCCGCCCAATTCTCGCAATTCTTGGATGCTATTATCCACAACTAGGCGCAGTTTAGCTGCCAGTGGTTTATCAGCAGTAGAGACTGAGGTAGGCGGTGCTAAATTAGGATCTATCCGTAGAGGGATACCTGCTTTTCCTCCTAAGATATAAGTCCCGGATTGCAACAGATTCGGTACTGTTTCTTCTTGTTGTCCTTGATAAGGCTTACCACGGCGTTTGGTTTGGGGTTGCGCGGGTGGATTAAACTTCATATAACGAGCGATCGCAGGTTGGACTATGGGATTTAAGTCCTTTTGAAAACTGAAAACAAACCCGATAATTGTGGCAATTGTTAGGGAAAATACGACTCGTAAGACTACTATTTCTGGCTGATCTCGAAATGCTGTCCAAGTGGCCCAAATTACAACTGGGTTAATTGTTGGTGCTGCTAGCAAAAAACCAATTGCGACTGGTGTGGGTACTCCTTGAATCAGGAATCGCCGCGCTACCGGTACATTCCCGCACTCACACACCGGAAACAAAAAGCCGATCATGCTGCCAACTAAAGCACCCAACAGCGGGTTTTTGGGCATTTTTTCTACTAGTTTGCGCTCATCAACAAAAAATAGCAGCAAACTGGAGAATAAAACCCCAAGAAGCAAAAAAGGCATCGCCTCGACTAGCAGACTTAAAAATAGCGTAAAACCATTGTTCAGTTGATTCATGTGCGTCGCAGTCAAAAGCGGTTTTTAGTTTTAGGGTTCTGCCTAGTCATTCTATCGAAATGGGGATCAAAAGCAGTTCGGGAAAATTAAACATAATTTAAGTAGCAAGTTATCCTATCTTAAAAATAGCGGTTAAGCACTACAAACCTTGGCTTCACACGAGTTTGTGACTTTTAACTGAGTGCATTTACTGACGATGACCATTTCTAAGATTGTCTAAGTTCAGAAATTGTTCCTATCTAGAGGGCAAGTAACTGCACAGATTAATTTGAAATTACCTATGTTTATACTTACAGTAATTTGCTGGATAAGATATTAGTTCGGCTGTATTTTCATCAAGTATTCACAGTTCTTCAAGATTTTGGTAGGCGTAGCCCGCACTTCGGCAAGCTCAGTGACCATCGTAGACATCACTATTGGTTGTTACCATCATTGATTTTGACTAGTTATAGCAAAATTTGATCTGAGCTTTGGTTGATTTTTTACTACAAAAACTCTAAAAAGGCAAGACCAAAGTTTAGCAGATACGGGAAATGATTGGGGAATTTTTCGGTGTTAGCGATAGCCTGACTTTCTATATGACGTGAGAATTTGAGCTATGGCAAGTCACAAAGCCTTAAAAGGAGCGTCAAAATGATATCCCCGATTTCTTAAAAGAAGTCGGGGATATAGTCTATTCTTTCACGATTATTTTGCCCGATCGCAGTTACTTTCGTTTTGTTGGAATCCCCCAAATCTTGATTAGTCGATCGAATCCACCACTGGCAAGAACTTTACCATTTGGACTAAAAGCGATCGCACTTACCCAGTCTGTATGTCCACTTAGTGTATTTATTAACTCCCCTGTAGTTAAATCCCACAATTTAATCCCATCTCTACCAGCACTAGCAAGGGTTTGTCCATCGGGATTAAGAGCGATCGCATTTACCCAGTTATTATGTCCTGTAAGGGTGCGGACTAATTCTCCAGTATTAATATTCCACAATTTTATGGTGCGATCGTGGCTAGCACTAACTAATGTTTGTCCATCTGGTGTAAAAATCACATCGCTAACAGCACTAGAATGAGCTACCAATTCACTGATTAATTTACCAGTACTCAAATTCCACAGCTTGATTACACCCTTATTATCACCACTAGCCAAGGTCTGTCCATCAGGACTAATAGCCAGAGTATAAATCAAATTATCAAAGCGTACTATAGTTCCTAGAGGGCGCTGCTGTAGCAAATCCCAGAGACGAATCCCATCCAAAGCTCCACTGACAAGAACTTTACTATCAGGAGATACCGCTAAAGATAAGACGTTACTGGTATGTCCGACAAAAGAGCGGCTAAATTTAAAATTTTTCAGGCTCCAGAGGTTAATCGTATTGTCATCACTACAGCTAGCGAGGGTTTGCCCATCTGGTGAAATCACTAAAGATTCTACAGCTGCTTTGTGTGCTTTGTTAATAGTCGCTAATTTTTTGCCCTTTGCTAAATTCCACAAGCGAATGACACCCTCGTTTTCTGCACCTCCACTCACAAGCATTCTGCTATCTGGACTGAAAGCGAGGGATTTAACAGTTCCGTTATGCCCTTTGAGTGTGTAAATTAGTTGAGCATTAGCAAAGTTAGTGTTAACTGGGGGGAGNCTTGGCGTTACTTCTTCAATGGCAGCATGAGCTTGATGAATATAAAACCCTTCCCAGGTACTCACTGGAAGGGCAACAGCTGCCATAAATGCCAGGATAATATACGGTCGCAGAAAATTACCGCCACCTCTTCCCTCACTACTCACTCTTTTTCCTCACTTTTACAGATACAGTTAAACCCAATAAATTTTGCAGAGTTATTTTAAGTCATAACTCTGCATATCCTAAAGAGGTGGTTTTTTCTTAGAAACGCTTAACATTGGTAAAGGCGCACTAGAAGAACGAGAGGGCAAATAATGTTGCACTACAGGCTCTTCTGGTAAAGGACGACGTTGCTGAAAACGCCACAACTTAAAGCCTAGCGCTATCCCTGCCGTTCCCAAACCAAAAGCAAACAACGACCAGCTATCATTCAATCCGCCAATCAGGGCATCCATAACGCCCATCGTCATCAGTACACTGATTAGTGGGTCTTTTCGGTAGGTTGACTTCAAAAAACGAGGTAATACAGCATTCATCACAGCTTGGTTGGTTCCAGTTCACCTTTTGTGTATATTTACCAAGAATACCTCACCCATAATTTGCCTTTCTCATTTAAGGCAGACACTAATTTATGATTTTTTTAGTAGGGGGAGGAAATTTACTCATTAATCGCCTTGCACATATTAGTTGCAAGTCTATGATATTTCAATCACTAATAGGTATTTCGATTCCTCTCTTGCTTACATTCTATGGCAGTTATTTATGAATAAGTCTAATTAATGTATCTAGGGCGAAGTACTCCACTATAAATTATTGAAGTCAAAACCAACTGGTTGTTCCAGCTGGTTGTAACTCTTTTAATTACTAGCTTACAACTTCAAGATCGTGCTTGTTGATGGCACTACTTCAGACCCAGCCATGATAGCACCCCTTGATTGGTGACGTATTCAATCACCAGCATCAAACCAAAGCCAATCATTGCAGCTCGACCATTCAAGCGTTCGGCGTATTCGTTAAAGCCAAATTTAGGCTCTTCTAGTTTCGGTGTAATTGTTGGTTGTGTTTGTGTCATTTTNNNGAAACCTTTTTTTGGCAAACGGGACTTGATATCAGACTTCTGGTAGAAGTCACAGAAAGTGGGGATAATCGCTACTTGCTTTTCATGGTGTCTGGAAAACCCCTCTCTAAATCTCTCTCCTTCTAAGAGAGAGACTTTGAAGTTTTCAGATGACATTGAAAAGTCAAGTTAACTTAAAAGCTGATTGCAATGCTGGAATGCCAAGATGACTTGAGAAATTCAGCAAAAGCTTCCNNNTCAAGAGCTATAAATCGCTTTTTTAATAAATTGTTACTATTCTTTATATATTGTATAAATACTGGGGCAATAGTCAAGGGTAAGAGTTTNGGGCTACTCAGATTGAATNNNGAAAGTNNNAACAGAGATNNNGTATCTCTAATCCAGCTATCTCTAATACGGAACTAGCAAGACGGAAGTAGCAAGCTTGAGATTGGAAGGCTACAGTTAAACAAAAAAATTATCAGAGGCGATATATGGAAATCGGCGTTCCCAAGGAAAATAAGGATCAAGAGTTTCGGGTAGGGTTAAGTCCTTCTAGTGTGCGGGTGCTGCGAGAAAATGGTCATAGTATCTTCGTCGAGACACAAGCAGGTAATGGTGCTGGATTCTCCGATGACGACTACAAAACTGCTGGAGCCGAAATTGTCTCCACATCAGAAAAAGCTTGGAATCGGGAATTGGTTGTTAAAGTCAAAGAACCGCTGACATCTGAGTATAAATTTTTGCAAAAAGGGCAGGTATTATTTACTTATTTACATTTAGCAGCCGATCGCAAGTTGACAGAGCATTTAATTGATTGTGGCACAACTGCGATCGCTTACGAAACTGTAGAACAACCTGGGGCAAATAGATTACCCTTGCTCACCCCCATGAGCGTAATTGCTGGTCGGCTTGCAGTACAATTTGGGGCCAGGTTCTTAGAACGTCAGCAAGGTGGTAGAGGAGTTCTTTTGGGCGGTGTCCCTGGAGTCAAACCAGGTAAAGTAGTAATTTTAGGTGGCGGCGTTGTCGGCACAGAAGCAGCTAAAATTGCCGTAGGGATGGGTGCGATCGTCCAGATTTTAGATGTGAGTGTCGAGCGTTTATCTTACTTAGAAACCCTTTTTGGTTCTAGAGGTTCTAGAGTTGAATTACTTTACAGCAACTCTGCTCATATTGAAGCCGCAGTCCTTGAAGCCGATTTGCTCATCGGTGCAGTTTTAGTGTTAGGACGTAGAGCGCCAATATTAGTATCTCGCGAATTGGTTAAACAAATGCGTCCTGGTTCGGTAATAGTTGATGTAGCCGTTGACCAAGGCGGTTGCATAGAAACTTTACACCCAACATCCCATACAAATCCGGTATACATTGAAGAAGGTGTGGTGCATTATGGCGTTCCTAATATGCCAGGAGCAGTACCTTGGACAGCAACTCAGGCACTTAATAATAGTACATTACCTTATGTCGTCCAGTTGGCAAATTTGGGAATTTTGGCACTGGAGGTTAACCCAGCATTAGCTAAGGGTGTGAATGTGCAGAATCATCGCTTAGTGCATCCTGCTGTGCAAGAAGTGTTCCCTGATTTGGTAAATTAAGATGTTCAAGGATTAGGCGATCGCTTATTTTAATAGAGGTAGCGATCGCCAATCAGACTAATTTTCTTACCAAATGCGCGGATGGGTAGATGTACAAAATGAGAAGGAGCGAAAAAGGCTCTACGCTCCATCTATACAAGACTTTGAGGGCAATGGTACTTTCAAACCATCCGCGCACCTTATGGGGATTGGGTTTCAGCGATTTGCATCTTGTGATATCACTATTCCCTGTGTTATGATTTGCTCATTCGCGCAACTGAACCTTGAAAACCAAATACAGCAGCGCTTTCAGAAGGCAGCGATTGCAATTTAATAAAATCCCTATTAGGGATTGAAACAATTCGAGTGCATCGGATACGATAATTTGTGCCATATATTGCAATTTAATAAAATCCCTATTAGGGATTGAAACAGTCATTAGCTGATCCTCTTGTAAATAAAGGAGTATTGCAATTTAATAAAATCCCTATTAGGGATTGAAACTTTTACAACGTGATACAGACTTTGTGATACGTGAAATTGCAATTTAATAAAATCCCTATTAGGGATTGAAACGCTGAGGAGAACGCAAGTAGACAAGCGCTATCAAGAATCAGATTGCAATTTAATAAAATCCCTATTAGGGATTGAAACCATTCACCCAGCATCGTACTACAAGTTCCTGAACAATTGCAATTTAATAAAATCCCTATTAGGGATTGAAACAGCGAAGTCAAGCAGAACGGGATGCTAAACAGTAATTGCAATTTAATAAAATCCCTATTAGGGATTGAAACAATTTAGTAGGAATCCTTACACGCTTACCACTACCATTGCAATTTAATAAAATCCCTATTAGGGATTGAAACCTAGAAGCTCTTTTCCTTTCTGGTATTGCCCCCCCTGAATTGCAATTTAATAAAATCCCTATTAGGGATTGAAACGCTGTAACTATGGAGCTAATCTGCTTCGACCGCATATTGCAATTTAATAAAATCCCTATTAGGGATTGAAACTCCCTGGCAATCTTTGATTCTCAAGTTAACGTAGATTGCAATTTAATAAAATCCCTATTAGGGATTGAAACAAAGCATTGAAAGCTGGACGTAATGAGAGCATTAAATTGCAATTTAATAAAATCCCTATTAGGGATTGAAACGAGAGTAAAGACCGCTTAGTAAACTTCAAACGATATTGCAATTTAATAAAATCCCTATTAGGGATTGAAACCCTAGAGACGTTACCATTGCACTTATATCAGTGATTGCAATTTAATAAAATCCCTATTAGGGATTGAAACGGATAAGGCAATTACTAGTCAGACTGGCCAGATTTATTGCAATTTAATAAAATCCCTATTAGGGATTGAAACTTCTCAAATAAATTCCCCTTCGATATTTTTGGAATTGCAATTTAATAAAATCCCTATTAGGGATTGAAACAAAATTCACTTAAATTAACTAAATAAATTATCCCTCCATTGCAATTTAATAAAATCCCTATTAGGGATTGAAACAATTAACGAGCAAGCGCTTGCCGGAGCAACAGAGATTGCAATTTAATAAAATCCCTATTAGGGATTGAAACTTGGTCATCGTCAAGGTAAAAATCTCTATCCTCTCATTGCAATTTAATAAAATCCCTATTAGGGATTGAAACACCTTGATAACTACCAGCCGCCCAAGCCCGGCATTGCAATTTAATAAAATCCCTATTAGGGATTGAAACTACTTATATATAGTAACAAATCTAAGAATCTTTTATTGCAATTTAATAAAATCCCTATTAGGGATTGAAACTTATAGCAGGCAACAGCCACCTTGGGCAAAACAAATTGCAATTTAATAAAATCCCTATTAGGGATTGAAACTTAGTTGCTTTCCTCCTTTAGGAAAGGTGAATGATTGCAATTTAATAAAATCCCTATTAGGGATTGAAACGCCTAATTCGTATTCTCTAAAGGGGTATGGAGATTGATTGCAATTTAATAAAATCCCTATTAGGGATTGAAACTATCAACTTGCCCTAATCGGCGTGTTGATGCAATCATTGCAATTTAATAAAATCCCTATTGTGGTATTCAAGCGATCGCATCACTTTTTGCAACCAGCAATATCACCCCAAGCTAGGTTAAAATCAACTTATTAAAGCATTACCAAACTACCTTCTGCTTCTTCCTCTAGTTCATAACCATTAGCCAATTTTTCAATTGCTTGGTCAATCATTGCCAAACCCTGATCTACTCTTTCAACTAAACTTAGCTGTCCTCGGAGTTCGGCAGCACCAACAAAACCCTTAGCATACCAAGTCATGTGCTTACGGGCTTGACGTACACCGCGATCGCCTTTATATTCCCACAAGGCTTGTAAATGATCTCTTGCACATTCCAAACGCTGAATTGGGGTTGGTGATGGTAATATCTCCCCTGTTTTCAGAAAATGATCGATTTCTCCCACCAAAAACGGATAACCCAAAGTCCCACGGGAACACATGACGCCATCAGCGCCAGTTTGCTCTAAACATTTAACTGCCGCTTCAACGGAAAAAATATCTCCGTTCCCAATCACTGGGATAGAAAGCACTTCTTTTACACGGGTAATCCATTCCCAACGGGCATTACCATTGTACCCTTGGGCGCGGGTGCGTCCATGTACCGTAATCATTTTTGCCCCAGCATCTTCCATCCGCTTGGCAAAGTCGAGAATAGTAATTTCGTTGTCATTCCAGCCAATACGAGTTTTTACTGTCACAGGAACATCAACAGCTTTTACCACTTCCCGCACAATTGCTTCTGCTACTTCTGGTTGTCGCAACAACGAAGAACCACCACCATTTTTAGTGATTTTATTAACCGGACAACCCATATTAATATCAACAGTATCAGCACCTTCGGCAACTGCCTTTATAGCTGCTTCTGCCAGGAAATCTGGACGGCAATCAAATAGTTGAATGCTAATTGGGCGTTCATTTGGATCTACCTCCATGATTTTGGGTAACTGCTTGACATAATGCAACCCCGTAGCATTAACCATTTCGGTATACATCATCGAATCTGGCGCATAGCGACGCACGAGACGGCGAAACACCATATCTGTCACTCCAGATAGAGGCGACTGGAGAACCCGACTTTTTACCTCAAAGGAGCCAATCTTTAAGGGTTGGGAGAGTCTAGCTTGAAGAATAGGAGAGATGGAAATCATAGAAAAAATTAAAAATTATGGGAATGAGAAATAGTAAAAATATGTAGATAAATCCGTGATAAAGGATACAGTAAAATTTAAGTTAGTTAGGTACACAAGCTAAGTCTCAAAGCCAGGTATAAAGCCTGTTTTACTTCTGACTTCTGACTTCTGAATTCAGAATTCTGCTGTAATTGTAGATTACGTATCCTGACTTGGAGGCTGTTTTTGCATTTCTTGTCGAATCTCTTCTAGGCTCAAACCTAACTCTTTCGCAGTTTCTTCAAAACTCAATCCCAATCTCAACAACAAAGGTATCATTCTAAACTTTTCTTCACGCGCTCCTTCTTGCTTGCCTTCCTGTTTACCTTCTTGATAAACTCGTGTTTGTTTCAAATCACTTAACCCAAACATACCTTCAATCTCCTCTCGACTCATCATCGGAAACTTATAGACTAATATTGTCTCTATCAATTCTAGTAACTGCCGCCGTTGTGGTTCGATATTGATTTCTTGCTGGGTTCTCTCTATTAACTGCCTAGCAGCGATAATAGTTGTCTCCTCTTCATCGACGACTAATTTCATCGTAGCAATTCCAACTGGCAATGATGCAGTTTCACCTAATTCATTAAGATAAATGCGACTGATGCGCTGGCTAGCGAAAAATTCACTGTAATTCTTGATATCTGCTGTATCTAAACTGCGATTGGGATAGATAACTACTCCTCGCCAAGAATTTTTCGGTTTATTTTGGCGTAAGTATAAAGAAATTTGGGGTTGCATATTTGCGGAATGATTTTACTATTTTTGTGGGATAGGCAACATGAGCGTCCCTTGTATTTCGGGGCGGGCAGGATGCCCACCCCACAAGAATCATCCCTTAATTCAGCAACGCCAAAAATTTCTGAAAATAAGCGTTTGCTTGATTTCAATTGAGGAGAATTGATAAGTCTCTGCCGTTTGGGGTGGATTGCCAATTAATTTAAAAAAAATGCCAGGAAGTTCTTGAAAAAGACGATAAAAAATGCTGTAAGTTTTCACACTTGATGTATTGCGGTGATTTAATCAGTTAGATTTTACCGTGAAATACTACTGATAAAAATTAGTAAGCCGATTGCGAGAAGCAATCGGCATAACAAATTGATGATAATTTAGTTGCAATTTAGCCGTGAGTTGCACCTTGAGGAGGACGCGAGACAACTTTTTTAGCTAAACCCAAAGTCTGCAACACTAAGATACTCCACCAAGTAACATCAATTTCCCACCAAGACAACCCAGATTTCGCCATGTGGGGATAAGTATGATGGTTGTTGTGCCAGCCTTCTCCATAAGTGACGATGGATACCCACCAAAGATTACGAGCGCCATCATTGGCATCAAAGGTGCGATAACCCCACAGGTGTGATGCTGAGTTCACAAACCAGGTTGAATGCCAAAGTAAGACACATCTGAGAAACACTCCGTAGAATACAAAAGGCCATCCTCCTAATGCATATAGGAGCAGTGCGAAGGGTATTTGCAATAGCAAGAAGTAGCGATCTAGCCAACAATAAAAGGGTTGTCTGGCTAAATCAGGGGCATATTTTTTATAGGTGTCATAGTCAAAAAATTCTGGACGTGGGTAAAAAATCCACAATATATGGCTCCACCAAAATCCTCTTTGAGCAGAATAGGGATCTAAATTGATATCTTCTGTGTGGGCGTGATGCTGGCGGTGTCCACCTACCCAAAAAATTGGCCCCCCCTGCAAAGCCAGCGCTCCAATGAGGGCGATCGCATACTCTAACCACTTAGGAACCTGAAAACTTTTATGGCTCAGTAGTCGATGATATCCCAGGCAAATACCAATACTCCCGAATAACCAGTGGAGAAACACTAGCAAACCTAATGCTGGCCAGGAGAAAAACCAAGGAGCCAGAAGTGCTAAAGCATGAAATGTAGCAAAAAATACTACATTTGTCCAACTGAGTTGAGGTGACTTGCCTCTCTCAGGAGCGAACGCCCCAAAATTTGCGGTCATAAAAATTCCTGTTGATGGATGATGCAGTGATTTACTTTTTATTGGGCATAATCCCACTAAGGATTTATCCACCCTCTCACTAGTTAGTTACAGTAGAGTAAAGCAAGTATCACTTACATTTGTTATGCTAGCAGAACTCTGATACCCCCTGCAAGTGCCACTTGCATTTTTCTATGTCATCTCAACTGATTTCCACTCGTCAACGCCTGATTCAAGCTGCACTTGAGTTGTTTTCGGCTCAGGGAGTTAGCGCTACCACAACCCGCCAAATTGCTGAAAAAGCCGAAGTCAACGAAGTGACTCTATTTCGGAATTTTGGCAATAAACATGGGCTGCTTTTGGCTGTGTTGGAAGAGTCCGCAGCCTTCAAGGATTTAGGTGAGTCGCTGGTGCGACGGGCAACACCTCCCGGCAATGTTTACCAAGCTCTTAAAGATTATGCAAGTGACACTTTACATACATTAGAACGAGTGCCAGAGTTTGTCCGATCTGTGGTAGGTGAAGCCGACCAATTCCCGGCAGAAAATCGCCGCGCACTAGGCAGGGGAGTAACAGAGGCAAACCGTTATGTAGCTCAGTATTTAGCTACTGTAATCCAGCAAGGACACTTAAATACCTACTTACCAGCAGAAAAATTAGCCAGTTTGCTGAATGGGATGATCTTGGGATATGCCGTAATTGAGTTCACTAGCGAATTTCACGAACTTTGGGAGGATCGGGATGATTTTCTGGAAAATTTGGTGGAGTTGTTTTTACATGGAGCCATGTCATCTTCAGCAGAATTAGCAACAAACTCCTTACAAGGAGGGTTCACCACCACAGAAGTCGCTGATTTACCAGCTAGTTTAGTTCACGAAATTCTGCAACAAGCCAGGAAATTTGGAGTACGAGATTATGCTTTGGCTTATGTGTTATTTGGGGCTGGATTATCTGCCACAGAAATAATTAGCTTGGAGCGATCGCACCAAATCTACGATACTCAAGGGCACTTCCTGCAAATCACAATTCCCGGATTTGTCCGTCAAGTGCCTGTGAATCAATGGATTTTGGGCAAACGCTACGGTTCTTTTACCAATAATCCCCTAATCAAATGGCTGAAAAGTCGTAAAGATACTCAAACAGCGATGTTTCTGAATGAAACAGGTACACCCATCTCAGAATCAGAACTTGAGACACGTTGGCAAGCATGGAGTGAAGGATTGTTAACTCCCCAAGGACAAACGCCAGCGATCGCCCAGGCACAACAAACCTGGCGCGTAGAAATGTTAATGCGAGGGATTACCTTGGAAAACCTGAGTATCTTTACAGCTTGCGATCGCGCCCAGTTACAACCCTATGTCCGCCGAGCCAAAGAAAAAGCTGCCCTAGAGCAAGCCACCCGTTTGGATCATAAACCAGGGTAGGAATGCTATTTCCCTCTATCAGTTAGGATTTCGTCAATATTATGATTGAGAAGAAGTGAGAAATTTTTTATCACCTGATTTTTGGTCTTAAATACTGGCGCACAATGGCTTATTTACAAATGTCACAGGATTTTTGCTGAACCCAATGGAATTAACTCTGCATAAATTTAATTTAGTAAATACTTCTAAAGAGGGATTGCAAAAAAAATATAATTAACTGTAAATGTATTTAGGTAAATATATGAGTACTTAAATTTCATATAAGCCGCGTCTACCTTGAAAGATATAGTTTCTTTTGGAATTAGGGTAAAGCTTAGAATTCAAGCAACTATTGAATAACATACTCTCCCTAAAAACTCCAGATTTCAAAATAGACGGGGTTTGATTAAGTTGAAAAAGTCAAATTTATAATTTTATCCTATGTCTTCAACTAAACCCCCGAAGAATAACGATCGTGGCTCTTTTGGAAACTCTAATATTACAAATAGCCAGGTGAATAACAATGGCGATGGAGTAGTTCAAGTTTCAATAGGAAAGCTCGTTATTCCATTAATCTTTGTTTTAGCTTTAGGTGGGTTAGCTTGGGCTTTAGTTTTTGGTCAGAACAATAATGGGCAAAACCCTCAAACTGGTATAGAATCTCCGTCTTCAGCATCACCATCAAAAAATCCATAAATCAATATATAGCAATCTTAGCTTGATTCCAAACAAGAATTGTTTTGCCTTGCTGATAAAGTGAGACTTTGAAAAAGATTCAAAATCGGCATCTTAATTTTCTCTTTTCAGAGATATAAAATATTGTTAATTAGCTAAATTTCCCCTAATTTTTCTGGGGTGGGTATTGCTCTCCAAAGCTCTTATATGGTAGGCAGTACCCACTTTTCGCGTATTTCAAAAATTAAATAAAAATCCTAAAAAGCAGTCCTAAATGATTGATGGAATCTCTATTGCTTTGATTGGAAGAATCTCAATTTTGCAGAAAAACTTGGCAAATAATCCGAAAAGCAATAACTTCAGTTTGTAGTTCAGTATGTACTGATAAAAGTGAGATAAATTTTTTAGCATCTTGGCGCTAGCCTACAGCAAGCCCTGACGCTCATAGCCTTGCAAAGAAGTAAGGGCTATCTCACCACTAAGCGATAATTTCCACAACTTAAATAGGATTGCATTATTATGTCTCGAGCTAATATTACAAGTTCTCAGGTTGTATCTGCTAGTAAATATGTCTTTCAAGTTTATGTTCAATGGGGATTATCTAATATTAAAAAAGGTGCTTGGGGAAGTTTAGCTATTCAGTTCATAGTATTGTTACTTTTGACAAGTGTCTTGTTTAATGGAATAAACAAATCTGTAACTGATATTCAAATAAAAATAAGCGAAATTCAAAAATTAATAGAAGATAGCGCTAAGGCTGATCCATCAAAAACTAATCCAAAGCCCTCACCTAAAGAAACATTAAGGCCAAATATTCCAACTCAACAACCTTTAGCAGTAAATCCCTCACCTCAAGTAACTTCAAAGCAAGAAGTTCAAGACCAATTAATTCCGAAGCTAGAGGAGCTAGAAACAAAGTATAAATTTACTAAAGAACTTAACTTCAGTATTATTAATGCTTCTAATTTTGCTTCCCCGAAAGCAGATGACGATTTTAAAAAAGCATTATTGAAAAGATTTACTGAGATTTGTGTTGTTCCTAACTCTTCTTCAATCGGATGGAAAATGTCTAAAACCAGAATCTATTTCTTAAAAAAACGAAGTATTAATGCTGCTTTATCTATTGCAAGCTGGATGCCAGGA
Organism: Nostoc sp. GT001; assembly: GCF_030382115.1. NCBI lineage: Bacteria > Bacillati > Cyanobacteriota > Cyanophyceae > Nostocales > Nostocaceae > Nostoc > Nostoc sp. GT001. Next base: position 671,006 of record NZ_JAUDRJ010000003.1, read on the forward strand.
TCTCAGGATGTTATTGATTATGAGCATCAATTGAAAAATCCTGTTAAATATCCAGATTTGCCTAATGGTGATGGGCGTATACAAATCAATAAATCTACAGCAGATATAGTCATTGTTTTAGGTAATGATTATTCTAAAATAAATTAGACATCTCCAGAAATTAAGTTTTCACCTAGATAGGATAAGGGCTTGAGATTCTTTTTCGGAGATGTCTATTAGAGCCAGGATTAAGCGGGTAGTTTACAGATATCTCCTTAACAACAGATTTGAATTAAAACGATATATGCAGTTTTCATTAACCACATATTAAGTAGAAGGTAAGCCAACATTATTAATCAATTCAATGGCTCCATAATGACTCTTAAACCTTTACTAGAAAGTGTTTTGAGCATTTCTTTAGCATTATATTCACTACTAAATACTCCTGCTTGCATAACTCTTTGACCTTGCCAAACTGTGGGAAACGCACCAGGAGCAAGCGATCGCACTAAATCTCGATCCTTATCAGTTGCAAGTTGCACTACTAAGCGATACCGCACACCAGATTGTGTTGCAGAGTTACCACTATAAGGAATACTTGCAGAACTTGTTTGCAGATTGCCAGTATTAACAATGGGGATATTGGGATTGGGAAGTGGTAAAAGTTCTGAAGCACTAGGAGCAGCAGTTTCTAGTATTGGTAATGGCTGCTGTGTTTGATTCCTCATACTTGAAACTGGTGGCTGTACAACTGAATTGGATGGGGACTCAGGGGCAGTAAACTCAATGGTATTAGGATCGATCCGCACGTAATTTAACTGTGGTGTATCAGGTGGCTGTGCATTAATTGGTATTTGTCTACCTGACAAGCTGCTAGGAGTAGGAAATCCGGCGACTCTAGAAGTAGGTGGTTGTTTGGATATAGGCGGGGAAGGCGGCACATTATTGGCAGGCATTAATGACAGCTGTTGACTATTTAATTGTGTAGAAACAGGATTATTTGCTGAAATGCTGTTGCTGGTTTGCCCGTTAGTAGTTTCAGAGACTTCGGGAGATGAGAAGGTGATTTCCCCAGTTGGTGGTATTTCTCGTAATACGTTGTTGGGAGCGGGTTGAGAATTTTGGGTTGCTAGTGCTGTTGTACCATTAATATCTACATTGCCAGTGATGCGATCGCTCACAAGGTTGTTACCAGCAGCAGAAATCACCTGTTTAGCAGCGCTGGCGTTAATGTCGTGGCGGGCATTATTTTGAAATGTATTACCCCCAGGTTCGGATGCACTACCCAAATCTGGCATTGCTTGAGCGATCGCAACTAAACCATCTTCTTTATTATCTTGAATAGAATTATTCCGCAAAATCGGGCGGGCATTTGCTTGTACGATAATTCCCGATCTATTGTTCTGAATTTGATTACCTATAAGTATAGGAGCAGCATTTTGGGCAATATTAATCCCAAAACCCGTTTGGTGAAAGACATTCTCTTTGACTTGGGGACTGGAATTACCGGCAATTGTGATGCCATTGGCTCCATTGCGATCGAAGTAATTCTTACTAATGGTGGGTGCAGCATTACCACTGACAGAAATGCCATCTTGGGTACTACCAGTAAAAGTATTTTCTGCGACTACCGGATTGCTAGATTCAATCCATAAACCGTAACCACGAGGATTAGGGTTCGTCACCGTCACTCCAGTAAGCAAGGCTTGATTTGCCCCTACAATTGTGACATTTTGACCTAAAAAGCTCCGACTCAGGTAATCACCGCCTCCTTGAATAATAATGTCTTTACCTTGATTGCTGGGGTTGCCTTGAATTGAAATACCCGGTTTCAGTATTAAGGGAAATTCCTCTCCTGTCTCGGCGCTATAAGTGCTTGTGGAAAGCATAATTAGAGTATTGGCGTTAGCTAATCGCAGCGCTTGGGTAATCGTCTGTACAGGAGTGGATTCGCTGCCATTGCCTGCGTTGTCATCTCCAACACTAGGATTGACAAATAACACATTAGCCTGAGAAGGTGTTTTCTCATTCAGAGGCGCTGAATCTGGTGTCGATGGAATCTGAGCGATACCTTCTCTACGAGAGGCTGCGCGAACGGTGGGCTTTCCTACGGAACGCTCCGCGAACGCTAACGCACTATCCAGGCTTGTACCCAGAAACGTTATACTTGCCGCCCCCATACTTACAGTAAAAGATAATACTGAAAAACTAAAAAATAAAAGCCTTGCTGATTTCAGAAACTTCAGCTTTGCAAACAGAACATCTACTCTCCGGTACTCAGGAAACACACGAGGGAGCATCATATCTAACACGACTCCTTGTAAGTAATCATAGATTCTTATACTCTCTAGAGAGTATTATGTCGATAATATTACTCATATATTGACCGATTGGCGATATTTAATACATAGTAATAAATGATATTAGACATCTCCAGAAATTGATTATGCATTGCCCAAAATAATTTCTAGGCACAATTCATGAATTATGCCTATATCATTTATCTAATAGATATAAGAGTGAAATTAAATATGCGTTATCCAGAAGCCTTGTAGAGACGTAGCACTGCTATGTCTCTACATTCTTTTTTAATTGTGAATTTTCTGGTGTATTCCCTTTTTGCAGTCCTTTGTAAGCTTGTTGTCTATCGTAAAACACTTGACTAAGCTCAGTGCGAAACTGTAGCCTCAAACTACCCTTATCACTGTCTATAGGAACATGGGATAATTTACCGTAACCCTCACTACTACGTTGTTTTGCGTAGATTCCGCAAAAATTAGTAAAAAAAAGCAAATTAATTAACTTATGGTTACTAGGACTTATGATAATTCACACTTCGATGAAAGCACTAACGGGGTTGTTGTAATGGTCGAGCCATACAGCCAAAAAGAGCAAATACAGCAAGTTGTTTACCGCATTTTAGATGCCAATTTAGATCGCGCTCGTGAGGGCTTGCGAATTATCGAGGAATGGTGTCGGTTTGGGTTGAATAGTGCCCAGTTGGCTCTTGAATGCAAACGGCTACGACAAGAGGTAGCCAAGTGGCATACCCCAGAATTGCGGGCGGCGCGAGATACACCAGGCGATCCTGGGACTGAATTAACCCATCCTCAAGAAGAACAACGAGCTAGTATAAAATCGGTTTTGCAAGCTAACTTTTGCCGGATAGAAGAAGCGTTACGGGTGTTGGAAGAATACAGCAAGCTAACCCAACCAAATATGGCTAAGGCTTGTAAGCAGATGCGCTATCAGGTTTATACCCTAGAAAGTAGTTTAATGGGTCATCAGCGGCATCAATTGTTGTGGCGATCGCGTTTGTATCTTGTGACTTCCCCTAGTGAAAGTTTGTTGAGCAATGTTGAGGCTGCACTCAAAGGTGGATTAACACTTCTACAGTACCGCGATAAAACCACCGATGATTCTTTGCGTCTAGAACAAGCGAGAAAATTACGCCAGTTATGCCACATCTACGGTGCTTTGTTCATTGTTAATGATCGCGTGGATGTAGCTTTAGCTGTCGATGCCGATGGGGTGCATCTGGGACAACAAGATATGCCTATTGCTGTTGCTCGGCAATTATTGGGTTCGCAACGTCTGATAGGGCTTTCTACCACAAATAAAGAAGAAATGCAAGCAGCAATTGCTGAAGGTGTAGATTATATTGGCGTGGGGCCAGTTTATGAAACTCCCACAAAAGTAGGTAAGGCAGCAACAGGGCTAGAATACGTCAGCTATGCCGCAAAAAATTGCTCAATTCCTTGGTTTGCGATTGGGGGAATAGATGCCAATAATATCAATGATGTGATCGATGCGGGAGCCGAACGTGTAGCTGTGGTGCGATCGCTCATGCAAGCCGAACAGCCTACCCTCGTGACACAATATTTGCTCTCTCAACTTAATCGCATTAAACCAGAACTTTAAAAGAGTCATTTGTCATTAGCCCAAAGTGAGTAACCAATACCCAATTTCCTATTTCCCACATTTATGTCTAATGAGATTACGATTCAGATAAATGGGGAAACCCATAGCTGCTCATTTCAAACTTCTTTACCCGATTTACTCCAACAGTTGGGTTTCAATCCCCGTTTGGTAGCTGTAGAATATAATGGCGAAATTTTACATCGCCAGTTTTGGCCGCAAACAAAGGTACAGCCAGGCGATCGCTTAGAAGTAGTAACTATTGTCGGTGGTGGCTAGTTGATTTGAGCTAGCAAGTCCAAATCTTTAAGGCTGCGTCGTGTAATCTCGATGCGGGCGGGTGCATCCTCTGCTTTAAGCATATCAAGGGTTGTGGCGAAAAAATAGACGTTTTTGTTTTGCTCTAAGTAACCCACAAACCAACCAACATTTGGTTTGCTACTCGTTAACCATCCCGTCTTTCCTCGCAGTGTGTAGTCTGGAGTTTGTTCGCGGATCATAATGTCTTTGACAAGATTTATTGTCCGTTGCGAGAAAGGCAAATCGCCTTGATATAACCGTTGCAAAAACTTAATTTGCTCTTTGGGTGTAATTTGCAATAGCTGCGGTTGTAACCAAAAACGATCAATGTCTGCAACAGTGCCAATCTGACGGTTTCCGTAGCCTACTTTGTTAATAAATTGCTGCATCCGTTCATATCCAGCCCTACGTGCTAGTACTTGGTAGAACCAAACAGTTGAATCTTTAAAGGCTTGACGCAAATTTGTATCATGATTCCAGGCATCAATTTCTCGGTGAATTCCATCCCAAGTGAGAACCGCCACATCATCGGGAAGTATACCTATTTCTAAAGCTACCAGCGCGTTAAAAATTTTGAATGTCGAAGCTGGAGCGATCGCAGTTGCATTACGTTGAGGATTGTGTTCATAGATGCGGTTATTTTTTGAGTCGTAAATCAAGATAGAGCCTTCACGCTCGAATTCTTGAAAATGTCGCCCGAAATTTGGTGCTTTCACAACAGGACGTTCAGATGAAGTTGAAGCAGGTTGAGCCACAACATACATTGTCCCAAAGGTAATCACACTAACTACAGCAAGACATCCAATGACTGTAAACACGAAAGATTGCATTCGGTGCTTTGCGTAACGCCGAAGGTATTGCTCTATGCGAAACCAGATATTTTTCATTGCACATTTAATCACATCACAAGCGAGATTTTACACTGCAATCTTGCTCATTTGTGAAGCAATTTGTTAGAGGCTTTTTATAAATAAAACTTATAGCAAATTTCCATTGTTAGTATTTTTTGAATTTTCTGATTTAGGACTGCTATAGCGAGAATTGCAAACCACAGATCCCCGACTTATTTAATAATTCGGGAATCTTGTGGAGCGCGAATGATTTAGGATTGCTGTAGATTACTATAATTAGATTTTGGTGATTTCTCAATGTGCATTCATTTCACGAAATCGCGTTTTTCCCCTCTGATTTATAAAGCGATCGATGAAGGGTTCTACGCTTGGCTAATTCTTTACCTTTGCGACCGAGTTGCTCGCGTAGTTGTTGGTCTTTGCACAACCGATTGAAAGCTTGAAAAACTTCATAACCAGAATTCACATTAACTAGTATCCCATTTTCTTCATGGTGAACTGTATCTAGAACACCGCCTAAACGAGGGGCGATTATCGGCTTACCAAAGTAACTTGCTTCTAAATAAGCCATACCAAAACCTTCCATATTATTAGGTTTAGTATCCGATAAAGTCAGCATTGCAAATATGTCACAAGCTGCATAATAACCTGCTAATTCTCGCTCTGGCACATATCCAGCAAAGTGTACGCGCTTATCTACTCGCAAACGATGCGCCAAAGATTTCAGTTCCGACTCACTTGGCCCTTGCCCGCAGAGTATGTAGTGGACATCAACCCCAAAAGTTAGCAATATTGGGATGTTATCAATTACTCGGTCGAAACCTTTATGTTTTGCTAGTCTGCCGATGGAGAGAATAACTATTGCTGAATCAGGAATGTTGTATGCCTGACGCACGCGAACCCGTAAATCATCAAGACTACTGGGACTGGCTACATTATTACCAAATTTTTCTGGTCTGATTACTGGGTTAATGACGTGGGTAGGAGTATCTAATCGAAAAGAAGTTCTTAGGTAGTCTCTTGTATAAGAACTATTACAAACAATACCTTCGGCGCGTTTGAGTGTTAATTTAAATAGCGATCGCAGCACAGGATTGTGTAAAGTACAAAGAAGATCGTTGCCGTGCAGATAGATAAAAAAGCGAATAGGTAACAAATAGCTCAATAGCAACAGTGAAGGAAAATCATAGCCGTGGCCCCACTCTATATAACGATAGTGATAGCGAAAATAGAGTTTAATTGCTAGGACAAATGAGCAGACGATATTGACCAAAGGCTTGAGGATATTTCCCACATAGCCACTACGCCAGCATCTAGGATAATACCAGCGATACACAGGAAACTGTTGACCTTCATCAAATACTCGATCTCCTGAGCAACTAGCTGCCAGCACAATTACTCGTTCTGGATCTTGAAGACAGCGATTGTAGATATATTCCCCAATTACAGCTTCTTTCGGCATGAAAATCCGGGATATGACTAGGATATCTGGGTATGCAGCTTTGTCTCTGATTTCGGCTGTTAGTTGAGAAATATGTTCCATAATAAAGTTGATGACTATATTTCCAATAGTTTTTAATATTTACAATTAGGATTACTTTCAAAGCCATCATTATTATTTTATTTCTTTTAAAACGAATTTGGTAGACAAATTGGAAGCCTATTTTAGAAGATTAGCCAGGAAGATTATTTTTTTATTGTGTTGATTTTATTTTTGTTGCAAATCTATCATTATTTGAGAGTTTCTGTGGATAATGAACAAAAAAGAAAAGCTAACACTTGTAGCGAAAATGCTCAGTGAACAATTACTGCGAAAATTCCGAAATTTAGCTACGTTCAATAGAATATCCTAAATAACCTGGACTACTGTGCCAAAATGCCAAAATTTTTGTAACTATTTAGTAGCGATATGATGTCCATTGGTAATGAATGACAAGGATTACAGACACTTTCTAGTCTTCTACGTATACGTAAATTTTTAGCATCCAGATGTATTAATGAGTGCTATTGGCGGTAGGAAGGTGTTTTGCCCATGCTAAATATTGAGTAATAAGTTCAGAAGTAAGCTAATCAGCATTCAAGTTGCATAATCAGGGCGGGCAAGATGCCGACCCCACAAGATATTGAGAAAATTTTCATCTGCAAATTAGATGTGTTTCAGCTTAGTACTACTTATTCAGTGAAGGATTAAAAAATTAGTCAAAATAATCACTATAAATTCAAATCATCTGTATAATTCAAAACTGTAGTCTGAAACTTCTAATCCAAGGCATAGCAAACCATTGCCCGTAGGCGTAGCCCGCACTTCTCTACGAGACGCTCCCGCTCCGCGTAGCTTGCTTCCCCGGAGGGGTACGACAAGCTCAGTGACCGTCGTAGACATCGCAATTTATTGGAGGATAAACATGTCTTCAGGTACGGTTCCCCAGTCGAGAAATCCCCCCTGCGATCGCTACTTACCCAAGATAAGACGCGGTAAATTGAATATGTAGCCTCTAAAAGTGAATGCTACGTGAATGCTACAAAGTTGCTTGTTACGGGCTAGCCTTAGCGACATCCTGCAACACTGCTCCCAGAATCGGGAGAAATCATAAATAATAACTCCGTTTTTCAAGCGATTGTCTTATGCGTAAAAAACTACAACAAACCATCAAACCGCTGTTAAAAACCTTCTTAGCCCTAAGCTTGGTGTTAGCTTTGGCTCTTGGTCACGCTGATGGCGCATTAGCAGCCCGCAGTGGAGGTCGTATCGGTGGTGGCTCCTTTAGAATGCCTTCCAGCCGCACCTATACACCGCGCACCTATGCACCTCCTGGCGGGGGCGGATACTACCCTGGTGGTGGTTTTGGTGGTGGCTTTGGCTTTCCCTTCATAGTTCCCTTCTGGGGTATTGGGGGAGGATTTGGTGGTATATTTACCATCTTAATTTTCTTGGCGATCGCTAATTTCTTATTGCAAACTTTCCGCCGTGTCTCTAGCGGTGAAACTCCAGAAGCAGATTACAGCAGTAACTCTCCTGTTTCTGTAACTCGTTTGCAAGTAGGTTTGTTAGCTCAAGCCCGTGAATTGCAAAATGAACTCAACCACATTGCTGAAACTGCTGATACTAACACCCCAGAAGGCAGAGCAGAAATTCTCCAAGAAGCCAGCCTAGCTTTACTCCGCCATCCCGAATACTTTGTATATGCAGGTGGTGGCACTCAACAAGCCAGCTTGAATTCAGCTGAAGGTCAGTTTAATCGGCTGTCACTGGCAGAACGCAGCAAGTTTAGCGAAGAAACTCTTTCTAACGTCAACAACCAGCTCAAAGCAGCCCTTGCCAAAGAAGCTTTACCTCCGGCTGGTGAACTCGACAACCCCACCCGCCTATTTACCGAAGGTCCTGGTGAATACATTATCGTCACCTTGCTGGCGGCGACACTAGGTAAGTTTGAAATCCCCACAGCTATTAATAGTGCTGACGATTTGCGTCAAGCTTTGCGGCAAATTGGTAGTATCCCTAGCGACAAGCTTCTAGCAATTGAAGTTCTTTGGACTCCTCAAGCTGAAAATGATACACTCACATCTGATGATGTGTTAGCAAATTATCCTGATTTGAGACTTGTTTAATCTCTGATAAATTTTGCATCTTGGTGCAACGAATAAGTTCCCCTTAAGAACAATAACTAGAAAACCGCTTGTCAATGACAAGTGGTTTTTTGTAGAGTTTATATCCCAAATAATTAGTTATGATTTCCACAGTCATTTCACCCCCAATACTTTTCGGATAAACCCAACAATCTCTGTTTTGGTCTGGGGAAAGGTTAAAGGGAAAGAGGTAAAGGTAAATATCAAACCCTTAACCTTTCCCCTTTCCCCTTAACCGAAAAGTATTGATTTCACCCTACCTTGCCCTAAGAGTTTGCAAAGAGGGAATTAAAGGGTGGGGTTCTTAGAGGTGAATAAGTAATTAAACGGACATAATAGATATATTTAAGTATGATTTTAGAAACATTTTGGTAGTATTATCAAAATGAATTATACGCAAAGTGTTATCTTATGCCTAGTGTTGAAGCCGACGAAAACCGAGAGCATCGCATTAAAACCGAGATCGTTGTAGATGCTGAAGACAAAGAAGACCGGGCTATGGGTTGGTACTACTACCTTGAAGAGACTCTGAATTTTCCCTTTATGGCTAAATGGACTAAGAAGGGACGCAAATCAGGTGCTGTCGAGGAGAAACAAGTCGAAGTACTGGGAATGGCCCCAGATGATGAGTGCTTAAAAGATATGTATGTAGAAGTGGCTTCTATTAATGGTAAGGATGATGATGTATATTCTGCAAAATTATCTGAAGTAGTAGCCATTGATGCTGACAGTGAAACTCAAGAAGCGATGGCAGACTGGCTCTATTGGATTGCTAGAGGTTATAAGTTTTGAAGAATAATGCAGAATTCAGAATTTAGAATTCAGAATCAAAGTGGCAAACTTAAACCTATTTTCAGCGTTCGCCTGAGCGCTTGTCTAAGTCCGCCAGTCATAAAGAATTCTATTCTGTTAGCGGATAGCTAAGGTTTAGCCCATTCTGGCTACTGACTCCTGAATTCTGTTTTTTGGTTTTTTCCACGACAGAATTATGGGGCTTCTCGGTTTATACCATAACCTTAGTAGCGCCTAAAGTAGCATATTTTATTCTTAACTAAATATGGCATAAGTAGCTTTTCCCTGGCGTTTAGCTTGGTACATAGCAATATCAGCATCCCGCAGCAGAGTTGTTGGCTCCTCATAACTACTAAAATTCCAAGTAATACCAATGCTCGCTGTAGTAGATAATTGATATCCATTGAGATTCACTGGCAATTGTAAAGAATCTTGAATACGTTTGGCAACATTGGTAGCGTCGGTAATGTCTTTAATATCCTCCAAAAGAACAGTAAATTCATCACCACCAAATCGTGCTACAGTATCGCCACTACGTAAGCACGACTCTAAACGTCTAGCGATCGCTACTAAAAAATCATCCCCTATTCCATGCCCAAAGCGATCGTTAATCTCTTTGAAGCCATCTAAATCCAAAAATAAAACTGCAAAATAATAATCGCTTCTGCGTTTGCTACGTTCAATAGTTTGTCTGAGTCGATCTAAAAATAAAACACGATTTGGTAATGCTGTCAGCCCATCATAAAACGCATTGCGGATCAGTTGCGCCTCTGTCTGCTTACGTTTAGTAATGTCTTGAAAAACTAAAACTGCACCAGTAATATTACCATTGCGATCGCGGATAGGTGCAACATTATCCCCAATCGCTATTTCTTTGCCATCTTTGGTAATCAATGCACAGTTTTCTGGTAAATTAAAAACTTCACCTGCTTCGATGACATAAGTAGCCAAATTTTCAATTTTTTCTCCTACATCTTTATTAACTAAGTTAACGACATCTATTAAATCTTTCCCGAATGCTTCACTTTGCTTCCAACCAGTGATTAGTTCTGCTATAGGATTCATCATTTCAATACACCCATTTGCATACGTCACAATCACTGCACAACCCATACTATTAATAATTGACATCAACCTCTGTTTTTCTTCGTATAATATTTTTTTGTTCTGATGTTTGTACAGGGTCATTTCAATCACAAAATGTAAATCACTTTCAAGACATGGTTTGGCTATATAACTAAAAGGCTCACTTAGCTGATTTTTATATAATGTTTTATATTCCGAACACTCCGTTAGATATACTACAGGCACATGGAAGTGATTCTGGATAATATCCGCGACCTGGAGACCTTCTATTTCTCTAGCTAGACAGATATCAATTAATACTAAATGGGGGTGAGTTTCTGCTACCTTTTTTATTGCTTCTTCACCATATTCAGTTATTTCTGATACTAAATAACCTAATTTTTGTAAACTCTTTCTAATATTTGAGGCTATATTTTTTTCATCCTCAATCACTAGGATTTTGCGGGCGAACATGTTACGATAACCTGTTTGCTAAGGTTCAGATTTTTGTTGTCAGTGTCAACTCAAGTCAAAAGTGCTTATCTTATCATAAACAATCTCTAACTACCATGTATTCTTGCTTGATATTAATACTGACTAATGGTAAATAGCATCATGTTATTAATTTCTGGCAATTTGTATGCTTATCAAAGCTAATTGTGATTAATTTATTTAGCTAATATGATGCTAATAACCTCAAATTCAAATTAGAATGTAATTATCAAGCACTCAAAAACTGATTGAAAAATGTATACAATAATTTTCTATTGGGAAAGTATAAACACTAAGTATAATATCTATATACAAATTAATCAAGAAGAAAATTTCATAAAATCACAGTATATTACTTTGAATATAAGTTAAAAAAATCTACTGTGTGTCGCATGTATTACACTAAATGTTACGTTAGCTGATTATTATTAATAATTAATCAGGACTTACGCACTGACTACGATTTTACGTCATTACGAGCGAAGGGAAGTAATCGCCAAAAACTCTGGGATTGCTTCCCTACACTATGTTCCGGTCGCAATGACAAAATAGTGCTTGCGTAAGTCCTATTAATCTCTACCTATAATTAAAGAGTTTAATGCTGATTTAATTACAAATAGTTATTATATCAAATTAGGTCATATTCTGGACTACAAATGTCTGAAATCTTTAATGACGAGTAAACTCATATTACTTAGAAATATTCAGATAAATATCGTAAATTATTTTTAAAAAAATACCACTAGTCTTGTAATAGCATGGCAAGCCTAAATATGCGCAATAGAAAAATTAGTTATGTTTGTCAAATCTCAATAACTCATATATTTTTAATGCACTATTTTAGCCTTACCACGCCACTACGTGTATTTTAAAAATAAAATACTAGCCCCATAGCTTCTGGTTAATACTTAATCACAATTTCTGTCCTCTGAAAATATGCAAGTGAAATGTTCATCAGCAGCCCGCAGTATATTTTATTTTTTTGGTAATCAGCAGGTACTGAGGGCAATGGCAAAAAAGATTCTCATTTTGAGACACTTCCAAGCTCCACCTAAACCCTCAGTTTTTTGCTAGCTGATAGATATTGAAAAAAACACATTTTGTGAATTAAAGGTTCGACTTACTTTTAGTCAGTTCAATGCTAATTTTGCCACCAAAGTCTGGAATAGGTGCGGCAGGTTTGCTGAGAGTGACTTGGACTTTTGTTACACGATCGCACTCTTGGAGAATAGAATCTGCGATCGTTGTTACCAATTTCTCGACCAAAACAAATTTAGACGTTTTGATCAGATGTTGTATCAAGCTAATGACGCTGCGATAATCTAAAGTGTCTTCGATCGCGTCAGTCTTGGCCGCTGTGGAGATATCCAACCATAACCTTACATCCACCTCAAACCATTGTCCTAGCACCTGTTCTTCTGGTAGATACCCAGTGTAGCCATAGCCGCGAATTCCCGTTAAATGAATGCAATCCATAAAAGTTTGAAAGCAAATTGGGCATTTTGTAGAAAGTGAAGCAAGTTTGCTTGGAGATTTTCTTTCCCAGAAACTCGCCTGACAGTGTTGGGTTCCATCACCGCATTGATGGATTTTAAATTGAATTTCCCTAGACGAAATCTAAAATTTAAGATTGTTTTATAGCTATGTTTAATTTAATGCCGATCGCCTTTAAAAATGTTAATCAACTTTGGGCTTATATTTTAACAGAGACGCTAAAGCGGTTGGGATTGACTTGTGCCATCATTTGTCCTGGCTCGCGCTCTACACCCTTAGCGATCGCTTTTGCTCAACAAGCACCTGAGATTGAAGCGATTTCCATTCTCGATGAACGTTCAGCCGCCTTTTTTGCTTTGGGACAAGCGAAAGCAACCGGACGCCCTGTGGTACTAGTTTGCACCTCTGGTACAGCAGGAGCCAACTTTTATTCAGCAGTCATCGAAGCGTCATATAGTCGCGTACCACTGTTGATATTAACCACCGATAGACCCCCAGAATTGCGAGATTGTCACTCTGGGCAAACTATAGATCAGTTGAGATTATATGGAAACTACCCAAATTGGCAAACAGAGTTAGCCTTACCCTCCGCCGATCTGGGAATGCTAGCTTACCTGCGACAAACGGTAATTCATAGCTGGGAAAGGGCGCAAACTCCTACAAAGGGGCCAGTACATTTGAATATTCCCTTTCGCGATCCCTTAGCACCTGTACCTGATGGAACCGACTTGAGTTATTTGCGATCGCAGTTTCACCCAGAAGACTTTTTCGCAGGAATAGCAAACTCATCGCCCATGCCCCATACTTCGACTGCGCTCAGTACAAGTTCCCCATTCCCAATGCCCAAAGAGTGGAAAGAATGCGATCGCGGCATTATTATCGCAGGTGTTGCTCAACCGCAGCAACCAGAAGAGTATTGTAGAGCGATCGCGCAACTTTCCCAAACTCTCCAATGGCCTGTGCTAGCTGAGGGACTCTCCCCAGTGAGAAATTATGCCGAACTCAACCCTTATTTAATTTCCACTTATGACCTGATTTTGCGAAATCAGCAATTAGGAAAGCAGTTAGCGCCCGAAATGGTGATTCAGGTGGGTGAAATGCCTACGAGTAAAGAACTACGTAGCTGGATAAATACAAGGCAACCGCGACGCTGGATAATTGACCCCAGTGACCAAAATCTCGACCCTTTGCACGGGAGAACGACGCATTTAAGGATATCTGTAGAAGACATAAAAGTAGAGGAGGGAAATTTATCTTTATCCTCAAAATATGTGCAGCAATGGTGTGATGCGGAAACTAAGGTGAGGTTAGCTGTTGATCAGACGATGGGGCAGATAGATGAAATAATTGAGAGTAAAGCAGCTTGGTTAATTTCTCAGATTTTACCGCCTGGAACGCCTCTGTTCATTGGCAACAGTATGCCTGTGCGGGATGTGGAATATTTCTGGAAGCCGAATAATTTAGGAGTGCGATCGCACTTTAACCGGGGTGCAAATGGCATTGATGGCACGTTATCCACAGCTTTAGGAATTTCCCATCGCCAGCAAAGTAGTGTGATGTTAACGGGAGATTTAGCGCTGTTGCATGACACCAATGGTTTTTTAATCCGCAATAAGTTTGTTGGACATCTGACGATTGTGTTAATCAATAACAATGGTGGTGGGATTTTTGAAATGTTACCCATTGCCAAGTTTGATCCACCATTTGAAGAGTTTTTTGGCACTCCCCAGGATATTGATTTTGCCCAGTTGTGCGCTACTTATAATGTGCAGCATGAATTGATAACTTCTTGGGAGCAGTTGCAGCAAAAATTAAACCCACTACCAGCTAAAGGAATTAGGGTTTTAGAGTTACAGACAAATCGGAAATTAGATGCAAAGTGGCGACAGGAGAATTTGCAACAGTTTGCAGCAGATATTGTCATTTAACTCTGCCGTTAGATATTACTAAATACTGAGATGCAAAGTATTAATCTTGCAAAATGTTTATGGAGTCAAAATTAAAAGTGATTTGTGTAAAGCGTTTCAAGTACTGGTGGTGGTGCTGAAACTTGCAAAATATTAAAAATAATAGTACAATAACGACTCTAGCGAATTTAGCGACAAATGCGACAAGATGTAGAACATAACAATAATGATAGTGAAGAAGATATTTCATTTTTAACAACTGTTGAAGTAGCTCAACTTCTTCGTGTTCACCAAAGAACTGTACAAAGATGGATATCATCAAATAATCTTAAAGCTACAAAAGTGGGGCCAAGAATTTGGCGTATCAGACAAAAAGACTTAGATGAGTTCTTACAAATAAATAACAGTAGAAAACAAGCAGAAGAAGATATTAACTCAAATGGCAACAGGAATAACTAGTCAAAATAGTCGTAAAACTCAAAAAAAAAATGTCATTCCTTTTCGTCTTGAATATGAAGGGAAAATTCCTATAGAAGATATATTAAAAATTCCTGTCGCCAAGTTACATCGCATAATTAGTATAGATGAACATCCAAGAAACAGACTCATCTATGGAGAGAATTTAAGAGTTCTTAGTTCATTCTTGAAAGATGATACTATCGCGGGTAAAGTTAGTTTAATTTATATTGACCCCCCCTATGCAACAGGGAGTAGTTTTGAGTCTCGTCAAAGAGACCATGCTTATCACGACCTAATGGAAGGTGCAGAATATTTAGAGTTTTTACGTCAACGACTGGTTTTACTAAGAGAACTTTTATCAGATGAAGGTTCTATTTATATACATTTAGATGACAAGATGGCTTGTGCTATCAAAATTCTAATGGATGAAATTTTTGGTTCTAAAAACTTTCGCAATTTGATTACAAGAAAAAAATGTAACCCAAAAAACTATACACGTAAACAGTATGGAAACACCGCTGATTACATT
This sequence comes from Nostoc sp. GT001, assembly GCF_030382115.1. NCBI lineage: Bacteria > Bacillati > Cyanobacteriota > Cyanophyceae > Nostocales > Nostocaceae > Nostoc > Nostoc sp. GT001. Next base: position 686,419 of record NZ_JAUDRJ010000003.1, read on the forward strand.
CTATTTTACACAAAAACAGATAATTATATATGGAATCAGCCTTTTAACCCTTGGACTGAAACTACTGCAAAGAAAGAATATCAATATGTTGAAAAGGAGACTGGAAGAGTTTATAAGAAAGTTCCTGTTCATGCACCTGGCGTAAGAAAAGGTGCAACAGGTCAACCCTGGAGAGGAATGCTACCTCCTCCTGGTAAACACTGGCAATATACTCCAGAAACTTTAGACGAAATGGATGCACGTGGAGAAATTTACTGGTCACCAACAGGAAATCCAAGAAGAAAAGTTTATTTAGATAATAGTCAGGGTATTTCAGTCCAAGATATTTGGCTTGATTTCAAGGATGCCCACAATCAAAATATAAAAATTACTGGCTATCCAACAGAAAAAAATCCAGATATGATAAAACGAATAATTCTAGCCTCATCTAATGAAGGAGATATTGTGTTAGATGCATTCGCTGGAAGTGGTACTACTGCTGCTATAGCTGAAGAGTTAGGTAGAAAATGGATAGCTATTGATAATTCCCAACTTGCTATAGCTACAATAGTTCAGCGTTTAGTTAAAGGGACAGAAGCAATGGGTGACTTTATTAACGGAAATAGTTCCGCTAAACATGAACAAAAGTGCTTAATAGGTATAAATAGAATTTTACGAAGTGGTCTAGATTTATATATTGAAGAAACACCAGAATTAGAGTTTATATCTGATACTGTAATACATGATTGGGATAGCAAACTCAACTTTCAAGCCAATCTTGTGTAAATCTCTCATCAAGCATTTTCAGAGTGCATACTATTATTTTGCCACTACCATAACTTTCTAGACGAGCGTAATCATTCCACATAGATCCTAGTAGCAATCCTGGGCCATCATTTAAAAAAAATACTTTTAAAGCCACTTTATATGTATCAGCATATCTAAGAATATCAGTTGCTTTATCTCGATTTCCACCAGTCCGATCATCTTCTTGAGAACCTCCTCTATCAGAGTCATAACGAGCAAATCCAACTACTAAGGGGGTTCCATCTAATCTAGATATAAAAATATCTGCTGGAGTTTGAGCTTCCCAATTATCCAAAACCTTATCAAGCATTACATCTTTTCCAGCACGAACTGGCCCCCGAATTATATAGTTTTTACCAAATACTCTGTCAAACCATAAGAAAAACGCTTCTGTCAAGTCATAGCCTTTTTGCCCCCGTTTACTCTGTTCTAAAAGAAGAGCCATCAGAGTTTCATCGGGTACAGGACGACTTTGCAAATTTTTTCTAACTTCTTCTAAGCTACGAAATCTATCACCAAAATCGTTAATTATAGTGGGAATATCACGTTTTTTCTTGGTCATTTCTACAGTCGTATCTGGTGATACATACCTCCGAAATACTCTCAGAAGTTGAATACGTAAAGGATCTGGGTCTTTTGTAATAATTTCAAGTAAATTTGCAGAGTTGGTTGCTTCGTCTACCAATTCTATGAAACGCTCCAAAACTTTCTCGTAGAGCATTTTAGCTTCATCTAAAGAATCTGGGTAGAATGGTGAGTCAAATATGGTAATCCACTTAGATGCAGTTACTTTGTAGCTACTGAATGAATTCAAATTACAATCTCCCTCACCATAATCGATACAATCTTTTAAGTATAAAACACATAACTCTATAAAAAAACTCAAAAGATAACCCTTTCAACGTCCCTCAGCAATTTCCCCAGATAGTCGTTTTAACAGTCGGAGGATGAGCGATCGCACTTTTTCTTCCACTGCTTCTGATATACCCGCGTGTCTGCAAATGCTTCTTCACTTTGGGAAACTTTATTTGTAGTGCGATCGCTCATCCTCCTCTGCGTGAAACTTACACGCTTAGTTGATCTTGTAACCACCCTTCCAAATCAGCAAGAGAAGAGAAATCCAACAAAGCATCACCTAAAGCTTCCAACTGTTCCACCGATAACCCTTGAATCTGGGACAGAAGTTTATCAGGAATATTACCTACACGCCGATTTAATAGTCGTAAAACGATCGTTCTTTCTCCTTCCTCTCGTCCTTCTTCCTTCGCTTCCCGAATCGCCCGTGGTTCTTCCAAATTCAGTCCCAACATTTCTGCAATCTCCTCTCGACTAAGGTTAGAAAACTTGTAGACAATAATCGTCGTCACTAAATCAATTATCGCTTGCTCCGATTGTTGCCGTGCTTGCTCCAGCAAAAACCGCGCCCCTTCCATTGCTTCCGTTTCAGAAGTAACATTTGTCAGCAACATCAAACCCAATCCCAAAGGTTGCTGTCGCAAATCCCCCAACTCATCCAGATAAACCCGCCTGATTTGACCACTTTCTAATAAAGCGCGGTGAATCGTTGAGTTAGAAGGTTCTAGACTGCGAGAAGCAAAAATTATTACCCCAAACCAGTCATCGTAACGGATAGAGTTGCGGTAGAGAAACAAAAACAATTCGCTGAAAAAGCGGTGATACAGGTCTTCGTCCTTCTGAAACTGGACTTCAGCAAAAAAGACGGTTTTGGAAACTGCATTAGCGGGAGGTAGAAACACTCCATCAATCCGAAACGCCGTTTCTTTCACTTCAACCGATTCAAATTGGTAATTTTCCGCTTCTAAGGGTGGTTCATCTACTAATTCAAACAGTAAACCGGGAAATTGCTTAAATAATTTGTAGAAGATGGTGTCACGTCGCATTTCTATTCCTCAACACCCAGATAATTACCAGATTGTAAAGGCTTGAGACACCAATTTTAGCGTAGGCGTAGCCCACACTTCGACTTAGCTCAGTGACCACCGCAGGTATCGTATGTCCCTACGTCCGCGATAAAATTCTTGAAGCAACAGCGCACTCCATAACAATGCAAATTAACTGGGAAACTGCCAAAACCTACGAAGATATTCTGTATCAAAAAACTGATGGCATTGCAAAAATCACTATTAACCGTCCCCACAAACGCAATGCTTTCCGTCCTGAAACTGTCTTTGAACTGTACGACGCTTTTTGTAATGCTCGTGAAGATACTACTATTGGTGTCGTCCTATTTACGGGTTATGGCCCACACACTGATGGCAAATATGCTTTCTGTTCTGGTGGCGATCAAAGTGTGCGGGGACATGCGGGTTATGTGGATGATACTGGCATCCCCCGCTTGAATGTGCTGGATTTACAACGCCTGATTCGTTCGATGCCGAAAGTGGTGATTGCTTTAGTAGCGGGATATGCGATCGGTGGCGGACACGTCCTACACTTAATTTGCGACCTTACCATCGCTGCCGACAACGCCATTTTCGGACAGACTGGCCCGAAAGTCGGCAGTTTCGACGGTGGTTTTGGAGCCAGCTATCTCGCCCGCATTGTGGGGCANAAAAAAGCTAGAGAAATTTGGTTTCTCTGCCGTCAATATGATGCCCAACAAGCGCTAGAAATGGGTTTAATTAATTGCGTCGTCCCAGTGGAACAACTAGAAGCGGAAGGTATTCAATGGGCGCAGGAGATTTTAGAAAAAAGTCCGATCGCAATTCGATGTCTCAAAGCTGCCTTCAACGCTGATTGTGACGGACAAGCTGGTTTACAAGAACTCGCTGGCAACGCCACCCTACTTTATTACATGACAGAAGAAGGATCTGAGGGCAAACAAGCCTTTCTCGAAAAGCGACCACCAGATTTTCGCTCTTTTCCTTGGTTGCCTTAGAATAGCAAAAATCGCATCTTATTAAAGGGTGCGATTTTTGTAAATATAAACTTTTACAGCACTAAAAATCTTAAAAACAAATCTTATTTTAAGCAGACTACAAACTCAGTCCAGTAATAATGGATGACTAAATGACCACTACTTTAGTTTTTACCTGTTCAGATATGGAGGCCGTTATTTCCTCTAGAGGGGCAAGAGCAGCATTATCGAAATCTGAGGCTAAAGATTGACAAGATGTTAAAACTGGAGCTGCATCTGGTAAACCCCAAGCATCTTCTAAGGTTTCCCAAGAAGGTGCAAAAGGTGGGAGCGCCAAAGAGCAAGCCTTCCAAGTCGCTTGAACTGGTGCGCCCAACTGCTGGCACGTTCCACCACGGCGGCCTTCTGGCTGGTAATGACGGCAATATCTACAGGCAGATGCTAAAACTTTAATGGGTTTCATTCGGATTCATCTTTAGTGTTGTTTCTGGCTGAATTTCATCTTTATATTCTGCTTCTATATATAAAGACGGAGAAAAGCCAAAAAGTCATTATTTTCTATAGGTTTCAGCGATCCCAAGTAAAAAATAAACTTCAGGATATTTTTATAATCTTGTTATATATTTAAATAATTACTACAGCAGCTACATATAGGTATCGTCTAAAACTTATTAGGGATCAAGACTAAAACTAAAGCTTTTGATTTATTCAGCCTTTTAAATTCCTCCTTAAGTATGGCTTAAGGCATAAATTTTCACATAAATAGCCTGTTCCATATACCACATTCGGCATATTTCAGCGCCAAACTATACTTTTTCTCAAGAATCAGAAAGATTTGATGTAATAGCAGCAAGTTATTTCAGGATAAACTCTGCTCAACGAAATAATCGCTCAACTATTTTGCTTTGAAAACTGTTTAGCAGCACAGACAGAACAGACTTCCCAGCGCTGGAGTTCACCGGGAGGGGTGGGAGATTGGCACTGGGGACAAAGGGGTAAGCCATGCGATCGCGATCGCACAATTTTCGTCCAATGTCCAAAAGCCGCATTTACATCTTTAGTGGGTGTAGCATCAGGGCGGTTAATCTCATCACCAAGGTAACTGGGATGCTCATGAGGCGAAACCGTTTGTTGCTGTTTTCTCTCCACCGACGGATTCTGCCAGCCAGCAGTAGAGAAGCGAATATCAACCAAAGGCGTTGGCAGCTTTTTATTCAACTTTAAAAGTAGAGATGTGCGACCAAAAGTCAGGTTTTGTGCCCAAGCAGCACTAGAAGTTGCTACCGACAAAACATCACGCTGAATCGATAATGGTCGAGTATTTGCGGCAACCACTGAGCCAACAACTTCTGCCCAACACTTGAGCAGACGTTGAAATGGTTGCTCCTGCCATTTCGACTGCTTTTCCAGAATCCTTAAAACATCATTAATTGATTTCAACGACATTATTCAAAGTGCTGAGTGACGAGTGAAGAAGGGAATAGGATAGGGTACAGGTTACAGGTTACAGGGTGCAGATTATTCCCTATCACCCGTCACCTCTCCCCCAATCCCCAATCTATTTAAATAATTTCCGCTACTATTGTCACAAAATATATCTAAAAGTTAATTCCAGTTATCTTCGTTTGAGGCGCAAAGGCAATGACTCAAAATCCCCTAAACGACTCCAGTACTCATCAATCGTCTAAAACACCTGGGTTGAAACCAGTACTAGCAGCGGCACTAGCAAGTTTAGAGGTGCCGCTAGATCAAGAGTTAGCTCGATACCGACGCACGCGAACTGGTTTGGTGTCATCTAAGCAGTCCCGTGTTGCAAGTTACATCAGCGGACAACCCCAACCGTTAACTACCATTTCGACAATATTGGGCGCAACTCAGTCATCAGCAACGGAAATTAAAACCAACGTATCGCCTGCATCTGTAACCGTGAATCCTGACATTAATCCAGCGCCAGCTACGGCAAAAATTGATGTCTCACCCCCATCTGTAGCTGTGAATCCTGAGATGAACCCAGCACCAACTACGGCAAAAATTGAGGAACTGAATAATCTGAATCTGCCCTCCACCTCCAATGCAGCTAAAACACAAACTCAACTCCCACCACCACCACCCAACTTTAGTAGCAGCATTGTGCCAGCGATCGTTAAAAATACTAAAAGCGAAAATCACTTGCAGCAAGATGATAGCCCCAAGCACCCAGATGACTATTTAGAATCTAGTGAAGCACTGCTGCGAAGTCTGACAGAAGAACAACCAGAAACCAAGAAACCAAGCAATTCTAGCGACAGTCTGCTATCACCTTTGGGTATTGGCTCCATGTTGCTACTATTGGTGGCTAGTCTGATCTTGGGTTATGCAGTCTTCAATCCTAAAAGCTTGCCACAATGGAATTTAGGTAATTTATTTAACGGCAACTCCTCTCCCACACCAGAAAATACTGAAGAAGTTGGGAGTAATGTCCAACCTCAAATTCAGCCACCAAGCACATCTATACCCAAATATCCCAATCTAGCTACTGAAGAGTTTCCTGAAGTAAGAGATCCCAATGATGTAGTTGGCTTAAAACCCAAAGTCCAACCAACCCCCGCTGTAGTGCCTAATCCAGTTGTTCCCCAAAACCCCGTAAATCCTCAAGGGGCATTGTCTAACCCCAATACAGCCCAACCGACTAACCCGATTGCTTTAGCACCAGTACCGACGCTACAATCATTGCCTCCCCTAAGTTTACCTCCCACTTCACCGACAAAAACCTCGCCCAAGCCAATCGCAACGTCACCAAAGCCAGATGCAGAAATCAAGCCAGGAACAGATGGGTTTTATCATGTAGTGATTGATAATAAAGGTGCAGCTTTTGCCTCAGCACGGCAAGTAATTCCTGATGCTTATTTATCGCCTAACAAAGAATTGATTTATCTGGGTGCTTTTAAAACTAAAGAGCAAGTAAAACAACAGATGAAACTGTTAGAAGCGAAGGGAATCAAGGCACGAGTTCAGCAGCCATGAATTGCAAAAATCTACGATACCATGAGATAACAGTCCTGAGTCAATAAGTGCTGAGTTGTGTTAGCGGATAGCTAAGGTTTAGCCTGTGCTGAGTGGTAGAGACAAAATATTGTTTGTTTACGACCCCACAACAAAAAATATTATACTCAAAACTTTTATTAGGCACTCAGCACTCCATAACTACCCTATGACAAAAAATATTACTATACTCAGTACTTTAACTAGGCACTCAGCACTCTATAACTAAATTCATTACTCAGCACGGGCTAAACGCCCTGCTAACAGCACTTAGAACTGGATTTCGTTGGAGAGCCGATATGGAATTAATCAAGCGTATCCTGCGGGTGATTCGCGCTAATCTCAATAGTCTGATCGGTGGTGCAGAAGATCCAGAAAAGATTTTGGAGCAAGCTGTCCTGGAAATGCAGGAAAATCTGGTGCAATTGCGGCAGGGTGTAGCACAAGCGATCGCTACCCAGAAACGCACTGAACGACAAGCAGCGGCCGCCCAGTCTCAAACGGAAGAATGGTATCGCCGCGCCCAATTGGCGCTGCAACAAGGCAATGAACCTCTAGCACGTGAAGCTTTGACTAAGCGCCAAGCCTATAAAGAAACTACTACAGCCCTCTTTTCGCAGATAGAGCAGCAAAACGAGATAGTTGCTAGGCTAAAAAAGGATATGCGATCGCTAGAGTTAAAAATTGCCGAGGCGAAAACTAAAAAAGATATGTATATTGCCCGCGCCCGTTCTGCTGAAGCGTCTTATCGCCTCCAAGAAATGCTCGGCGGAGTTTCTGCTACTAGCAGTCTGAGTGCCTTTGAGCGTATGGAAGAAAAAGTTTCACAGATAGAAGCTCAATCAGAAGCCATAGCTCAACTTAGTAGCGACGACTTGGAAACACAATTTACTTCTTTGGAATCTAATGATGTAGATACCGAATTGGCAGCGATGAAGGTACAGGTTTTCAAGCAGTCAGAAAACACACAGCACAAAATCCTAACTGAGGAGAGCCAAAAGACAGAGCAGCCTCCCCAACAGCAGTTACCCAAAACTCAGGATTCTTAAAGTTCTACTAATTACCCCAGTTTGGCGATATCTTAACAATTAAGAGTTGTTAGGAGGTACTGATTCAAACTGGAAAGATTACATTGAAATAGGTAGCTATAAAAAAGTGAAAAAGCTAACTGTCCAACAAAAAGCGTAAATCACACAAGGAAAAACAAAGTTATGGGATTATTCGATCGCATTAAGCGAGTAGTTAGTTCTAACCTCAACGATCTGGTTAACAAAGCCGAAGACCCCGAAAAAATGCTAGAGCAAGCCATCCTGGAAATGCAGGAAGACTTGGTACAGCTGCGTCAGGGTGTAGCCCAGACGATTGCCTCCCAAAAACGCAGTGAGAAACAGTATAATGACGCCCAAAATGAAATCAATAAGTGGCAACGCAATGCCCAACTAGCGCTACAAAAAGGTGATGAGAACTTGGCGCGGCAAGCTTTAGAGCGCAAGAAGACTTATACAGACACCAGTGCTGCCCTCAAAGCTAGTTTAGATACGCAAAGCACCCAAGTTGAAACCCTCAAGCGCAACTTAATCCAGCTGGAAAGCAAAATTTCTGAGGCTAAGACCAAGAAAGAAATGCTCAGAGCTAGAATCACTACCGCCAAAGCCCAAGAGCAACTTCAAGGTATGGTGCGTGGGATGAATACCAGCAGTGCAATGGCTGCCTTCGAGCGGATGGAAGAAAAAGTCTTAATCCAAGAATCCCGAGCCCAGGCACTAGGAGAGTTAGCAGGTGAAAATTTAGAAAGCCAATTTGCTCAGTTGGAAGGTAGTAGCGATGTTGATGATGAATTGGCAGCTTTGAAAGCGCAAATGCTACCACCCGCCGCTCCACAAAATCAAGCCCAACTGCCACCGCAACAACAAACCACTACTCCTAAATCTAATGAGGTGGTTGACGCCGAGTTGGATTCCCTACGCAAGCAATTGGATCAACTGTAAAATTGACAGAAAACTTATTTAAGCTAGTCCCACACCAGTTGGCTGTGGGATTTTACGTCATTAGTCAATAGTTAACAATCCTAATCACTAGAAATTATTAGCTATGGACTATTGACGACTTTGGGATAAAGTATTGTGTGTGCCAACTTTGATCGCCACCTGATGGAGACTGCAATGAGTAAGGCTGTAATCACCATAACCGATGCTGAGTTTGAAACCGAAGTGTTAAAAGCCGAGCAGCCTGTATTAGTTTATTTTTGGGCTTCCTGGTGTGGGCCTTGTCAATTGATGTCGCCCCTGATTAACTCAGCTGCTAGCAAATATAGCGATCGCCTCAAAGTCGTTAAAATGGAAATCGACCCCAACCCACTCACTGTTAAGCAGTACCAAGTGGAAGGTGTACCCGCCCTCAGACTATTTCAAGGCCAGGAAGTTTTGATATCCACTGAGGGAGTCATCGGCAAAGATAAATTACTCGAACTCTTAGATACGCACTTAAATAGTAATTAGTCAATAGTCCATAGCTAATGACAAATGACTAATGACAAATTACAAATGACTAACATACAGTTTGCGAAACGTTTACAACCCCTAAAATCTAATGTATTTGCTGATATGGACAGAGCCAAGGCGATCGCTTTGGCCGCTCGACAGCAAGTAATAGATTTGTCGTTGGGGTCTTCTGATTTACCAGCCGAGGCACACGTCATCGAAGCGATCGCCCAATCTCTCCACGATCGCAGTACCCACGGTTATCTGTTGTTTAACGGTACCCAAGAATTTCGCGAAGCCGCAGCCAACTGGTACGAACAAAAATTTGGTATCAAAGTCGATCCTCAAACTGAGGTACTACCTTTAATTGGTTCTCAAGAAGGCACAGCCCATTTACCCCTAGCAATACTTAATCCAGGAGATTTTGCCCTGTTGCTCGATCCAGGTTATCCATCCCATGCGGGGGGAGTCTACCTAGCCAGCGGTCAAATCTACCCGATGCCACTACTGGCAGAAAACGATTTTTTACCAGTGTTTGCTGATATTCCTGCCCCAGTTTTGGCCCAGTCGCGGATGATGGTATTAAGTTATCCTCACAATCCCACTGCTGCGATCGCACCTTTATCTTTTTTCCAAGAAGCTGTTGCCTTCTGCCAACAACACAATCTCGTGCTGGTTCATGATTTCCCCTACGTAGATTTGGTATTTCAAGAAAGTAGGGAGTGGGCAGATTCTTTTCCTAATCCAAAATCCTTAGTCCCTTCAATTCTGCAAGCCGATCCAGAAAAAAGCGTCTCGATTGAATTTTTCACCCTTTCCAAGTCCTACAATATGGGCGGCTTCCGTATTGGCTATGCCATTGGTAATGCCCAATTAATTAACGCCTTACGCCAGGTAAAAGCCGCCGTTGATTTTAATCAGTATCGGGGAATTTTAAATGGTGCGATCGCTGCCCTAACTGGCCCTCAAGCTGGCGTAAAATCTTCTGTTACCACCTTCCAGGAGCGGCGTGATGCTTTTATCAGTGCTTTACATCGCATTGGCTGGAATGTTCCTACTCCCCAAGCCACAATGTACATCTGGGCAAAATTGCCCTCACCTTGGAGTGAAAACTCCGTAGAATTTTGTACCCAGCTAGTCAAACAAACTGGTGTAGCAGTTTCTCCAGGTGCTGGCTTTGGAAAATCTGGAGAAGGGTATGTCCGTTTTGCCTTGGTGCATGAGCCACCTTTGTTAGAAATTGCTGTAGAAAGAATGGCTGAGTTTCTTCATTAAATTCCTTCTCAAGCTGAACGCCAAGGATTTTTAGTGGCAAAGTTTACCAATGGAACATACAGTAGGGACGCACATTTGTGTGTCCCTACGTATTTTACTGAACTTGAAATTTTCTAGAGTTACTTTTGTAACTATGCTAAATACTTAAAATATGTAATTAAACGTATAAAACTCTCAAAACATTCTTCATCTTTTTATTGACAATCGGCAGTAACTTTACCCAATCAGGTCTCTCCGTTTCTTAAACTGGGTTTGTACGCTCAGATACCAAAGACGGCTAAAAAATACAGGTCGTGCTTTTAAGCAGCCGTATTGCCAAAAAGCCCGTGGTCAAGACAGCCCAAGCCTAAAAACGGCAGTAGTTTAAAACTTAACTTCCAAACTGACAGAGACTTGAAAACAATGAAAATGACTTTTCAGAAACTTGTAATTGGTGCTTCAATGGCTATTGGTGTGAGCGCTCTTGCCACTGCCCCAGCACACGCTACATCTTTTGACTTCAATAATACAGGAGAAATTAACACTTACACTGGTGGCTCAAATGGTAGCTTCATCAATGGGAATGCACAAGGTGGTACTAACGCTGCCATCAAAGCTTTGACAGATAACGACCCCACTTCTAACGTCGAGCTTTGGTATAGTAGCGAAACCCCAGGTTCTAATGTTGGTTTCACCGCCACACAAGGAAAATACAGTGCTAGCGTTAGCAGTGTCACTGCTAATGACTGGAATAGTTTTGGTTCGCAATGGCTGGGTGATTTGTTGAATACCTATACTCCATTTAAGTCAGTGTGGAGTGGGTTTTCAGACAGCACCAAATTATTAGTAACAAATTCTTTTCCTTCATTGGGGATAGGAGATCCTAACATTGGTAGCTTCCAATTCGGTCAAAATGGAGGTGTAGAACTGACATTGGTTGGTCATTTGGATGTCAAGACTAAACTCTCAGCTACAGTTAATAATAACCTTACCCTAGGCTGGAATGGAGTGGGATCAACTCCAGGAGTGAAATCACTATTTCCAGGCAAAACACTAGAAAGTGTCACCGCTTCAGATGTTGACAAGGTTCTATTACTTCCATCACTGTCCCTATCAACCAAGCAAAAACTGAGTTCATTTAAAGATCTCCTCACCTTCAGAGCGACATTAAATGTTTTCCAAGGTGGAATCGGAGCTAGTGAAATTGCCAAGGTAGTTACTGGTGGCAAAACCTACTACGCTTACAGTTTTAACCCCACTGTGTCAGGAATTACAGCTTCCGATGACCGTTCATCCTACAACGCATATTACACTTGGAACACACCTGGATATACCCCTACTCCAGTCCCAGAATCATCAGTAATGCTTGGTTTACTGGGTGTTGCTGGCGTCTTTGTAACGCAACGCAAATTGAAAAAAGCATCTATTTAAAAGTGCAGGTTCAAAACTACAAATAAGTAAGGGAGCTGTTAGCTCCCTTTTTTGATGAATAATTCCTTGCACCCAAAAGATAATTTAATCTTATAGGTTATACTGTTTCTAAAAATGCGTGCAACAAATAAATCGGTTGCAAGATTTTACATCTCTATGCACCTAGCAACTTGATTTTTTTGTAATATGGATTTCGTACAATAGTATTACTTACTCTCACAGGTTTAGTGAGGACAATTACCACAATATTAGTTCCAGTATTACTGAAGTAGTTTTACTCATAAAATTTAGGAAATTAAATTTGTAAAAAATATGTAAATTTAATACTCTAAATTATAAAAAATTCGTAAAAAAAAGATTAATTTTTGATTTAATTAGATTTGATTATACTATCATTTTATTATCGTAGTGCAGCTAAATTTGATTTCTTCAGATATTTCATTAGACTACATAAGTACAATTTCTATTTGTTTTACTTTTGAAATGCACTACTGTTTTAGTTTATCGTAATAATTGTTGGCTTTTAATTAAGATAATCAGATAATAGGTAGCAATGACAGTAGAATTACTCAATATAAATCAGCCATTGCAGTCACACAAAGTTAGACGAATTTTACTAGTTGAAGACCATTACCTCAATCGGATGTTACTTAGTGACTATCTAAGTTACTGGGGATATGAAGTCCAAAGTTTATCAGAAGGCTCTGCTTTTTTCTCAACCATAGAGAAATTCGAGCCTGATTTAATGTTATTGGACTTGAAATTGCCAGATATTGACGGTTATTCACTCTTAAAACAAGTCCAGCAAAAACCTCATTTGTCAAAAATACCTATCATTGTGGTTTCAGCCTTTGCTTTTAAAGCAGATCAAGAACTAGCTCTGAGCTTGGGTGCATGTTGCTATTTTGTCAAACCTTTAAAACTCAAGGATCTCATCCTTGCAATTGAAGAACAGTTTACTTGTCGCCACAGATAACTTTTTTGCTAGGCGTGTATTTATTCCGCTTTTTGATCGGCAATAAACTCTTCAACGCACTGACTAAGAGTTTGTACAGAACTGCCAATTGTTGAAATTTTCTGTTGTACTTGCGCTAATAACAAAACTGCTGTTTGCAGTTCATTGAGAGTTTCAGCCATAGCCTCACGATACTGGATTTCAAAATCTTGTAAATTCATAGTTTAGCTCTCGCCTGAAATCATCATAATAAATATATTCTCAATCATAATCATAAATTTAACTGACTAAATCCGTTAATTCGCTTAATATTATAAATTCAATAAATAAACATAAATAGTGTCAATAAGTTAAGATTTTATTTAATGTTTATACAAGCAATATATAAGCCTGTTTACTATTAATAAATAATATAGAGCAATACAAAAATATTATCATATAATCTAACATATAAAGTTTTAGATAATAAATGATTACCAATTTCAAAATGTTAACTATAGATTCAAAAAGCAAAGTTTTTATTCTGACAGCAGCAGCCGATAACTAAGGTGACAGCGAAACAAACTCTAGTCTGCTCGAAAGTTGTGATACTTGGAGTAAGTTTTTGGCAAGCCTTTAGCTTAGAAGCGGCTACTTTATATTTACTTGATAAATAATTTATGAAATCGGCACGAAAAAAGAATTTTTCTTAAAATAGAGAAAGATTACTTAATTTTGATTGTGACAATATCTACTCAAATATTACCACTGGTTAAAGAGCCGGAACGACTGGAAAATCGTCTAGCCGAAATTCCACCGGAACCGGGGGTTTATTTCATGCGGGACAGGAGCGATCGCATTATATATATAGGTAAATCACGTAAGTTGCGATCGCGTGTCCGTTCCTATTTCCGGGATGGCTACAACAAGACTGAACGTATCGCCACGATGGTCAAGTTGGTGACAGAAATTGAATTCATCGTTACTGATACTGAAGCCGAAGCTTTAGCGCTAGAAGCCAATTTGATCAAGCAACACCAGCCATACTTTAACGTGTTGCTCAAAGATGATAAAAAATATCCCTATCTCTGCATTACTTGGTCAGAAGATTATCCGCGAATTTTTATTACCCGTAAGCGGCAATTCGGTAAAGAAAAGGATAAATTTTACGGCCCTTATACTGATGCTGGTTTATTACGAGAAATTGTCCGCATCTGCAAGCGCATTTTTCCACAGCGACAACGACCTCAACCACTTTTTAAAGACCGCCCTTGCTTGAATTTTGATTTAGGGCGTTGTCCTGGTGTGTGTCAACAGATGATTTCACCAGAAGAATATCGTAAAATTGTCCAAAAAATCGCGATGGTTTTTCAAGGTCGAACCCAAGAACTGATTGATATTTTGACCCAACAGATGAACGCAGCCGCTGAGAACTTGAATTTTGAGTCAGCGGCGCGAATTCGCGATCAAATTTCTGGGCTAAAGTCACTGACAGCCGACCAAAAAGTTTCCTTACCAGATGATACAGTTTCGCGGGATGCGATCGCACTGGCAGCCGATGAACAGCACGCCTGCATTCAACTATTCCAGATTCGGGCTGGGCAATTGGTAGGGCGTTTAGCCTTTGTAGCGGATGCTCATGCAGAACCAGGAGCTATTTTACAACGAGCTTTAGAAGAACATTACCAAACTGCTGACTCGGTGGAAATACCCTTAGAGATTTTGGTACAGCATGATTTACCAGATGCGGAGATATTGGCGGATGTCTTAACTCAACGTAAAGGCAAAAAAGTCACAATATTGACTCCTTTGCGGCAAACTAAGGCAGAATTAATTGAGATGGTAGAGCGAAATGCTCAGTATGAATTGCAAAGAATGCAGAAATTTGGCGATCGCAATCACCAAGCAATGCAAGATTTAGCTACCATTCTCGATTTACCCGATGTACCCCACCGCATTGAAGGTTATGATATTTCCCATATTCAAGGGTCAAATGCAGTAGCTTCCCAAGTCGTGTTTATCGATGGATTACCCGCCAAACAACATTATCGCCACTACAAAATTAAAAATCCCACGGTGACAGCAGGACATTCAGATGATTTTGCTAGTCTTGCTGAAGTCATCCAGCGGCGGTTTCGCAAGTATGGGGAAAATCCGCAATTAACACGTTTAGGTAATCCTGACTGGCCTGATTTAATCATGATTGATGGTGGTAAAGGTCAGTTATCATCAGTTGTCGCCGTTTTGCAAGAGATGAATTTATTAGAAGACTTGCGAGTGGTAAGTTTAGCAAAGCAGCGAGAAGAGATTTTTTTACCAGGAGAATCTAAACCCTTGACAACTGATGCAGAACAACCAGGGGTACAGTTATTGCGGCGGTTGCGGGATGAGGCGCATCGGTTTGCAGTGAGTTTCCATCGTCAACAGCGCAGTGATAAATTGAAGCGATCGCGTTTAGATGAAATTCCTGGCTTAGGACATCATCGACAAAAGCAGCTACTAGGGCATTTTCGCTCAGTTGATTATATTCGCCAAGCAACAACCCCACAACTTGCAGAGGTTCCAGGAATCGGACCGCGTTTGGCTCAAGAAATTTACGATTATTTTCATCCTGCTTGAGAAGATTAGTAATCTGTAAAATTTCAATTTATATATGAATAAACAAGTTTGTAGTAAGGGCTAAAGTCCTTACTACACACCCTTAAAACTAGCTTGAAAAAGTATTAGTTCCACTCTCGCAGAGAATTCTGTTAAGTTTATCTGCGAGAATTTAAGATGTGTAAATACCGTAAATTTACAAGTATTTCATAACTATGGTAATTTTGATTAAATTTTCACACCAGAATTTCACCTCATAAATCTTACCAGCAAATATTAACTAATCCTTAAGATAAATATTTTGTTACTAAATATACAGTATTTTCTGTAGTTTAATTTTTGAATACAAGAACGGCTTTTTTTTGTATCTGTCCAAGATGACTATAAATAAGTCTCTCTCAAGGCATTCGTTATAGGGATCAGTAAATCTCTAAGCGTCATTTCATTAAAAAATAATTTATGTACCTAAAGTAAGAGGGTAAAATCACTTAAATTATAGGATAGTATAGAGAGAAATTGAAGTTTTTTCAAATCTGAAATTTTGTTTAAAATAATTAGCCAATATTAAAGTCGTTTGTTAAGTTGGGTCAAACCAAAATTTTTTCTACTTTAACTGGCAGTTTTCTCAAATAAAAAATAAATTACAACCAGGGGTTTTAAAATGCAGACAGTACAAAAGATTTACTGCCCAAATTGCGGCAGCCAAGCAGAACGTTATTATATTTCTGATAGTCAATTAACTCGAACACAATGCTCTAGTTGTGACTACTTGATGATTAGTTGCACTCGCACTGGCAAAGTAATTGAGGCTTATGCACCAGGAATTTATGCACAGCGCTAGATAACAGAAATTCAAAATTAGAGAATGTTTTCTCTAATTTCTAATAATAAATTTACTTGTCATAAATTTTAAAGACTTTACGGATTATTCTGTTGTCTGAGTTGTTGCTGTCGGATCTGTTGTTGCAACCTAAATTGTTGCTGTTGTCTAATTTGTTGATCTTGTCTAAGTTGTTGCTGTTGTATTCTCAGTTGTTGCTGTTGTGAAAAGTCTTGCTGTTGTAGTCTTGTTTCTTCCTGTTGTAGTCTAAATTGTTGCTGGCGGAGCATTTCTTGCCGTTGTCGTGTAAATTCTTGCTGTTGTATTATCTGTTGTTGTGGTTGTTGAAAATTTTGCCGTAGCCATGTTTGGTTCATTCGTTCTTGTGTTTGCTGATTTTGCTGCTCTTGCTGTTGTCTGATTCTTTCTTGAGGCGAATCTGGCGTCTGGGGATTCGTCTGAATTATTTGTGCAGATGCAGGAAAATTAATAGATAAAGCTTTGGCAAGCACAATCAATGGTAGCCATACTTTAACCAACGATAAGCGATTCAACATACAATTATTTCCTCAATTGTTATAAGTTGGGTTGAGCGATCGCTAAACCCTTAAAATGTCAACAGAATTTCCCTATATAATATATAAATACAGGGGCTTGGAATAGTTAACTAAAGCTAATGTTTTATTTACCGTTATAGGCTTAGGGCTGACTACGCCAACATTCTTCAGTCAGTGACGTGTTCTACATATTAGTGCATTGAGAATAGATTTCTAAATCAAGGTTATATCCAGTGCATTCTCTTGATTTTTCATAGAACTGTCGCTTCTTAGATATTCATCTTAATTAAATTATACATTTAAATGTTTGACATGGTTTGCCGGATTACCGTAAATCTACCTGCGGTGGGTAAGTTAACAAAGGGATCTCAAGCAGTTTTACGCCATAGATAAACACAGATGTATCTGAAGACATATCTGTGTTTATCTGCGGTTTCATATTCATTCATACATAAAATTGACTACAACAAGTTTAATTCTTACTTGCTCTCAATTGTCCGCAAGCAGCATCGGCTTCTAAACCACGGGAATAACGCACACTCACAGCAGTATTTTGTTGCTTAAGGACGTTGACAAATGCTTCAATGCGATCGCGGTTGGGGCGTTTGTAGTCTACTTCTTGGATGGGATTGTAGGGAATCAAATTCACATGACTTTGAAATCCTCGCATACATTTTGAAAGTTCCAGTGCGTGTTCTGGTAGATCGTTAACACCAGCCAGGAGAACATATTCAAAAGTAACGCGGCGGCCAGTGATTTCCACATATTCTCGGCATTCAGCCAGTAAATCTTCGAGAGGATAGGCGCGGGCGCTGGGGATGAGTTTTTCTCGGAGTGCTTGGTTGGGTGCGTGGAGACTTACAGCGAGAGTGATTTGCAAATTATTTTGCGCGAACTGACGGATGCGATCGCGAATACCCACTGTAGAAACTGTAAGCGATCGCTGCCCAATACCGACATCTTGATTGAGGGATTTCAGTGCTGCGAGGACATTCTCAGTATTCAACAACGGTTCGCCCAGTCCCATAAACACCACATTGCTAACCCGTTGCCGAAAATCTTCTTGCACAGTTAACACCTGATCGACAATTTCATGCCGTGCAAGGTTCCGCTTGTAGCCTCCCTTACCAGTAGCGCAGAAATCACACGCCATTGGGCAACCCACCTGAGTAGAAACGCAAACTGTCAGACGGGCTTTTGGGCCTTCTCCCCTTTCTGCGAAGGTGGGGATGCCAACAGTTTCAATAATTTGCCCGTCTGCTAATCGTAAAAGATATTTGACCGTACCATCGGGAGCCTCAGAGCGGTAATGTAAAATTGAGCGTCCTACGGGAACTTCTGCTAATTCTGCACGCCATTGCTTGGGGAAGACAGAAATATCAGCTAGCGATCGCACTCCCTTGTCATAGATCCATTCATGCAGCTGCTTTCCTCTGTAAGCAGGTTGTCCTTGTTGCTGCACCCAAGTAGTTAACTCTGCCAGAGAAGCACCTAGAAGGGGAGGGATTAATTCTGATTTTTCTGAGTTGAAGTCAACCTGAGATACAAGAGGCGTAGCAGACATAAAAAAAATCACGAGTTGATGTTGGATCTCTATCCTACACCTGCTAGATCGAGTTAGTCTTGACTAAAGATGACGAGAAACTAGCCAAAAGTTGTGCCGTTCCAGCCCCACATTGCACCCTTAGCGTCTGCAAACTCTATATAAATTCGATTTTTTGGCACACCTAGAGTTTGATTAATCTGTTGGCAAAAGTCCTGACTCATTGCTGCGGTTTGATCTGGCTTCATCGTGCCAACACTCTTAATTTCAATGTAGCAAACTGGGTCTGTATTCCCGGCAAAAGTCATGGGAATTTCTGGTTCAAAAGCAGTCATTACATAAGATTCTGGTTTTCCTAAATGTTTCGCTAACCTGGCTGAGAGGTTTAAAAGCATTGACTCAATTTCAGCTTTTTGAGGAGTAGATGCAGAAGTTTGCACTTTAATTAAAGGCATAGTACTGATTTGGAATTTTGGATTTTATTACACTGTTAAGTTTACCGAAACGCAGAGTAAATGAGGGAATGGGGACACAAGGAAAATGAGGGAGACAAGGGATATGAGGAGAATAATCCATGCCCAATGCCCACTATTTAGTTATGAGATGAGCGAAATAGGTGATTATGTTCGGGATGATATAAACGCGATCGCCCTGTTGTTGTCGAGAGTGCTGGACTGATTATATAAAGTGTAGTGCGAATTAGTTTTTCTTGATGAGTGCAATCTGCCATTTGATTCAGAGGGACAACCCTGATTTTTTCATCAGGCCAGCCGATGCGAAAGCAAATCGCAATCAGGGTTTCGGCTGGATAGTGTTCGAGTAATTTAGCTTGGGCATTTTCGACGTGACGCGCACTTAAATATAGGCAGAGGCTAGCCTGATGTGCTGCAAGAGTGGCTAATTCTTCGGCGACGGGGACTTCTGTACGTCCGCTGATGCGAGTCAAAATGATGGTTTGGACTAAACCAGGGACAGTCAATTCTAGTTTGAGTTTGGCAGCAGCGGCTTGAAAGGCGCTGATACCAGGTATTACTTCAAAAGGAATATTTGCCTCTGCGAGGAGGTGCATTTGCTCGTGGATAGCGCTGTAGAGACTAGGATCGCCAGAATGAAGACGGACTAGAGATTTGTGCTGCGATCGCACCCTATCAATCATGACCGCCAAAATCTCTTCTAAAGTCTGATTCGCAGTTTTAATGATCTCCGCATCTTTTCGGCAAAGTTCTAAAATCTGTTCGGGTACCAAAGAATCAGCAAATAAAATCACATCAGCAACAGCTAGTAGCTTCTGCGCTTTTACCGTTAATAAATCAGGATCTCCAGAGCCTGCTCCGACAATGTACACAGATGGTTCTATTGCATATAGCGTTTTTTTATAACTCAGGTTTTCTGTATATTCACTTTTAGAAGAACACACGGCAATCCCTCAAAAAACTTTTTTGATATTTTCTCAGTATCTTTCCGGATTCACCCTCTTTCCCTAGTAGAGAGTAATGGTAGATGCACCCTGGTTAAGCCCTAGAGAATACTCTGGGGCATTTTTTATTTTTGGATATCGGGAATTGGGCATTGGGCATTAGTTACTATTCTTTCTTCCTCTGCTTCCCCTGCTCCCCCTGCTCCCCCTGCCTCCCCTGCTCCCTCATCCCCTCATCTCCCCATTTCCCTTAGCAGTAGGAACTACATCGGGTAAAGGGCGTTTGAGTAAGTAAAGCCAAGCTAATCCAACTAATCCCAATAGAATTCCTAGACTACTAACTACTTGTGCCATCCGTAATGGCCCCAGCATCAAGCTATCAGTGCGAAAGCCTTCAATCCACAAGCGTCCTAAGCTATAAGCTGGCCAGTAAACTAAAAACAGGGTGCCTACCTTCAGGCGCGGTTTACCTACTAAAGACCGGAAAAACAACGTTATTAGTAGCGTAAACACCATTAAATCCCATAGAGATTCGTAGAGGAAGGTGGGATGAAAGTAATCGAAATTAACATAGTCTAAAGGACGATGGTCTGCTGGAATATAGAGTTTCCAGGGTAAATTAGTAGGATCGCCAAAAGCTTCAGAATTAAAGAAATTACCCCAACGTCCGATCGCCTGTCCTAAAATCAGCGAAGGTGCTACTAAATCTGCCAGTTGCCAGAAAGAAACCTGCTTGATTTTGGCAAAGATTAACGCAGCCACAACGCCACCAAGAATCGCTCCATGAATGGCAATACCTCCTTCCCAGATCGCAAAGATTTTTTCTGGAGTTGAAGCATATTTGGACCACTCAAAGAAAACGTAATATAGCCGTGCGCCAGGAATTGCCCCAATCAACAACCAAAAGAACAAATCACCTAACAACTCAGGATTAACATTGCGGCGCTTTGCCAAATTCTGGGAAAGGATGACGCCAATTAACACTGCTGTGGCAATCAATAAGCCATACCAACGGATAGTTAGTGGCCCTATTTTCAGCAAAATCGGCCCTGGAGAAGTAAATTGAAACGCCAAAGGTAAGGTGGAAAGATCCAGTACCATGAAAAATTACCTAGAAAAGTTTGTTAACTACCCGCGCACTTTGCTAAGTACGGAGTTTCTTGTGTCTCGAATACTGTAACTACACTTGAATCTTCCACAACATTGTGGAGACGTAAGTAAAAATTCAGTATTCATATTTAGGAGTCTAGTTCCTAACGCCTAGTTGAGCATAACTTGTGCCACTAAAACAATTGAGTTTACCATCCTTACCGAGAGCGCAAGATGGTAGATTTGAGTAAGTTACACAAAATGGTTTCGATATAATCACCTAAACAACTTTGATATATTTAAAATTGTGATTGCTATTTATCCTGGTAGCTTCGACCCCATCACCTTGGGACACCTCGATCTCATCCAGCGCAGTAGTCGGCTGTTTGAGCAGGTGATTGTCGCTGTACTACGGAACCCTAACAAGATGCCACTTTTTAGTGTGGAGCAACGGCTAGATCAGATCCGTCTTTCTACAGAACATCTACCTAATGTAAAAGTAGACAGCTTTGATGGTCTTACCGTCAATTATGCTCAAATGCAACAAGCACAAGTTTTGATCCGGGGTTTACGGGCTGTGTCAGATTTTGAAGTGGAACTGCAAATGGCTCACACCAATAAAACTCTTTCTACCCAAATAGAAACAGTTTTTCTCGCAACCTCAAATGAGTATAGTTTTTTAAGTAGTAGTGTGGTAAAAGAGATTGCAAGGTTTGGTGGCTCTATCGATCATCTCGTTCCCCCACACATTGCCCTAGATATATACCAATGCTACAATCAGAAATCTCCAATGTTGAACCCAATCTCAACGGAAGCAATCCCCCCCCTCAAGAATATCTCGGTGGAGAGGGAAGCATAGATATTCAGCAGGAACTCAACCGCCTAGAGGAAATGGTTCTCTCTAGTCTCAGGATTCCGCTAACGGGACGCACACTCATAGATGAAGAAAAGTTGCTAGATCAGCTTGATTACATCCGGCTGGCTTTACCATCACTTTTTCAAGAAGCAGCAGCAGTTCTTGACCAAAAGAACGAAATTCTGTTAGAAGCGGAAGAGTATGGACAGCAGGTTGTTGAGGCTGCACAAGCAAAAAGAGCGCAAATTTTAGCTGAAAGCGATATTATTCACCAGGCTGAACAGGAAGCTGAACGACTGCGGCGACAAGTGCAACAAGAGTGTGAGGGAATAATGCAAGAAACCCTCGCCGAGATTGACCGCAAGCGGTATGCTTGTCAGCAAGAGTTAGAGCTGATGCGACAAAATGCGATCGCTCATGCTCAAGAAATTGAAGATGGTGCCGATGCTTATGCCGATGGCATTTTGGGAAATATCGAGCAGGATCTCAAAGAGATGTTGCGAGTTATCACCAACGGACGACAACAATTGCAAATTGATAACCTCACCCAGCGTAATTCACCTCCAGGTAAAAAAAGATAGAGGTTATAACCAGAGATGAGGAAAAATTATCGGTTGGGTTTCGCTATTGCTTAACCCAACAATTTTCATGAAGGAGTAATTTTAGGGAATCTACCTACTAATCAGCACATGATTACAGAGTATATGTAAAATCTTCTACCAGCATACCGGGAACTAAACTACCTCCTAGCTGGCGACTTTCATAAGTACCTACTTCAGGAATAAATTCTTGAAAAGTAGTTAAATCTATTAGATTTTCTCCCCAGAAGCGATAGAGACTTTCATCAAAACGTAAGTTCTCAATTGGTGCGATAATTTCTCCATTTTCTACCCAAAAACAAGCATAGCGGGTCATACCTGTGATTCTACCAGTGTGGCGATCGCTCCAATTCAAGTAATGCAAATTTGATACATATAATCCTGTATCTAAACTCGGAATAATCTGCTCAAATACTAAATTTCCCGGACTCACTTCTGGCGCTCGTAAAGTCTCTGAACCATTAGCACCGTTGGCAGTTTTTTGATATTCCTTAGCAGTGCGAGAATTCACTAAAGTATTTACCAAATATCCTTTTTCTATTACAGGTAACTCCGGTGCTGCCATTTCTCCCAATTCATTAAATCGCGGCACTAATCCCCGCTGAAAATTTTCTTTTAAATTAAATCTTAGAGAAAGTTGTTTTTCTTGACGTGATAAAGCAGCTAAAGCACTGTTTCCTTGTTGGATATCAGCTTCGCTTACCGCTCCCCAAGAAAGCATCAATAATAAATCTGCAACAGCAGCAGGTGCAAAATAAGTTTTGTACTGTCCCCGTGGCAGTTCTTTTGTTGGGTGAGCCAGCAATTCTAGTTGTTTTTTAGCTTCGTTAATTTTGGCTATATATTTAGATTCATCCCAATCACTCCCGGCAAACGTGCCCTTAACTGCTTGTCCAGATGGAGAAAATAGAGAATAATCTAAGGTAAAAGAATCAGTCGCAAACCAGTGTTTTTGACCGCTAGAATCACCATAAGCCTTAATTACCACTCCCCCTGCGTATATCCCTGTAAAGTCCAATTCAGCAACTAGTTCTAGTACAGTTGGGACTACTGCTTCAGCCTCTAATAAATTTCCAGAATGTATTTCTCGACTGATATTATTTCCTGATGGCAAAACCAGATATGGATCGACGGGTAGTAAAATAAGTTCGTCACGTAGTTCTTGCAAAGCAGTATATGCTAACTGCCAGTCTACCTCCCAATTTCCAGTAAAGGGAAACTGCCGAACACTGTTGCGCTGATTTTGCATCAAAGTCAGTTCTATCCAACCATCAGCAACACAACCAGTTTGTCGCACTTTCGCATGATTAAAACGAGTAAATTGACTTATTTCACTACTAAGTCTCACAGTGAATTGTTCATCTTCTGCTTTTTTAATCAGCAGATTTTCAATCAGTCGATTAAAGCTGACTTCTAACGCAGATAATTCCTCAATTTTCATAGATATTAAATATTAATAGGGAATAGGGAGAAAGTTAGGAGTTAGGAGTTAGGAGTTAAAAGAATTTTTATAAGTAGCTAGGCGTAAATCAATTAAAGTTTGTAGTAAGGACTTTAGTCCTGATAATCCTTTTTGAGCGATGAATCGCTCACTACGAGCTAGAATTTTATTTGATGTTTAATTATGCCTACCTACTTAATTGAAAATTCCTAACTCCTAACTACCAACTCCTAACTATTGTATTTTTCAAGTTCCTCCACCAAAAACTTCGACATTAGCAAATACACAGACAGGTGAACCGTGTCCTACCCAAATGGCCTGATTTGGTTCTCCTTTACCACAATAAGGAGTACCATACATTTGCCAGTTTGTGGCATCTCCGACTTTAATTAAACTATGCCAAAACTCTGGTGTTGTGGCGCGGTAGTTGGGATTACGAAGAGTTTTGGTAAGTTTACCGTTTTCAATTAATTTAGCGTACTCACAACCAAATTGAAATTTGTAGCGGCGATCGTCAATTGACCAAGAACGGTTAGATTCCATGTAAACGCCGTGTTCTATCTCGCCAATAATGTCTTCAAAAGTGCCGTTTAAAGGCTCTAAATTCAAGTTACCCATGCGATCGATCGCTGGTCGATTCCATGAGGAAGCACGGGCACAGGCAACTCCTGCTACACCTGCTCTTGCTTGACTCTCTAGACTGCCTAAACCCCGTTGCAGTACACCTTCTTTAACCAAATACTCCCGTGTCGCTACAGCACCAGTATCATCAAAGCCGTAGCTAGAAAATTCACCAGGCACGGTAGGATTAAAGGTAATGTTCATTAATGGCGAACCATATACTAGGTTGCCAAAATCGCTTTTATTAACAAAGCTGCCCCCAGCATAATTACGCTCATCTCCCAAAATTCGGTCAATTTCTAGGGGATGCCCAACACTTTCATGGATTTGCAGCATCATTTGATCTGGGGCTAAAACTAAATTGGTACGGGTGGTTGGGCATTCTTCTGCTGTCAAGAGTTCTATTGCTTGTTCACCTATTTGCCGCACCCGATGCCATAAGTTTTCTTGTTTTAACAGTTCGAGTCCGCCTTGGTAACAGTTTGCTTGGGAGCCGTTGTTGCTGCGCTGCTGTACAACTGCTCCATCTTGGGCAGTGGCTCCATAATGAGTGCCTATAGATAGAACTTTTTGATAAACTTCTGAGCCGTTGCTGCTAACAAACCAAGATTCTCTCTCAGTGGTGCTGGCACTGGCTATGGTTTGCACAATTTTGTCGTCAACTTTGAGCGTTTGGCAAATACGAACCAGTAAATCGTTGATTTCCCCTGGACTCAGAGCATCCAATGGCTCAAGAAATGGAGATTTATATTCACCAACGACTTTAGGGCGCTCACTTTCACGGAAAGGATGTATCCACCATTCACTGGCTGCTAGTGCCTGTTTGTAGGCTGTTTGGGCAGCGGTTTGCAGGGAAGACAGTTCTAGAGAGTTAGTAGCTGCATAACCCAGACAGCCATTAACCAAAACTTCCAGCATGGCTCCGACAGTGAAGGATTTGCCGTTTAGTTGGGGTAAGGCGTCACGGACTAAACGGTTAGTAGAAGTCTCCTTTACGGCTCTAATACCAATCCAATCAGCGGGTATATCGAAACTAGCGATCGCTTTTCTAAGTTCAGACCACATAATTTAGGGGAATAAGGAATGGGGCATTGGGCATTGAAAAGAGGCAGAGGGGCGGGGGCAGGGTGCAGAGGGGAAATTCTGCTCCCTGCTCCCTTGCTTCTTCCCCACTCCGCACTCTCTCTAATTCCGGTGCCAGCGTGTGCCATCACGGTTATCAATTAGCGTAATACTTTGTGCCTGGAGTTCGTCACGAATGCGATCGCTTTCGGCAAAATTCTTGGCTTGACGTGCTTCTTGCCTTTGCTGAATTTTCGCCTCAATTTCCCCATCGCTTAAACCATTACTTGTTTGAGTTTCGGCTTCTATCTCGGCTTCTAAACCCAAAACTCCAGCTAATGTGACGAGAGTTTGCCATTGAAGTTGTAACTCCTCTGCTGATGTTTCGGTTTTCCCTTCATGCACAATAATATTTCCCTCACGGCGCAGTTCTTTCGCTAGTTCAAACAGCACTGTTAATCCACCAGGAAAATTAAAGTCGTTATTCACAGTTTCTTGAAAGCGTTCAACAGTTTCAGCTAGCAGTGAAGCGGTTCCCACTCCCCAACCTAGTTGTTTACCGTATTGGTAGCCGAACAGTAAACCTTCCTTAATGGTGTGCCAACCGTTGGTTGCTGCGGCGATCGCTTCGTCGGTAAAATCTATGGGTGTGCGATATTGAGCAGTTAGCACGAATAACCGCACTGCCATCGGGTCAACTCCTCGATCCAGCAAGTCTCGAATAGTGGTAAAGTTGCCCAAAGATTTGGACATTTTTTCACCATCTACCTTCACCATGCCGTTATGTAACCAGTAATTTGCTAGAGGTTTTCCTGTTACAGCCTCAGATTGGGCAATTTCGTTTTCGTGGTGGGGAAAAATTAAGTCAGCACCACCAGCATGAATATCGATCGTATCACCCAAGCGATCGCGTACCATTGCCGAGCATTCTATATGCCACCCTGGACGACCTGCGCCCCAAGGTGATTCCCAAGCGGGTTCTCCCGGTTTTGCTGCCTTCCACAAGGCAAAATCAAAGGGGTCTTTCTTTTTCTGGTACTCTGGATCTTCTACGTTAACGCGCTCGCTTTTCCCGGCTTGCATATCTTCTAACTTGCGTCCCGAAAGCTTGCCATACTCAGCAAACTGCCGTACTGCATAATACACATCGCCGTCAGCAGGGTAAGCAAAACCTTTATTTTCCAACTCATGAATTAACCTCTGAATGCCATTCATCGTATGGGTAGCACGGGGATATTCATCAGCTTCTTTGATTCCCAATCGCGCCATATCCTCAAAATATGCTTTGATAAAGCGATCGGCTACAGCTTCCATTGATGAATGTTCTTGCCGCGATCGATTTAGAATCTTGTCATCAATATCAGTAAAATTTTGGATATATCGGACTTCATAACCGATAAACTGGAGATATCGGCGTACTACGTCCCAAACAATGCAAGCTCTCGCATGACCCAAATGGCAGTAGTCGTATACCGTCACGCCGCAGTAATACATCTTAACCTTGCCTGGTTCGACTGTTTCAAACGGTTCTTGACGACGGGTGAGGGTATTGTAAAGGGTTAGGGTCATAACAGAGTAATGCTGAAATAAGGAGATACGTAATAATAGGGTAAGGCAGCTGGGATGACAGTCCAGCATCCCTATGCTAGTGTTTTCTGGACTATCTGCGCTACATTACTATTTTTTGACTATTTGATAACAGCGCTATGCAATCAGCAGTTACACCCGACTCTTCCGCAATGGATACGCCCAAACAAGGAATGCCAGTAACAATCATTACGGGTTTCCTCGGTAGTGGCAAGACGACTTTACTTAATCATATCCTCAACAACCAACAGGGTTTAAAAACCGCTGTTCTAGTGAATGAATTTGGTGAAATTGGCATCGACAACGAGCTAATTGTTTCCACTGGTGAGAACATGGTGGAGCTAAGTAATGGTTGTATCTGCTGCACTATTAATAATGATTTAGTAGATGCAGTTTACAAAGTTTTAGAACGCCAAGAAAATCTAGATTATCTAGTAGTAGAAACAACTGGATTAGCAGATCCGCTACCAGTAGCGTTAACATTCTTGGGCACAGAGTTGCGGGATTTAACCCGCTTGGATTCGATTATTACCGTAGTAGATGCGGCGAATTACAGCCTAGATTTATTTAACTCTGAAGCAGCATATAGCCAGATTGCCTATGGCGATGTCATTGTGCTGAACAAGACTGATTTAGTTGATGAAGCCACTTTGAATGAGTTGGAAAGAAAAATCAACGAAGTTAAGGAAGGAGCAAGAATTATTCGTGCTACGCGATCGCAAGTGCCACTTCCTTTAATTTTGAGTGTTGGTCTGTTTGAGTCAGATAAATATTTTGACACAGTGGTGGATGAACACGATCATCATGGTCATGATGATCACGATCACTCAACATGCGGTCACGATCATCACGACCATGACCACGATCATTCAACGTGCGGTCACGATCATCACGACCATGACCACGATCATCACGATCATCACCATCATTCTGACCATTTAGAAAATGATGGTTTTACTTCCATCTCTTTCCAAAGTGACAAGCCTTTTTCTATTAAGAAGTTTCAGTATTTCTTAGATAACCAGCTATCCTCAAATATCTTCCGAGCCAAGGGGATTATGTGGTTTGATGAAAGTCCGAAGCGTCATATTTTCCACCTTTGCGGTAAACGCTTTACCTTGGATGATGATGAATGGAAAGGTAAATTGAAAAATCAGCTAGTGCTGATTGGTCAAAATTTAGATCGTGAGGCTTTAATTAGTCAACTCGAAAACTGCATTTGTCTACCTTCAACCTCTCGCGGTAAAGGTTTTGGCAAATAAAAGTTAGGAGAGAGGCGATTAATCCCGTCTGTACAAGAGTTAAAAGTTTAATACTCGTTCCCAGGTGGAACCTGGGAATGTATTCTTAATGGCTCTGCCATCGATTTTGAGCAATGGAAAATGAGAAAATAGCGTAGGCGCAGCCCGTCGTAGACATCGCTTCCTCACTCTCCTGCATTACCATCTTCTTCATTTCCCAACTGCTGCACCTGCTCTACGGTTAACCCCGTCACTTTTGCAACTATTTCCACTGAGATTCCCTCTTTGAGCAAATTTATCGCTACACGCCGTACTCCTTGAGCAAGACCTTCCGCCCGACCTTCGGCTAAACCCTCAGCAAGGATAGCTTGATAAGTTACTGACTCCTGCATAAGTTCCCTCCGCAGCAATTGCTGAATTATCTCCTTCTCTAATACTAGCCCAGCCAGAATGAACGCTGAGGCTGCAACATTATTCTGGATACGTTGATTGGTAATTTCTGAAATTTCCTGAGCAACTTGTTGTAATGTAGCAGTGCGATCATTTGTCTGACTTAACACTGCAAATGGTAATAATCCTGGATGCTCCAAAAATACACTTGTTGGTTGCTCCCAAAGACGAATTACCTCGAACCTATGAGAGTTTTCTTCCAAAGTGAATGTGGTTTGTTGCAGATAAATCACGACTTGACGCATTCGCTTATTTTTAAAGCGGCGATGCACTCGCAACCGATAATCAATCATCCGAAAGGGAATATCAGCATTGGGCTGGGTTTGGAACTCCAAATGCAGCACAACTTTATCGGATTGAAGCAATATCAGCGCATCGGCACGGATTGGTTCAAGAGAAAGTTCAGAAGGACTTAATTCAGTCAGGTTGATAGATTCTCCTAACAGCCAAGTGGCAAAGTCACTGGAGAAAGTTTCAGCAAGGAACTTACAAACGTTATCGAACATTAAGAGATTTTATTCAGATGGTAAGCGCTCATTCTTTCTATATTTAGTTTGCAGTTTAAGAATGCAATCGCTCTAAAATTGAAACGTTAATAAACCTTTAGATTAAAATGCGCGTTGTTATTCAGCGAGTCAAATCATCTCAAGTTACAGTTAATGGTGAAATTGTCGGCAAAATTGGGCGGGGGCTAAATTTACTCGTGGGTATTGCGAATAACGACACTGGTGTTGAAATTGACTGGATGGTGCGTAAGTGCTTAGAATTGCGGTTGTTTCCTGACGAAGAAGGAGACGACCGATGGCAAAAATCTATACAAGAAATAGGTGGCGATTTGTTAGTAGTTAGTCAGTTTACGCTTTACGGTGACTGTCGCAAAGGTCGCCGTCCTTCTTTTGACCGTTCAGCCGCTCCCCAATCGGCAGAAGATTTGTATAATAGTTTTGTTGCTAAGTTAAGAGCTAGTGGATTGCAGGTAGAAACAGGTAAATTTGGTGCAATGATGCAAGTTGCAATTGAAAACGATGGACCTGTAACTTTGTTACTTGAAAAAGAAGCAATTTAAGTATATATACCAAAAAAATGAATAACAGTAGCCTCTAGACCGTGGTGTTCTAATTGATGAGAGAATATTAAATTAACCATTACCAAAGTTTAAATTCATTCATCATGGCGAAAATCCAGTTTTCTAGAGGTCTTGACGAAGAGGTAACTCCAGATGTGCGCTTGACGCGATCGCGCACTGGAGACAGTGGTACAGCGACGTTTATTTTTACAAATCCGAAAATTTTAGATCAAGGTACTACCGAAGATATTACCGGGATGTACTTGATTGACGAAGAAGGCGAGATAATTACCCGTGAAGTTAAAGCTAAATTTATTAACGGGAAACCGGAAGAATTAGAAGCACTTTACGTAATGAAATCTGCCCAAGAATGGGAGCGCTTTATGCGGTTCATGGAGCGTTATGCCGAAGAAAACGATCTGGGACTGAGCAAAAACGAGGCATAGGGGAGCCAGTGCATTGCGGAGGTTCCCGACGATCGAGTACTCGCTAACGCTGGGCTATCCGTTGAAGCAACTGGCGTCATAGAACATGGGGCATCGGTAATTGTCAATGCGCCATTTACCATGCCCAATTATCCATTATTAAAAGTTCATTAGTGACATATAATGCCACGACCCCACCCAGACTCGCCTGGAGTTCTAGTAACTTGTGCTGTAGTTACTGTCAGCGATACACGCACTTTAGAAACAGACAAAAGTGGTCAGCTAATTCAGCAGTTACTCCTTGGTGCTAACCATGCTGTCGGAGCCTACACGATTATCAAAGATGAAGCAACACAAATTCAAGGGCAGATAGAAAATCTGGGTAAAAGCTCAAATTTGGATGCTGTAATTATCAATGGTGGTACAGGTATTGCACCAAGAGATACTACCTACGATGCCATTGAGAAGTTACTGGAGAAAACTTTGCCGGGATTTGGTGAATTATTTCGTTTTTTAAGTTATCAAGAAATTGGTTCGCGGGCGATCGCTTCTCGTGCCGTTGCTGGTGTTTATCAAGATAAATTAATCTTCTCGCTTCCAGGTTCCAGTAATGCTGTGCGACTGGCGATGGAAAAACTCATTTTACCCGAACTCACTCACTTGGTAAGTCAGGTTTGTAAGAGTTGAAATGAGCAGGAGTTCAGATAGTTACCATGATAAATTTTGTAAAAATAAGGCATGATGTACTGAAATCATCCTTTCTCTACTTACATATTGAGGCTACCCAGAATTATAGTCAAACGGATGAAATATTAATATCAGGTCAGTAATGGAACCTATTTACTGGAATTGCATAATTGCTCACAGCATCACTGCATTTTCATATTTTGGTATCCCCATAGTAATAGGGGTTTTCTTTGCCAAAACTAAGGCAACTATCCCTTCTAAGTTTTGGCTAGCTTTTTTGTTATCAGGTGGATTCGTACTATTTTGCGGATTTCATCACTTTTTGGCGATCTTTGAGCCATATACGGCAGTGTCCCTGCTGCACTTATGCGTACTTGATGTAATGGCGTTTATTTCCTTGTCTGCCTTACTCTACCTGACGCCAACCGCTTATCTAGTTGTAAAGGCGATCGCCAGATATCAAGAAGATACTCGTGAACTTCAACGCAGCCAGCAGATGCAACGGCTATTCCTAGATCAGGGGCCATTTGCAGCATATATCAAAGATGAGCAATCTAGAGTGCTTTACTACAACCAGGAAATACAGTCTAGATTTTCTGTAAATTCACAAGAATGGTTAGGAAAAACGGATAGTGAATTCTTGCCAGATCCAGAAGAGGGGCGGCGAGTAATGGAAAACGATCGAATCGTTTTGAAGACTCTACGTCCTTTGAAGCTAATTGAAGAGGTAAAAGTATCTGGTAACAATCAGCCGTGCTACTGGCTATCATTTAAGTTTCCGTTTAGCGATTACGCAACGGGCGCTTACCGTATTGGGGGAATCAGTATTGATATCACAGAATCTATAGAAGCACAGCGATCGCTCACTGATTTAAATCGGCAGCTAGAAGAAAAAACACTGGAATTGGAAGCAAAAAAACGAGAACTTATATATCTCTCAGATATGGCGGATATGCTTTATTCCTGCGAGTCTGAAGATGAGGTGTATCAGGTAGTCGCTTTAACGTGTTCCAAGCTGTTTCCGAATATGAGTGGTTCTATTTATATAATTGCTAATTCCAAAAATTATGTTCAGATGAATAGTTTTTGGGGAGGTGAAAAAAGCAGTAAACAAATATTTTCACTATCTGATTGTTGGGCATTGCGGAGAGGAAAGTTAAATCTTTCATCGCCTCGGAATTCAGGATTAATTTGCAGTCACTTAATAGAGCCAGTTAGCGGCACACATTTGTGTGTTCCATTGTTTACACAAGGCCAAGTAGTTGGGATATTACACATTGATGCACTTGAAGAAATCAGTCCAGAAGATCAACAAACTTCTGAGATTATTGCTAGAACATTAGGCATTGCACTGAATAATTTATCGATAAAACAACGTCTAACCCATGAGAACTTGCGGGATGGGATGACCCAACTATTCAATCAAAGCTATATGCAAAGCATAACGGAACAAAGGCTAGCAGAAGCCGAACGATCGGGACAACCTCTTAGTATTATTTTCCTTGATATCGATAACTTCAAGTCTTACAACTCGCGTTATGGTCATGTGACTGCCAACATTGTTCTCCAGGGATTAGCAAAGTTACTGTTAAAATCTATTCGCTCTTTTGATATTGCTTGCAGATGGGGTGGTGAAGAATTTGTGATTGTGATGCCTAATATGACACTGGAAACGCTCAGGAAGCGAGTAGAACAATTAAGGCTAGATATTGAACAAATGCAATTGAGAGACGGCGATCAGATCCTCGAAAGGATCACTGCTTCTTTTGGAATAGCTGTATCAGAACCAGGAATTACGGTTAAGGATTTGCTAAATCGAGCAAATCAAGCGATGCTTGAGGCAAAGCGAACAGGGAAGAATCGAGTTAGAGAATATATAAATACCTATAATTGAAGAATAAAGAATTTAGAATACCGCAAGCAGTCAAACAATTTTAGATTTTAGATTTTAGATTGACTCCATGACTTTATAAATTTACCCTATAAAAAAACAACTCCCTGAAGATGTGGGAGTTGTTTTTTTATATTCAAGCAGTTTTTAAAACATTTAGAAAGGTGCGATCGCTAAACAGATGGTAGCCAAAATAGCAGCGATTATATAAAACACTCCAACCACTTGCAATTCTGACCAGCCAGTAAGTTCCAAATGATGGTGTAAGGGTGCCATTTTGAAGAGACGTTTGCCTTTGCCATCAGGCCCCTTCGTGGCTTTGTAATAACTTACCTGTGCCATGACTGAAAGGGTTTCTACAAAGAAGATACCACTGAGAATAAATAGACCTACTAAGGTGTTTGTCAATAGTGCTACAGCAGCTAAAGCTCCTCCCAGTGCCAGGGAACCAGTATCTCCCATGAAAACGCGGGCTGGGTTGCGATTATGGGCTAAGAAACCTAAGCACCCACCACTTAAAGCAGCACAGAAAACCATCAATCCTGGTACTGTTGGTGCGACTAAAGCACCTAATGCTAAAAGTGCGATCGCTACTGTTCCTGCTGCCAAGCCATCAATACCATCTGTTAAATTAGTCGCATTACTTTCTGCAACTAGTACAAAACCTGCTAAAGGCCAAAATAGGAATCCTAATGGTAGTGTGAAGCCCACCCAAGGCAAAGCAATATTTGTAATATTAGAAGGTTGATTAAACATCAGCCATAGACAAAACACAGCTGCAAAACTCACCTGCAAAGCTAGTTTTGTGCGGGGAGATATACCTTTATTTGATTTCCGGCGCAGAATTTGCCAATCATCAAGCCAGCCAATCAATCCATAGCTGATTGTCAAAGCCGAAACTGCAAGCACCTCTTTAGAAAAGTTAGACAATATACAGGCAATCAGCACAGATACAGGTATAAAAAATATACCGCCCATTGTGGGAGTACCTGCCTTTTTTAGATGAGCTTGTGGCCCATCTTCGCGAATTATTTGTCCAGTTTTAAGTGCTTGAAGTAAAGGTATTACCCAATAGCCCACCACACCTGAACCCAACGCACACAACAGTAGTGGCAGAGTTAGCGACATACTTTGCCACGGTAGCCGATTGGCCATCGAATCCAAGAAAAAAGCTGTTGTACCTAACCCTACGGCTAATAAAGAGGCTAGAGCGATTCCAGAAATGTTTAATCCTTGCTCAGGAGATAATTTAGCGTCCACAGAAGTTTCCCTTCACTCCACACTTATAAAATTGAATACCAGTAACTAGGGATACTACCAAGTCCCTAGCCTGAAAAGGCTAATTCTCAGCGATTCCTATATCATCATCGTCATCATCATCGAGGTCGTAGCCAATTCCATCATCTACACCCATTAGGGAGTCTATTCCTTCTTCGTTATCTCGAAAATCCGGTTCGTGAACGTCACGGGCAATGATGCGACCGTTATTTTGTAACCAGTCCAACAAAGAGGACTCTGGTTTTAGGGGGATGACATCGGCTCGTTGGTTACGAGCCGCTTCACGTAATGGAGAGTTCAACATATCGAGTCAGGTCAAGAAAAGGTTTACGTAAGTTGACATTTAGAGTCTATCACTTGAGACGGATTAATTTAGTTATCTTTTCAACCCTTTAGTTGATAAATCCGCATTCAGATAGAAATTTTTTTATTTAATAAGCATAAGGCTTAAGTCAAGCGATTCTTAGTAATTTTTATGGCTCTACATATATGTCATTAATATCTTGTTTATGCTGATGGAAAGTGAGTGATTTTTGAGGTGACAGGCGATGATGGGAAAAGCGGCTCTTATCGATGCGATCGCTGGTACAAATCGCGGTCTACTGGCGACCGAAGAACAGAAACAAGCTATCTTAGCAGCGATCGCCAATTTAGAAGACTTTAATCCTACACCCCGTCCGGTGGAAGCTAGTAATTTGCTAGATGGCAATTGGCGATTACTATACACCACTAGCAAGGCTCTTTTAAACTTAGATCGTCTACCTTTGTGCAAACTGGGTCAAATCTATCAGTGTATCCGGGTAGAGACTACCAGTGTTTACAACATAGCTGAGATTTATGGCTTACCTTATTTAGAAGGATTAGTCAGCGTTGCTGCTAAATTTGAGCCTGTTTCAGGTCGGCGTGTCCAAGTAAAATTTGAGCGTTCTATTATCGGCTTACAACGTTTAATAGAATACAATTCTCCGGTAACTTTTATCCAACAAATTGAAGAAGGTAGAAAATTTCCCGGAATTGATGTTGCCATAAACA
Source organism: Nostoc sp. GT001 (assembly GCF_030382115.1). Classification (NCBI taxonomy): domain Bacteria; kingdom Bacillati; phylum Cyanobacteriota; class Cyanophyceae; order Nostocales; family Nostocaceae; genus Nostoc; species Nostoc sp. GT001. The sequence continues at coordinate 721,463 of NZ_JAUDRJ010000003.1, forward strand.
GTGACAAACAGCAAGGCTGGTTAGATATCACTTATATAGATAACGATCTGCGGATCGGCAGAGGTAATGAGGGAAGTGTGTTTGTCTTAACTAAAACATAAGCTTTTACAAAATAGCTATTTGCGAATGAAGGTACGCTATAACGTCTACCTTGTCAAGTAGGGTCTGATACCTTTTGCAATTTTGGATGTGCTATGGAGTCGGGAGTGAAGAAGGGAATAGGGTACAGGTTACAGATTATTCCCTATCAGCTTTCTACCTGTAACCTCTCCCCTAATCCAATGCCCACTCCCCAATTCAGACAAATAACTTAACAAAGACTCTTGCTGCGACCTTGAGGTTGTAGAGTGAAATCAATTAGCCCTCTAGATTGGCGATTGATAACTAAAAGGGAAAATAATCATGGTTCAACGTGGTTCTAAAGTACGTATTCTCCGCCCTGAATCCTACTGGTTTCAGGATCTAGGAACTGTGGCTTCCATCGACCAAAGCGGCATCAAATACCCTGTAATTGTCCGCTTTGAAAAGGTCAATTACTCTGGTATCAATACCAACAACTTTGCCCAGGATGAATTAGTCGAGGTTGAAGCACCAAAGGCTAAAGCACCGAAAAAATAGCAGCAAAGCTACAAGGGGGTTGTTTGATGCGATGATGAAGGGTAGTCTTAAGTCTGAAGTATGAAGTCTGAAAATTTCAGTTCATTCATTCTTTGTCCTAGCCTACCCTAATCTAAGAGAGCCGCCCTGCGGGTATTTACGGTTTCTTTTGGGTAGTAATACGAGCCATCTACGGCTATGTAAGTTACTACCCCATCTCTTCTAGCTCGAACCCTCAAATAAATCACAATTGCCTGCTTAACTCAGCTTAAATGCCTGAACTGCCTGAAGTTGAAACAGTCCGAAAGGGTCTAAATCAATTGACCCTCAATCAAGAAATCACGGGTGGAGATGTGTTGCTTGATCGCACCATCGCCTACCCGTTTTCTGTTGGTGAGTTTGTTAATGGAATTAAAAATAATGCGATTGCTACTTGGCATCGTCGCGGTAAATATCTCCTCGCCGAACTCTCTTCGTCTTCCGGCTGGCTAGGAGTTCATCTGCGAATGACTGGTCAACTATTATGGCTGGATAGAGATGAAGCATTACACAAGCACACGCGGGTTAGATTATTCTTTGGGGATCGGCAGGAATTGCGCTTTGTTGACCAGCGAACCTTCGGTAAAATATGGTGGGTTCCGCCTGGTGTTGCTGTTGAAAGTATTATGACTGGTTTGGCAAAACTGGCAGCAGATCCATTTTCAGCCGAATTCACTGTCGAGTATCTAGCAAACAAACTCCACAACCGCCGCCGTCCAATAAAGACTGCGCTACTGGATCAATCGGTGGTGGCGGGATTAGGTAACATCTATGCTGATGAAGCATTATTTAAGAGTGGGATTTTACCTGAAACCTTGTGTATAGATTTGCAGCTAAAGCAAATTGAACTTTTGCGAACCGCCATCATTCAAGTGTTAGAAACCAGTATTGAGGCTGGTGGTACGACATTTAGTAATTTCTTAAATGTTAAAGGTACTAACGGCAATTATGGTGGTGTAGCCTGGGTTTATAACCGCGCTGGGGAACCCTGTCGAGTTTGTGGTACATCAATTCAACGGATCAGGTTAGCTGGGCGATCTAGTCATTTTTGCTCCCAGTGTCAAACTTTGCGGGGAGTTAGGAGTTAGGAGTTAGGAGTACAGACGCGACCAATCGCTTCTGTACAGCATTAAGAGTTTTCACTTCTAACTCGGAACTCTTTTAAAATGCAGGTGAAAGACGTTACAAATTTGAGAGAGGAACTCATGGCAGTCAAAAAAGGAGATATGGTTCGCGCTGTGCGCGAGAAACTAGAAAACAGTCTGGAGGCTAAAGCCAGTGATACTCGCTTTCCTCCTTATTTGTTTGAAACCAAGGGCGAAATTGTCGATATTAAAGGTGATTACGCCCTGATTAAGTTTGGGAAAGTGCCAACACCTAATATTTGGTTACGTGTGGATCAACTCGAAGAGTTTAAATAAGTAAAAAGAATTCAGGAGTCAGAATTCAGAATTCAGCATTTATTCTGACTCCTGAATTCTTGCTGAGAAAAATCGCATCTTAATATTTATGTCTTCTTCCCCTAACTCCTCAATTGTCTGTAATTTACCCCGTGTCACCATCGTGGGTGCGGGTAGGGTTGGTAGTACTTTAGCTCAACGTGTTGCAGAGAAAAACCTGGCAGATGTCGTTTTACTAGATATTATTGCGGGAATGCCTCAAGGTTTGGCGCTGGATTTGATGGAAGCCAGGGGAATTGAAATACATAATCGCCAGATTATCGGCACAAATAATTATGCTGATACATCTGGTTCCCAAATCGTGGTGATTACCGCCGGACTTCCCCGCAAACCAGGGATGAGTCGGGATGATTTGCTGAAAACCAATGCCAAAATTGTGGTGGAAGCGGCAAAAAATGCGATCGCTCATTCTCCTAATGCTATTTTTATTGTTGTCACCAACCCGTTGGATGTGATGACTTATTTAGCTTGGCAAGCAACTGGTTTACCACGCGATCGCATTATGGGTATGGCTGGTGTGTTAGATTCTGCCCGTTTTGAAACCTTCATTGCCCTAGAATTAGGCGTTTTACCTGCCGATGTCAAAGCGATGGTATTGGGTAGCCACGGCGATTTAATGGTTCCCTTGTCTCGTTATGCTACCGTTAACGGCATTCCTATCACTGAATTGCTGGATGCAGCCACAATTGAACGCTTGGTAGAAAGAACTCGCAACGGTGGCGCAGAAATTGTGGAATTGATGCAGACGGGTGGTGCTTTTTTTGCTCCGGCGTCGGCTACTAGTGTGATGGTAGAATCGATTTTATTAAATCAGTCGCGGTTGCTTCCTGTGGCGACGTATCTGCAAGGTGAATACGGTTTAGAAGATGTTGTAATTGGTGTTCCCTGTCGGTTGGGATGCGGTGGAATTGAGAGTGTTTTGGAATTGACGCTGACTGATGAAGAAAGAGAGGGCTTGCATACTTCGGCTCGATCTGTGCGTCAAAATATTGAGCGATCGCAGGAAATAATTTGTAATTCGTAATTTGTATAAATAGTAGCCAAAATAAAAAGCAGTAGGTTCAAATCCCACTGCTTTATTTGTTATTCCAAAATTCATCACCCTATAAAAACCAATATCACCAGATTGGTTTCGCGTTAGCGGCGAGAATCCTGATCTGCGGGGTCGCCGTAGGGATCTTCGCTGGCTGGACGGACATCACCAAACTCCCCTCTGTCTGCGGGGTCGCCGTAAGGGTCTTCGCTAGCTGGGCGAACATTGCCGTAAGACGAGATATCTGCGGGGTCGCCGTAAGGGTCTTCGCTAGCTGGGCGAACATTGCTGTAAGATGCCGGGTCTGCGGGATCGCCGTAGGGATCTTCGCTGGCTGGACGTACATTGCGATTGCGGAATTCGGCATCTTGATCGGCTTGATCGCTGTTCGATCCCAAAAGTAAGTCTTTCGCCTTTCGGAAAAATTCATTTACCATAATCTGTCTCCTGATTTAAGTTCGTGTTTCCGACGGGCGCGATCGGCGTTATCCTCCAGGAAACCCGCTTTATACACACGCTTCGCCGATCTAGAGTGCTGGAGCTGCGGATGAAGTTATACCAGTTAGATCGCGACCTGTAGCACTCCGGTTATAACCTTGGAATTCCCGATACTTTTGTGCTTCAGATTCTGGTACTCGAATTCCTTCTGATGGTGGCGTTACCCAGTGAGCGCGATGTTCAGCATCACGGTAATATACACGCCCGTTCTTGGATAGATAGTATTTACCTTGCGCTCCTTCTTGGGGAGCATTTTTATGCTGGTTGTACATATAGTAAAGTGCCGCAGCTCCCGCCAAAAGTGCCACTTTTTGCCCCGTACCCAATCCTTTCTTAACTTCGGTTTGGTTTGTGCGATCGCTCACTGTTCTACCAATGGTGTCATCTACTGGTGGTGGAACATTAGCCTTTTGGGAACCGCCTCCGCAGCTACTCAGCAAGGGCACCATTAACAATGCCGAAAGCAGCACTGCAAATAGACGCGAAACTATTTTACGTTCTTTATATATTGTGTTCATTGGATTTCGTTCTCACCTGTATTTGCTAAAAGCCTTGCTGTTGCAAAAACAAAGTTGGAATTCTTGTTATTTCGCTGGGAATTGAAAAAACATATACCACTTAATTTACAACTGCACAGCTACAGCCTTTCTCTGTCATGATCGTCGATTTTCTCAAGCATTCCATCCCGCCTTTGAGAGAAACTGCATTCATCCCAAGGAAATATATTGTTGATTTTTGATGAGTCTATTTAGCTAAAACGCCGAAATCTTCAGCAATTTCTCGGTTATTTTTTCTGCATAAATAACTTAGAAAGATACAGTTACTATGATGCTTTTTCTCAAAAAATACACTCAATATGACATCAAAAAATACTAGTACTCGTCTTCTTTTGGCTTTGTGGGATTTGGGAGGAGTGCAGCAAGAAGTTAAGAAGGGTCAACTCACTAAGCGAATTGTATCCAAAAGCCAGAAGGTAGCAGATTATCAGGGCATATTCGAGGAATTACAGAAGCAGGGTGCGATCGCAATTTCCAAAAAGGGATATTCTCTGACATCTGGCAAGGGTTTAGAGGCGTTGGGTGAGGGTTTGAGGAGCGGCGAGTTTAAGTTTGAAGGGACGATTGTCGGAACTTGGGCGGCGAATGCGTTGTTGCGGTGGATTAGTCAGATTGATGTTGCGGTAACTGGTGCAGATGTACTGGTTAATGGTAACGGGGCGTTAGCGAAGCTTTCCAAAGGAATCGCGTCTTACAACGAGTTTAAATCAGTGGCGTTAGAAGTCTACGACAAGCTTAACCAAAACTACAACCTAGATGATCTGGTGCCAATTTATCGCATCAGGAGAGAAATAGGCGATCGCATTAGTCGTTCCAATTTCAATGAATGGTTGTTAGAAATGCAGGCTAACGACATTTTGCAACTACAAGGCGGTAGCTTACCAGACAATGATCCAGCACAGATAGAAGATTCTATAACCACAGAAGTGAGCGGATTGCGCTGCTATGCCAAGCGTTTGAACTCATAAACCCAACTTTCTGAATACTTTTGATTCTTGAATTATCGCCATTCAATATCTGTCTCACACCAAATTTATGAATAGCTCCTCATCTGCAATTACAGACATCACTAATGCCATTGCAAGCCAAAATCCTTTTGATAGACCTTTAGTAGTTAGAAGTCAAGATGTTTGGGGAAAGGGTTTTCCTGATGTACCTTCTTTAAATGCTCAGGTTTCAGATACTATTTTTGAAGCCATTGAGAAAGTTCGCCTTGGACAGCGCCACATCTTTGGTGTCACCATTACTGCTGAAAAAGGATTAGGCAAAAGCCACCTCATTAGTAGGATTAGACATCGCCTTCAGGCTGATGGGACTGCATTGTTTGTCTATATGAGTGAGTGCGCTGACTTAAACCGAATTAAAACTGAATTTTTGCGGAATCTTGCTAATAGCCTTAAACAAATTGGTAGTCAAGGGGTAAGTCAATGGCGAGAATTAGCAACCGCTCTGATCAACGAAGCTTTCAACAAAAATCATACACCGCAACAACTTGTTAATCAATTCCCAGGAGCTTTGGCAAAAAATCCACGAGTTGTTGATATTTTGAGAGATAAGATACTATCAATCAAGCCTGATATCGAAAACCCTGATATTCTTACAGCTATAATATGGACACTTTCTCCTGATTCAGGTCATGAATCCTTTGCTATCAACTGGTTGTCTGGCAGGAACTTACCACAGTCGAAAGCAGACGAAATGGGTTTAGCAAATCCTAGTAACCAAGATAAAGAAGCAGAATCTTTTACTACAATTCGTCAAATTCTTGATTTAATAGGGCGCTATAAACCAATAGTGATTTGTTTTGATGAATTAGATGTACCAGAATGTAATGAGGCAGGTTTTACTAAAGCACAAGTTGTTGCTGGTATAGCTAAGGATTTGTACAACAGCATTAAAAGTGGTGTTTTGCTAACAGCTATGTATGCTGAAACATGGGTTCATCAAGTCAAAGTCTTATCTTATGCTGAAGCAGTAGTAGATCGAATTGGTGAAAAAGTTCTGGAGTTAAAGTATCTCAACTCTGATGATGTTGTAACTTTAGTTGCTACGTGGTTAAAAGATTTTTATGATGAAAAAGGACTAACACCGCCGCACCTAGTATATCCTTTTGACGAAGATAAATTGAGAGAATTAGGAAAAGAAAGACCTATTGTTAGAAGAGTATTAAAGTGGTGTGCCGAAAATTTTAAAGTTACTACAGAGCCACAACCTCTAATACCACCCAAGAACCCTGTAGAATCTGCTTACATTAAAGAATTAGAGGGACTTGCAAGCACTATACAAGATTATATGGATGATAAAGTTGTGCTTGCTGATTCACTATGGTTAGGCTTTTCTGCACTAATTGGAGAAACTATAGAAAAATTCAAAATTGAAGATATTACAGAAATTACAGCTAAAGCAGCTGATAAAGGATATCTAGACTTCAAAATCGTTGGCAAAGAAAATGGTAAAACAATCAAAATTGGAGTAGCTGTACTACAAGAATCAGGCGGAATGTTTGTTCAGGCAACATTGAAGCGATTAATTGATTACAAAAAGTTTGATTTGACTCGTGGATGTTTAGTTCGTTCTAAGCAAGTTAATAAAGGTGCTGCTAAGGCTCAAGAATATCTAAGTCAGCTATTATCACCTAAACTAGGTGGAGAATGGGTATTGCTTAAAAGCGAAGATATAAAACCACTTTTAGCTATTTTATTAGTTTTTTATGCGCGTGAAGATTATGAATTTAGTGAAGAAGAAATACTTGATTTTATTTACGAACACAAAATAGCAGTTGATAATTATCTTATTCGTGAAATTCTGAGTGATCCATCAGGGCAAGTTCCTCAAGATGCTATCAATGAAGAAACTGAGGGTAGTAACGTAACTCGATCAGAGATTACAAACACCATAAATGTTGATACAAATGATTTATTTCCGGGATAATGATTAATACCGCTTTACGTTTACCAGCATCAGAAATTGAGGCATTGTTGCAAGGAAGAATAATTGCAGTAATGCCTAATAAATTTATTACTCTAGGGCGAGAATTTGCTCTTTGTCCAACAGACGCGTCAATTAATTTACTACCAGTTGAGCAGTACTATCGCCCAAGTTTTTTACCAATTGCTCAAAGTGCATTCACACAGCTAAATAGTGAGGGTGTTTTAATACAACCTCAGCAAATGAACTTACTTCCAGATGAGGAACAGTTAAAACTGCCCCTTCTAGCTTATAAAACAGCCTTGATAAAAGCTTGGGCGAGATGTGAGATGTGCCAAATTCTCAATAATGCTGAATCTTTAGCTTATTTATCACAGCTAACTATTTGGACGAAAGAAGGTTTACAGGAAATATTAACGCAACGTCAAAATATTTTCTTGGTATATCTGCGAGTATATCAGTTGCCTAAATCAATTGAAATTGCCGTAAATTCAAACAGCCAATTTATTCCTGTGCCACAGTTTATTAATGTTGCTGATACAAAACCAGTATTAAACGATCGCACCTTCGCCCAACGCAAGCATCAGTTAGAAAATCGACAGCCACCGCTGCATCCTGAATTGGAAGAATTGCAGAGTGCGATCGCATCCCTAAGCATTAGCCAACCAGCAGCGAAACAATTAGACGACGATATCAAAGTATTTTTGGGTTGGAGTAGCGATAAACCAACCAATTCATTAGATTTAGACTTACCTTGGATTCATAAAATTGCTGAAGTTGGAAACTCTAGCGACGGACATACATTTGAAAAATTGGTTCGTAGAGGATTACTAAAATTAGGCTTTACAGGTTCAGGTTTGAATCCAGATGCAATGGGTGGCGCAGGAGGCATGGATTTTTACGCTGAACAACCTTATCCAATAGTAGGAGAGTGCAAAGCAACTAAAACTGAGAAAGTTCCTGATGGTACACCTGCACAGTTATTAAAAATAGGTATGAACCATCTTGGTAAATTTCAGTATGACAATTCTATTAAATTAATTATAGCCGCCGGAGAATTAAATTTTTACGCATCAAGAACAGCTACCGAAAATCAAATGAATGTTATTAGCCCTGAAACACTACAAAAACTAGTTGAACTGCAAGCACACTACAAAAACTCTATCAACTTATTAGAACTAAAAGAGTGTTTGCAACAAGCTCCTTTTGGTTTAGCTGAAGATAAAATTAATATTTATATTGATAAAGTTGAACAATCTATAAGGTTGCGATCGCACATTGTTCAGCTTGTTAAAAACTATTTAGAAAACTCAGGTATAGAATCTGCTGGTGTTGAATCTCTACATGGTGCGTATTTTGGCTCACATCCGCTACAGCCAATCAAAACACCAGAAATGCACGAAATTCTGATAGAACTTTCCTCACCTTTAACAGGCTATTTAGGACGAATTAAAGGTAGTGATTGGAAAAGCGATCGCTTTACTTTCTCCGCGATTTACCTATTAACTAAATGTAGTAAAATATATCTCTTTTCTTCTCTTCGCGCTCTTTGCATACTTTGCGGTTCGTTTCAAAATAACTAAAGTACAGATTGCTTTACAATTAATTACTTCATGAATAATTAATACTATCTATTGACTTAATTTTATTTTATGAGAAGCAATAAAAATCTTAGATGTAGCCCACGCCAAGGCATCGCAATCTTTCATCTTTCCCTCAGTAAATGTTATTTGTAGTGACAAACTTTACAGAAAATTCATACTTAGCCACTGTGTAACTTCATTTACATGATAGAAAAGTTTAGTACTGTCGAAGAAACACATTATACTTACTACACTGGTGTTCATTCATCACAAACCTCTACCAAGTTTAAAGCTTAGGCAAAATGACCCATGTATTATCAAATTTGGAATTTCTTTCTTAAAGAAGATAAATACATTTATTGGAAAGAAAAAATAAAAGTTAACAAAAACTTTGACAAAGTTACATGGCAAAAAATTATTGATTTCTTGTCATTAGTAGAGCAAACTTTCCAGTTAAAAAGTCAACTAGCAGAAACCGATAGCCTTGAGCCGTTTCTAAAGTTAGCAACAGAAAACGGTTACAATTTGACCGCAGAAGAACTCGCCTGGTTTCTAGTTACGAGAAGACAGATTTGGGATCTTTTTGATTTTGCACAAAAAACGCCATCTCTCAAAGAAGAATTGCTAATAGCTAAAGATCCACAGCAGTTTGTTGATATCGCTGCCGAAAACGGCTATTACTTTTCTGTAGATGAGTTAGCTTGGTTGTTAATTGAAATCAAATCATCTTCAGATTTAGTATCTATTAACAACAGTGTTGGAGAGATTCTCCCGGTCTCAAGCTACGGCAGAATTGAAATAGGATACTGGATTTGGCTAGCAGAACACTGGGGAATTGTGCCACCATTTTGTCATCGAGATAAACCCAGTACTTTCTTATGTCAAAATCTCAACAATCCTTTTTTACCCGATCGCTGTTTCTTACCCAAGAGTTACTTTAATCAACGCCTGATGGCAATTCATAATTAAAATAAGTCGTAATTAGGTAAAGGAAGAGAAAAAAGCAATACTTAGACGAAACGGTATTGAGTGATAAAACTTAATTACGAATTACGAATTACGAACTATACAGTGAAGCATCCTAGACAGAAGATATATCTTCTATTTAGGATGCTTCACAATAAAAAATTGTTGAGACAACAATTCTGGACAAAAAGTGATAATTAGACTAGAGCTATCAGCTAGCAGAAACGGTCAAACTACCGGGTTTCTGAAGATCGCCTTGTAAAACTACACCCCGCTGATTGGCATGGATGTGACGCAAAATCTTGTAAATTGCCTCAACTTGGTCTGATGCGCCTGCCTTCTCGGCGAGTTCGTCAAGAGTAAGGGGAGTTTTTTCTTTTTGTAGCACTGCTACTACTCGTGTTTGTAAATCGAGAATGGAGGCGGCAGCTTTTTTGCCAGCTTCTACTCCTGGTTGATGGTACGCGTTGACGTTGACCAAACTAGCATATAAACCAACAGCACGTTCGTACAAAGCAATTAATGCCCCTACAGTTCGGGGATTAACTTGGGGAATCGTGACTGTAATCGAATCGCGGTGATTTTCATAAAGCGCTTGTCGGGTTCCTTGGAGAAAACCGGAAAGATAATCGCCTGATGTAACTCCTGGATCTATTTCAGTGGATGGGCCTTGACGATCTTCCAACACTTCGATGAAGGTAGCAAAGAAATTCGCTACACCCTCGCGTAACTGCTGGACATAAGCGTGTTGATCTGTTGAGCCTTTGTTACCATAAACGGCTATACCTTGATGGACAACGTTGCCGTCTAAGTCTTTTTCCTTGCCCAAGGATTCCATCACCAGCTGTTGCAAATAGCGACTGAATAAAAATAAGCTGTCCTTGTAAGGTAGAACAACCATATCTTTTTCGCCCTTTCCATTACCTGCAAAGTACCAAGACAAAGCAAGCAAGGCTGCTGGGTTATTTTTTACATCTGGGACGCGGGTAGCGTCATCCATCTCTTTTGCGCCATCTAGCATAGCGCGAACATCAATCCCTTGTAATGCGGCTGGTACTAGCCCCACAGCAGACATTTCTGAGGTGCGTCCTCCTACCCAGTCATACATCGGAAATCTGGCCAGCCAGCCTTCCTCTTTGGCCAGCTTATCGAGGTTGCTATCAACGCTGGTAATTGCTACCGCATATTGAGCAAATTCCAAATTGTGTCCGGCGTATGCTTTTTTAACTTCAATCATGCCGTTGCGAGGTTCTGGTGTTCCTCCAGATTTGGAGATTACCAAAACCAAAGTGCTGGCGAGGCTATTTCGGAGATGATTGATAACGCGATCGATACCTGCGGGATCGTTGTTATCGATAAAGTGAAGTTTCAGGGGTGGGAAATCAGGAGCGAGAGCTTCCGCGACAAATTGGGGGCCGAGAGCGGAACCACCAATACCAATGGAGATAATATCCGTGAAGCGGCTTGCTCTGGGAGGATGAATAGCACCTGTTTGGACTTTTTCCGCAAAGGCTTCGATTAGTTCTAAGGTTTGGACTATTTCTTGTGTAAGTTCTGGAGCTGGCGCTAAATCAGGATTTCGCAGCCAGTAATGTCCAACCATGCGGTTCTCGTCGGGATTTGCGATCGCACCCTTCTCCAGTTGAGCCATATCCGCAAACGCCTTCTCAAACTTCGGCCGCAACGAATCCACGAAGGCATCATCGAACCGCATTCGACTGATGTCTAAGTACAGTCCCAATCCCTCGTGGAAATATAACCAGTTTTGGTATCGTTGCCAAAGTGCCCTAGCATCCATAGGGAAATCTCAAATAAAGTGTTTTCTCAAAAACCAGTTTAATGTAAGGTTATAGCGATCCCTGCCTAGCCTTATACAGTTTACAGTTTTCAGTGTTCCTTTGACCGTGCCAATTTTAGATTTTAAATTTTAGATACTTCGACTCCGCTCAGTACAAGTTTTAGATTAAAAATTATTTCGGTTGATGCCCCGCACTTCTTTACCAGACGCTACCGCGAACGTGCCAAGAAAGCGAACGTGGGTGGAACAAATCCAAAATCCGCAATTCCAAAATCCAAAATTGATTGACTCTTCACTTTAAACATCTGGCATAGGGATGACACGCAGAAATTTCACAATTTCACCCCTAATTTCTATACCAATCAGGTAATTATCGAGGGTGAAGCGGTGAAAAATGCCTTCACTATCAAGCTGCCGCAGTTCTTTTAAATCAGTCAGTTGCCACTTTTGGGCTAACTCAATAAAGACAAAATCATGCACCCGCTCGTAGGCGGCAGGTTCTAAATTTTTCAGGTCTAGTAAAAAAGACCTGGCATAGCGCATTTCCAGACTCACTGGGCGTTACCTTCACCAAAACTTGAGGGGCCACTGGCACTAGCTCAAAAGCGCTGCTGAATCAGAAAAACATCAACAGTCTTACCGCTTCTTCATGGGTTAAGATATCCCACGGTTGCTGCGATCGCTTGACTTTTTGTATCGCTTTGAGCATATAAAAGTCATAATGTAAAGCCTCAAGAACATTCCAAATGTCTTGCAAATCGTCATCGCCTAATTGCTCGATTAAGTGATGCATTCTAAGTCGCAGCAAATTCATACGTCAATTATTCCCTACCACCAAACACCAACAATAAATAGTATTCCCATAAAATTAGCTACGCTCAAGCTACGCTAAAATTTATTCGCCCGGCGAGGAGGGCAGGGGGGCAGAGGGGCGGGGGAGCAGGGGAGCAGAATGACCAATGACAAATGACCAAATAATTCAATATGCTTGACTATCTCATTTTCTTAGCAATTTCTACAGCACTTTTTGCTCTATTCGCATTAGGACTGAATTTACAGTGGGGCTTTACGGGATTAATTAACTTTGGTCATATTGCTTTCATGACTCTGGGAGCGTATACAACGGTATTGTTAAGCTTAAAAGGCGTACCCCTACTTGTATCGGCACTGGCTGGGGCAATTGTCGCAGCCTTATTGGGTTTGATAATTGGTTTTGTGACTCTCCGCTTACGAGAAGATTATCTAGGAATTGTCACCATTGGTACGGGCGAATTAATTCGTTTGGTGGTGAATAATCAGGAATTACCTGTGGGTGATACTTGGATTTCTGGGGCGTTTGGTGTCCAAAGTTATCCCATACCCCTATCCACAGAGCCGAATTTGTTTGTCAGATTAGTGATGATTGGGTTGTTAACGCTGCTAGCTGCCATAACTTTTTTTACATTGTGGCGATGGATTCGTACTACCCAAATATCTCGGACTACTGATTTGGGCAAAAGGACAACTAGCAAACAAGAATTTATATCCCGCTTGGCTGTGGGAATTGTGTTAGCAGTTTTGGCGGCAGCGATTTATATTTCCGGGGTGATTGGACTGTATAATTACAACCCAAAAGCGGGTTTAATGCTGGTGTTGCTGTTGGTTTTAGCATTTGTATACTGGCGCTTAGAAATTTTGGTGCGATCGCCTTGGGGTAGAATTCTCAAAGCTATCCGTGAAGATGAAGAAATTCCCAAGGCGCTGGGAAAAAATGTATTTTGGTATAAATTACAATCTCTCATGCTTGGAGGTGCGATCGCAGGTATCGCTGGTGCTTTCTTTGCTTGGCAACTCAGCGCCATTTACCCCGATAATTTTCAACCGCAGATCACCTTTGACACTTGGATTATGGTGATTTTAGGCGGTTCTGGAAATAATGTCGGCACAATTGTAGGTGCAGTAATTTTCTTTGCTTACGATGCGCTGACGCGAGAAGTCTTACCCAGAATCGTTCCCCTTGATGAAGCACGTTTGGGTGCATTTCGCATCATGGTAATCGGATTAATTTTGATGGTACTGATGATTTGGCGTCCTCAAGGTATCTTAGGGAAAAAAGAGGAACTCACCCTTGGTAAATAACTATTCATCCCCACTTCCCCTTTTGGCAGCCACGGGACTTTCTAAAAGCTTTGGTGGTGTCAAAGCAGTTAATGAAGCCAGAATCGAAGTTGCTAAAGGCAGCATTACGGGCTTGATTGGCCCCAATGGTGCTGGTAAAACTACTTTATTTAACTTACTCTCAAACTTCATTCGCCCAGATAAGGGACGAGTGATTTTTGACGGCGAACCGATTCACAATTTGCAACCATATCAAATCGCCCAGCAGGGTGTAATCCGCACCTTTCAGGTTGCACGAACTCTCTCGCGGTTGTCGGTGTTAGAAAATATGCTGCTGGCGGCGCAAAAACAAACGGGTGAAAATTTTTGGCAGGTGCAGTTGCAACCGCACGTTGTCGCTAAGGAAGAAAAGCAACTGCAAGAGCGGGCAATGTTTTTATTAGAATCAGTGGGCTTGGCAAAAAAAGCACACGATTATGCTGGTTGCTTGTCTGGTGGACAACGGAAACTGCTGGAAATGGGACGGGCGCTGATGACTAATCCCAAGTTAATTTTGTTGGATGAACCAGCAGCCGGGGTGAATCCGAGATTGATTGATGATATTTGCGATCGCATTATCACTTGGAATCGCCAAGACGGGATGACCTTTCTGATTATCGAACACAATATGGATGTTGTTATGTCCTTGTGCGATCGTGTTTGGGTACTTGCTGAAGGGCAGAATTTGGCTGATGGTACACCAGCAGAGATTCAAACTAATCCCAAAGTTCTAGAGGCGTATTTGGGAAAATAAAGTGCGATTAGCTTTCTCCTCCAAAACTCTCCCTGTGTGGGAGAGGCTTTTATTCTTGCTCTGATTCGCTGGTAGGGAACGGTTTGAGAGAAAGTTCCATACAGTGTCAAATCTTCGGAAATTTGGCTCTTGTTAAAATCGTGTTGTATATCTCAGTAGAAAAAGCTTTTTATGTCAATGATGACAATCAGAGATTTAGAGCAAGTTCAAACAGCTTTTACCGAAGCAGGTTTAGATTACCAGCTGGAACTCGACAATGGGAAAATTTCAATAATGGGCCCGTCAGATATTGTATCCAGCGAAATCAGTAGTCGTCTCATTGCCTTTCTCTTTGCTTGGATAAATCCTCGTCGCTGGGGAAGAGTATTTGATTCTGCTGGCGGTTTCATCATGCCAGATACAAACCTCAAAGCGCCTGATGTTTCCTTTGTTCGAGCTTCCCGACTTCTCCAAAGTCCTCGTTACTTTGGAGAACTTGTCCCTGACTTGGTGGTAGAAATTAAATCTCAGAGCGATAAAATTAAACTTATAGCAGCCAAAATTCTGAAATTTATAGAATTAGGAGCGATCGTCGGCATTCTCATTGATCCTGATGAAGAGACAGTTACAATTTATCGCTCTACAGGCGAACCTATAGTTTTAGAAAATGGCGATATTTTAACCATACCAGAACTTTTTCCTGGTTGGGAATTGCCTGTTACTGAATTGTGGCCTCCTATTTTTACCGAGGGAGAAACACAAATTTAGTGAATTTAGTAGCAACTGAACAGCATTATCACTTGGAAGCGTCAAGATGGCATGACCTCCAAAAGTTTTATAAGCTTATTTAGGAAAATAATTTTGTGAAGTAAAAAATATATTTGCTAATGAAAGTCACATATCCCCGACTTATCAAATAAAGCGGGGATTTTATTTATCATGAATTATTGCATTTACCCGTTACATTTTATAAGTATTCGGGAATATTAAGTTATGAAAGTTTAGGACAGATATCGGATTTTGGAATTTAAAGACTCACTTATGAAAAAGATTGCTCAGTTAACGATTGTCGGCATCATCTTTTTTGGTATGTGCGGTTGTAACTCAGTCAAACCAACTGATTTAACCAATACTAATCAAGTTACTAACCAAGCCGATTCTCAAACTCAAAAAATTATCAAAATTGGTGGTTCCAGTTCAACAGCAACGGTTTTAAAACTTTTAGCACAAGCTTATCAATCCCAAAATAAAACTGTCAAAGTTGAGTTTATCCCCAATAGCCAATCCGAAGGTGCGATCGCAGCCCTAAAAAACGATATTATTGATATCGCTGGTAGCAGTCATAAACTCAAACCAGAAGAAAATAACGGGAAAATTCAATATCGTGAACTTGCACAAGATTTGTTAGTTGTCGCCACCCATAACAGTGTTAAAGGTGTTACTAACTTATCAACCAAGCAATTAAAATCCATTTACAAAGGTGACATCACCAATTGGCGAGAATTAGGCGGTGCTAACGCAGACATTGTACTCTTGGATAGACCCGAAGACGAGTCAGCAAAAAAGTTATTACGAAAATATTATTTGGGAGAAGAAAAGACTACAGCTAAAGCCGTGATTTTGAATAAAGAGGGAGAACTGATCGAAACCTTACAAATCACTCCTAATTCCCTCGGTGCTTTTTCTTTGGCATCTTCCCTCATCAATAAATTACCTGTTAATCATCTCAGTCTCAATGGTGTTGCTCCTAAAGCACAAAACTTTGCCACTGGTAAATATCAAATGGTGCGTAACATAGGTATTCTTTGGGAAAAATCACCTTCAGCAACTACTCAGGGTTTTATTGATTTTATCTTTAGCAAAGAAGGTGAAAAACTACTACAAAATAATGGCTTTGTTACTGCAAAATAAATTGAATATCCCATGCAGAGATTTTTCAGGGGGCTGAGACTCAGCCAAAAAATTGTTCTACCGCTGCTTGCAGTTTGTCTTAGCGTCTTTATGTTGGGCTTAGTCGTGTTAGGACAGTGGTTTACGGATAGTTTGAATCAGAACTTTAGCCAACAAATTGGTAGTTTTAGCGAACGAGTTTATCAGGATTTTCAGCATGAACAGCAAACACTAGAAACTGAAATCGAGCTAATTGCTAATCGAGATATGCTGAATCAGGCTGTTAAACAGCGTAATCAAGGGTTGCTTTTGCAGATATTATTACCACTGAAGTCTATTTTGAAATTGGATTGGATTAAGGTAATCGATACTCAGGGCAATGTCCTCATAGATTTACGGAATAACTCGTTAAGTCAAGCCAAGTTTCTAGACAAAATAGTTACTAGCACTGCTAGTAGAGGAGCGCATTTAGTCGATTTGGTAGATGTAGAAGGCAAGCAACAAGTTCTACAAGTAGTAACAAATGGAATCAAATCATCAGCAGGACTCTTGGGAGGAATCATCATTGGTAACTTAGTAGACGATACTCTACTGCAACAAATTGCTGCGGGTTCCTCTAAACATCTGATTGTCCAGAGACAAAATCGTGTAGTTGCGGCAACCTTGTTGGCATCCAAAAGCGGAACTTGGCAATTTCCTCTTCCTGATTTGCCCGCTAGGCGAATTACTATTGATAACAAAAACTATTTAGCCAAAAGTATCGTATTTACAGGAGCAAGTCAGTCTTTAACAACTACAGTGTTGTATTCCATATCATTGTTAGAGGTTGCTCAATATAAATTATGGCAACATTTAGGATTATTATTTTTGTTGGGAAGCGGTATTTTAGCAATTACTGGGTTTTTAATTTCGCGAACAATTACTCGTCCACTTAAAGCTGTCACACATGTGGCACAACGAGTTACTCAAGAATCTAATTTTGATCTCCAAGCTCCCGTAACAACTGAAGACGAGGTTGGAATCTTAGCCATTTCTTTTAACCAGTTAATTCAACAGGTAAAGGTACTGCTAGCAGAACAATATGAAGCGAATCAAAAGCTAGAAGTTTATAGCCAAACACTAGAAGATAAAATAGAAGAACGAACACAAGCACTGCGACAAAAAAATATTGTTCTCAAGCAAACTTTACAAGAACTTAGGCTTACTCAGTCCCAATTAATCCAGAAAGAAAAAATGTCTTCTTTAGGACAGTTGGTTGCTGGTATTGCTCATGAAATCAACAATCCAGTTAATTTTATCTATGGCAATCTCAAGCACACTGATGATTATACTCAACAGTTATTGTGGTTACTTCAACTTTATCAAAAATATTACCCCTACCCAGAACCAGAAATTCAAAATGCTAAAGAAGAAGCTGATATTGAATATTTAACAGAAGATTTGCCTAAAATGTTGACTTCTATGAAGATTGGAGCCAGTCGCATCCGGGAAATTGTCCTTAGTTTAAGAATCTTCTCTCGTTTAGATGAGGCCGAGTTTAAAACCGCTGATATCCATGAAGGGATTGACAGTACCCTGTTAATTTTACAATATCGTCTCAAATCCCAAAGCCATCGCCCTCAAATCACAGTGATTAAAGACTATGGTGAAATACCTAAAATTCAGTGCTTTGCAGGACAATTAAATCAGGTATTTATGAACATCTTGGCAAATGCGATTGATGCTTTAGAAGAGGCTTTTCAAAATGGGATTTGTCCAGAACCAATAATTCGGATTTCTTCAGCCCAGGTGAATGAAAATGTCGTTGTTCAAATTGCTGATAATGGCACAGGGATTCCAGAAGCAATCCAGTCACATCTATTTGACCCCTTTTTCACCACAAAACCTGTTGGTAAAGGTACTGGTATGGGATTATCAATTAGCTACCAGATTATTACTGAAAAACATGGTGGTTCGTTACGGTGCATTTCATTACCGGAACAGGGTGCAGAGTTTGTAATTACAATCCCGATTCGATAGGTGATTTTTGACAATAGTTCTATAAAATTTCTTTTTTTAACATTGTTGAGAGTTCTTACGAATTACGAATTACGTTAGCGTAGCGGGGTGTAGCCCATTACGAATTATTTTAATCTTCGTTATTTTCTGCAAAATTGACTTGTTCATAAAGGTCGCGCAATTCAATTTGAAAATCAACCGTTTGCAGTGATAAAATTGCAGATTCATGTTCAAGTTCAGTAAATGACCATTGACTTTCCGCAGTTTTTACATACTGCATCACATGATACTGATATTGATCAATTAAAATATATTCCTTGAATTCTGGAATAGAGCGATAATAAAGAAACTTATCGCCTTGATCGTAATTTTTAGTCGATTTAGATAAAACTTCAGCAATTAACATCGGGTTCATAACGGTTGTTGTGCTGGTTCCCGTATAAATAGGTTGTCCCTCAATCACCATCACATCGGGATATGTATGCTGTCGATAACGGGGTATCCACAAACGCACATCACCAATATAAACATCATAATTATTGCCTCTCAAACCAAACTTTAAATAAGCATAAAAGTTGCCTGCGATTTTATTATGATTTGTAGTGCCACCCGTCATCGGTACAATTTCTCCATTACGGTATTCGCTTTTATATTCCGCTTTTTCTTCAAGTTCTAAATACTCTTCAGGTGTGTAATCGAATTTTTTGGTTTCTAACTGCATAAAAATACAACCTATGATTGTGTGATTTGCTCATCTTTTATATCTATTTTATACGCCAATAAATCCCATTTTCTCGCTGCATTAACTGGCAAGCAATTAACTCTCGTCGCAGGGTGGCGCAGTCAACATGGTAGCGTTTGAGAATATCATTTACCAAACGTTCAGGGTAATTGACTCCGACATCAAACTGGTTTGCTAACCACTTAAGAATAACTAGACGCTTTTTCCGACTAGCAGGAATTTCTTTGAGGCGATTGTCCTCGAAATAGTTTTTCAACACTTTGCTTTCCCAAGCTTCAGTATCCACATCTTCAATTAAAGATGCTATTTTCTCAGGTGTGAAAATTTCCTTACTAATGCTTTGTAAAGCCTCGCTATCCAACTGGTATAGACGGCTATTACCCTCTGGGCGCATTGTCACCAAATTTAGCTCTTTAAGTTTCGCCAAATGATGAGATACCGTCGGTTCCTTGAGTTGCAGTAGCGCCGCCAATTCTTCAACGCTGCATTCCTGATTCGCCAAAATACCTACAATCTTCAATCGGCTATCATCCGCTAATGCCTTGAAAAAGCGCAGTAAGATGTTAAATTGCTCTGGTTGCATAACTAACTTCTAATTAGATGTCTATCTAATTAGAAGTATATCTAATTTAAAAGCTCAGATCCCCGACTTCTTTAAGAAGTCGGGGATCTAACTTATTGTTTAATTTAACTAAATTGTTCCTCTGCATCGAGGTTGAACAGCATTTGCAGAGTTTGCATACAGCGCCGTCTGGCTTCAACATCTTGCTGCGATCGCAATTGTACCATCGGGTCATGTAAAATTTTATTGACAATTCCCCGTGTTAATGCTTCAATCACCTCTTGATGTTTTTCAGCAAATTCCGAACCCAATCTCGATAAAGCTTTTTCTAACTCTTGTTCGCGGATGGTTTCGACTTTATTTCGCAGACAGCTAATAGTGGTAACAGTTTCTAAACTGCGCCACCAAATATCAAAGGCTTCCACTTCTTCCTCTAAAAGTCGCTCGGCTTCTTGTGCAATCTTGCGACGGCTTTCGTAGTTTTGCGCTACTACTGCCTTCAAATCATCGACATTAAACGCTTGCACATTTTCCAATTCATTTACATCCGCATGAACATTACGCGGCACAGAAATATCAAATAACATTAAAGAGCGCTGAACTTCTAAAACCATTTCCAATTTGGCACGGTCAAGTATTGGCTCTGTTGCTGAAGTACTTGTAAACACCAAATCACTATCGGCAATTACGCTCATCATTTCCGATAGCGGATGAATATTGATCGGTTGCTGAGGGAATTGCTTTGTTAATTCTAGGGCGCGATCGCGAGAGCGATTTACAATACTAATTTCCACAGCACCTTTAGAAATTAGGTGTTGCACCAGCAGCCGCGACATTTTACCAGCACCCAGAATTACTACTCTGCAAGCAGCTAAATTTGCCACTTTAATTTGTGCTAACTCCACAGCAGCCGAACTGATAGAGACAGCGCCAGTACCAATACTAGTTTCAGTACGAACCCGCTTACCAGCTGTTAACGCTTGTTTAAATAATCGATTCAAAATGGTTTTTATACCACTATATTGCTGTCCCAGTTTGTGAGTAGTCTTCACCTGAGCCAGAATTTGACCTTCTCCGAGTACCAGACTATCTAAACCACCTGCTACCCGCATAACGTGCATCACGGCATCATCATGCAGCAGCATAAATAAGTGTTGTCGCAGAGAAATCACGGGCAATTTACTATATTCCGCAAGAAACTGTGTTATTTCCCGAATACCTTGGTCTGCTTCACTGGTGACAATGTAAATTTCCAGGCGGTTACAAGTGCTAAGAATTGCAACTTCATCAATATGAGGATAGCTGGCCAGTTGAGCGATCGCACTTTCAATTTGTGGTTCTGGAATGCTCAGTTTTTCCCGGACTTCTACTGGGGCTGTTTTATGGCTTAACCCCACCACTGCTATATTCATTTGCTAAATCGTAGTTACTAATTGGTAGTTGGCAATCTGGTATTAAGTAAGAATAGGGAATGGGGAACTTTTGTTTATTGGTTGATAGTTTTCCAACCAACCATTAATCACTAACTACTAACTACTAACTACTGTAAAGGTAAAGCATTTTGGTGATGATTTTTCCGTTTTATAGAAACATTTCTTTCCAAATGCTTTACCCTTACTTTTACCATTCCCCATTCCCTAAAAATTAGTTCAGTTGGAGAACTTTTGGTTCACCAAACAAGTGAATTGTATCAACAAATCGAGCAGTTTTCGATTGGTTAGAAATTACCAAGCTTTGAGTTCTTGCCCCGTCTTTGAAGAAACGTACACCTTGCATGAGATTACCACTGGTAATGCCGCTAGCCGCGAACAGAATAGTTTTACCAGATGCCAGTTCATGAGCATCATAGACCTTATCGGGGTCATTAATATTCATAGACTTTAAGCGATCGATGTTGGCTTCTCTGCTTTCTCCAATCAGACCTGTTTTGACTACAGCTGGATCGTAGATCAGTTGACCTTGGAAGTGTCCACCCAAAGCACGCATTGCTGCTGCTGAGATTACGCCTTCAGGAGCCGCACCAATACCCATCAGAGCGTGGATATTGGTTCCAGCAAAACCACAGCTTATAGCTGCACCCACATCACCGTCTGAAATTAGGGCGACTCTCGCTCCAGCCTCACGGATTTCCTTAATTAAATCGTTGTGGCGTTCGCGCTTCATGACTACGACCACAAGTTCTTCAATACTCCGATCTAGACACTCAGAGAGAATTTTGAGGTTTTCTGTTGCTGACTTGTTGATGTCTACCTTGCCCTTAGCTGCGGGGGGTGCTGCTAACTTCTTCATGTAAAAGTCAGGAGCAGCAAATAATCCACCCTTTTCAGAAATTGCCAAGACAGCCATCGAACCAGGTTGTCCATAAGCTACCAAGTTGGTACCTTCACAGGGGTCAACGGCGATATCAATTTCAATTAATTCATCAGGGTTACAGACACTTTCGGCATTTGGTTGGGTACAGATACCAACTTCTTCCCCGATGTATAGCATCGGCGCGTCGTCACGTTCGCCTTCCCCAATCACAATGCGACCGCGCATGTGGATTTTATTCATCCGCTCCCGCATAGCTTCCACAGCTACCTGGTCAGCGATGTTTTTTTCGCCTTTGCCCATCCACTTTGCAGATGCGATCGCGGCTTGTTCTACTACTTCAATAATCTCTAAACCAAGTGTATTTTCCACAGAGTTTGCCCTCTCAGCTGCTTGAATTTGCGTCGTTTCATCTGCCTATTTCAGTTTTCAAGTCTACCAAAGGGCGGATACACGTGGAAGAAAGTTAAGTTTTACTGCTAACTCGTTAGAAAAGTGCCAGTTAACACATCCTGATTTTTTACTCATAATTACTCCAGTATAAAACGTGTTCACAAGCAACTAAGTTAAAAACTTGCACAAATGGGTAACAGTGTATATCTAGAACATTGCTTTTCTTTAGTATCTATCTTTAGGTATAAAATAATAAAGAAAAAAGCTGGTAGATTCACCAAAAACTGAAAAATGAGACGCAGAGTCAAGAGCTTGTTAAATTAAGAGGTTAATCGTGTTTATCGACTACATCACCCTCATGTTAATCAACATGGTAGCTGGATTATTTCTACTAGCTGACTATGTGTATCGTGGTATAGATAGTTCTAATCAAAGACCGTGGATTCCCGGTTTCGGAATTACGGGCGCGATCGCACTCACAACTGGTTTACACATGAGCTTCACCTGGCCAGTAATGGGTAGCTTTAACATTGCTTTCGGTGAAACAAGTGTCCTATTTGGAATCTTGTTTATTGCAGCTGCGATCGCACTTGCTCAAGGTTGGGATTTGTTGACAATAGCAATTTACGGTTTCTTTGCTGGTGTAGTTGCGATCGTAGTCGGTATCCGCATCATCAACTTGAATATGACACGCCAACCGCTTTTATCGGGAATCGGCTTTATCTTAACTGGATTAGGTGGTATTTTTGCAGCACCAACTCTTTATTGGAAAACCAACCGAACTTGGCGGCTAATTGGCGTAGCAGTGCTGATAGTAGCCGCTCTAATTTGGGCATTGACTGGATATTTGGCTTACTGGAATCATTTAGAGGGTTTCCAAAAATGGGTTCCAGCGCCGATGCGGTAAGCAATGTTCTAGGCTAGAGACATAGTTAAAACCTTGTTTAAGATCAATATGCTGGACTTTCTTAATCCCTTTTTAAATCGCCATCCAGAGCGAGTCAAAGCCAACGTCGAACTTTATACGTGGCAAACTTGCCCTTACTGCATTCGTGCCAAAATGCTGCTGTGGTGGAAAGGTGTAAATTTCACTGAATACAAAATCGACGGCGACGAAGCAGCCAGAGCGAAAATGGCAGAACGCGCCAACGGTCGCCGTACCGTACCACAAATTTTTATCAATAACCAGCACATTGGCGGCTGCGATGACCTCTATCAGCTAGACACACAAAGTCAACTCGATCCCCTTTTAGCCCAAGCCGCTATTTAGAAATCACATTGAAATCACATCAGCCCCCAACAAGTTCCTTGGTGATGCTATGTTGGGCAATTTTTGATTTTAAATAGCTCGGTAAGCAAGTTCGTAGTGAGGACTTTAGTCCTTATTTTCTAAGCACTAAAGTGCTTACTACAAACTCTTCATTACTAGCTTGACAAAGTGCCAGAAAACTGTAGCACAAGTTTGCCCACCTTTAGGGCAAGGAATATCGAATTAATAAGAATATGTTAACTAAGTATACGGAATATCTTATACATCAACAATGGATGAATTATGCCCTAGAATTAGCAAAAACAGCAGGTGAGGCAGGTGAAATCCCTGTAGGTGCTGTTATAATTGATTCAACAGGCAAATTGCTAGCACAAGGAGAAAACAGAAAAGAGCGCGACAAAGATCCTACCGCTCATGCGGAAATTCTCGCTATCAAGACAGCGGCAACAACTTTACAAAATTGGCATCTTAATGAATGCACCCTCTATGTAACTCTCGAACCTTGCCCGATGTGTGCAGGTGCGATCGTCCAATCACGACTAGGACTACTGGTATATGGAGTAGACGATACAAAAACTGGCGCAATTCGTACAGTTATTAACATCCCCGATAGTGCTGCTTCTAATCACCGTCTCCAAGTAATCGGAGGTATTCTAGAGTCAGCTTGTCGTCAGCAATTACAGACTTGGTTTGCTACTAGGCGGCGTAAGGTAAACTAACGGACAGAGGTAAAACTGTCCATCTACTACGACACAAGTCACACAAGAGAATCTACGGTGTAACTAATCAGGCTTTTCGTTAAATTTTTACCCGTCAATCAGCTGCATCCGTCATGATGGAATTTTCCTCTTCATCCGATACCTGCCAGCACACCCCAGCAAATCCTCAGGTAGATAGCACTACCTCAAGGGTTTCTCCTTGGTTAAGTCCCCTGGCATATTTATTAGGGCGTCACTGCCTATTACCATTATTCTTTGGACAAATTAGAATAACCGGACAAAAAAATATCCCTACAACTGGGCCTGTAATCCTTGCGCCTACACATCGAGCGCGTTGGGATGCCTTGCTTGTACCCTACGCTACCGCTTGTCTAAGAAAGCAAGACTTGCGATTTATGGTGACTATTGACGAATGCCAAGGTTTGCAAGGCTGGTTTGTTCGACGTTTAGGGGGATTTCCTGTAAATTCTAAGCATCCGTCAATCCGCACGCTGCGACATGGGGTAGAACTACTTCAGCAGCAAAAAACTCTGGTAATCTTTCCAGAAGGTAACATTTTTCGTGATGGTCAAGTTCACCAGTTGAAGCCAGGAATTGCTCGTCTTGCTTTGAGTGCTGAATCTAGTCATTCCGGGCTGGGAGTGAAAATTATACCCATAGGCATTAATTACAGCCAACCTTATCCAAATTGGGGTACAGATGTGAGTATTGACATTGGCTCCCCAATCAAAGTGACGGATTACATGAGTGGCTGTATAAAACAAGATGCAAAAAGCATCACAACTGATTTAGCAAAGGCACTACAACAATTAAGCCATCAAGAAACAAAAGTTACTAATCACGCATTTGCAGAAATTACTAATTCTTGATCTTGTTAAACATCAAGAGTTCCAAGACTAGCTCTTAAGCATTGACCATTAATCGTGCATGATTAAGAAACTGCACGTTTTCAAGGTTTGACACTAACTGCTAACTGCTACACTCATCCTGAATAAGTGACAAAAGAATTAGTGATATTTTGTAACCTTTGAGGATGTATACATATATAGATTACTCTCTATCTACGCGATATTCAGCCAAATTGGCATTTTTTTGAGTAAATAGCTCAGAGTTGTCTGCAAACTATTGAATTGATTGATGAGCTATAGAGAATTAACGCGTTAACCCAGTCCACTGTGGGTATCGCTAATCACAACTATTTAAGTTAGTTACTATACAGGGGTAATGGGAACTCTATTAAACTGATTTTTAGTCTAAATCAGAGATACTTAGGATGTAACTTTGCTTTGTCCAAGACCAAAACAGAGTTAAGATACCCGAAGTTTCCCTAGCTCTTTTATATAGTTGTCGCACTAATTGATCCCATGAACACTGCTGTCGCTGTTACCTTGATGCACCGTACTGTTTTATCAGTTATAGCAGTCCTCAGCCTGCTATCACCTGTGAATGCTCAGGTATCACAGTCACCAGGCACTACCAGCCAACCACAACCCATTGACCCCAACGATCCTAATAACCTCCGCCCCATAACCCAAAGTAACAGCCTTTTGAGCATTGCAGGTGGCGATCGCTTAGTAAAAGATGCAGAACAAGCCGTTTCTGCTCAGAACTACCCCTTAGCTGCCAAGAAACTGCAAGAAGCGCGTCAAGTTTATAATCAGCTATCTAATTTTTATCAAGAGTTAAATTCTAGCTTTTCGGGAATTGACAACAGAGTTTCTGATTCTCAGCGTCAAAAAGCTCTATTAACAGCCCAAAAGCGAGATGAAGCCACCTTTCAGCTAGCATTGGTACATCGGGCACAAAATCAGCCAGAATTAGCTGTACCGTTGTTAGTTCAAATAATTAAGAGTCAAAACCCGACACGGGATTTAGGCAAGAAAGCCTATAAACAGTTGTTTGAGTTGGGTTTTGTTGATTCTCCTTATCCCAGAGAAGGTGGTAATTCATCCTCTTCATCCCCAAAAAAATAAATTAAATTTTTGTTGCCTGTTTTTCCCTACCCACATTTCTTTAACCAGTTGCTTGGGAACGCCCCAGTGCTAGGATAGAGCTATCTATCGTAACCAAAACCTGAGCGTTCTCAAGTAATACACCTCAGAGGCGCCTTTATCTACAGCCTTGCCAAAGCCTGAAGTTGGCACAGGCTATTTGCTCTATATCTGTTAATAATAGAAAAGTAAGTTTTTTCAGGAATGGCGATGATTAGTCCGCAACAGGTTGAGGAAATGATCAAGGCGGGACTGCCAGACGCACAGGTTCAGGTGCAAGACTTGACTGGTGGCGGCGACCACTATCAGGTGACAGTAGTTTCATCGCACTTTGCAGGTAAAGGACTAGTGCAACAGCACCAGTTAGTTTATGGTGCGTTGGGTCAAGCTATGTCAACTGAAGCAATTCATGCTTTGGCGGTGAAAACATACACTCCCGAAGCTTGGCAAGCAACAGCAAGTTCCTAAAGTTAGGAGTTAGAAGTTAGAAGTTAAGAGTTATGAATTATGAATTTTTAACTCCTCACTCTTCACTCCTCACTCCTCACTCTATTAATGCAACATAGGAAACATAAATACCATGACACCAGAACTCAAAGACAAAATTGATAGCTTGCTACAAGAAAACAAGATTTTAGTTTTCATGAAGGGAAACAAGTTAATGCCCCAATGTGGTTTCTCCAACAACGTTGTGCAGATTCTCAATACCTTGGGAGTTCCCTTTGAGACGGTTGACGTTCTATCAGATCCTGAAATTCGTCAAGGTATTAAAGAATACTCTAGTTGGCCCACAATCCCCCAAGTGTATATCAATGGTGAATTCCTTGGCGGTTCTGATATTTTGATTGAACTGTACCAGAAAGGTGAATTGCAGGAAAAGGTAGAAGTAGCATTAGCTTCTTAAGCTCTTTTTACCCAAACTAAAGGGTATGTTGCTGAATTTGCGCTTTGCTATCAAGGCAATGTGCCATTTTTAATATCCTTGAAAGGAGATATACTATTTCTTTCCCCTTTCAAGGGTTTTTTAATCGGTTTCTGACAAAAATACTCTTTGTTGGACTTGATTTTATTGCTAAACAACAATCCCCTCAGTCTAATTGGCTTTGCCAATATAGGGCTGAGGGGATGCGTTTAATCAATACAATATCTATCTCCAAAATTTCACACCACGACAACCCGTTGACCAATACAGATAATATGCTATAATTATCTGCGGTAATTAACGGTTACTATCAATTACCATTTACCTGGTAATTAGTAGTAATCGGGCTGTGGCTGTGGTTGTGGCACTGCAAAGTTTGAACCATCGTACAAGAAGCGGCTGGCTTCCTCTTCTAGGCGATGAATCAGATAAGGTTCAATGACATTGCTGTGTCGCAGTGCGGCTAGATATCCATCCAAATACATCCGCATATCATCCGTGCGATAACCGCGATTCCATAACTCGATGAAGGCATCGGTGAGTCTTTGGTAATAGCGGATGGTTTGTGTGTCTTGGAGCATAACTGCTGTATTAATCTCTTTGGAATGAGAATTGTAAATGATTCACGCTAAAAAGTGAAGTGTAATTTCACTTTGGCATAAACTCAAAGTCAACACATCTACTTTGGGTATTACCCTCATAGCAGCTACAAGCTACTTTAATCTTATTCCAGAAAACATCGATTCTAGTTAGCTGCTAAGTTATTTTTTTGATTTTCACAATCACAGCCCAATTGTATTGATGTTATATTCCTGGATGGGAGTACTCAATTTTTGCGAAAAAATCCACTTTTGCCATCAGGTTTAATCAGGTTGAAAAGCTGTTGTTGTTGTTGTTAGCTGGTTGGGTTATAGATATTTGCCACATTACACCCATCTCAAAGCAAAATGTTAAGTTAAAAGAACTTTTTATAAGTCTAACAACGCTTTCGAGAAATTTAATAAAAATTTAATAATATTTCTAATTGCCTATTGGCAAGGCATAAATTAAAGATATTGCCACTTATTTTATTAGGAAATGTAAAGTTAATCGCAATTGAAGTAACAAAGGCTACAAAACCTTAGAGACGGGCTTGTTAATTTGAAAGTCATCGACGCTAAGGGGTCTTGCCACCGTGGGTTCGGTTTGTATAGAAATCATTGAGGGGAATCCCCATCTGAGGTCGTTGTTGGGTTGGCACTTGCAACAACTGGAATACCGCGTGCATCAAGCTGCCAGTATTTATCAAGCAAGGGAAGTATTTTTAAGCCATCAACCAACACTGGTAGTTTTAGATGCAGACCTGCCTGATGGTGATGGCATTGAGTTTTGTCGTTGGTTGCATCGTCAGCAACAGCCTCTAATCTTAATGCTATCTGCCCGTAATAGTGAAGCTGATATAGTCGCAGGTTTAAAGGCGGGTGCAGATGATTACTTGAGCAAACCTTTTGGAATGCAAGAGTTTTTGGCACGGGTAGAGGCACTGATTCGCCGGAAGCGCACACCTACTGCACCAGCTTATTTGGATTATGGCACTTTGCAAATCGATCTAGTTCAGCGTCGTGTCCGCTTCCAAGGGGAGTTTATTGACTTAACGCCCCAGGAATTCAGTTTGCTGTACGTTTTAGCACAAGCTGGGGGAGTACCTCTAAGTAGATCGGAGTTGCTGCGTCGTGCTTGGCCGGATGCTATTGATAACCCTCGTACCATTGATACTCATGTTTTATCGCTGCGGAAAAAGGTTGAACTCGATCCTCGGCAACCCAATTTGATTCAAACTATCCGCAATGTTGGATACCGTTTTAACATGGAAATTTTGAATACCAATATTTCACAGTCACAGACAACAAAGTTAGCTAGAGAGAGATTTAATAATCAACGTTCAACACTTACTAGTAGTCAAGTGTGAATTAGGTAGTAGGGTGAGGGGGAGTAAGAAAACGATTCCTGATTCCTGTCTCATCCAAAATTTAAAATCCAAAATCGTCTTGAGCTGCTGCTTGAATCAGACTTTTTCGTAATTCAATCCAATCTATCTCTGAGGCTGTTTGATTTGCGAATAAATGACCTTGTTGCAGGTGTAATAACCGAGAGCAAAACATCTGGGCTAGTTCCAGTTGGTGATTCACCATCAGAATCGTGGTTTGATGAGTTTGACTCAACTGGGTTAAGACTTGCATTAGATGAGAAGCCGTACCAGGATCGAGGGCAGAGGTTGGCTCATCTAATAATAATATTTTAGGCTGGATGACTAAGGCACGAGCGATCGCTACTAGTTGTCGTTGTCCTGAAGAAAGTTGCACCTCTGTTCGCTCTAACCATTCATTGGGAATGTGCAGTTGGTCTGTCCAGTGATTGACTCGTTGCTGAATTGTCTGTTTGGGCAAACCACGCAAAACTAAAGGATAAGCCAAGGATTGCCCAACTGTCATCCCCAACAGCTTTGATTCTTGCAATACAAGTACAAGTATCTGCCGTAGCTGGATGACAGGAATTTGGCGATATTCTTGATTTTCCAGATAGAGTTTACCACTCGTGGGTTCAATTAGGCGGTTGATGAGGCGTAATAACGAAGTTTTGCCAGCACCTACTGGGCCTACAATTGCAATGCATTCGCTCTGGAATACCTCTAAGGAAATATCCTGCAATATGGGGTATCCCTGCTGATTGCCAGGAAGTTGGGTTTTCAGCTTTGTAAACAGATTAACTTGCTCTAGCCTGAGTGTGGCTTTTGCTGTATTCAAGGGGAGTGGGGAGTGGGGACTAGGGAGAAATCAATGCCCAATTCCCAATTTTAAGTTAATTGTGCAGTAGTTAATGCTGTAGCGATCGCCCAGCCATCGACTAATAGTAGCAGCAGTGTGCATACCAGTAAAATCAGGTACATCCAGGGCTGCGCTAAAGAGCGAACATCTGTGGTGTCAATGCTCGTCTTTGCTTGGACAATTTGCACCAAACGGGCAAATCCAGCTACACGCATCGGTAGTAAATAAGCTTTCCCATCGTGGCTGAGGAAGTAATAAACTAGCCCTCCTTGACTAGGTGCTACGGGGTTTTAACTCTTTGACTTGTGACCAAGGTAAAGACCAGCCTTTACGAAAAAAACGAGGCACCCAGGCGGGGTAAGTAAGCTGAATTCCCTCGTCATCTACCATTACTTGTTCAGTTAATACTGCGTACAAGGCAACAAAACCGATGCCAATCCCTATCCACAATAATTCTGGAGGTACGGGTGCAGCTGTTACCTGCGATAAAAAAGGTAATGGAACTGTGAGTGCTATGTATAGACTCAGCAACGTTATCCGAATCAAAGGAGACAAACGAAAAACAGAAGGTGAGATATTGGCTGAGTTTGCTGTCACGGCTCAATTACAATGCTTTTCTTCATTGTAGAGTAGGTCTATGTCTTAGCTGGAGTGTTGGAAATAAGGTATGCCAATTTAATAATTCGTAATTCGTAATACTTCGGCTACGCTCAGTACAAGTTCGTAATTCGCAATTTTTTAGGGTAAATACTTTTGTACTACAATCCAACCAGTAAGGGATACCCAGGCAAATCCTAGAAACAAAATAATATTTACGCCGATGTGTAAGGGTCTAGCCCAAGGTCGTCTGGCACTAATTTGGGTGGCACTGAAAGCAGACAGTAAAACTAGTGCTACCACTATCAACCCAGCGATTAAGTGTGATGAGTGACCTAAAGAGCCAAAGTGCCCTAAAGTGCCAACAATACCGATCGCTAGCAACAGTAGCACTAAACTTACCATGCTAATGCCCATTGTATAGTGGAGCGATCGCACCCCTTTATTACCGCCCATAAATGGCGTGATAAAAGGAAATTGCTGCGAAGTTCTCGCCCGAAACATCCAAACACTAGGTGACTGCTAACATCAGATATGCCAGCAGGGACAACCCCATAGACCAGGCGGCTATTTTCCACAACCAAAGAAATGAAGGCAGATTCATAAGATTGATTGTAGATGAGATGAGGGAGATGGGGAGAATAATTAATACCCAATGCCCAATGCCCCATGCCCCATGCCCAATAAATAATAAACAAAAAGGGCTGCTGAATTAGCAACCCTTAAATTTAGATAAAATTGTTTTTTTTAATCAACCGAGGCTAAACCAAGGATTTGCAAGGGTTTTGTAGTATCTCCGATTTTTGTATTAATTTGCTGCACCATTAATTTGGTACTAAAAGGGTCTTTTTCATCTGATGAGTCTGTATCAAACTCATTAGTATTGGGTTCTTCGAGCATCAGGCGATCGCACGGAATCTTATCGGATAAAATTGCACTTGCCATCATCCCTGTATGAATCTCCACTTGACCTTTTCGCGGAGCTTCAAAAACTAAACGTTGTCCAGGGAAAACAACCCTTTCAAAGTACCAGTTGGGAATATTGGAGATGCGAGCTACCTGTATTTTGCTCGTGGCATTAATGTAGCAGCAGAGAATTTTTCCCGATTGCTCAGGTGGTAGAGGATCTAATATTTGAGCCATAACTGCTGAGGAGCTTTACGCCACAATTTTACATTACACTAGCCAAGCCTAGCACCCACTGATCCCCAGTTGTTGTAACTGCGAATACCAACTGAGTATTTGTAGATTATTTCTGTCTAAAGATATATTTTTAGTTATGAAAATTTTGTAATTATTCACACCTTTTTCGGAATTATACACTATGAATAAAAGTTTTTGATATTTTTTCCTGGTATAAAAGCTTCAATTATCTTAAAGCAGATTGTTAAGGAATTGACATAACAACGATCCCCTTACTTTTAGCATAGCGAGGAAGTGAGTTTTGCTGTTTCATCTACCCCAGAATTAATCGCCTGGGATCATCACTTAATGAATAAACTCGATGTTATGGTAAAGCTATATGAAAAATGTCTTCATAAACCTCTCTATAGATTCTATGTATATTTTATGCACAGCAACTTTAGCGTTTTCCGCGGTTTCTAACAGCAGATTTTAGATACCGATAATCGGCTGAAATGTCAAGCACGATTGTGATAAATAAAACCAAATAAAACAAGCACACACTGTAAGACTAGATGTTTCTCTCGCTTTCTCCACAGATTGGCAAGATGGAAGTTAAAACACAGATGATGGAAAATCGAATTCTTTACGTTCGCCTTCCTTGTAACCCCATCTTTCCTATTGGGGTTGTCTACCTGAGCGATCATGTCCATAAGCAGTTTCCTAATATTGAACAGCGCATCTTTGATTTAGGAACAGTGCCACCTTTAGATTACAGTTCGGCTCTGGATCGCTGTATTGATGAATTTAAACCGACACTACTAGTATTCTCTTGGCGGGATATTCAAATTTATGCCCCAGTTGGCGGACGTGGTGGCAACCCGCTGCAAAACGCCTTTGAATTTTACTACGCCAAAAATCCTCTACTGAAACTACGCGGCGGATTGGGCGGTTTGCGAATCTTCATCGCTTATTATGTAGAGTTATGGCGAAACCAGGGCTTAATCAAACGCGGTTTAAACCGTGCCCAAAAATATAATTCTGATGCTCGTGTAGTTGTCGGTGGCGGTGCAGTCAGTGTATTTTACGAACAATTGGGTAAAAGCTTACCCCAAGGAACAATTATTTCTGTGGGTGAAGGCGAAACTCTGCTGGAAAAACTTTTAAGTGGCAGAGATTTTCGAGATGAACGCTGTTACGTTGCCGGAGAAACTCAACCACGAAAACGGCTAATTCACGAACAACCCACCCCAATAGAAAAAACCGCTTGTAACTACGACTATATCGAAAGCATCTGGCCGGAATTTAACTTTTACCTGCAAGAGCAAGACTTTTATATAGGTGTACAAACTAAGCGTGGTTGTCCTCACAACTGTTGTTATTGCGTCTACACCGTCGTTGAAGGCAAACAAGTACGCATCAACCCAGCAGATGAAGTCGTTGCTGAGATGCGCCAATTATACGATCGCGGCATTCGCAATTTCTGGTTTACTGATGCCCAATTCATCCCCGCAAAAAAATTTATTGCCGATGCCGTAGAACTCTTGCAAAAAATCGTCGATTCTGGTATGACAGATATTCACTGGGCAGCATATATCAGAGCCGACAATTTGACACCAGAGTTGTGTGACTTGATGGCGAAAACCGGGATGAACTACTTTGAAATAGGGATTACCAGTGGTTCTCAAGAACTTGTGCGGAAAATGCGGATGGGGTATAACTTGCGAACCGTCTTGCAAAACTGCCGTGACTTAAAAGCCGCTGGTTTCAACGACTTAGTTTCCGTCAACTACTCCTTTAACGTCATTGACGAACGTCCCGAAACCATCCGTCAAACCATCGCTTACCACCGCGAACTAGAACGGATTTTTGGTGCTGATAAAGTCGAACCCGCAATCTTCTTCATTGGACTACAACCCCATACCCATTTAGAAGAATACGCTTTCAAAGAAGGCATCCTCAAACCAGGATACGATCCAATGAGCTTGATGCCGTGGACAGCCAAAAAACTTCTCTGGAATCCCGAACCCCTTGGTTCATTCTTTGGCGAAGTCTGCTTGCAAGCTTGGCAACAAAACCCCAACGACTTCGGGCGCGAAGTCATGAAAATCTTAGAAGAAAAGCTGGGTTGTGCTGACTTAGAAGCAGCACTTTCCGCGCCAATACAAAGCAAAGAAAAACAGTTGGCTGGAGTTTCATAAACTCTTGTGGGGTGGGCCAGAAAGCCCGCCATTTTGTCTTTCTCGTTCCCAGGTTTCACCTGGGAACGAGGAACGGAGTAAATCTATTTTTTCGTATTCCCTACCCTCGATTTATCCATCATAAAATCGAATTCATCGTAAGGCTTGGCATATCGAACTGCCAAACGAAAGTCGCTAGGTTAAGAAGTGTTCCACGACCAAGTATAACTCTTTGTTTGGTTTGCGGTAATATCGTAGGAAGCTAACTTTCCATAGTTTTGTATTACTACCAAACTATGTCAACAGCTGAAAGGATGAAAAATTATTCACCTATTACTTGCGAGTTGCGGGCACATAGTAAATGCAGCGATAGAAAATTAGAGGCCCATACTGACCCTGAATAGCATAACGTTTGCATACAGTATAGCGGTTCTTAGAAGGGAATGGAAGGCAGAAATAAGGAGTGCTACAAAGGTTTTTTGGATATGGTGAACTGCTTTGGGACACAAAATCATTTGGAGTTTCAGAATAGGCTGCGGAGGTAGAGACAGCTAAGGCTGTGGCTATAACAAAAGGAATGGACTTAATTGAAAATTTCATGTTTTAATTCTCCGTTGTAAATCAACAACTTCATTTGATTGAATAGAAAGACTAAATAAGTCGGTGGTGAGAAACAGAACTATATTACGAAAAGTAAATACACCTGAAACCCTACCAATGAAAGCCTTCACCAGTTAGCTTTATTTGCGCCAACTTACTTAAGCTAAGTTTTAAATCAGAAAAACTTGCTTCACGGGGTTATGTTTTACCCGTGTTTGCGCTTTTGCGTCTTATACGTGCAATCGCTCTTTGTAGCCGATCGTCTATAACTACATTCACCAACTTGACTTTCTACCTT
Organism: Nostoc sp. GT001; assembly: GCF_030382115.1. Taxonomy (NCBI): domain Bacteria; kingdom Bacillati; phylum Cyanobacteriota; class Cyanophyceae; order Nostocales; family Nostocaceae; genus Nostoc; species Nostoc sp. GT001. Next base: position 756,189 of record NZ_JAUDRJ010000003.1, read on the forward strand.
TCTAAGATGGCTTACTTTGCTTAAATTCCACCAGTTCGGTTTTGGATCAGCGAGAGTGATCTTAAATATCAACTTTTTGTGTAAATGGTAAATAAACAGGTGATAATTAATATGTGGAATGCCGCAAAACTTGACTTTTGCAATAGCCATGTCTACTCTCAAAGCTTCTCAACATGGTTTAGCTAGAATTAAACAAAAAAGAAAAGAAAAGGGTTGGACAATTGACGATCCGAGATGGCTTGAGGAAGCAAGTAAAATTTTAGGTACAGATTGGCAAGAAGAAGGTTTTTTTGCTGAAGGGATTTCTCAAGGAACTTGGAAACGCTTTTTAGCAGGAAAACTACCCATTAATACCGGAGCTTTTAAAGCTTACTGCTTAGTTCTTCAACTCAACTGGAATGAGATTGTTGAGCGAAATATACACCAAGATTGGGGTGAAGCACCAGATGTATCTATTTTCTATGGTCGTACTCAAGAAGTGCATCTTTTAGAGCAGTGGACTATACATGAAAACTGCCGTTTGGTAGTAATTTTAGGTATGGGTGGTATAGGTAAAACTGCTCTTGCTGCCAAACTGGGACAGCAATTTCAGCATGAATTTGAGTATATAATTTGGCGAAGTCTCCGTAATGCTCCTGTAGTGGAAGAAATATTGACAGAAATGATTCAGTTTCTCTCAGAACAGCAGGAAATAGACTTGCCAAGGAACTTAGATGGTAAAGTATTACGGCTAATATATTACTTACGTTTACATCGCTGTTTGTTAGTACTGGATAATGCTGAGGCAGTACTTAAAAGTGGCGATCGTACAGGTAACTATAGAGAAGGATATTCTGGTTATGGTCAGCTATTGCGATGTATTGCAGAAACATCTCACAAAAGTTGTTTAATTTTGACTTCTCGCGAAAAACCCAAAGGATTAGCAAAATTAGAAGGTGAAATACCCGTTCGCTGCTTGCAATTAACTGGTTTACCCACAGATGCAGGAAGAGCAATTTTCTTTACTAAAGGGTCTTTTATTGGTTCGCAGGACGAATGGCAAGTTTTAATTTACCATTATGGCGGAAATCCCTTGGCATTAAAGATTGTAGCTGCGGCAATTAGAGATTTTTTTGATAGTAATATTTCTGAATTTTTGCGATTTTTAAAGAAAGTTACATTCATTTTTGATGATATCTGCGATTTATTAGATAAACAATTTTATCGATTGAGCAAATTAGAACAAGAAATTATGTATTGGCTGGCTATTAATAGAGAGCCAATAAATTTGATGAAATTGCAAGATGATTTTATTGCCAACGTCCCGCATTGTGAAATCATACAGGCGATCGTATCTTTGCAACGTCGGTCATTGATTGAAAAAAATGCCGCTGAGTTTACTCAACAGCCTGTCGTTATGGAGTACATTATCGCTAAATTAGTTGAGCGTATTTGCCAAGAAATTACTGACGAAAAAATGGAATTATTTCAAAGTCATGCTTGGATAAAAGCAACTGCTAAAAATTATATCTGAGCTCGCCAAAATTTCCTGATATTGCAACCAATAATTGAAAAATTACTCGCTAGCTTCGGTTCTGCCAAAAATATTGAAAGCTGTTTAGGGCAACTTCTATTAAAACTGAGAAATGAATCGTCTATAGAAACAAGATATATTAGCGGGAATATCCTTACAAAACAAAGGCTTATCCTTTAACATCAGCACAAAAAGCCACTTTGATCACTCTTGGCGGGTTAGCTGAACCGTGGTATTAGATATTATAATTTTCCGAGATAGCATAATTCATAGCTTAAACAGTAAAATAATATAGTTATAAGCACTAATTTCAAACTCTTTGTTAATCAACGCTCTTTGTGATACGTTTAAATTAACTCCATGTTAGAAGGCTCAATACTCCAAAAATTAGAAACAGCCCATCGCCACACCACCAGGCCAATTCGATTCGGTGTTTACTACAAAAATACCCTGGTTGCCCTGTGCCACGCTTTAGAAGACCATATCTTAACTGATGACGGTACGCCCTTAGTCATCACAGCCTTCCAACAAGGTAAATGGTATCTACAAGAAGCCGAGCGATATGCAGACATCGCCCAATGTAGTTGCCAAATTGCCATCATGGCTGCCGCTGAATCTGGCTTTGCTGAACATCCTACCAGCCAGCTACCCAATGTAGACTTAGTGGCATTAGATGTAGGCGATCCAGTGGCGCAAGAGTGGCACTTAATTATTTTATCGCCCAAGTACACAGCAATGGTAATTTGTCAAGAATTATCAGAGGCTGATTATGGCAGTGCTGGAGTACCGACATCAGATTTAGAGCGTAAATTTTATGGGTTGTGGACATTTGAGCCAGAGTTAGTACAAAAGACAGCAGAAATTGCGATCGCTCACATCAAAAAATACAACCCAGAATTGGCGGAAAAACTCACAAGCGATAAGCAGCAAATTGTACCGTCAATGGATAGATCCCAAAATTTAGGTGCAGTTGTCTCCCGTGTAGTAGATTATCTCCAGACTGGGCAAGAGAATTTATCCATCCCTACAGCCCTTCAGAAACAAACCCTAGATCGCAACTTGGTTTCTAACGAAATCCAAGCCTTTTTGCGAATGGCACAACTGATGGATATGGCAGATGTCAACAATCCAATGGCAGCTGCGGAAGTAGTAGTACTTGCTGAAGCGATCGCCCAGCTTTTGGATCTTCCCGCATGGCAGATTAAGAGATTGCGGCTAGCGGCTTTGTTACATCGCATAGATCCATTACAAAATGCCGAAAGTGTCCTGAATTCTGGTAATATACCAACACGCTATCAAGAAGATGCCCCCAGTTGTCCTTTAATACCAGGGGCGCAAGTATTGCGAACCATGCCACGACTGCGAGCAGTTGCCCAAATTATCACTCACCAAACCGAGTGGTGGAGTGGCGTAGGAGAACCAGCAGGTTTAGCTGGAGATGAAATTCCCCTAGAGTCGAGAATTTTGGCATTATTGGCAGACTTTCAGTGGCGAGTCAATCAGCGAAAATCGTCAAATCAAAGCCGGGAACAGATATTTACTCAAGCTTTAGATGAGTGCAAACAGCAAGAATCTACTCGCTTTGACCCTAAACTCGTAAATACCCTAGCTTTGTTAGTTATGGGTTTACAACAGGGACTCGACTTACCCTTGATGACACCCAAATTCAGCGCCAGCATCTGGATACTTGATTCCCAATGGGATAGCCACAGCAAGATCAGTGAAGAGATTGGTAGTTACTTTACATGAATATTGAAGCCATTAAATTAGGAAAACTCAAACAACTTCCAGGCGCAAATTTAGAAGACGAGGAACTCTCCCGACTGGATTTAAGCCGGATTAATCTTGCTGGCGCTACCCTTGTAGGTGCTAATTTTGCTGGTTCTAAGCTCGAAGGTGGACATTTGGAGGGGGCAAATTTGATGGGAGCCAACCTCCAAGCAACTGACTTGCGGGCGAACCTGATGGGAGCCAACCTGATGCAAGCAGACTTAACGGGCGCTGACTTGCGGGGTAGCAATTTGCGTGGAGCTAACTTGATGGGAGCAAGACTCAGTGATGTGTCATTGGTGGGTGCTTTCTTGAGTGGTGCCAATTTAATGAATGTGAACTTACAAGGCGTTGATTTGCGCGGCGCTGACTTGCGCGGTGCAAACCTGACAGGGGCAAATCTCAAAGGTGCAGACTTGAGTCGCGCCGATTTGCAAGGGGCTTTGTTGAGTGAAGCAAATCTTGAAGAGGCTGATTTGCGAGGGGCGAATTTGGCGGGCGCAAATTTGACAGGAGCTAATTTGCTTTGTGCAGAGTTAGAAGGTGCAAATTTGAGCGGTGTTAATTTGAATAAAGCTTGTGTGGTGGGGACAGTGGTTGAGACGCTTGCGTAAACATTGCACCAAAAAACCACCTATGCCGATTATTTGTATTTTTGAGGATTACCCAGAATGACACCCGTCGCTGCACAAGTCTCAATCACCGCGATCATTCCCATGTTGAGGGCGATCGCAATTCGGCAATGAGAACAGTTTCAAGAACTGGAGGCAGATTTTATATCTCAGTATGGAGTAGAGGTATGGCAAGAGGTTTTTAATTTCCGTCTCAAGCCAGCACTGGATAAAGATTCTGACAGATGGCTACTGATTCAGTGGTGTGGTGAAGGAATTATCTCAGTCAAAAATGTGGCGTAGGTGCGATCGCGCAAAGTGAATTATGGCGATCGTTTAATTAAAAACTTCTCCTAAGTGCCCTCTTAATGCATCGATACTGCCCCACTGCTTCATCAAGCTTTCACTAGACAACAATTTAGCTTTAGTATCAAACCGAACCCACTCGGCTCTCATTTCCTTTTGATCAAGAGGAATACGGTTGGGATTGTCGAAATCAGCAATCCAATGAACCTTAACCCATCGGAAAATACCCCATGTATCTATTCCCCATTGAGGTTTATCTTCACTTCCCTCATTAACCAGTTCAACTACGTGTGTCAAGAATCGCTCGTACTCAGGTAGTTTTTGAGAAAGGATGATAAAAGATCCTTTTGGTAAGTTAAAGGCATGATTATCTACACCTTTACCCTCTTTAAAGTTTAACTGAAAGTAAGCTCCAACAGGATAGATTTTATACGCCCAAATATCACGATCATCATTTACATTTTTGATATATTCCAGACGACTACAATCCATTATTTTTAACCCTAAACCTTTATTTGATGTTGAATCTCTAAAAGCCTTTTGGCTACACTCTGACACTTTGCCTAAATGGAATATTAATGTAGTTTCTTTTTAGCCGATATTTTATTTTTCTACAAGTTCATTACCCATCTTTAATGTTTTACTGTTCGCCCTCGTATCCCCAAAGCTAGTACACTCATTAACAACACCCCCATCACTCCTTGCAGGGGATTATTATTCACACCAGTTACCCAATCAGGAATTTGGCCAGAATATTTCACTAATTTACCCACATTAATAATGTAGTAACCCCAAACTAAACCACTATGCAAACCAATTGGAAAACCCAAGCGTCCCCTCCGCCAACGCTTTCCCCATACTTGCGTTAATCCCAGCAGTACTAAAGCTGGAAATTGAGGCAGTGTATGAATAATTGCCTCTAAGGGTTTAATAAAGTGCAATGTAGCAAACGCAGTTGCATCTGTCCACAGTGCCACACGCGGGCTGTAATCTCTTTGTAATTCATCTAACAACCAGCCTCGGAATAACAACTCCTCAGCAAATCCAACACCTAAGCCAACAAGTGAACCCTCTAAAATAACTTTCAGCAAAAAAACTTTCGGTTGTTGCCACACCAACCAACCCAACAAACTTTCTACCCCAAAAAGTATCAGAATATTAATTATCCCCAAAGCCAAGCCACGCAGTAAATCCACACCGTTTTGCCGCGTGAACTCTAAGCCATAATGCCGCAGAATTTGGGGTTGCTGGTAGACATATTTACCCCATAGTCTCAGGAGAAAAATAAATATTGCATATAACAATACCAATGTCAATATACTTTCTAAGTTTGAATCATGCACTAGTAAGTATATTGGTGTAGCAAATGGCAACCATAGCAACAGTAAGGTCAAAATAAAAGCACCCAGCCTAATAGGGGCAGGGCGTTCAGCTAAACGGACAAAGTTTTTGTTCATACTAAACAAGTCAAAATAATCCGTAATTACAATCAGTTTTAGCTCTGAACTTTCCACTAAATTTTTAATTCAGTGTGGGCTGCTATACCCTTGTTACTTACGAATTACGAACTTGTACTGAGCGTAGCCGAAGTATTACGAATTACGAATTATTTGACTATTCATCAGGTTCAATCGTGCTACTTAAACCGTGACTTATCAATGTTTCGCAATAAAACTCAGCGTGTTCCAGGGCGCAAGTAATGACTAAAGCTAGCCCGTTAGTATGGGCTTCCATCATGATGCTAACAGCTTGGGGTTGGGTAAGGCTTGGTACAGTAGCGATTAGTGACTGCACAACATGCTCCATCGAGTTGTAGTCGTCGTTATGGAGCAAAACGCGATACCGAGGCGCGAGCTTGCGGGTTGTGGAAGGCTTTTGAATAGTTTCAACTGACACGGCTCTTTGCTCTTTTCTCGTTACTTCACTACAACAAAGTCTCTGTTTTGCGATCGCTTAACAGTCGTTTACCTATTCTATAGTATTTCTGCTCAGATACTATGCTAGGAAAACTCTTTGCTGCCAGGGATTGGTTGTATTAATTTTGCGTAGCCACTTGTGAGACAGATGTCTAAGACATGGCTGCCATAAGAGTGCTACCCTAATCTTACAGAAGCTTTCCTTAACGTAGCGCATTTTCACTTTTAAGATTAAAGAAGTTGCAAGCAAAATAATCCTTGCCCTTGCCCAAGATGGACATGAGCCTAGATTTTCTTCAAACGGGACAAATTGTGTCTCTAGAGTATGGTGACAGGAACCTGTATGCAGAAGTCATTCAATTTGTAGTTTCCCGCCAGTTATGCTGGGTGCGTCCTTTATTAATGGTTACTTTCGTAGAAGAATCACCCCTAATTACTGATTTGCGAGATGCATCTGACTTACTTTGGCCTGCAAATTTATTTCGCCCAGCATTAGACACAGAAGTAATTACCTTCTTGAGTCAACTTTTAGCGAAAGAACCAAAAACTGAACCTGATTCAGTCGCAAAGCAGCAACTGAATCAGTTTATTCACCAACTTTGGCAAGCATATCAAGAGGGGTTGGAGATTGGGGATTAGGATGGGGCATTGGAAATAGACAACATAGAGACTTCTTGAATAGTTCTTCCTTGTCTTCCTTGTCCCCTTTGTCTTCCCAGTCCCCAGTCCCTAATTCCCAACATTTTTCATACGTTGAAGACTGTGAAATTCGATTGCTACATCCTTCACACCAGAAATTTTTCGTCCCTTAGTAAGGTGGATAATTTTGGTTAGCAGCGTCGTCAATCGCCTTATGCATCACCTGAAGGATATGACTAGAAGTAAGTTTATCTGGATCGCCAGTAGCCATATTGATGATATCAACTCCCTTAGCAACGAGTTCATTCCGCTTGTGGGCAATTTCAGCAAACAGATTGGGAGGAATTTTTTTTAGGCGTTTAGCGAACTGTATGGCGATTTTCGATGAATGCATAATGTAGAGCTTCACCAGCACAGTTTACGCCACCTTAAGTATTTAAATAATCAACCTCATAGAAAAAGACTAGCAATCATATCGCTCTTGTATCCCCCTCCTAAATTTAATTACGAATTACGTTAGGGAGTCATTGTAACCTTACAGAGAAGCAAGCTACACACAACTTCTGTCTGCCACACGCTGTTCGCGTTCGTAGAAAGGGTCATTATGAATTATTTTAAAATCCTAGGCTAGGAACCAACTGGATTCTTCCAGCATCCATCTCTGCCATTAATAATTCTAGGGCTTCGTAATCAACATCAGAAATGTAACCTAGTTCCGTCAGTTCTGAGTTGATTTCATTCTCTATCTCAGGAGTTAGTTTTTTAATGTCAAGAGCTTTTTCTACCAATTTACGAATAGCGTACTGAGTTCTCATAAGTAATAACCCAACAGTAATATGACACTAATCATCCCAGATCAGCCTCAGTATAAAGAGTGATCCAAATACTAACTTAGTAGTGATATATATCACAATTTAATTAGTTAGATAGATAATTCACTATGACTTTGCCGTATGCCATCAGCAACGCTAAAGTGGGAGATTTAACCTAACGTTAAGACTTGGCTAAATTAGCTTTAGTTATAGACTAAGCAAGGTTTCTCAGCATAGTTACTGATAATTTGTCTGCTCTATGACCGTCTATAGTTGATTGTTTTTGAAGTGACATAAAAAAAAGTATATATAAACACATTTTAACCTGGAATTATAACAATCTTTAAACAGACATACTAAAGCAATAAAGATTCAGCAAAGAGAGCTCAGACGTATGGTCGATGCAACAAAATAGAGTTTATGTTCAAATAATCCTTAGCTTGACGCTTCAAAATTCTTAATAGGATGTAACTATGCAGGCAGTGCTTAACTATCCCAAAATTGCAGTTATTCGCCCTCAAGGGTGCTTAAATGCTGCAAACGCCTTGGAATTTGAACGAGATATGGCTACAGCGTTGGCGCAAAATGGTATTTCCACCTTGGTAGTAGACCTCGCAGCAGTAGAATCGTTAGACAGCGCGGGGTTGATGGCATTGTTATCTACACACAAGCTGGCTCTTACTTTAGGAAGAAGTTGCCAACTTAGCGCTGTTGCCCCACAAATTAGAATGATTTTTGAACTGACGCAACTCGATCGGGTATTTGAAATATTAGACGCTGAAGCCAAATTGACCCAAATATAACTTTATGTAAAAACACAAAGGTTCGGGCAATAATAAGTGGACTTTATGTAAAGGAGTTGTAAGTTGCAACGATAAAATCTGTTAGAAGACCTAATTCAATGCTAATGTTGGGTTTAGGTAGCTGTAATTAAGGTAGCTAGAAGATAGCACAGTGGTTGTTGCAGTTGAAAAATTAATAACGTCGGATATTTTAAAACCAGCACGTTACCTGGGTAACGAGCTGTTAGCGGTACACAAACCTTGGGATACGGCAGCAATACGCTGGGTTTTAACCTACCCAGAAGTATATGAAGTAGGTGCATCTAATTTAGGGCACATCATCCTTTATAACGTCTTGAATGCTCAACCGCGTCAATTGTGCGATCGCGCCTACCTCCCAGGAAAAGACCTGGCAGCCAAACTACGCGAGACTAATACGCCATTGTTTGCAGTAGAGTCAAAGCGATCGCTCACAGAATTTGACATTTTAGGCTTTAGCCTCAGTTACGAACTGGGTGCAACTAATATCCTCGAAATGTTGGATTTGGCTGGAATTCCTTTGACGTGGCGAGAGAGGCAGGGGAGCAGAGGAGCAGCACTTCGGCTACGCTCAGTGACCGAGGGGCAGGGGGGTAGTGAATCTACCGATACCCAGTCATCCTTTCCGTTGATTTTCGCTGGTGGGCAAACAGCGACATCAAATCCTGAGCCTTATGCTGACTTTTTCGACTTTATCGCCCTTGGAGATGGAGAGGAACTACTGCCAGAAATTGGTTTGGTATTGGAAGAAGGCAAACAAGCAGGATTAAGTCGAGAACATCTGTTACTTGATTTGGCACAGATACCAGGCGTATATGTGCCTCAGTTTTACGACATGGCAAAGGATGGCTCAGTTCATCCTTGTCGCCAAGATGTGCCGAAGCGAATTCTGCGAAGGGTGGCAACTCCCATACCAGCATATTCCATTGGTTTAGTTCCTTATGTAGAAACGGTGCATGACCGTTTAACCATTGAAATTCGACGTGGTTGCACTCGTGGCTGTCGCTTCTGTCAACCAGGAATGCTGACTCGACCAGCACGGGATGTAGAACCCGATAAGGTTGTAGAAGCAATTGAACAGGGTATGCAGGCAACTGGTTACAATGAGTTTTCTCTACTATCTCTGAGTTGTTCTGATTATTTGTCCCTACCAGCAGTGGGGATGGAAATCAAAAATCGCTTAAAAAATGAAAATATTTCTCTGACTCTACCAAGCCAACGGGTAGACAGATTTGATGAGAATATTGCCAACATCCTTGGAGGTACGCGCCAAGGTGGACTAACATTTGCTCCAGAAGCTGGTACTCAGCGGATGCGAGACATCGTAAATAAGGGTTTGACGAATGAAGAATTGTTGCGGGGAGTAAAAACCGCTTGGGAGCAAGGCTGGGATAAAATAAAGTTGTATTTTATGATTGGCTTGCCGGGTGAGACGGATGCTGATGTTGTGGGCATTGCCGAAACGGTAAGGTGGTTACAGCGAGAATGTCGAGGTAAGGGTAGAAAACCCCTAAACTTTAACCTGACGATTTCTAACTTTACGCCTAAGCCCCATACACCATTCCAGTGGCACTCAGTTTCTACCGCTGAATTTAAGCGAAAACAAAACCTGTTACGGCAAGAATTCCGCCGAATCAAGGCAGTGAAGGTAAATTTTACCGATGTCCGCATTTCGGCAATGGAAGATTTTGTGGGACGAGGCGATCGCAATTTGAGCAAAGTAGTCCGCCGTGCCTGGGAATTGGGTGCAGGTATGGATTCCTGGTATGAAAATTTAGATCGAGCTTTTAGCGCTTGGGGATCTGCGATCGCCCAAGCTGATTTAGATTGGAAATACCGCCAAGTAGAAAATGGCGAATGGAATTTGTTTCACGTAGAGGCGCAAAAGGGCAAAGAAGCAGAGGAGAATAGCCCACTCAGTACTCCCCACTCCCTCGATATTCCCCTACCTTGGGATCATATTGATACAGGGATTGACAAAAAGTGGCTCCAAGAAGACTTGCAACGCGCTCTAAAAGCTGCAATTGTACCAGATTGCTCTTTTGAAGGTTGTTCTCATTGTGGCGTCTGTGGCACCGATTTTGGGCATAACGTGGTGATTGAATCACCTGCTATCCCAAAATTTGCTGGCGAATTTGTCCCCAATACAACTAAGGCGCAAAGACTGCGAGTTTGGTTTGGGAAACAAGGTAATATGGCTCTAATGAGCCATCTTGATTTAATTCGTCTGTTTGACCGAGTTGTGCGACGAGCAGGCTTACCAATTGCCTTTACTGGTGGGTTTCATCCAATGCCACGCATTTCTTTAGCAACTGCTTTGGCTTTAGGGGCTACTAGCAGCGGTGAAATTGCAGATTTTGAGTTAACTGTGCCAGTGGAAGTTGATACTTTCTTCAGAAAGTTGGCTCGTGAAATGCCCACAGATATACCTGTATATAATGTGGAGCAGATAGATTTAAAAGCTAGTGCCGCTACCCAACTGCTAGAGACCGCAGAGTATTTAATTACTGTAGCAGCACTTGCAGAAACAACACCCATACAATGGCAAAACTGGATTGATACAATCAAAGCAAAAGAGGAACTTTGGTACGAGCAAATAACTAAATCAGGCAAGAGCCAGTTAATAAATCTGCGCGATCGCTTATTTGAACTGGAATTAGTAGAAAACGACAATTGCGTTGCAGAATCTATGTCATCTGTAATCCGTTATCTAGGTAGCTATCGTCAGGACGGTTTGCTGTTGCGTCCCGAACAAATCCTGTTTATGCTAGAGACAGTGGCTGGTGTAGAATTCCAACTCCTACACATCCACCGCAATCGGCTAATTTTAGGGGTATAATCCTTGTAGGACAACTTGCTAGTAGTTGTCCTAAGATGGCAGCTCACAGGAATTGATTTTTAGCAAGGTTGCGTTAGAANNNGGTGAAGAGAAATTTTCTGGCGCTGCATTGAANTTAGCTGGTTCACTACCCTCGTATTCAGGGGGCGAAAGCAAAGATATTAGAGTGCAACTTCTAGGATTTTATCCTAGAAAAACAAAAGGCAGATTAAAGAATGCACACTCTCTCTATAGCTACCTTGTGAATCAGTAACTAACAGCAGGCTCGGTTAGCTTCTCTAAATCCATGCTTTTAAACAACTGCTGAATGTCTAATTCAGGTAGTGCCCAAGAGCTAGTGCATTACTTTTTTAGAGTTAAAGCACTACTGTCGGTTATGCCGACTTGTTGTAGACGTTCATGAGACGCGTAAAGCACTGTTTGTCTTAGGCTAGAGCGGCTCAAGGCAGGTTAGCAACTGGCGCAGCTGAGTATAACCCTAAGATAAATCCGGGGAATGGAAAATAGAAATAGTTTCTTTTTCTTAACGAATTCAGTAGGTTACTCTCAAATAAAGGATCCTGAGTTAAAATGCTCACTCAGGATTTAGAACTTTCAAATCAGAACTCTCAAGATTTGAGGGTATTGCATCACAAATCAACCACGGACGGTTGATTTAATTGCTTAAACGATATACAGCAGTTCTGGAATAATCAGCCGTAGAAACGCTCTTAAGAGCGTCAATAGCTATTTAACTTAGAAGCTCAAATTTGCGATTTTTATTATCAGTAGCGCCTTTTGAGGGTTGCGAGGGCAGCAAAAGTATAATATCAAACCGAGAAAACACTGGTAATTAAAACTGACGCGGAGACGCAAGTAGTTTTGAATTATTAAGTAATTAACCGGACTTGATACAACAAACCTCAAACCTGTAAGTGCTGCCAATTTTTGAGGAAATTGAATGCCGAAACAAATTATCATCGCGGAGCAGCACCAAATTGCTGCGGTTTTTTCTGAAGATCAAATACAGGAACTCGTTGTTGCTACGGGGCACCATCAAATAGGTGATATCTACTTAGGAGTAGTAGAAAACGTATTGCCTGGGATAGATGCAGCTTTTGTCAATATTGGCGACCCAGAGCGCAACGGTTTTATTCACGTTACCGACTTGGGGCCATTGAAGCTCAAGCGTACCGCAGCGGCAATTACAGAACTACTTGCACCACAACAGAAAGTTTTGGTGCAAGTAATGAAAGAGCCAACGGGGACAAAAGGTCCCAGGCTCACGGGTAACATTACCTTACCAGGACGCTACGTAGTACTGATGCCCTACGGTCGGGGCGTAAATTTATCCCGACGGATTAAAAGTGAAAGTGAGCGCAACCGCTTGCGAGCGCTGGCGATTTTGGTCAAGCCGGCGGGAATGGGTTTGCTTGTGCGTACAGAAGCAGAAGGCAAACCCGAAGAAGCGATTATGGAAGATTTGGAATTGCTGCAAAAGCAATGGGAGGCGATCCAGCAGGAAGCGCATTCCACCCGTGCCCCAGCACTGCTCAACCGAGATGATGATTTCATTCAGCGCGTATTGCGGGATATGTACGGCGCGGATGTAAATCGGATTGTTGTGGATTCCAGTACTGGTTTGAAGCGCGTCAAACAGTACTTGCAGAATTGGAGTGGCGGTCAAACACCGCAGGGATTGTTGATTGATCATCATCGCGATCGCTCCCCAATTTTAGAATACTTCCGCATCACTGCTGCGATTAGAGAAGCCCTGAAACCAAGGGTAGACCTACCTTCTGGCGGTTATATTATCATCGAGCCGACGGAAGCACTAACCGTAATCGATGTTAACTCAGGTTCCTTCACGCGATCGGCAACAGCTAGAGAAACAGTTTTGTGGACAAACTGCGAAGCCGCAACAGAAATTGCTCGTCAGTTGCGTCTGCGAAATATCGCCGGGGTGATCGTCGTTGATTTTATCGATATGGAATCGAGACGTGACCAGCTACAAGTTCTCGAACACTTTAATAAAGCACTCAAAGCAGACAAAGCTCGTCCCCAGATTGCTCAACTTACCGAACTGGGTTTAGTAGAACTGACCCGCAAACGTCAGGGTCAAAATATTTACGAATTGTTTGGTGAAACTTGCCCCACCTGTGGCGGTTTAGGACATACTGTGCGTCTGCCTGGAGAAATCGAAAACCGATTGCCAATACCGGCAGAGACACCAGAGCGCGAACGTTTTGTATCCTTACCTCACCGAGAACCACGTCAGCCATCTGCCCGCACCCCTGAACCACGAGAAACATACGATGGATTTGGGGAAGCATTTGACGGCGACTCGGAATTGAGCAACTTAAATCTGATCAATCATCCTAGTTATCAAGAACTGAATGATAAGCGCCGTACCCGCACTCGCCGCAGTCGAATTGGTGTCAATGGGTTAAACGGGAAAGATGAAGCTCGGATTGTTCCTAATCCCCTGGCTTTTGTTAACGAGCCAGATTTAGACCTGGATATAGAACCAGAACTAGGAGTTGCACCAGAAATTCCCTCACCCACCCTTGGTAAACCAGGCTGGAGTGAAAGAGTAGAGCGCACTAAAATTATCAAGGCAGAACCAGTTAAACCAGTGGTAGAACCACCGGAGATTAGAACTGTAGAAATGAGCCTCCAAGAACAGGATATATTTGCCTTAATGGGAATATCTCCGTTGGTGAAGTTAGAGCAAGAGGTGAAAAATACCAAGTCTGTAATTATTAATGTGATTCAGCCCGGTCAACAGCCAACGACCCCAATTGAATCAACCTCAGAATCAACTATTGTCCAAAAAGCAACACCTGAAATAATCACTATTGCCCAAAAGGCAACGCCTGAAATAACTGCCAGCAAAATACCGACACCAAAAGTTATTGAGCCAGAACAAAAATCTTTGATTGAAGAAACAACTGAACCATCGGAGTTGACTGTGAATCCTTCGGGACGCTTGTCTGCAAAAGCCGCCGCCGCGAACGAAATCGCAGATGAAAGCGAAGCTAATAGCAGCGCCACTGCCAGCCGTCGCCGCCGCCGTCGTTCCTCAGCGATCGAGGATAATTAATTTGCTTTATGGTAGAAACATCGCCAACGCCTTTGGAACAATCCGCTTGGCTGGAGTTTTCTACCTTGTTGTCAGAGATTCCAGGGTTAGTTGCAGGTGTTGATGAAGTAGGGCGAGGTGCTCTATTTGGTCCTGTCGTGGCGGCAGCAGTGATCTTACCAGATCGCGCTTTGCCTATACTGATGGCAGCTAAAATCAAAGACAGTAAAAAGTTGTCTAGTTCTCGGAGAACCGAGCTAGCGCAGCAAATTTGTGCGCTGGCTATAGACTGGAAAATTGGGTTTGCTTCTACTGCCGAAATTGACAAGATAAATATTTTGCAAGCGACGCTGTTAGCAATGAAGCGGGCTGTACTGAAGTTAAAGGTACAGCCTGCACTTTGCTTGATTGACGGCAATCAGTCAATCAAAGATTTGTTATTGCCGCAACAAACAATAGTTAAAGGAGACGAGCGATCGCTCACTATTGCCTCTGCTAGTATTGTTGCTAAGGTTTGGCGTGACGATCTGATAATGCGTCTAGCATTAAAATACCCTATGTACAACCTGGAGTGTAACAAGGGTTATGGTAGCCAGCGACATTTGCTGGCTTTGCAACAATATGGGCCGTCGCCTCTGCATCGTCAGTCTTTTCGTCCTTGCCAAATCAAAAGTCTGAATGTTGAGTGATTGAAGAAGAATACAGAATTCAGAATGAATTAGTGGGGATTCAGTCGTGCCACTAATTACAGAATTCAATTCTGTAGCTTGCTTCCCTGAAAGGGTATTCTGGCTCCTGAATTCTGTTTGTTAAAATAATTACTCAGCATTCAGGATTGGGAATTCAGTGGTATCCCTGTCAAGTCCTCTGTCTTTGGTTTGTGATATCACCCAGTAACGATAATCCGTCAAAAGTTGATTCAATAACCGTTGCTTGACTGACAACAGTACGCTTTTAAGCAAACCATTGCCAGTAGCTTCTAAAATCGGCTTAGGAGTAAAGGAAAATGGCGGTGGGAAATCCACCACCACTTCTAAATCAGCTTTTCCTTGCAGGCGAGTGCCAGTGCTAAACTCTTTGGGAGACAAATAGCCTTTTAAATTGAGAGCAAAGCGCTGGTTAATATACTCGAAACCTAAAATTTCACAGTTTAGTGATCGCAAATAAATTATTCCATTTGATTCTGCCCAGACTCTCATGTCTACAGTAGGTTGAATACTCAGTGACATAAAAGTCAGCGGACGCATTTTCAAGCGAAATACTTCTTCAGAAAGCTGCTGAATCCGACTATTGTCAACCAAAGCCTTAACTAGGCGTTGAGGCTGACGCAAGTAGTGCTGAATGGGAATAGGCTGCTCTGGAACAGCGATTTCAACCGATTGGGAGGCAGTAAACCGGGTAGCCATGAGCTAATAAAAATATCTGTTTCTTAATTTTAATATTTTTTAACAACTTAGTTCTGATTATTAGAAAAGTACAAAATTTATTGACTATAAAAATGATGTATTGCTTATCAGCTATACATCATTAGCAAAAAGTTGGTACGCTCATTCTATCTTTAGTTCAGGAAATATAGATTAGGATTTAAGTCTTGACACAAAATCAATGATATGCTTATTTGCCGGGATAGAAACCAATATAATTGCTCTTAAATCTTCATAGGGATTTAGCAAAAAACTGCTAGAAAATCTATCTACTAAAAGACTCCTTTCCATCACTTATTTTCTTGGATACATATTTCGTTCTATCCGTTTAGTGCATAAATTATAAAAATAACAGTGTTTAGTAGAGTAGGTATTGAATATATTTTCCAAACCAAAATATCATAATCTCTGTTTCTGCATTAAACTCGCAACTTGATATAAAAGCATGACTTTATCGATCGCACATTTAGGACCTCCCGGCACTTACACAGAGCAAGCAGCTGTTTTTTATGTCAACTGGCTAACTAGAAGTACGGGAGTTGAAGCTAGGTTATGTCCCTATCCCACCATCCCCCAATCACTGCACGCCGTTGCTGATGGTCAAGCTAACTTGGCTGTTGTGCCAGTAGAAAATTCTATTGAAGGAAGTGTGACTACAACAATGGATACACTATGGCAGTTGGACAATTTGCGAATTCAGTTGGCTTTGGTATTACCCATTGCCCATACATTAATTTCTTGCGCATCTAATTTAGATAAGATTAAAACTGTTTATTCTCACCCGCAAGCCTTGGCACAATGTCAGGGATGGTTAGAGCGGTTTCTCCCAACTGTACAGATTATTCCCAGCAATTCCACAACCGAAGCACTACAGCGATTGGAGCAAGAGACAACAACAGCAGCGATCGCTTCTAGTAGAGCTGCTCAACTCTACAACCTGCCGATACTTGCTAGTGGTATCAACGACAATCCAGAAAACTTTACTCGTTTTTGGGTAGTAAGTCAGGGTGAGGTGGACGCTGGATACCAAGCAACAAAAGCGCCTGCTAGTCACACATCGCTGGCTTTTAGTATGCCTGCCAACACACCCGGAGCATTAGTCAAACCTTTGCAAATATTTGCTCAACTAGGGATTAACCTCAGCCGGATTGAATCTCGTCCTACGAAGCGATCACTAGGCGAATACTTGTTTTTCATGGATTTAGAAGCGGATGCCAAGGAAGCACAAATGCAATCTGCTTTAGCAGAATTAACTATGCACACAGAAATTTTGAAAATTCTTGGCGCTTACAATGTTTTACCGATCGGCACCGTTACTTAAGAAGTTAGGAGTTACCAGTTAAGAGTTCTCATTTAGGATTTACAAATTATCAGCCAGGAAATATAAATTATAAGTTGTCGATCTTTTATTTTTGTTTTTTCTTCCTAACTTCTAACTCCTAACTCTTAACTCCTCACTTTTCACTAAATGTATCTTTGAGAACAGCGCGAGCTGCCAAGTGATTCCGAGTAGAAGTTAAAATTTCTGCTTCTCGCTCTAGACGAGTGACAGTATCTTGCATTTCTAATAATAATTGCTGCTCTGCGGCGACACCATAAAGGTTACTGGCTACCCAATAAGATAATTCTGTAGGTAGATCAGGCAAATCTTCTGGCAATTCGATATTTTGTTCGGTTAATTTGGCTGACAGACGCACAACATCTCGTAGTAGTTGTTCTACTTCAGTTGATAAAGGTCGCAAATCTTTAGTCGGTGGTTGGTCTTCAATCCACTCAACTAAGCCAACGCGGTATGGCTTTTCACGAACATACTCTAATACACGAAATCTTTGCTGCCCTAAAGTCATCATTTTGATCCGATCATCTGGCAGTCGTTGGTGATGAATGATTTCGGCACAGCAACCAGTGTTTGCAATTGTACCTTTGACTGGATCAAACATCAAAACACCGAACCTGCGATCGCTCTCCAAAATCGTATTCATCATGATTCGGTAGCGAAATTCAAAGATGTGCAGGGGTAATGGCCTAGTAGGAAACAGAACTACTTCGGGTAACGGGAACAGAGGTAGTTCGCGAACTGCAATTTTAGAAGATGATGTCATTGTTACTTTGGTATAAACTTAATCTTTAAAATTTCTTTCTTTTTCTCTGCTTTTCCCGTACTTTATCTACATTCTATCATTTGTTTCCTAGCTAAATAAAAGCCCTGAGATATATTTCTTCAGGGCTGTGTAAATATTCATACTAATGTCTTTTGTCCTTTGTCCTTTGCTAATGACAAATGACCAATACTTCTCTACGAGAGGCTACGCCAACGACTACGCTCAGTACAAGTGACTAATGACTAAATTAAAGTTTGACTTCAATATCTACACCCGATGGTAGATCCAATTTCATCAGGGCATCAATAGTCTTAGAAGAGGGCTGGTAAATGTCAATAATCCGGCGATGAGTACGGGTTTCAAAGTGTTCCCGTGAATCTTTATCTACGTGAGGCGATCGCAGCACACAATAGATCCGGCGTTTTGTTGGTAAGGGAATTGGGCCTATAGCTGTAGCGTTGGTGCGGTTAGCTGTGTCTACAATCTTCTCGCAAGATGTATCTAATAAGCGCCTGTCAAAGGCTTGTAAGCGAATTCTAATCTTCTGCTGCTGTAGAGTTGCCATCTTTAATTTTCCAGGTTCTGCGTAATTAGGNGGAGTATTTACAGGTTAAAGGTTGCAAGTTATCGGTTACAGAAAACTATTACCTGTCCCCTGTAACCTATTGCCTTATTTATAGAGGGAAGAGAAAGGAGCAGAGAGGCAAAATAAATACCATCTCTGCTCCTTTGTTATGAGCAAAAAGGTGCTACTTGATAATTTTGGAAACGACACCAGCACCGATGGTGCGACCACCTTCGCGGATAGCGAAGCGCATTCCTTGTTCAATCGCGATCGCGTTGATCAATTCTACTGTCATCTTGATGCGATCGCCTGGCATGACCATTTCTACTTCTTTGCCTTCATCGGAAGTGTAGGCTTTGATAGTACCAGTTACATCGGTTGTCCGCACGTAGAACTGGGGACGATAGCCAGCGAAAAATGGAGTCTTACGACCACCTTCTTTTTCTGTGAGGACGTACACTTCACCTTCAAATTCATTATGAGGTTTAATTGAACCTGGTTTGGCAATTACCATACCCCGTTCAATATCAGCCTTCTGGATACCCCGGAGTAGTACGCCAGCGTTATCTCCAGCCATACCTTGCTCAAGACTCTTCTTGAACATTTCAATCCCAGTTACGGTAGTAGCGCGAGTATCTCTGATACCCACTAGTTCAACGTTATCGCCAACTTTTACTACACCCCGTTCAATCCGACCAGTGGCGACAGTACCACGACCTGTGATTGAGAACACGTCTTCTACAGCCATCAGGAAAGGTTTATCAACATCCCGCTCAGGAGTGGGGATGTAAGAATCTACAGCATCCATCAGTTCATAGATTTTGTCTACCCAAGGATTTTCACCGCGTTGGGTCTTGGGATTCTTGGTCATTGCTTCCAGAGCTTGCAGACCAGAGCCTTTGATAATAGGGATATCATCACCAGGGAAATCATAGCTGCTTAACAGTTCTCTCAGTTCTAGTTCCACTAGTTCCAGGAGTTCTGGGTCATCCATCAAGTCTTCTTTGTTCAAGAAGACAACCAGACTAGGAACACCAACCTGTTTTGCCAACAGAATGTGTTCGCGGGTTTGGGGCATAGGACCATCGGTAGCAGCAACTACGAGGATACCTCCGTCCATCTGTGCAGCACCAGTGATCATGTTCTTCACATAGTCAGCGTGTCCTGGACAGTCTACGTGAGCATAGTGTCTATTTGCAGTTTCATACTCTACGTGAGCGGTATTGATGGTAATACCCCGTGCCTTTTCTTCTGGGGCATTATCAATTTGGTCGTAGCCTTTAGCTACAGCTTGACCCATAGCTGCCAAGGTCATGGTGATGGCTGCTGTCAAGGTAGTTTTACCGTGGTCAACGTGGCCAACTGTACCGATATTAATGTGGGGTTTATTCCTTTCAAACTTTGCGCGTGCCATGAATGCTCATTTCCTTATTTTAACTAAGCGTTCCCTTTGCTTTTTGCAATGATAGTTTCAGCTACGCTGCGAGGCACCTCTTCGTAGTGGCTGAATTCCATCGTGAAGGTACCCCGACCTTGCGTTTTTGACCGGATATCAGTGGCGTAGCCAAACATGCTCGCTAGTGGAACTTTGGATGTTACCTTAGCGAGTCCCTTTTCGGTGCTTTGGCTTTCAATCTGCCCTCGGCGGGTGTTGAGGTCGCCAATGACGTTTCCCATATAGTCTTCAGGAACTTCAACTTCAACTTTCATCATAGGCTCTAAGATGACAGGTGAAGCTTTCAGTACAGCCTCTTTCATCGCCATTGAGCCAGCGATTTTGAAAGCCATTTCTGAAGAGTCTACATCGTGGTATGACCCATCAATTAGCGTCGCTTTAACGTCAATCAACGGATATCCAGCTAGAACACCGGATTCGCAGCTTTCTTTCATTCCTTGTTCTGCGGGGCCAACGTACTCTTTAGGTACTGTACCACCAGCAATTTTGGAAACGAATTCAAAGCCACTACCGGGTTCTCCAGGCTCCAAATTGATCACAACGTGACCGTATTGACCTTTACCACCACTTTGGCGGATGAATTTGCCCTCAACTTTATTTACAGCTTTCCGAATTGTTTCTCGGTAAGCTACTTGTGGGGCACCTACATTCGCTTCCACCTTGAATTCTCGTAACATCCGGTCTACTAGAATTTCTAGGTGTAGCTCTCCCATCCCCGCGATCACGGTTTGGTTTGTTTCCGGATCGACGCGGACACGGAAGGTGGGGTCTTCTTCTGAGAGAGATTGCAGAGCCTTGGACAGCTTGTCCATGTCGTTCTTGGTTTTGGGTTCAACCGCTACCGAGATCACAGGCTCGGGAATGAATAGTGATTCCAGAATTACTGGCGATCCATCATCACAGAGCGTGTCACCTGTCAAGGTGTCTTTCAATCCCAGAGCTGCTCCCAAATCACCCGCTCGCAGTTCATCGACATCTTGCCGATCGTCTGCCTTCATGAGAACTAAGCGAGAAATCCGTTCTTTTTTATTCTTACTAGCGTTGAGAACGTAGCTGCCCTTCTTCAGGACACCAGAATAAACGCGAACAAATGTCAGCCGACCGTAAGGGTCAGCCATAATCTTGAATGCCAGAGCCGCTAGGGGTTCGTTGTCATCAGCCCGCCGCTCAACAGTATCGCCATTGGGCAGTAAGCCTTGAATTGGCGGTACTTCACTTGGCGCTGGGAGGTAATCAACAACGGCATCCAGCATCAATTGCACGCCTTTGTTTTTGAATGCCGAACCACAAAGTACTGGTACAATTGTCCCCGCAATTGTGCCTTTACGTAGGGCAGTCCGAACTTCCTGTTCTGTAAGTTCTTCGCCCTCGAAGTACTTAGCCATCAGAGCATCATCGGTTTCTGCCGCAGCTTCTATGAGCTTGGTACGGAATTCGTCTACCTGCGCTTGTAGTTCTTCTGGGATATCAGTTTCCTGAATATCAGTTCCTTGGTCATTAGCGTAAATATACGCACGTTGCCGTACTAGGTCAACGATCCCTCGGAAGTCGTTTTCACTACCAATTGGTAGTTGAATGGCGATCGCATTCGCCCGCAGGCGATCGCGGATTTGCTCGTGAACTTTATAAAAGTTCGCTCCGGTGCGATCCATCTTGTTAATAAAGGCTATCCGAGGAACTTTGTAGCGTTCTGCTTGACGCCACACTGTCTCAGACTGCGGTTGCACGCCACCCACAGAACAAAATACTGCGATTACACCATCCAACACGCGCATCGAACGCTCAACTTCAATTGTGAAGTCTACGTGACCCGGAGTATCGATAATGTTAATTTGATGATCTTTCCAACTGGTACTGATCGCAGCAGCAGTAATGGTAATTCCCCGCTCCCGCTCCTGCTCCATCCAGTCTGTGACAGCAGTTCCTTCGTGAACTTCGCCAATTTTATGAATTATCCCAGAGTAAAATAATATTCTCTCTGTTGTTGTTGTTTTGCCCGCATCTATATGCGCCGCAATACCAATGTTGCGTACTTTCTCTAGCGGGATCGTGCGTGCCACAGCTACCTCCTATAGTTTTTGCCTCATGATATCTTGTATATTACTCTTTGTTAAGATTCTATACTTTTAGGGAAAACCGTCTTCTTTTTGTAAATCATACGATATACCGCTTCTGGAGGGCGATATATCGCTTTTTTACTTAGTAACGATAGTGTGCGAATGCTTTGTTAGCTTCCGCCATCCGGTGCGTTTCTTCGCGTTTGCGAATGGCATTGCCAGTTTCGTTGGCAGCATCCATTAACTCATTTGCCAGTTTGCTGGCCATTGTCCGGCCTGGTCTAGACCGAGAATATTGCACTAACCAACGCAGTGCTAAAGTAGTGCCCCGTTCTGTACGCACTTCCATTGGTACTTGGTAGGTTGCTCCACCAACTCGCCGAGCCTTTACTTCTACTAAAGGCGTGGCATTTCGCACTGCTCTTTCAAAGGTTTCTAAGGCACCAGCACCAGTGCGTTCTTCAATAGTTTTTAATGCATCATAAACAATGCGTGCGGCAAGTGATTTTTTGCCATGACGCATGATCCGTCTGATAATCATGCTCACAAGGCGACTGTTATATACGGAGTCAGACGGAACTGGGCGCCTTTGAATAACACCACGACGAGACATACTTCACCTTTAATTCGGAATTGGCAACGAAATTATATGCTATCAGACACTGGAAACTAAAAGCGGTAGAACCCAACCCTCAGACTTCCTCTATTTTTTTCGACCGTTGCAGCAAGGCTGACTTATTTACTGCCAATTTTGGATTTTGGATTTTGGATTAAAAGTTTTCGGTATATATTCCGATCGCAAGGATCTGAACAAATCAAAAGTCTGTAAGCCTAATTCCCTTGTGGGTTTGACCAATCCAAAATCGCAAATCGTTCGACTGAGCAACTTGCCTTGAGCGAAGTCGAAAGGAGCCGAAGTCTAAAATCTAAAATTGTTTGACTTGCTACCTGCAACTAAATACTCAAGGCGACAAGATTATAAAATTTAATGTTCAGATGAGAGACTCGCTGTCAGTTACAGCTTTCTCCTCAGAACTTCTACACTTGCTCGCTTAGTGTAGATGTAGCTTGCTTGATTTTTTGAAACAGACTTTAGCAGCCTTCATAACTACTGTTAGAACAAAGATGCCGCTCTTCTTTTGCCCTTCAATGTTTTTAAGGTAGACGATTAATCGTATTGGATGCGATTAATCGTCTAATCCTATTTTTTCGCTTCTTTAGGACGCTTGGTTCCATATTTGGAACGGCCTTGCTTGCGGTCTTTGACTCCGGCTGTATCTAGGGTGCCACGGATAATGTGGTATCTCACGCCTGGTAGATCCTTAACCCGACCGCCACGAATCATCACAACTGAGTGTTCTTGTAAGTTGTGACCAATGCCTGGAATGTAAGCTGTGACTTCAAATCCAGAAGTAAGTCTGACTCTTGCTACTTTGCGTAGGGCTGAGTTAGGCTTTTTTGGTGTGGTCGTGTATACTCTGGTACAAACTCCCCGACGTTGGGGGCATTGTTTCAGAGCAGGGGACTTGGTTTTCTGACGCGCTTGTTCGCGCTCATTTCGTATTAGCTGCTGTATTGTTGGCATGAGTTACAGCGCGTAAAGCTGCTTATGGTCTAAGTTTTAACAAATCCTGATTATATCTTTTTTTACGGCTTTATGTCAATTGTTATTTTTCCTTAGCCATCAAACATCTGTTTTTTGACTAATGCTCAATCACTAGGGACTCAAGGAGAAGGAATTGCCACACCCACAGGTAGCGATCGCCAGAGGATTGTGGAAGCGAAAACCACCACCCATTAAGTCTTCTGAATAATCAACTCTCAAACCGTTGAGGTAATTTAAGCTTGTGGCATCTATGACTAATTGAATCTCATCCAAGTCGAAAACCTGGTCGTCAACTTTTATTGCTTCATCGAAGGACATATCATAAAAGAACCCGGAACAACCACCTGGTTTTACTGCCAATCGAAACAAGAGATTTGGCTGCTTGGGCTTTATTCGCCCAATCTCACTTACGGCTGCTTGACTCAGATGAATCATGGAACTCGTTTTTTGCAATTGAATACCCCATCTTCCATTTTACAGATAGGTTGACCCTTGCTTGTGCAAAATTCCAAATTACCCAAGGCATGAGCGTGATCGCTATTACTACATTTATAACACTAACATATTTCAGTCCCCACCTTAACTAGGTAGGGACTTCTGGGGTGTAGTAGTTCGTTTACAAAGACGGTTTACACGAATTAGCTTTGGGATTAAAGCTTTAATAGCGTTCTTTTGGTTTTAATCTTTGGTACGGGCATAGTCATCTTGGTAGCGAATAATATCATCTTCTCCCAAGTATTCGCCATTTTGGACTTCAATCAACACCAAGGGGATCACGCCAGGATTTTCTAAACGATGAGATGTACATTGGGGTACGTAAGTTGATTCATTATTGCTCAGTAGTACTTCTTTCTCACCACAAACTACTCTAGCTGTACCAGAGACGACAATCCAATGTTCACTACGGTGATGGTGCATTTGTAGACTGAGGCGGTGTCCAGGCTTAACTTCGATGCGCTTAATTTTGTATCCGCGCCCTTCTTCTAAAACTGTAAAAGCACCCCAAGGACGTAATTCAGTTGCAGCAACGCCCCTGGAAGTTATGGTTGGAGGGAGGTGTAGAGTTTCAGTCTGTGTAGTTTCTTGATATCGAGCCATAGTTACCTCATTTGAAGACATAACAAACCGTTGGTACTCTTAATTATTGATAAAAAATCTGGCGCTATCTTGCAACCTTGAAAATCAGCAATTTTGTCGCACTTTGATAAACATAGCAAAATCAAACCTGATGGTGTAAACCATCACTACTAAAATTCTGATGTCTACACCAAGTCTTCATCAAG
Organism: Nostoc sp. GT001; assembly: GCF_030382115.1. NCBI lineage: Bacteria > Bacillati > Cyanobacteriota > Cyanophyceae > Nostocales > Nostocaceae > Nostoc > Nostoc sp. GT001. Next base: position 780,970 of record NZ_JAUDRJ010000003.1, read on the forward strand.
CAAAATGACAGCTTGTTCTAAACTTTAAAAAGTGACTGGGGATTTGGGACTGGGGATTGAGTTTTTTTTCTATTACCTCATTTTCTTCGTGGTTTTAGGAAAATACCAATTCCGTTGTGAACACGAGCAGCGGTACTGGGCGATCGATCGAGTAGTTGCCCTCCTAAATAAAGGCTGGTAGAACTACCGCCGTCCAAATTTAGGGCATCTACACAGCCCATGAGTTGCATCAATTGGGCGTGTTCTGCCAAATTAGGCTCATAACCGCCGACACGATTATGGGTAGCAGTAATCATTAGTGTGCCTGTTGCCGTTGTGCAAATACCGCTACGAATAGCTTTTTCGGCAATAAAGGCATTGCTGAATTTTTCGCCTTTGGCATCAAGGACAATTTGACGATTTTGGACTAATAGCGGCCCAGCCCCGATAATGTGGGGATAACGACTAAAATCAGTCGGAGTAGTGGCGCTGGAAATGCTTACTGTGCTTCCAATAGGTAGCTGGGAGACAGCAGTAGTAGCGTTAGCGCGTAAAGTTAGCAGGTAGCCATCCTGGGGAATGGGAACCGCAGCTACACCAACTTTGCCGCCTGGGAACTGATTAGTAATTTGGTCTTTCTGTACCACTAAGATAATTTCGTTATCTGTCAGGGGTGTGTAAGTTGATCCCCAAGCTGTGGTGTAACGAGCAATGCCACTCTGGACGTAACCACTGTTGAGAAACAGAATTGGTAGGCGTTGGTCATTTGCTGCGATTAAAGTTTCTTCTAAGGTGAGACGACCAAAGTAAAATTGGCCTGAATCATTCCAAGCGATCGCACCTCGGTTAAGAATCGGGCCTGATAACCATTGACTATCTCGACGAATCGCACCCAATGGCAATTTGTTATTACGGTTAAAGTAACCACCATTAATTCCAGCTACTGCTAAGTAACGTTGTGCTGTTTGAATTAAGGGAGCAGTACCCGCAAGCCCATCAGGACTAGCCCACATAGGTTTCAACGTTAGCCCAAATTTGCGAGGATTAACTTCTAACCAAACCACAGGAAAGCGTTGTGTGCCTAAGTTGACATAATGCTGTCGCCAGCGCAATCCTGAAGTCCAAGTAATATCCCGTTCTTCTAGAGGATCGGGTCGAATATTGATAATCAGGCGATTGGGGTTATCTACAGTAATAACTTGAGGCGATAGACCAAAGGGAACGCTCAGACTAATAATCGTTTGGTTTTTCACTACCTCCACTTTTTGAATCAGTGGCTCAGGGGCTGGTGGTATTAGTTCTGTTGGTGTAGTTGGTAATAATTGTTTTAGCAAGTTTGGCAGCAATGTTGGTGCTGCTGGTGGCTGGGGAGTATAGCGTTCTATCAAAACGGGATCGGCTATTCCATCCAGGGTAATTGTCCATTGTCTATTTGGCGGTACAGTAGATTTGGGAGTTGGCGTATCTGGATCGGAAGATGGAGTTTGGGGTTTTGCGATCGCTGACCCTTGTACAACTTGCCAGGGAGTGGGACGATCTAAATCGACAAGAATCCGAGACTGCTGCAAAGGGGTACTCGCTTCTGGAGGTTCCTGACTCTGAACAATATTTGTGATTTGTGTTTTTGGGGTAGCAATCACCAAAGTGTTGCCATTAGCTTGAATTTGCCAGCCAGATGTTTGAGCAAAATTAGTGATATCCAGATAGCGATATGCTCCTAGTAGGCTGGTGGCTAATACCAGTGGCTTTGTCAACGACGAAAACCACTGTATTGGTTGCTTCGCTGAATTACTACTGTTTAAGAAATTTACTCCAATTAATTGCCTAAATGCCCCATCACTAATATTGGTTGTCACCTGTCCCGATTTTCCAGGTCGCTGTAACCAAGTTCCTGGTAAAGTACGACCATTGAGGGAAATTTGATTACCAGAGGATGCCACACCTGGTAAAGGAGGTGTGGGTGACTGTGATATTAACCTGGGTGTTGATTTGGTGGTTTTTGGGGACTCCTGGGCGTTGGTAGCATAGGTGGTAGTTAAGCACAGTGTTGTCAAAAGTATTGATGACACAGTAGCCTGAAAAAACTTGCGATCGCCCTTGGCGTTTGCAGAGCCATCGCTAATCTCTGATTGGCAACAATTCGGCATTTTTACCATAATTTACTAGATGCTTTGGAAAACTATTACCCAAGGTTTAAACTAACCAATTATTTGGAAATATAAAGGAAACATGACTTTATTTTTGAATAAATATGTTAATCTATATATTGGCTAGTTATCTCTTTTAGAAACACATTAATTTATTTAGACGCTAAAGCCACTGCAATCAAGTTTTTTAACTCCCACTAATTCTAACCACACTATATACGGTAGTTTTGGTTATCAAAATTGGATTAAGATATTTAATCCTAGCTGAAGGTTGCTACTGTTATTACTTCAGTAATGTCTAGTTAATAGTAATACATGCGGCAAGTGGTAAGCGGTAAAATTCTAGACAACAACAATATTTGGGAATTGTCAAATGGGTATATATTGTAATACGCTGATTTTATTGCTGGATCGGGATAACCAAATAATTACTAATTCGTAATTAAAAAGGTACACCAGATCAGACTCAATTTTTAATTCAATGGTTAACAAGACAATGGAGGGTAGAACCCCTCACTGATTGCAACCACGAATTAAGGTAGCGTAGCGTAAAGCTTTTAGCATAGCTTCTCTCAGAAACGCAACGCGACTGCTTATAGTGAGTTCTTGATTGTCACGAGCAATTACGAATTATCTGGGCTGTGATTTTAAAAAATAGTGCAGCGTTCAGTTTTAGTTTTGTTTCAGGTGAGCCGAANATAGGCTCTATGAGTAGCNNNTGTGCATCTGGAAAAAAGGGATTGAGAAAATACTTAACTTCAAAATATAAAAAAGAAACTGTCAGGGCAAAAATAATGTCTTGGCGGAGGTAAATTGTCTAACACCGCATAAACACATAAAAACACGCAATAATTTTAACACGGGGGAACTGATAAAGTAAAACCGAAGTTAAAATTTTTTTTCCCTAAATTTCGGTGCTTATATATTTTTCCATCGCTGAATTTAGAAATTTTCTCCCACAATGTAGTGACAAAATTGGTAACTCAATACTTCAGGAACAGGGTATGAATAATAAACCGATGAATCAAGACCAGAAAATCACAGCGAATATCAACTCAAGAGATACCTATCAAGGGCAAAAGTGGTTAGTAGAAGAACGAGATGCCTGTGGTGTAGGTTTTATTGCTCATCGCCAAAATCATACCAGTCACGAAATTGTCGAAAAAGCCTTAGCTGCTTTAACCTGCTTAGAACACCGAGGAGGTTGTAGCGCCGATCGCGACTCAGGTGATGGTGCTGGAGTATTGACAGCAATCCCTTGGGAGTTGTTCCAACAAGACTTTGCCCAAAGGGGGAAGGAATTTCCATCTAGCGATCGCATAGCTGTGGGGATGATATTTTTACCACAAGACCAGCAAGCTGCACAACAAGCTAGGGTGACTGTCGAGCAAGTAGCTGCTGAAGAGAAATTAATTGTATTGGGTTGGCGAGTAGTGCCAGTGCAATCTGATTTGCTGGGGGTACAAGCAAGAGAAAATCAACCCCAGATTGAGCAAGTTTTGTTAGCTTCTGTTGACAAAAGCGGTGATGAATTAGAACGGCAGTTGTACATTACCCGCCGCCGAATTAGTAAAGCTGCAACTAACATCTCAGAAGAATTTTATATCTGTTCGTTGTCAAGTCGCACAATTGTCTACAAAGGCATGGTGCGTTCTGCTGTTTTGGGAAGCTTTTATGACGATTTAAAAAATCCAGCTTACAAAAGCGCCTTTGCTGTTTATCACCGCCGCTTTAGTACCAATACTATGCCCAAGTGGCCCCTAGCCCAACCGATGCGGCTTTTGGGTCACAACGGCGAAATCAATACCTTATTGGGTAACATAAACTGGATGATGGCACGAGAAGCTAGCCTGAATCATCCTGTATGGGGCGATCGCATCCAGGAACTCAAGCCATTAGTTCATATTGATAACAGCGACTCAGCCACCCTAGATAACGTAGTGGAATTGCTGGTTTGTTCTGGACGCACCCCTTTGGAAGCCTTAATGATTATGGTTCCAGAGGCTTACCAAAATCAGCCTTCTTTACGTGAATCTCCAGAAATTGTTGATTTCTACGAATATTACAGTGGACTGCAAGAAGCGTGGGATGGGCCAGCACTTTTAGTATTCAGCGATGGCAAAAAAGTTGGCGCAACACTAGATCGTAATGGTTTAAGACCAGCTCGTTACGCAATCACCAAAGATGATTACATTGTTGTAGCTTCGGAAGCTGGTGTGGTGGATTTCCCAGAAGCCGATATTGTCGAGAAAGGTAGACTCGGCTCAGGGCAAATGATTGCCGTGGATTTAGAAAATCATGAAGTGCTGAAGAATTGGGATATAAAGGGGCGCATCGCCAAGCAGCACCCTTATGGAGAATGGCTGCAACAGCATCGTCAAGAATTAAAGTCATTGGTCATTGGTCATCCGTCATTAGCAAATGGCAATGGCAATGGCAAAGGACAAATGACAAATGACCAAGGACAATTGACTATTGACAAGCAAACTTTACTTCAGCGTCAAACTGCCTTTGGCTACACCACAGAAGATGTAGAAATGGTGATTCATCCAATGGCGATCGCAGGTTCAGAACCGACTTTCTGCATGGGTGATGATATTCCCTTAGCTGTTCTGTCACAAAAGCCCCACCTGCTTTATGACTATTTCAAACAGCGCTTTGCTCAGGTGACGAACCCAGCGATCGATCCCCTGCGGGAAAAGCTAGTAATGTCTCTGAAAGTCGAACTGGGCGAACGGGGTAACTTATTAGAACCCAAGCCAGAATATGCTCGGAGATTGAAACTCGAATCGCCAGTGTTAACTGATAGTGAATTAGAAACCATTAAGCTGTCAGGATTTGCCACGGCTGAGTTATCAACCCTATTTGCGATCGCTAGCGGCCCAGAAGGATTGAAAGCCGCAGTGCAATCTTTACAAGCACAAGCAGCTGAGTCAGTCCGGGCAGGTGCAAAGATTTTAATATTAAGCGATCGCGATCGGGTTAATGACAGTATCAACACAGAATATACCTACATTCCTCCCCTATTAGCAGTGGGTGCGGTGCATCACCATCTAATTCGTGAGGGGTTGCGAATGAAAACATCCCTGATTGTGAATACTGCTCAATGCTGGAGTACCCATCACTTTGCTTGTCTGATTGGCTATGGTGCTGGTGCAGTTTGCCCGTACATGGCTTTAGATACGGTGCGTGATTGGTGGTCCGATCCCAAAACTCAAAAGTTAATGGGCGTGCAAAAAATTCCCACCCTCACCCTAGAACAAGCTTTAGGAAACTATCGCAAAGCAGTAGAGTCAGGTTTGCTGAAAATTCTCTCCAAAATGGGAATTTCTCTGCTTTCCAGCTATCAAGCAGCCCAAATCTTTGAAGCTATTGGCATCGGTGGAGATTTAATCGACCTGGGATTCCGTGGGACGACTTCCCGCATCGGTGGTTTAAGCATTACCGAACTTGCTGATGAAGTGCTTTCCTTCCACGTCAAAGCTTTCCCAGAACTAACGACCAAGAAGTTAGAAAACTTGGGTTTTGTGCAGTACCGTCCTGGCGGCGAGTACCACATGAATAGCCCCGAAATGGTTAAGGCGCTGCATAAGGCTCTAGATGGCAAAAACTACGACCACTACGAAGTTTACAAAAAGCACCTCCAAGGCAGACCGGTAACAGCCTTGCGAGATTTACTAGACTTCCAAGGCGATCGCCCGTCGGTTCCTCTAGAAGAAGTGGAATCGGTATATGAAATAGTCAAGCGCTTCTGTACAGGCGGCATGTCTTTAGGCGCTTTGTCAAGAGAAGCCCACGAAACTTTAGCGATCGCCATGAACCGGATTGGCGGTAAATCCAATTCTGGAGAAGGCGGCGAAGATCCAGTCCGCTACACAGTTTTAGATGATGTAGACGAGTTTGGTCACTCGCCAACCCTACCTCATTTAAAAGGATTGCGGAATGGCGATCGAGCTTATAGTGCCATTAAGCAAGTTGCATCGGGACGCTTTGGTGTTACCCCAGAGTACTTAGTCAACGCCCAACAAATTGAAATCAAAATTGCCCAAGGTGCAAAGCCTGGGGAAGGTGGACAACTGCCAGGCCCCAAAGTAAGCCAATACATTGCGATGTTAAGACGCTCCAAACCAGGCGTCACGCTGATATCGCCACCACCGCATCACGATATTTATTCCATTGAAGACCTAGCACAACTGATTTTTGATCTGCACCAAATTAATCCGAAAGCAAAGGTGTCGGTGAAGCTAGTTTCAGAAGTTGGCATTGGCACGATCGCCGCTGGTGTAGCCAAGGCAAACGCTGATATTATCCAGATTTCTGGACATGATGGTGGTACAGGTGCATCGCCACTAAGTTCGATTAAACATGCTGGTTCACCGTGGGAACTGGGTTTAAGCGAAGTGCATCGCGTCTTGATGGAAAATGGCTTGCGCGATCGCGTGATTTTACGCGTAGATGGCGGACTCAAGAGTGGTTGGGATGTGGTAATAGGTGCATTGATGGGCGGCGAAGAATTTGGTTTCGGCTCCATCGCCATGATTGCTGAAGGCTGTATCATGGCGCGGATCTGCCACACAAATAATTGCCCCGTCGGTGTCGCCTCTCAGAAAGAAGAACTCCGCAAGCGGTTTACGGGAATACCGGAACAAGTTGTCAACTTCTTCTACTTTATTGCCGAAGAAGTGCGGAGTTTGTTAGCCCGACTTGGCTACCGTTCTTTGTCAGAAATCATTGGACGTGCAGATTTGTTGAAACTGCGCCCAGAGGTAAATCTCGCCAAAACGCGATCGCTGAATCTCGATTGTTTACTTCAGCTACCAAATAGCAGAGACAATCGTAGCTGGTTGGTGCATGAAGAAGTTCACAGCAACGGCGTGGTTTTAGATGACAAGTTCCTTGCCGATCCTGACATTCAGGCTGCTATTAGGGATCAGTCTACTGTCACCAAGACTTACCCAATTATCAATACTGACAGAACAGTGGGCACAAGATTAGCGGGTGCGATCGCTTCCCAGTACGGTGACAGTGGCTTTGAAGGACAAATTAATCTCAACTTTACAGGTAGTGTTGGGCAAAGCTTTGGTGCTTTCAACCTCCCCGGCATAATTCTGAGCCTACAAGGAGAAGCAAACGACTATGTAGGTAAAGGGATGCATGGTGGTGAAATCATCATCAAACCTCCAACCGATGCTACTTATAACGCATCACAAAACGTGATAGTTGGCAATACCTGCCTCTATGGTGCTACTGGTGGCATATTATTTGCCAACGGTCTAGCAGGAGAACGCTTTGCTGTGAGAAACTCCAAAGGCATAGCAGTGATTGAAGGCGCTGGGGATCACTGCTGTGAATACATGACTGGTGGTGTGATTGTCGTCCTTGGCAAAGTAGGACGTAACGTAGCTGCTGGAATGACTGGTGGACTGGCATACTTCTTGGATGAAGACGACTCATTTCGTGAGTTAGTCAACCCAGAAATTGTCAAAATTCAGCGGGTAATTACCGAAGTAGGTGCAAAGCAACTGCAAGAATTAATTCAAAATCATGCAGAACGCACTGGTTCACCAAAGGCGAAGAAAATTCTGCAAAACTGGCAAGCATTTTTGCCGAAATTCTGGCAGTTAGTTCCGCCTTCTGAAGCTGATAGTCCAGAAGCTAATCCTGAAAAAACAACTGAGTTTAGTTTAGTCAGCAGTCATTAAGAGACTTCCAACAAATAAATTCAATCTTGTGAGGCAGGCCAGAAGGGCCTGCCTTTTAATAAAACAAGGTTTTCAGCGCCAAAAAACTTTCGTAATAGTCATGTAATAATATCAATACAGGATCAATATTTGGGCGATCGCTCTTTGAATAAAAAATTTTGGCTCACAGCTAGAATGCACTTAATTATCAGTCTCTAACCGAACGCAAAAATAACCATCTTAACCAAAAAAGATAATTTTAGTCATTAGCCAATTACTATTGACTAATGACTAATTATTTATAATTAATAATTATTACTTTTTGTTAGCAAGCAACTTTCGATCTGTATCTTCGATTTCTAAAAGTTCTGGAATAGTCACAAAGCGATAGCCTTGCTTTTTAAAGTTGTTAATAATTTCTGGTAAAGCTTGCACAGTTCTAGAACGATTACCACCACCATCATGCATTAGCACAATCCCACCAGGTTTAGAATCTTTAATCACGTTATCGATCAACTTTGGTACAGTTGGTAACTTGTAGTCTATAGAGTCAGCCGACCACATCACCACAGCATACTTTTGTCCTTTAGCATAAGCAGATAATCCATTGTGTAGGTTGCCACCAGGCGGTCGGAACAGATTTGTTTTAACACCTGTAACTTGATAAATTAAGTCTGTTGTGCGCTCAATTTCAAAAGCAGCTGCTTGTTGATTAAAAAAGTGATACCAGTGATGCCAAGTATGGTTGGCAATGACGTGACCTTGAGCGACAATCTGCTTTCCTAACTCTGGATAATTTTTGAGGTTCTGCCCGACTACAAAAAACGTCCCTTTAATATTATTTGATTTCAGAATACTTAGCACTTGCTCTGTAGTCTCAGGCCAAGAGCCATCATCAAAGGTGAGAGCAATCACTTTCTCACCCTGAGTAAGTTTTGCAGCTTTAATAATTTGCCCTTGAAAACGTGATGGTATAGGGTAGGCTAGACCCTTTGTTTGTGCTTCTTGCTGCCAGCTTGTAAGCATCGCTGCCTTTAATTTCTCAATGCGCTGCTGAGTTCCTACGTTTGCAGATACATCCTTGATATTTATACTTGGTCTACTTTGAGCATCCGAAGCATTTGGTCTTAGAAGCATCATAAAAGCAAGACTAAAAACACCACCTAAAGCAAGTAGCGCAATTAATATTCCTTCTGGCCACAGAAACGACTTATTATTTTCCACCTCAAAGCTCCTTCAAAGATCGAACCATCACCACGCTTATGACGGTACGTTGTAGCACATGTTTATTAGATATTTAGATACCAGTTACTTTCTGGTAATCATGAAAATTGGAATTGTTACTAACGGGAATTCAGAATTGATAAGACAGACTATATTGCTTTAACTAAAATCTATATGCTCTAGATTTGGACAGCGTTGAATATACAATACTTGGTACTGTTTAATTTCAACCCAGTCAGAAAAGGTAAGCTCTACGCTTCCACATTCTTACTGCTAGCTCTAAGAAGGAGAGGAACAGAATCAGATAATTAACCACACCCCAAAATCCTCTTAAATAGCAGTTCTGAATTAGTTGCTATTTTTCAGCTCACCGCTAAGGCAGCATTATCCTTTCAAGTTTTATAGCTCTTCAAATAATATGAACTCAGTTTCATACTTACAATTTACACTTTTAGCAGACTGAAGTTCTTTTAGCCAGACTTTGTGACAGCAAATCTGTATAATTTACAACTTAAGTCAATTGTTTGATAACATACAAAACTACTTACAAGGGTGGGGTTCTTTAAAAAAAAGAGTCTGGGAAACTATTAGTTCTATTCTTGATAGGATATATTTTACTGCCTGTTGCCATTGTTTCCTTTTTAAGAAAAAGTTAAATTTTCAACTGACAGAATGTTACCTAGTATTTTCTCTGAAATAGACCAGACGAAAATTGATTCAATATAGTTTCTCATTGCCAAGGGGCATTTATTCTTTAAATCTAGTCACCTTTGACTCATTCAAGAAAAATAATTCTATCAGCAGCTTACTTCTCTTTCGGATGCTGATACTTTAGCCGAAATTGCTAGAGCTTTCTGTCTGTGAATGTTTTTCTCAGATAATTAAGTATGTTTATATCTTAATTAATAGTACAGTTTAATATGCACTGTCACCGTGTAATTACGGAAATTAATTTCGGGTATATAGGCAAGTGATTAAAATCACAATAGTATGACATCTATCCCTTGAAGCAATAAGGTCTATATTTCATCTTTAAAAGTCGTATTTTTTACTAAAAACGCTTAATTTAATTATATTTCTGCATTAAATAATACATTTAAAATTTCACTAAATTTATGTAATATCACTTAAAAATACAGATCAAAATATATTTTCTTCCAACTCAACCTCCAGCAAAACTGCCCTCTGCCTTTTTTCAGTAAAGTGAGGTAGATACTGTCAAACATGGGGTAGAGTATTTTGCCGTTTAAAGAAAAAACCTACTGGTTGTATCGCTCTAGCAGTCTGTAACTAGCTTGTTTGGCAGGAAGAAACAAAAGTAATGATTGTCTCATAACTTGCCTTATAATTACAGCAATTAGAATTTTTATTTTTAATAATCTATTTAGCAATCTTAATTATTTGCTTATCTTACCTTAGACAAGTCATAGTTTATGTACAGCACTTTTGCTTATCTTTGGTAAATAAATAAGTGTATTATTTAATGTCTGTATAGATTGACCCTCAACCCTGCTTTCCTATTGACATACCTTTTGAGTCAAAATAATCAAGGTATTTGTCTCACTTCTGAAACTGGCTAGAAACTTTTATGATTCCTCACGAAAGTGATGCAAAAGAAGAGCGTGCGTCGTTAAAAGTATGGCGTAGTTGGCGAGAAAATCTGATTTTAATTGCGATCGCACTGTGTTTGGCATTCTTAATCAGGACTTTTATCGCCGAACCGCGCTATATACCTTCTGACTCGATGTTACCCACCTTACATACAGGCGATCGCTTGGTAGTTGAAAAAATCTCCTACCATTTTCACCCTCCCATAACTGGCGATATTATTGTTTTTCAGCCACCCGCAGAACTACAACGTCGAGGATATCCCAAAGACCAAGCGTTTATCAAGCGAGTTATTGGCCAGCCTGGTGAGGTAATAAGTGTTGCTTCTGGTAAAGTTTACCTCAACGGTCAACCCTTAGCAGAAGACTACATCGCGGAACCTCCAAATCAGCCATATCAACCAGTAAAAGTCCCAGAAGACGAATTTTTCGTTATGGGAGATAATCGCAACGATAGTAATGACTCTCGCTATTGGGGCTTTTTACCCAGAAAAAATGTCATTGGTAGGGCAACATTTCGCTTTGAGCCTCTCGATCGCATTGGGTTCATTTAATCAGTTTTAGATTTTGGATTTTTCTTTCAATCCAAAATTGCCAGAGTTAGGAGTTATTTTAAGACTTCTAACTTTTAACTTAAAATCTCAAATAATACATTATCTGGGCGATCGCATCACCAGTTAACTCCAGCCGTCGCTGGAAATCAGCCAGGTTACGGTAAGGCCCGGCTGATTGCCGATTTTGCACCACTGCTTCCGCCAAAGACAAATCTATAAATGGAATTTGTGCTAATTTTTCAACGGTTGCTGTGTTCGGGTTGAGTAAATGGGTAGGATTTTCTAAAGATTCGTGGTCATAGTAAATAAAATTCAGCAGAGGCTTTAATGGCTCTAAGCGCGGCGCTGGTATACCCAAAGCCGCAGCGATATCTTCAATACAGTAAAATTTCACACCCGAATGTGAAAGTTCCACAAGCGATCGCGCTTGGTGAATTGACAAACCTGGTAAGCGTAACCAATCATCTACAGTGGCTTGATTAGCATCAATACGGATACCTAATTGAGCTGCAATCTGAATTTCTTCCCCAGATTGTAGGCGATAGTAGGGATCGTTGAGGAGCTTGGCGCGAAGTTTTTGCAGTCTGGAATTTAAAGGTAGCCAATTATTCATGATTGTCGCTTACCTCAAGAAATCTGGTCTAGCAATTGGCGGCGCTTTTGCTCAAATTCATACTCTGAAATCAGTCCATCCTGGCGCAAAGCATCTAATTCCCGCATTGCGTCAGCGATCGCTCCTACCTGATTAATCGCCTTTTGTGAAGTCCTCGCTGCTGACTTGCCTAGATTAAAATTACGATCAAAAGCTTCTTCATCTTGGGCTAAATACCAAACTCCCTCAATCGCACTAGCTACCTTGGGGATCGGTGTCCAGGAAAGCAACACATACAAAACACCCCACAGAGGTTGTCCCAGGTAGAATTTATGTAATCCTGAAATTGTCAGCGTGCCAGAAAAAGCTAAAACAGCGGCAACACTTCGACTTTTGCGCTTAGTCAACATATTTTTAATAAGTATACGAATACCATAGTTCCTACAATAAGACAGCCAAAAGGCACACAGACAATTCAAAACTCACTCATTTTAGTCAACCACCCTTTTTTGTCCTTCCGACTTTTGGGTGGTAAGCCCCACAATTTAATATTTGAAGAAATTTGAGTAAGTTTCACATGACTGTGCATTGAGCTTTGATGTTAATTTTAAGTTTTTAACGGATCAGATTACTGCAATGTCACAGACCTTCCTACCGCCAGAATGGTTTAAACAGCTTTGTGATCCTTACGCTGTGCTAGGAATTTCTGTGAGTGCTGATGATCGCCAGATTTTTAAACGCTATCATACTTTAGCGAAACTGCTACATCCCGATCGCTATGCTAAAAGCTGCAATCCAGACCAAGAATTAGCAACGGCAATACTTAGCTATTTAATCAATCCAGCTTACGAACAACTCAAAAATCGACACAAGCGCTTGATTGCCATAGCCATGCTGCGATCAGATGCAAGAGTATTACAGCAGGAAGCTTTGTGTGGGAAAAGTGCCATAGCTCAAGAACTTAGAGAAATGTCTGCACCCCAAGCAGAATTGTTGTACGAAGAAGCGATCGCTTCCTATGCAGAAGCTCAATACAAATCACTCCATCAGTTCTATCAAATTACACAACAAATTAGCATACTGAATTTAGTTTACTTACAGTTGCATAAACCTGACTTGTTTCTAGCGCAAAAAGCTGTTCGCATCACCCCTGAAATAGAAGTCAAGCCAGTGGAATTGACATTAAATGAAAAAACTAATGTCGAACCAGTTTTGACAAACTACGCTCAACGTCACTACCAGCGAGCTATTGAGTACGTCAAGCTAGCCAACTGGCCCCTAGCCGTGCAAGAACTGCGCGATGCCATCAAGTTAGAGCCAAATAACAGCGAATATTATGCCTTATTAGGTTTAGTACATCTAAAACAGAAATTTATCGGCATGGCTAGGGTTTACATCCGTCAAGCATTAAAACTTAACCCGCAAGATTCACTAGCTCAGAAATACGCTACCAGACTGAAAATTGAACCGGGCGAAAATACTAATCCTAAATCAATAGCTAAAGCTCTGAGTATCGCCGCTTTATTAAGTCGATTTAACAAGGGGAAACGTTCTCAAGTCAAGTGTTGAAATTTCGGTAACAAACCGTACCAAAACCGAAGCTTCGTGACTAGATTACTCCCCTAGACTAAAATAATAAATAGAAGTAAAACTATTAAGCTACTGAGTCTGGGCGCTCAGTTTAATATAAGCAACATGGGATTCTTCGATTCTGAAATAGTTCAGCAAGAAGCAAAACAGCTGTTTGAGGATTATCAAGCGCTGATCAAGCTTGGCAACAGCTACGGCAAATTTGACCGCGATGGCAAAAAGCTGTTTATTGAGCAAATGGAAACCATGATGGATCGATATCGCATCTTTATGAAGCGTTTCGAGCTATCAGAAGATTTCATGGCACAAATGACAGTAGAACAACTGAAAACGCAATTAGGTCAGTTCGGTGTCACCCCGCAACAAATGTTTGACCAAATGCACCTCACCTTAGAACGGATGAAAGCCGAGCTAGAAAAACAGCCCTAGCAAAAGTTAGGAGTTGGGAGTTAAGAGTTCTCAATAAACTCATAACTCATAACTTATCACTCCTAACTTTAATTTGACTTGGGACGAGAAAACTGGGAAGGTGACTTGAAGTTTTCTACTGGTATGTTCTTAAGTGCCTTCTCCATAAAATCTTTCCAAATGGGAGCAACCATACCGCCACCTGTAGCACGGCTAGCTAGTTGTCTGTTGTCGTCCCTCCCTACCCAAACCGCAGTGGTTAGCTGTGGCACAGTGCCAACATACCAGATATCCTTTTCTGAGGAAGTTGTACCCGTCTTCCCAGCGCTTGGACGAGCTATGGCAGCACCTTTACCTGTACCATTAGTAACTACCGTTCGCATTACATCGATAATGGCTGCCGATGCCCAAGGGTCTAGAACTAGCTGGGGTTTCGGGGTGTTATCTAGTAAGACGTTACCACTACTATCGGTGACACGGGCTATTACAGTGGGTGGAGATTGCCAGCCATAATTCGCAAAGGTAGCATAAGCACTAGCCATTTCTAGGGGAGTGACACCAATTGCACCAAGAGGCAGAGAGGTAACAGGTTCCATCGGACTCATGATCCCCAAAGTACGGCAAGTTTCGATCACTCGATTCATGCCAACAGCCTTACCAATCTTAATCACGGGAATGTTGCGCGACTGGGCTAAAGCCGTACGAATTGGCATAGGACCGCTAAAACCCCCATCATAATTTCTGGGGAAGTACCGACCATTACCATCTTGATAGCTGACTGGAGAATCTACCACCGTTGAGTCTGGCCCATATTTACCAGTAGCAAAAGCAGCATAGTAGACAAACGGTTTAAAGGAAGAGCCGGGCTGACGTTGAGATTGAGTTGCCCGATTGAATTCACTGGTCTTAGGATCTACACCGCCCACCAGTGCTTTAATAAAATGGGTGCGCGGATCAATTGCCACTAAGGCGATTTGATTCTTCGATAATCCCTGTCCAAGCAATGATTTATGCCACTTAACGACAGTTTCCTCTGCCATTATTTGGAAGTTGGCATCAACTGTAGTTTGTACACGCATCCCGCCTTTGAGTAATGTCTCACGCCCAAACTTTTTAGCCAACTCCTGCGCTACTGTATTGGTTATATAAGGTAGGGCACTACCTTGAAAGGATTTGATTCTGCCAAGTTTGATTTCTTGTTTGAGGGCACTGTCATAGTCTGACTGGTTGATCCAGTTCAATTCCAGCATCCGTCCTAGCACTTCTTTTTGTTTCTGTTTTGCCAGCTTCATGCTCACAAATGGACTGAATTCCTCTGGTGCTTGGATCAAACCCGCCATCATTGCCGACTCACCCAAGCTTAAATATTCTGATGATTTATTAAAGTAACTGCGGGCTGCCGTTTGTACACCATAATTGTTATGACCCCAATAAACTTGATTGAGGTACATTTCTAATATCTGGTCTTTAGTAAGAATTTGCTCTAACCGGATGGCTAGCACCCCTTCTGCTAACTTTCGGGTAAAGGCGCGCTTACGAGACAAAAATAGGTTTTTTACCAATTGCATAGTAACAGTAGAGCCACCCTCTTTGACTCCACCTGCTACAGCGTTAACTACTACAGCCCGCCCGACACCAGTAGGGTTGATACCGTGGTGATCGTAGAAGTGGCTATCTTCACTTGCCAACACTGCCCGTTTTAAATTCGGGGAAATTCTATCTAGGGGTACGACTTCCCGGTTGGCTTCCCCGTGAATACTGGTTAAGAGTTTGCCCTTAACGTCATAAATGTAAGTCGTTTCTGAGGGAAAGAAGTTACGTAGCTGTCTCACATCTGGCAAATTACGGAAACTGATGGCTAAACCAACCAGTCCTCCGGCTACAATGGAACTTGCCAGCATGGTGATTGAGAGGAGAGTACCGCCAGTTACCTGACCGACTCCTTTCAAAAACTCAAAACCTGATGAAGCCCGACGCTGTGGCTGTTTATCTTCAAAAGTCCTAGACGACGACACGGCTATTTCACTTCCTCACTTGTAAATTTAACTGTAATTGATTGGGTGAAGCAAGGCGGTTAGTTTTTTGCAATTATAGTAGTTTGGCAGATGAGAAAGTGGATAAATTGCAAGTGTTTATAACCAACTTAACTTCTAGTGTGCAAAACATAGGTAATAATGAATCTCTTAGCATGACGCCAGATTTTGCTTGGTTGCGTCGTGGTGTAGTAGAAGTATTCCCACAATCAGTTGATGTTAACAGCGAAAGTTTAGAAAGGCTCTTACTAACTACAAACCAACCTTTAAGGGTAAAATTAGGGATTGACCCTACTGGTACTGATATTCATCTAGGTCATAGCATACCAGTACGAAAACTGCGAGGATTTCAAGATGCAGGTCATACAGCAGTTTTAATTATTGGTGATTTCACAGCGCGTATTGGCGATCCAACTGGTAAATCTGAAGTGCGTCGTCAGCTTACAGAAGCAGATGTAGCTAAAAATGCTCAGACTTATCTCGATCAAGTACGTCCTATCTTGGATTTTGACACACCAGGAAGGTTAGAGGTGCGCTATAACTCCGAATGGCTCTCTAAGCTCAACTTAGAGAAAATTTTGGAGTTACTCTCCACGATGACGGTGGGGCAGATGTTAGCGAAGGAAGGATTTGCCGATCGCTATAAAAAAGAGAATCCAATTTTTATCCATGAGTTCCTGTACCCGTTAATGCAAGGTTTTGATTCGGTTGCAGTTGAGGCAGATGTGGAATTAGGCGGCACCGATCAGAAATTTAATATTGCTGTAGGCAGAGATTTGCAGCGCCATTTTGGTCAAAAACCCCAATTTGGTATGCTGCTGCCAATTTTGATTGGCACGGATGGCGTACAAAAAATGTCTAAGTCTTTAGGTAATTATATCGGATTGTCAGAACACCCAGGACAAAAGTATCAAAAGTTGCAAGGAGTTCCCGATAATCTCCTAGAACAGTATTTTGAACTGTTGACGGATTTACCTTTGGATCAACTGCCAGAAAATCCCCGCGATCGCCAAACACTCTTAGCATGGGAAGTTGTTAAACAGTATCATGGCGAAACCGCAGCCCAAGAAGCGAAAGAAGCAGCCCAAAGCGGCGGTAAAGAAGGTGCTGTTCCAGAATTTTCTCTAGCTAGTGTGCAGCAATTTCCTACGAAGTTAGCGTATATTCTCAATGTTACTGGCTTGTGCAAAAGTACAGGTGAAGGAAAGCGGAAAATTCAAGAGGGTGGAGTGCGCCTAGATGGCGATCGCATCACTGATGCTGATACCACTTTCGATGCTCCTAGTCAGTTAAAAGGTAAAGTTTTACAAGTTGGGAAAAATAAGTTTGTGCGCTTAGTACCTTAAATGGGGAGTGGGGAATGGAGAATAGGGAACAGGTAGAACAACGAGTTATTGTGGCTTTGGATGTGCCAGATGAACAAAGTGCGATCGCTCTTATAGATCGGCTACCGCAAGTAGTTTGGTGGAAAGTCGGTTTAGAGTTGTTTACCAGCACTGGCCCGAGAATTCTGGAAGAGTTAAAGTCTCGGCAAAAGCGCATTTTCTTGGATTTAAAGTTTGATGATATCCCCAATACCGTTGCTGGTGCTTGCCGGAGTGCAGCTAGATATGGAGTGGATTTACTGACAATTCATGCTACTGCTGGTAGAGATGCCCTGAAAGCCGCAACTGAGGCGGCACAGGAAGGGGCTGCAAAAGCATGTGTACAACCACCAAAGTTAATTGCGATTACCCTGCTAACGAGCATTTCTGCTCGGCAGTTGGCATTTGATTTAAAAATTCCCCTAGAATTGCCAGAATATGCTCTAGAAATGGCCCTGCTGGCTCAGGAATCTGGTTTGGATGGGGTAGTTTGTTCGCCTCAAGAGGTGGCACAGCTACGACAAACTTGTGGAAATGACTTTTTGCTAGTTTGTCCGGGAGTTAGACCAACTTGGGCTGATATTGGCGATCAAAAGCGATCGCTCACTCCAGCCCAAGCAATTATTGCTGGTGCAGATTATCTCGTGATTGGGCGTCCCATCACCACTGCTACTGAGCCTGAGCTAGCCTGGAAGAGGATTTCTGAGGAGTTAACCACGGTGGCATGAAGCTAAGAGTTAGTGAGACACTGAGAGTGCAGGGCGCAGGGGAGAGCAATCCTGCCTCTTCACTTAGTCAGAAAAATTATAGTTTCCTGTTTGCTTGTGGCTTCTGGGTTGTAGTCTCAAATAGCTTTGCCTACCCAGCCTTCTCGATAAACCCCACCCCCAAACCCTCGGCGATCGCAGAAAGGGAAAATGTCAACAGTGGCGCGAGGTCTTTGTGTTCTGAGCAAAATTTAGAAACATTAACTATACAGTTACTGCAAAAATTACCTAGTTATACCAATCGCGCTAGTCAACGCGCCCGCCGCCTGAGTAGAAGCAGTCAGGTTTACAGTTATATGTTAGTGGCAGGAAGACCTGAGTTTACTCCTCTGCCCCTTAACCTTGAAGAATATAGTGCAGATACGTCTAAAAGCGCTGAATCAGGAGTTGAGCAAGTTTTCTTTACTACCTTGGAGCGGCAGTACATAGGAAAGAAAGTTGTAGAATTGCAACAATTTCATTGGTTGTTATTGACTAAGACTCAAAGTGGTTGGCAACTAGTAATGATGTTTTCTCAAGCTGGTTCCCATTCAGAACAGCAGCCACTATCTCCCCCACGCGATAGTAGTAACGGTACTGTTGCCCAAGGGGTTAAAGCTTGGTTGCGCGATTGTGAAGCTGGAAGTTTACGTCAATAAAACCTAATTCCAAATCTTCGTAAATTAGGAGAATATTAAATAATGTCTAAAATACTTACTCAAATTCTCTATAAACAGGATTATCACTTGTGGTTAGAAACTACATTGAAACAATTGCAAGAAAGAGATTTAGAGTATCTTGATTGGGATCATTTGATTGAGGAGATTGAAAGATTGGTTAATGAACAGAAGCACAAGCTCGAAAGTTATTTACTGCAACTTCTCAAACATTTGCTTTTGTATCAACATTGGAGCCTCCCTGAATGTAAAAATCATTGGGAAGTGGAAATTGATAATTTTCGGGTGGAACTCAGGAAATTAACTAAATCTAAAAACCTCTACAACTATCTGCTCACAGTGCTTGAAGAAGTCTACATTGATGCGCTACGACAAGCAAAAAAGAAAAGTGGATTGAATTGTTTTCCGCAAACTTGTCCTTATAGCATTGAGCAAATTTTAGATGTGGATTATTTACCACCATTTGAATTTTGAATTCCGTTTTGCGGTACTAGTCTCTTTACATAAAGATAAAAATACATCATCTAACTAGCTTGGATCAGCGGAATTACACCTGTATCTTTAGGAATATTTTTAGGAAAAATAGCTGATAAATAGCTAAAAGAAGGAGACATTATTTAAAAACCTAGACTGGCTTGAATTTAAGCGTTGTAACTCCCGTTTTTTGGCGATAACATGGAAAGAAGTTTATTTCAAGCTTTATCAAACCGCGTTTAGCGTCAGTTTTTTTTATGGACATTCAGTTAATCAACATCGGCTTTGGTAACATCGTGTCTGCCAACCGAGTAGTTGCCATTGTCAGTCCAGAGTCTGCCCCGATTAAGCGGATTATTACCGATGCACGAGACAGAGGTCAACTGATTGATGCAACTTACGGTCGTCGGACTAGAGCTGTAATTATTACCGATTCCAGCCACGTAATTTTGTCAGCGATTCAGCCGGAAACGGTAGCGAATCGCTTTGTGATTTCTCGCGAGCATCAAACTGTAGATAATTGACTAGCAGTGGGTTTTTCCCACTCCTCTTTGCACCGTATCGGTAGTACCATGTGAATTAGACAAATTTTCTGTCACTCTTGCTACAAATTCTTTAGTCACCAGTGGACTAGACCAGGAACACAAGACTAATGAATAATATGTATTGATTGATTCACAGGTTGAAGGGATGATGCCAGTTTTACCCATCCAGAGTAGTGCGACTACCGAAGAATGCTTACATTTAGGCAGGTTAATTGTTTTAACTGGCCCCAGTGGGGTCGGTAAAGGCACTTTAATGCGATCGCTTCTAGAGCGTCATCCAGAACTCTATTATTCCGTATCGGTGACAACTCGTTCTCCCCGTCCAGGGGAAATCGATGGCAAAAGTTATTACTTCATCAGCCGCAGTAAGTTTGAACAATTAGTTGCTGAAGGTGAATTTTTAGAATCGGCAGAATTTGCTGGTAACTATTACGGCACACCCCGTGAAGCTGTACTTAACCAAATTCATGCCGGTAAGTTGGTGGTGCTGGAAATTGAACTAGAAGGGGCAAGACAAATTCGTGCTTCCTTCCCCAGTGCCCTCAGCATTTTTATTTTACCGCCTTCCTTTGATGAATTAGAGAAACGAATACGCTCTCGCGCCCAAGACTCTGAAGAAGCGATCGCCCGCCGTCTGCTCCGCGCCCAAGAAGAAATTCAAGCCGCAGATGAATTTGATATTCAAATCGTTAATGACGATTTTGAAACTGCTTTAAATGATATTGAAGCTGTTTTGTTTAAATAAGTTAGGAGTTAAGAGTTAGAAGTCATGAATTTAAACTCCTAACTCCTAACTCCTAACTTCTAGTAATTAACCAAATAGACCTTGAATTAGTGCTAAATTACTAGTTAAAAAGTAAGCAACTACTGCACCACCAATACCACCAATCAAGAAAGAACTGGCGAAGTTGTTCCAGCTTTCTTTAGAGTTAAAGGCATCTGCTGGTGGCTTAGGTACTGTAACACTAGGAAGTGCTTTGGGTGGATTGCTATTGGCATACAGCGATAGGGCGCCAGTAAGAACAACAACCAGGCCGATACCTCCCAGTAACCCAGCTAAGTTAGCATTATCTGTGTCCCGCAGTGGGCCTAATTTGGCAAAGGGACCAAATAGCCAGTAACCATGAGCCATACCAACTTCTAAACCGCGTCTAGCAGGAGCCAGACCTGGGCGATAAGCAGGTAAATTATTAATAAACCCCTTGATCAAGGGAGAAGAATTAACCGGCGTTTCTAGGTTGCCTATCTGTGGATCGCCAAATGCGGGAAAAACAACTTCCCGATTTCTGGGATCGCTGGCAAGATTCTTTGATGCATCTACTGCTTGTGCCATATTTTATGTTCGCCTCTAAATTAAAATGGTGGCATTTTTATATTAATAATAATTGTGGCTAAAGAAGCATTTTGTTTAATAAGTTTAGAAAAATTAATTTAGCTGATTTTAAAACCGTGAAACTCGCGATCTGTAAACAGTATCACGAGTTTCAAAAAACTATTTTTGCTGCATATTTTGGTGATAATTCTGCCTAACTAAGCTGAATACATCAACTACACAATATTAAGCAAAAAACAAGACATTGATTCAACAGTCCTAAATTCCATTTAACACTTATGGCAGTGGGTGGAAAAGTAGGTCGGGGAAAAAGCGGTTGAATTCAATCAAGATACCTGCTGTGATCGTCATCCAGATGGTAGCGGCCACGGGCGCTGTGGAAATGAATTTAATCAAATAAGCTGATTGATCGCCTTTGTCTGCCATGAATTTAGTCTCCAAAACGAATGAATTAATTAAGCTGATTTAGCGTGGAGAAATAGGGATTTCTGAATCCTTAGCTGCTAATTTTCCAGAGAGCAATTCTTGGACTGCTGCTGCTGGCCAAGCAAAGCCTGAAGCCATGATGGGTAGTGCCAAACCAAGATCGATTTGGATTTCTTTTAGTTCAGTGTCAGATTCCTTTTTGATTGCTTGCAGATAGGCACGCCCTACCCAACCAATCCAACCAGCAATATATAGAAACAAAATGCTAGGGATCAAAAAGTCACCAGCACGATCTAGACGACCATCAACAATCAAGTGTGGGTATCCTTCAGGGCCGCATAGCGCCTGAGAATAACGCTCAAACCGCTTTTTCCCTGATTGGGGATCGGCGGTGGTGTTACGGGCATTAGCTGCTAGCTCTTGAAAAGCGGGATTGTCTTTACACGGTGTCAAATTAGCCCCTAAAGCTTGTGCTGGGGGGCANAAATTGAACCAAAGACTAATCGCTAACATCAAAGCAAACAATCGTCGCATAGAGTTGTTTCCTTTTATTACAAAACAAGAAGTTCTTTGTACAAAACGAAGCGGCTTGTACAGTTGTTTATTTGCATAACTAGGAAGTCATCATACTCTTGGGTGGGAACCGAGTAAAGTTTAAGTAAATAAAAGTTAAAGCTTCTCAACCAAAATTAGTGCTGAGTGCTGAGTTCCGAGTGCTAAGTATAAGAGTTGTTGTAGGGTAGTAAAGAAGCAAGATTTTTTCTCTACTATTCAGGACTCAGGACTCAGCACTCAGCACTCTCAATGACAACCGTTTTAGCAATAGAAACCAGTTGTGATGAAACAGCCGTCGCAATTGTTAACAATCGTAAAGTTTGCAGTAGTATTGTATCCTCGCAAATTCCAGTACACCAGCAGTATGGCGGGGTAGTGCCAGAAGTAGCCTCTCGCCAGCACCTGGAAACTATCAATGAAGCGATCGCACAAGCCTTAGAGCAAGCCCAACTAGATTGGGGACAAATTGACGCAATTGCTGCCACTTGTGCCCCTGGACTCGTAGGAGCGCTATTGGTGGGGTTAACTGCTGCCAAAACCCTAGCGATGGTACATAACAAACCATTTTTGGGAGTTCATCACCTTGAAGGTCACATTTACGCAACTTACTTGAGCGAATCAACTTTAAATCCCCCTTTTCTTAGCTTACTGGTTTCAGGCGGACATACAAGCTTGATTTATGTCAAAGATTGTGGTATTTACGAAACTCTGGGACAAACCCGTGATGATGCTGCGGGTGAAGCCTTTGATAAAGTGGCGCGATTGTTAAAGCTGGGTTATCCCGGTGGGCCAGTGATTGACAAGTTGGCACAGCAGGGTAATCCTCAAGCCTTTGCTTTACCGGAAGGAAGAGTTTCTCTACCCGGTGGGGGGTTTCATCGTTATGATGCGAGTTTTAGTGGGTTAAAAACGGCTGTATTACGTTTAGTGCAGCAGTTAGAGAAAGATCGTGGACAAGTACCAGTGGCAGATGTAGCAGCTAGCTTTCAGGATGCGGTAGCGCGATCGCTAACTAAAAGAGCGATCGCCTGTGCCCTAGACTATGGTCTAGACACAATTGCCATTGGTGGCGGTGTAGCAGCTAATAGCGGGTTGAGAAAAAACCTCCAAGCCGCCGCCGTTAAACATAACCTACGCGTCTTATTCCCACCTCTAAAATTCTGTACCGATAACGCCGCCATGATTGGCTGTGCCGCCGCTGACCATCTATCCCGTGATCATACATCGCCCCTTACACTGGGCGTTGAGTCTAGGCTAGGGCTTACTCAGGTGATGAAGTTGTATCAACCTGTTGAGTAGTCGTTTGTCATTTGTCATTTGTCATTTGTCATTTATAACTACCAATGCCCAATGCCCCTCAAGAGTGCTGAGTTCCGAGTTTCGAGTCTTGAGTGGGGCAGAGGGGAGAATAACTCTTAACTCCTAACTCCTAACTCCTAACTCCTAACTCAGCACTCAGCACTGTTTTGCCCAATCCCCAATCCCCAATTCCCTATACTCTATAACTATTGACTATCGCCCGGATGTGATCGGCCACTGCATCCGGCTGTTCCAACATAGCCAGGTGTCCACAATTAGGAATTTCCAGAACATTGTCACCACAATATTGAAAAAGCCTGTGAAAGCTCGCTAAATGGCGCACATACTTGGGTTCCATAACCTTGTCTTCCGCGCCAGCCAAAAAATAAACTGGCTGCTTAAGTTGAGATACTAACTCAGGTAAACGATTGATTTCTTCTTCAGTTGTGGAGTCTAACAGAGTTCCCAGAGCCGCTTCTGGATCAGCCACAACGAAATCTATTACTCGCTGACGTGCCCAATAGCGCTCCAAAGGACGAGCCACACTAGCTCTGGTAAACAGCAAATCAATCAAAGGCACTTGGGACAGCCAGCGCGGACGGACTTGCAAAAATTTCTGACCCGCCGAGCGAAACTGCTCAAAGGCTTCTTTGAGATAAATACCACCGCCAGCGTTGATACAGATAACTCCCTTAACACACTCAGGCATTTGATCTGCTCCCCAAAGAGCGATCGTCCCCCCTAATGAATGACCAATTAGCCAAGCACTCGTAATATTTAGCTGTTTCAGGAGAGCTGCTAAATCTTGAGTATACGCAGCAGGAGTATAAAGAGAATCGAAAGATGAGTCAGCCGTACTACTGGAGATGGGCGTCAGACTCAAAGACGTTTGTGCTCGACTAAAATCAGTTTTTACCTGGGATTGGGATTCACCAAAACCCCGCAAATCATAGGACAGGCACTGCAAATCATCTGATAGGCGGGAAATCACAGGTTGCCAATATCCACGGCTATTGAGCCAACCGTGGATAAATACTAAAGCATGGGGGCAGGAAGTGGGAGCCGTTAGCTCGTATGCGTGTGGAACGCCCAAGATTTCGATAGTTGCCATACTTGTATCGTACCCTTAAGGACGGGTGCGACTAAATACTAAAGTAGAAAGAGTTAGAAGTTAGGAGTGAGGAATTTTTAACTCATAACTCATAACTCATAACTCATAACTCATAACTTTTCACTTTTTTTATTTACCCAGCAACCTCTGTCGCACTCCTTCAGCAATTTTGTGACCCAGATATTCAGGAATGAGACTTTCATTCGGCCCTAACAAGTAGAGAATTAGCCGTGTACGTCCGCGCCAAACCAGTAAATTCGCATTGACTACCAGAAGGTCTTCCTGCCAGATAGCGTACATTACTTTGTAGAATAATCCTGGTTGATTATCAGCTTCAATCACTAAGGCAGGGAGATGAAATACCGGATCTACATAGAATTCAGTTTGTACCTGCTCTAAGCCAGTGTCAAGATTAAATTCTACTGCCAGCATCTCTTCTACCTCAAACCGACCTCCTAAAGCCTCGCGAATGGCGCGACAAACATTTTCTGCGGTTTTCTCGGTCAAGGCTTTACTACCACGAGATACCAACAGTTTGATAAAAACTAACATTGGCGGACGGATTTGACCGTATAGACTTAAACCGTGGATAGTCAACCCATAAGCTGCTAGTACACCAAAAATATCGCTGAGGAGAAAAGACTGGTTGCGGTAAGCAAAATGCAGGGCACTTTTGCTACCTTCCGGTTTCAGCTCAATAACAGCGCGTCTAGTTTTATAGAGACGGTAGGCTAACCGCAAATTTTGCAGTTGAATTTCACTACTGACGAATTGCTCATAAAACTGGGGAAACGCTCGGTTAAAGCGCTTTAGGAGTTCCAGTGTCGAAGATTTTAAACCAGAAGCCATTGTTAAAGGTAAGACTCGCTTGCTTTCGTCATCTGGGGGCTGGGTGTTGGGGGCTGGGTGTTAAGGACTGGGGATTGGGGACTGAGAGGAGGGATCAAGGTAGAAGAGTTTTACCCTACACCCCGCCCCTCTGCCTCTTTATCAATGCCCAATCCCGTGTATACAATTCATTCCTAAGCTAACGTGCATTTAAGCTCTATACGAGCAATTGCCAGGATTAGGTTTTTCCATTATGAATTTTAAATTTTGAATTGTTTATATCCTTACCCTTTTAGTGAATTTCTCCTAGCCTTACAACAAAATGCTAAAGTTGAAAATGATTGGTGTGAAACACGCTCTAACTGGCTGCTACCATTGCAAATCCCGAAAACACCGAAAAACTTTGAGTGTAAAGGGTAATAAATGGGAGTAGCGATGTTAAAAGTGAATCAACACTCCTGAGAGTGGAAACCAATTCAGTTATACTACCCGAACCGCGTTGGCATGGGTTTTTGGAAAACTTGGTTTAGTACTCCTGAATCTGTAGGGACAAGTAGGACAAACCTCTTTGAAGAGCATACCGCGGAAACTGCGGGCAACTCCAGCCCCAGTAGTATTAGCGAAGCTGCTTCAAAGGAGGCTCGGATCGTCTTCAGTACGGAACGAGATATTGACCTATATGAGCTAGAAGAACTCTGTGATGCAGTTGGTTGGTCGCGTCGTCCTCTAAGAAAAGTAAAAAAAGCTATTGAGCATAGTTTTCTCGTTGCCTCAATGTGGCAAGTGAGAGGAAACCAAAAGCGGCTCATTGGTTTTGCCCGTGCTACCTCAGATCACGCCTTTAATGCCACTATTTGGGATGTAGTGGTTCACCCAGACTTTCAAAGTCAAGGACT
Source organism: Nostoc sp. GT001 (assembly GCF_030382115.1). Lineage (NCBI taxonomy): Bacteria > Bacillati > Cyanobacteriota > Cyanophyceae > Nostocales > Nostocaceae > Nostoc > Nostoc sp. GT001. Next base: position 807,039 of record NZ_JAUDRJ010000003.1, read on the forward strand.
GGGAAAAGCGCTGATGAAATACGTTCTCAAAAAACTTAGGAGTGAAGAAATTAGTAATGTCACTCTCTTCGCTGATCCCCATGTTGTAGATTTCTACCGAACTATGGGGTTTATGGCTGATCCAGAAGGTATCAAAGGTATGTTCTGGTATCCTCACTAATGCTCAATCCAAATAAAACCCGATTCGCACAATAAAATCAGGTATAGTAGTACAAATCTATTATTTAAATTTGGTTTGACGAGGTTTAGCCGACGAACGCACAAGTAATTCTCTTGTAAAACTAAGTCGGCAGACAAGCCTTTATCAGTNNNAACATCTAATCTAGCTACTATTTGCAGAAGATATAATATATTAGGCATGAGCGATGTTATGTGATATGATTGCCTTAACGCTTTTGTGAAAGCGCGATCGCTTTGATGGAAAGCTAAAACTAAACCCAAAAAAGCGGATGAGTATAACGGGATGTAGCGCAGCTTGGTAGCGCGCCTGCTTTGGGAGCAGGATGCCGCAGGTTCAAATCCTGTCATCCCGATTTAATTAATTAATATAGTTAATAGTTAGAGCAGTTAGGTAGGTGGCGTTGCATAATGGCGGTATGAATCATACTGAAACTGGAACATCCCAAAACTTGAGATAGTGAAGTAGCAATCGAATCGAGTATTTCAGCATTTGTGCTGATTTGGAATAACATAGCGTTTTTCGATGCAATCGAGCGAGATAGTGGCGCAACCGGGTGTTTTCCCCCTCAACTCGTGTCATGTAAGTCTTGCTCACAATCTGGTCGCCCTCTGGAATAAAGCCTGGATAGACCAACCATCCATCCGTGACATAGAAATAGCACTGCCAAGTACCTACAATATCCCATAACGGTCGAAAAGTTTCGGCGCTATGGTCGCCCAAAACCCACGCTAAAATACCTTGTGTGAAGTGGTTCACTGCTGTCCAAAGCCAAACTTTGTTTTTTGAGCCGACGAACGTTTCTAGTTCATCGAGTTCGCCAACTTCTGGAATTGTCTCTGGATCATAAACATCAGGTAGCAGTTCTCCTACAAGTTTTACCCAAGTAATCAATGTCGTGTGATGCACACCTTTGACCCGTTCAATGCCACGAAATCCCATACCATTAACGTACATTTTCAGGCATTCCCGTTTCACTTCATCACTGTATCCTTGAGGTGGTTCGTACCGATCAATAAATTGGCGATCGCAATTACAGCAAATGTGATTCTGTTTACCTCTTTTATTTCCGTTCTTACGGATATGAGACGACCCACAACGCGGACATTCCATCCAGTTTTACCTCAATTCATACCGCCATTATGCAACGCCGGTAGGTTTTATTTGCTAACATCTGCAATTTAATTGGATATTTTTATGGAGAAGACCAATTAAGCTGTTTTCCTGTTGAGGCTTAACAGGTAAATTTTGCAGTTAAGTAGTAAGGTGATTTTTAACACTGAGCTTTGTATAGATTTGAGAAGATATTAAAGCAATCGCAGATGGAACGATTGATTAACTAATAGCGTCAACTAATTTTAGAAAAAGCCGATAAAATGGCATTTATCATCTCCAAGGTTGGAGAGATGGAGAGAGTTTTTGCTGTTTGAGAAGACATATAATAAGCATCTACGGCATTTCGCGGTCATATAGCGAAGCAAAACCTCGAAAAACACAACGTTAGCACAGCCAATTTGTGAAAACGATACTACAGTAACTATAAATAGTTAGGGAACATTGGATTTTGACCGTTGAGCTTAACACTCAACCTCAACGCGCATAATGAATTTTTCACAACTGAAATAGATTGCTATATAACTAAAGCTAGTTGGTGCTGTGCAAATCCAACCATTTGTTAATTTAATTGGACTATTGATGCGAGGAGCAGTCATGAAATCATTTATTCGCTTAGGCGCAACATTGGGTATAGCTGGCAGTGTATTTTTAACGGGGCTTTCAGGAATAGGCAATCTACCAGGAATGGGCAATCTAGAGGCGATCGCTCTGCCACAAGATCAGGTAGTGAAAAAGCTCCAAGAAGTGCCTGTATTCACGCTCACCAATCCTAAAGGCGAATTCGTAGTTCTTTCGAGAAACAACGCAAACAACGCATCCAAGCCTGTATCACAAGTGGGATTTTTTATTAGCAAGCAAGATGCTCAAAAATTCCTTGACAATCGCCTCAAAAAAGAAAATCCCCAGTTAGCAAGCACTCTACAGGTTAGACCTTTGTCCTTGGCAGACTACTATAAAATAGTCCAAGAAAGCAAAAAGAAATCAGATTCTGTGATTTATACTTTAGTGCCGACGCAACAGCAAGTAGCCTCGGCAACAAGTATGCTCAATCAAAATGGTAAAAAGGGAGAGCAATTCAATGGTATTCCCTTATTTGTACCTAAATTTAAGAAAGATAATAGCTATTTGACTATTCCCCTTGCTAAAGGTAATGAACGATACATCCCTTTCTTTTTTGAGAAAGAACAAGCAGTGGCTCTGTTAGAAGAATTCAAAAAAGCCGTGCCAAAGGAAGGAGCCAATACTGAAATTCAGGTGGTGGATTTGTACGGTGTTATGGAAGCTCTCAATAGCAGCAGCGATCCTAGTATCAATAAAATTGTTCTGTATCCATCACGGGAGTCGATCAACTTTATTCGCTCCCTGGCGCCAAATCAATCACCCGCTGCCAAGCCAGCTCCTGCCGCCGCTCCGAAAAAATAACGGATATGCGTTCCAAGGTTGAGATATGGGGGAGAAACATCTGATAGTCTCTGGTTTACAACTTTGGCAGTGGCGGAATGCAGCTCTCAAAGCAGCGATCGCCACTGATGTCCCACCAATGGAAGTAGATTGGCTGCTCCTGGAAGTTGCTGGCTTAGACCGTTTGGCACTACGTTTGGAGTCTTTTAAAAACTGGCCGCAAATTCAACTGCAATTGCCGCTAGAAGAGTTAGAACAGTTGTGGCAGAGGCGATTAAATGACCGCTTACCAGTGCAATATATTGCGGGAGCTACAACTTGGCGTCAGTTTAAAATTGCGGTGTCGAGTGCGGTTTTGATTCCCAGGCCAGAGACAGAGTGTTTAATCGATTTAGCTGAAGCATCTGCTAGCAATGCTTCAGGACACTGGGCAGATTTGGGTACTGGGAGTGGTGCGATCGCCATCGGATTAGCAGATGTCTTGCCAAAAGCCACAATTCATGCAGTTGATTACAGTTTAGAGGCTCTGGCGATCGCTCGAACCAACGCTGATAATTTGGGTTTTGCTGACCGGATTCAATTTTATCAAGGTTCCTGGTGGGAGCCACTGGCATTCTTAAAAGGTCAGTTCAGTGGTATGGTGTCCAACCCTCCTTACATTCCCACCAGCACCTTACCTACTTTGCAACCAGAAGTAGTGAAGCATGAACCACATCTAGCTTTGGATGGTGGGGCTGATGGCTTAGATTGCATTCGTCATTTGATCGAAGTCTCCCCCAGTTATTTGCAATCGGGTGGCGTCTGGCTAATTGAGATGATGACAGGGCAAGCAGATGCAGTGCGAGAACTTTTACAAAATCAAGGTAGCTATTGTAAAATTCAAATTCACGCTGATTTAGCTGGAATTGAACGTTTTGCCCTAGCCTACAAAAGTTAGGAGTGATGAGTTATGAGTTATGAAATTCTTTACTCCTAACTTCTAACTCCTAATTTTGTAAATATGACCCAAGTTTCTCTAATAAATCTAATTAGTGGCGCACGCGCTGGTCTTTTGGTGAGCTTTCCTACGGATACTGTTCCGGCACTTGCAGCGATACCAGAAAAAGCAGCATTAATTTTTGCGGCGAAGCAACGTAGTCAAGACAAACCTTTGATTTTGATGGCGGCTAGTGCTGAAGATTTGCGGCCGTATGTCAAAGGTAGTGAGAATGAATATAAAGTTTGGCAAGAGGTAGCAGATAAATATTGGCCAGGAGGGCTGACATTAGTTTTGCCAGCGAGTGAACGCTTACCAAAAGTTATGAATCCCATCGATCCAACAACAATTGGGATTCGAGTACCAAACAGTGCGATCGCTCAAACTATTTTGGCGCAAACAGGCCCTCTTGCGACCACTAGCGCCAATTTTTCTGGTCAGCCACCTTTGCAAACAATGACAGAAATTGAGACTCAGTTTCCCCAGGTTTTGACTTTAGCAACGACAGAATACCAGGGTGAAATACAGGGGATAGGTGTACCTTCCACCGTTGCAAAATGGACAGGGAGAAATTGGCAAATTTTGCGACAAGGTGCGATCGAGTTAGAGATTTCGAGTGATAACCAAGTATAGGTAGCTATAATGTTGTTTTCATGGTGTTAACAACAGAGAAATCTGAAACTTTAGTTTGCGCTGTTGTACTTCATTAGCAAATTAATAATTGCCAGATATGAATTGGAGCAACTGGATATATCTAGGAGTAGGAATAGCACTAGGTATGGTTTTCCGTCAGTTATTTGGGCGAACGCCTAATGTTTCATCTAGCTCATTCCCAGTAGCGCCATCAGCTGAACAGGATATGTCACTAATATCACAACAGCTACAGCAAACACAGCTGGCATATCTGATGGCAAGGGAAATGAGCCAGTTTAAAGCTGGTTTTTTGGCGCGGACTACCCATGAATTGCGATCGCCTTTTAATGGTTTGATTGGCTTACATCAATTAATTTTGTCAGATTTGTGTGAAAATCCAGCTGAAGAGCGAGAATTTATTGCCCAAGCTCACGAGCGAACGCTGAAGTTGCTAAAGCTAATGGATGAAATTCTTAACGTTGCTAGAGCTGAACACGGCACCAATAAATTAGATATTCAGCCCAGACCCTTAGCCCAAATTTTAGAGGAGGTTCATGACTTAACTTATATGCTGGCGGCAAATCGCAATTTTCCCTTAAAATTATTACCCACCGACACAGAAATTTATGTTTTGACAGATTACCTCTGGCTCCGCCAAGTATTGATAAGTTTAATAGACACTGCCATTACTCAGATGGAGGAAGGCAGCATTTGTATTTCCACTAGCACTCTACCTACAAATAATTTTGTAAACATTTGGCTAGATTTACCAACCCATGCTGTAGCATCAAGCGAACCGATTGATTTGCTCAAATTTGAAGATCGGTTGGCTCAGATTGAACAAAAAAAGGCTGCTCTTTCCCCAGGAATGAGACTATTAATCAATCAAACTTTGGTGGAAGTTATGGGAGGAAAGTTAGAAATCTTGCCCTCGACTACTGTGAAGGAACCACATCAACAGCTTACCAGACTACAAATCTCTATCCCCCTAGTGATTCCTGAAACTGAACTTCTGTAGCAGAAACAAAAGCACGGTTAGCTTGATTGTGTAACACCATCGTAGTGGTGCTGTTGGTTTGGAAACCAATCTTTTCGTAGAAACCCTGCTGGTGAGTAGTCATTAGGTAAACACGCTCAACCGACTTCATCCGGGGATGTCTCAAAACAGTTTCTACTAAATTGCTTCCCAACCCACTATGTTGATACTCTGGATGAATCACAACATCCCAAATTGTGGCGCGATAGATGCCATCAGATGTTGCTCTAGCAAAGCCAATGAGTCGATCGCTATTCCAGACGGAAATCACTGGTTCACTATTGGCAATAGCTATACCTAAGTCTTCAATACTGCGTCCCTTTGCCCAGAAAGCGGAAACGTTTAACAGTTCTTGGAGTTGGTAAAGGTCAATTTCAGACTTGCGATCGCTAAATTTAATCTGAAGATCGTTCATGTATGGCATCCACTTTTAGCAGTATCTTTGAGCAGACATTTGGTGAAATTAAATATGCATTATTCAGAAATATTGTAGAGACTTAGCACTACTACATCTCTACATTCTTTTTCAGCAGATGTCTCGTACAATGTCTAAGCTAGTAATGAAAAGTTGGTAGTAAGGGACTTGCGTGAAAATAAAGTACCAATAAACCGAGTTTCGACACTATTAACCCGCAGATCCCTAAGCACTTTAGTGCTGAGAAAATTAAGGACTCAAGTCCTTACTACGAAATTGCTTACCCATTAATTTAAACTTTGAGTTAAGTCATATTTTTCTATAAATTGCTGTACGTGTAGAGAAAGAAAATTTAATGACAAACCCACTTCCATAGAGGATGAGTTTTTCCCTGTTGACGTATCCGATAAACTTGTTTTTCTAAACGTTGTTTTTCCTGCGGTGGTAGTCCAAGTAGAATATTCCGACTTTGCCAAACTAAAACAGCAGCAGTCATCCCCAGACAAAAGGCGAGACCGAAGGTAGACAGTGGATGGTAGAATAATCCAAATCTCACTGCCACCCAGGTAAAATATTGTTGCCACAGAGCAATTTCTGTACGTAGACCCCACAAGGAGACAGGCGCAATCGTCAGCCATAAACAGCCCACAAATAGCCACCTGCCATATACTGTTAGCTGATGTAGCCTTTGTACTTGTTGAGCAAACGATGGGTCAGATTTCTCAAAATCTGGGACAGTATTTAATCGTTCTTCCGGTTGATCCATAGGGGAATAAATGGAGTCAGGATTCAGGAGTCAGGATTCAGAATTCAGAACACTTGACCCATGAAGGGATAGAGTTTTAAGGCAATAATGTTTGAATTTGCTTTCGCCCACAATTCGGCTTGGTTTTAAACCAATATTCATTACCCAGTCAGACAAAATTCATACTGAATTCTGGCTCCTGAGTTCTGAATTCTTCTTAAAAAATTGCAAGGCGTGGGTGAGCAATTCAAAATGCTTTCACCCAATTGTGAAATATACACAAGTTTAACTATCCTGGGAACTGGGAGATGTATCAATTGAATCAGCATTGTCTAACACCTGGGATTCCCCTTTACGCTCTCGCCACCAAGTTAGAAGAGTACTGGCGATGAAAATACTCGAATAAGCTCCCATTGTGAAGCCAATAATCAAAGCGAGGGAAAAGTATTTCAGTGTTTCCCCACCAAATAGAAAGATTGCAGATAATGTCAGTAATACAGTTAAGGTAGTGTTGATCGATCTTGTCAATGTTTGGTTAACCGCATCATCTACAATTTCGGCAATCGGCTGTTCGGGATGGACTTTAAGGGTTTCCCGAATGCGATCGTAAATTACCACTGTATCGTTGACAGAAAAACCTGTGATCGTAAGTAAGGCGACGATAAAAAGGCTATCTACTTCGATGCCTGCTACCAAACCCAAAAATGAAAAAGACCCTACTGTGATCAAGATATCGTGGAGTAGGGCAACGATCGCAAACACAGCATAATCTAATTGGAAGCGGAAAGTCATGTAGATAGTAATACCGATGAAGGAAACTATCAGAGCTAACATCCCAGATGTAAACAGTTCTTTTCCCAAGGTAGGGCCAACAGAGTCAATCTGGTTCTTTTGTGGGTCAAAAACGCCGATTTCTTCGCTCAAAGCGTTTTGTAATTTGGTACGTTGATCGACACCCAAATCTTTTGACCGAATTAGTACACCATTTTCTACACCATTTTCTGAGACAAGTTGGATACTGCTATCACCTAGTCCCTGTGCTTTTGCTACTTCCCGGACAGCGTTGATATCAATTGGTTTGTCGCAGTTACCGGGTTTGGTGCAATCTCGGACAAACTGCAACCGCGTACCACCGATAAAATCTAAACCGGGGCGTAAGGGGGAACGAATACTGGGTTGTTGCCAAGAAATCACCATTGAGATGATACCAGCGATGATGATAGCCGCAGAAATACTCCACCAAAGCGATCGCGATTTATTAATGCTTAGTTTCATTGAGTCACCTCTGCCTTATTCGACGCTGGCAGGTTTGGATAGAAAAGTTCTGTCTTCCGCAAAGAATTAATTGAAATTGCCAAAAATAGCAATGTCCGACTACAGGTAATTGCGGTAAACATACTCACAGCTACTCCCAAAGCTAAGGTTAGAGCAAAGCCTTTGACTAAACCAGACCCCAGCCAAAACAGGGCAGCGCAAGCAATCCATGTAGTGACGTTGCTATCTAAAATACTAGAAAATGCTCGATAAAAACCAGATTCCACGGAACGATACAGAGATTTACCAGCCCGCAATTCTTCCCGCGTCCTTTCAAAAATTAGCACGTTGGCATCAACTGCCATCCCAATGCTGAGAATAAAACCAGCAATTCCTGGCAAAGTTAGGGTAACACCCAACAAAGCAAAGGTTGACCAAGTTAAGAGAGAGTAAATCACTAGTGATATATCCGCAATCAATCCTGGTAGTCGATAGTAAACCACCATGAATATTAATACTAAAGTCAAACCACCGACTCCAGCATAAATACTACTTTGAATGCTATCTTTACCCAAGGTTGCTCCGACTGTCCGCCTTTCTGCGATTTCGACTGGTACGGGTAATGCGCCACCGCGTAACTGCACGCCTAAGTCATTGGCTTGCTGGGCGGTAAAACGTCCTGTAATTACGGCAGAACCACCAGTAATGCCAGTAGCGGCAAATTCTATACCCACGGTGGGAGCGCTAATCAGTTCATTGTCCAGAAAAACACCAATGCTACGCCCAGTACCAGCGAGATTTTTCGTCAAATTGGCAAACAGTTCGCCACCCTTTTGGTCGAAGCGAATGGCAACATTCCAGTTGTTACCTTGAGTGGGTTCACCGTAGGCATCCTTGAGGTATTTGCCAATTAGCGGTGGATCGGTGCTTTCAAACAATTCTGCGATCGCTTGATTGTTTTTTTGTAAGTCTTCTTGATTCTTTGCAATTGCCGCTTTGTCGGTACTCTTTCTTAATTCTTCTTGCTTGAATTTCAATTCGGCTCTAGATGCTTGGAAAGCCAGCAGTTGAGTTTCTGTATTCGCCTTTTGGGTACGAAATTCTAACTGTGCTGTACCCCCTAGCACCCGTTCAGCTTGTTCTGGATCGTTAACTCCTGGTAGTTGCACCAATATTTTATCTGTGCCGACTGTTTGGATTACTGGCTCAGAAACACCCAGACCATTAATCCGGCCTTCGACAACTTTCTTCACACCTTCTAATTCTCGGTCGGTGATTTTGGGAATATCCGCTGATGGTTTTACCTGAATTGTGAGCCATGAACCTCCGCGCAAGTCCAGCCCTAGGGGTATCGGAATTGTGGCAATCACCGTAATAGCGGCGATTATCAGGACTAAAATCAAAATTAATAGCGATCGCTGTCTTTGCATACCATAACTCGCAACTGACAAACGCTATAATAGCGTTCTTTTGAGGAGTTATGAGTTGGGAGTTGAGAGTTAGGAGTTAGTAGTTGAGAGTTAGGAGTTGTAAATTCAATCTTGAATTCTTAACTCCTCACTCCTAACTCCTAACTTTTAAACCCGCAATGCTACCATTTTTTCCACAGCTTCTACGATTTGCTCTGGTTGGATGATTGTTAGTCGTTCCAGATTGCCGTTGTAAGGTGTGGGAATATCTTGGGAAGAAAGCCGCAGTACTGGCGCATCCAATTCATCAAAAAAGCGATCGTTGATTGAGGCGATGACTTCTGCTCCAATACCCGCAGTTCGCATCGATTCTTCCACAACAATGACTTTATGGGTTTTACGTATTGATGCACCAATGGTATCAAAATCTAATGGTTTGAGGGATATTAAATCGATAACTTCTGGATCGTATCCTTGTTTTTCAAGAGTTTTTACTGCTTGTAGCACATGATGCCGCATTCTGGAATAAGTGATAATTGTGACATCTTTTCCCTCACGCACAATTTCTGCTTTATCTAAAGGGAGCAGGTATTCTTCTTCTGGTAAATCTTCTTTCAAGTTGTAAAGTAAAACGTGTTCAAAGAACAACACTGGATTATCATCGCGGATTGCGGATTTCAGGAGTCCTTTGGCGTTTCTTGGTGTGGAGCAAGCAACAATCTTTAACCCTGGCACAGCTTGGAAGTAGGTTTCTAGTCGTTGGGAATGTTCTGCACCCAGCTGCCGTCCTACACCGCCAGGGCCGCGAATTACCATCGGAATTTTAAAGTTACCGCCAGAAGTATAGCGGAGCATCCCAGCGTTGTTGGATATTTGGTTGAAGGCGAGCAATAAAAAGCCCATGTTCATGCCTTCAATGATCGGACGTAAGCCAGTCATTGCGGCTCCCACAGCCATCCCAGTAAAGCTATTTTCAGCAATGGGGGTATCTAGAATGCGGAGTTCGCCATATTTTTGGTACAGGTCTTTGGTAACTTTATAGGAACCGCCGTAATGTCCAACATCTTCACCGAGAACGAATACGCTGGAGTCACGCGCCATTTCTTCATCAATGGCTTCCCGTAAGGCGTTGAAGAATAGTGTTTCTGCCATTTAGACCTTTTAGTACGATTATGGTTTTAGAATTTTATCCTGCTGCTGTCACAAATACAGTGAGCGATCGCACTAGTTAGAGTTTAGGTTTTTTAAATAAACGGCCCCTAGCATAGAGCGAGTGATTGCCATAACTATATCAAATAGATTTTAGAGGTTTTAGGAGCGATCGCCTCTGCCTCTGGTAAATGAGGCAACCTTATACTTCAGTACTATCGCGACCCAAATATGCAGTTTAACTGCAAATAAGCACTTACACTTAATTTAGCACTGCCAAAGTTAGCAGTTAAATCACCCACCAATCAAGATTTTATAACTTGGCACTGATAAGCAAAAGGAGTGCGGTGATCTATAGTTAAACAGGTTCTACTAACCATTGACATTTCTGAGGATGAAACGACAGTAGAAGTAGTAACTGAAACAGATCAATAAGAACCCCACCCTAACGCTTGCGATCGCTATCCCCATAACACCCACTCGAAAGGTTTTTGACAATATACTGTCCAAAGTTGCGTAGGCTAGCAAAAACCGCAGGCATCGCACTAGCCAAAATACAAAGAATCTCACGCCCAAACACCAAAACACAACTCTGCGTCTTCGCGCCTCTGCGTGAGATTTCCCACTAAATTAGTATTCAATATGCCTAGCCTACTTTAACCATCGCGCCGCATCTTTGGCATGATAAGTCAAAATCAAATCTGCACCAGCGCGTTTAAACCCAGTTAAAGTTTCCATAACCACCCGCTCTTCATCAATCCAACCATTGAGAGCCGCAGCTTTCACCATCGCATACTCACCAGAAACATTGTAAGCCGCAACCGGTAGGTTACTTGCTTCCTTCACCCGCCAAATAATATCCATGTATGCCAAGGCTGGCTTAACCATGAGCATATCAGCGCCTTCAGCGATATCCAATTCAATCTCTTTAATCGCTTCGCGGGCGTTACCTGGGTCCATTTGGTAAGTTCTTCTGTCCCCAAATTGTGGTGTCGAGTCTGCTGCATCCCTAAATGGGCCATAATAACCCGAAGCATACTTAGCAGCATAAGATAAAATCGGCGTATCTTGAAATCCGGCTTCATCCAATCCCTGACGAATTGCCTGGACAAAACCATCCATCATCCCAGAAGGTGCGATGATATCGGCACTAAGCTTTCGCTTGAGAAACCGCTGTTTTCTTCAACAATTCCAGAGTTGGATCGTTTAAAACTCGTCCTGTTAAATCACCAACTTGCAGATAACCACAATGACCGTGGCTAGTATACTCACATAAACAAGTATCAGCAATTACAATCAAATCTGGCACTGCTGCTTTTACTGCCGTCGCCGCTTTTTGGACGATACCGCAATCATGCCAAGCGCCAGTGGCATCCACATCTTTATCAGCTGGAATACCAAATAGAATAATAGAAGGAATTCCTAAGTCGTAAACTTCTTTTGCTTCTTCAACAATTTTATCTACCGAAAGTTGGTAGACTCCGGGCATCGATTTCACCTCATTAGCGATTCCCTCACCCGGTACAGCAAATAATGGGTAGATTAAATCGTTTGTTGTTAAAACAGTTTCACGAACCATCCGGCGCAGTTGGGGATGAGTACGCAGACGACGGGGGCGATGTGTAGGAAACATAAAATTTTATCAAGAAAAACAACGCAAATAGACACAAAACAAAGCGTCACAAAAGCAGGCTAAAATTTTCCTGCCGTCAGACAGACTACAAACAGTGCTTAACTGTCCTTTGCCCTACTCTTAATCAAGTTGTGGGGCAATTTTGTATTCTACAGCTTGGTTGCACCTATCCGACGGACTGGAAAAAAAACAACATTATGAAGCAATTCAAAATTCAAAAATTTCAACGCAAAGTGGCGCATTCGCATTAGCGTTCGCGCAGCGTCTCGTAGAGAAGGTAAACGCAGAGGCACGCAGAGAATTTGCTACTAAGTTTAATGAAATGTTGTGCTTGGTAGTAAATAACTGACAATTACCAATGCTCTATGCCTAATCCAATAAATTTGTGTTAAAAAACTCGGAAAATATAGGGATAACGGAAGGGTATATCAGGATTACTGAAAACTCCAATGAGCGCCCAAATTGTTAATCCCCAGTGTAATAGATATCCCAGACCAGCTAGTGGCCCCAGCAATAATAGAGGTAATACTAACCAACCGAATAGAAAAAACAACGCTCCCAGAATTGCACCATAAAACCAAACATTAAAATGGAAATTGACCGATTCTTTGGCGTTTTCTTTAACAACAGGATCGTCAGATACGAGCAGTATGGCGATAGGTATGCCTACAGATACCAATGTTGTGCTGAAAAAAATAGCTCCATGAGACAAAGCTGATAGAAGCTTTCGCTTGTCTGTGTCGTACATTGCTTTCTCCTATTTAGTCAGATTGTTGGTTATACTACGACCCTATCATGAGCATCGTTGTCTTAAGATTAAAAGACTTACCAGAGTCAAAAAAAATTAAGCAAGCTTTCAAACAAATACATTTATGTCTACTGAACTTCAGTCTGAACTTATTCAAGCAGTTGAACTTCGCCGCAACTTTGCGATTATATCTCACCCAGATGCTGGTAAAACTACACTAACTGAAAAGCTACTCCTGTACGGGGGTGCAATTCACGAAGCTGGGGCGGTTAAGGCGCGACGGGCACAGCGCAAAGCTACTTCTGACTGGATGGCGATGGAGCAACAACGGGGTATTTCCATTACCTCCACAGTGTTGCAATTTGAATACCGGAATTGTCAAATAAATTTATTAGACACTCCCGGACACCAAGATTTCAGTGAAGATACTTATCGTACTCTCGCCGCCGCCGATAATGCCGTGATGTTGATTGATGCGGCAAAGGGTTTGGAACCTCAAACGCGCAAATTGTTTGAAGTGTGTAAGTTGCGCGGTATCCCGATTTTTACATTTATCAACAAGCTCGATCGCCCAGGAAGGGAACCTCTGGAATTGTTGGATGAAATTGAGCAAGAATTGGGATTGCAAACCTATGCAGTCAACTGGCCGATTGGTATGGGCGATCGCTTTAAAGGTGTTTTTGACCGACACAAGCAACAAATACACTTGTTTGAACGCAGCGCCCACGGCAGCCGAGAAGCCCGCGATACAATAGCGGAATTAGGCGATCCGAGAATAGAAGAACAGCTAGAACAAAGCCTGTACTACCAACTGAAAAACGATTTAGAACTGTTAGAAGGAGTTGGGCCAGAGCTAGATTTACAGTTGATACATGAAGGCAAAATGACGCCTGTGTTCTTTGGTAGCGCCATGACTAATTTTGGGGTCGAGTTATTCCTCAAGTATTTCCTCGACTATGCCCTCAAACCCGGTTCTCATATCAGCAGTGTTGGCGAAGTTCCCCCTACATACCCGGAGTTTTCGGGGTTTGTCTTCAAACTGCAAGCGAATATGGACCCGAAGCACCGCGATCGCGTCGCATTTATCCGGGTTTGCACTGGTAAGTTTGAAAAAGATATGATGGTGAATCACGCTCGCATTGGTAAACTCATCCGTCTGTCTCGCCCGCAAAAACTCTTTGCTCAAGAGCGAGAATCGATTGATGTGGCTTATCCTGGCGATGTGATCGGTTTGAATAATCCCGGTGTTTTTGCGATCGGGGATACAATTTACACGGGACAAAAGCTCGAATATGAGGGGATTCCGTATTTCTCGCCGGAACTGTTTGCGTCTCTGAGGAATCCCAACCCCTCGAAGTCTAAACAATTCCAAAAAGGTGTTGCGGAATTGCGAGAAGAAGGTGCTGTGCAAATTATGTATTCAACTGATGAAGCCAAGCGCGATCCAATTTTGGCGGCGGTGGGTCAGTTGCAATTCGAGGTGGTACAGTTTCGCTTACAAAATGAGTATGGTGTAGAAACCATATTAGATTTATTGCCCTACAGTGTCGCCCGTTGGGTTGAGGGTGGTTGGGAAGCATTAGAAAAGGTGGGACGAATATTCAATACCACTACAGTTAAAGACAGTATGGGACGACCAGTGTTGCTATTCCGTAATGAATGGAATTGTCAACAGTTATTGGGCGACCATCCAGAGTTAAAATTAAGCGCGATCGCTCCAGTATTTTCTAGTCAACAACCAGTGGAAGAGTGAAGAAGAATACAGAATTAGTCTTACAGAATACTCAACTGAGTTCTGATAACTGACACCTTTATTCAATCTTTATCGTTCACTTGACAAGCAAAACTTGAGCGCGGTTGATTTCCACGGCATCCGAGGTTCGCGCTTTTGCACAAACGTGGATCATTTAGAAGAGATTGGAGTGCCAGAATTTGTATGCCTTCACATGCCAAACCGTCTTTGGAGGCTGGTTTAGTTGCCCTCAAACAGGGAAATTACCAAACAGCGATCACCCAACTAGAACCTATTGCTAGCAGCCAAAATAATGGGACTGCTAGCTTACAAGCTCAGGTTGGTTTAGTGATGGCTTATGCTCGCACTGGCGAAGTTTCCAAAGCGATCGCTATTTCCCAGAATCTCATTGAGAGTAACAATCCGCAAGTTCAAGAGTGGGCAACACGCGCTCTCGAACACCTGACAAAACGTAAAAAATCCGAGCGAGAATCAAAAAAAGTTGAAACTGGATTTGTTGCTTTTGAGAATTCAACACCAGANTTCAACACCAGATTCAACCCCCATTACTCCCCGGAAACTCCTACATCAGAGGAAAAGCCGAACGATGATCGAGTAATAGAAACCAAAAGCGACGACATCCCGTCGATGGTGCCACTAGCTAGACTCAAAGCTACATTAGCGACACCGCCACCACCACTGGCTGCATCCCTAAGCGGCTTCATGGGTTCTGTTACTCGCACCCAAGCCAAATTATTCGGTGTTATTTACTGGCGACAAGCACAACGCGCCAGAGCATGGCAACCACTACGTAAACCAAAATTAATTCCCTTACGACTACTCTCCGCAGGGACATTCATCGCCCTGTTTTGGGTAATACGAGAAATCCTCAAGTTCGCACTGGGATTAATCAACCAGACTTTAGTCAAACTACCTTATCTGGAGCCAATACAGCTTTTATACCACGATCCTACTCAACTGTTGCTAATCGCATTGGTGATTTTAATCGGAGTATCACCTTGGTTGCTGGATCTGCTACTGGCGAATTTGTATGGTCAACGAGAATTTCCGAAAGATGTATTGAATACCCATAGCCGCGAAGCCGTTCGGGTGCTACAACGTTGTTCCCAACAGCGGCACTGGCCGTTACCCAAACTGCGGATTTTACCAACGGCTGCACCAATTATTCTGACTTATGGTAGTTTACCACGTAATGCCAGAATTGTTGTGAGTCAAGGGCTATTAGAGCAGCTGGCAGATGATGAAATCGCCATTATTTACGCTACGCAACTAGGGCATATCGCTCACTGGGATTTTGCTGTAATGTCTTTGTTGCTGCTGGTGACACTACCAACTCATAAGCTATATCAGCAAGTGTCGGAGTTGGGAGACAAAATATCCGCGAAAATTTGGCGCTGGCCAGTGACAATTCTGGCGAGTCTGATTTATGGAATTTGGTGTTTGCTGACTGGAACTGCATTGTGGTTGTCGCGGTTGCGGCTTTATTATAGCGATCGCGTCGCCGCTGAAATTACTGGTAATCCCAATGCCCTGATTCGCGCTTTACTCAAAATTGCCATTGGCATTGCCGCTGATATCCAAAAACAAGAACACACCAGTTGGCAACTGGAAAGCTTAAATCTCTTAACACCAGTCAGCTACCAACAAAGTTTATCTTTGGGCACTATTGCCAGTAATCTATCTTTTGAATCCTTTTTGAAGTGGGATACCGCCAATCCCTATCGCCGATGGTTTACGATTAATAATAGCCATCCTTTAATGGGCGATCGCATCGAACGTCTCTGCCAAATAGCTCGTCACTGGCATCTAGACACCGAACTACATTTTGATAGCGTTCCATCAAAGGTTAAGCGTCAGTCTTTTCTATTACAAGTCGCTCCCTGGTTGGGAATTCCTCTAGGGGTTCTGTTTGCAGCTTTAGTTTGGCTAACCTGGCAACTAGCATTCACACTCAAGTTTTTAAATCTAAAGTGGATATATGAAGATTGGTCTTTCATTACAGGCTGTCTTCTGATTGGCTTTAGCATCGGTACTGTGATGCGGATTAATTCTTTCTTCCCCGATATTAAACCTGCCACCGTACAAACTGAAGACAGCTTACCCAACCTGTTAGCTGACCCTTCTGCCTTACCTATTGATAGCGTCAGCGTGCGTCTTGTGGGTAAATTATTAGGTCGTCAAGGCACTAGTAACACCCTAGCGCAAGATTTAATCTTGCAATCTAGCGCGGGTTTGGTGAAATTACACCACATTTCTTGGCTAGGACAGTCAGTCAATCACCAGGATCTAATTGGCCGGCAAATTATCGTTACAGGTTGGTTTCGCCGAGGAGCAACACCTTGGATCGATATCCAAACTCTAGAAACTCAAAGTGGTAAAACCATTCATAGCCCTCATCCCATTTGGTCTACTTTTTTAGCTGTTGCAGCACAGGCTTGGGGCGCATACGTCTTTCTCACTGGTTAGTCATTGGTCATTGGTCATTGGTTATTGACAAAGGACAAAGGACAAAGGACAAATTGGAATGTAAACAAAAGTTGCAGGTTTTCTNNNCAAGTGTTACATTTATTTACACAAACAACAGCAACCGACATAACTCAGTATCACCGCTTAGTTGTGGATTTAGGTGCTTTTTCCCCGTCTATACCTTTTTATCCTCCCAACACAGCAGCAAATNNNCCAGCCAGTGGCTGGTTTTTGTTTCAAAATATGCTCACTTGCATAAAAAAATGTGTTTTATGTTACCATGCAGTAATACTAATGCCGAAAAGATATGCGCTAAACTAGCTACGTAGAAAATACCGTGGTAATGTAAGGAATGGTATTTGATTCTGCGAAAAAGGGCATAGAAGAAAGCGTGTACTTTAGCAGGCAATAGGCTATTAAATTTACAATTCTTAGAATTAAGGTGTTATTAGCTCACCATAGTGTGAGCCTTTGGATTAAACAAGCTTGATCCCGACGAAAAACTGTATTGTTGTATAAGTTGACAGTTTCGAGCAAAAAAATTGGTTTATGGCAGTCTTGGTCAATAGCATCTATTTAAAAGCCAAAGCTAAGTGATTGTTTTCTTGCCTTGCCATGTTCATTCAACTCTGGAGGTATAGTTCATGTCCGTTCGCCTATATATAGGTAATTTGCCTAAAGATGAAATAGATCGTCAAGATCTGCAAGCCGTTTTTGCAGCAGAAGGTGATGCTGTAACTACTAAATTAATTAAAGACCGCAAAACTGGCAAATGCCGTGGTTTCGGTTTTCTTACAGTCAACAATGACGAACAAGCTGACGAAATTATTGAAAAGTATAATGGTCAGATGTTCAAAGACACTCCCATTAAGCTAGAGAAGGCATTACCTCGGACAAAGGGTGAAGAGGGCGACGAGCAAGCTCCTAAACCAGTTACTCTTGCTAGTACTAGTAATAGTACCCCGACTCCTAGCCCGAACAGAGAAGGTAGCCGTCGTGAGAAAAGCTCTAAAAAGCCTCGTCGTGGCGGCGGTGGCGGAGGTTCTCGCGAAACCAGCACTACAACCACCGATTCGGACGCCATTCGTCCAGATCCTCGTTGGGCTTCGGAATTAGAAAAGCTGAAGCAGATGCTAGCTGCACAAACTACAAATTAATCCTCAAGGGAGAGAAATTAAAAATTAAAAATCAGAATATTTTTTGATTTTTAATTTTTAATTGTTGATAATTATCTAGCTGCTTAGTTTAATGAACTTGCAGCTAATTTTGTAAGCGCGTAGGCGCAGTCCGCTGTAGGTATCGCATCGCTACTAGTCACATCAATTCGTACCTAAGAGTTAGCAGCAAAGAGCGTGCAAACCGCCCAAGCTCCATAAAATTTATCTGGATTTTAATCAAATCAAACGACACATAAGTTTCACAAATTTATCATACTTGCGTAACAAAAAAGTATATATTGATGCAACTATAGTTTATGTAGACTTATTGTTAAAGCTTGCTTATAAAAAAAATAAAATTAAGTTTTTGTGATTGGGGTCAAATGAGTAGTGATACCGTGTTAAATCATGTCCGTTTGATTGCTTATTAAACCCGAAGAACCCCACCCTCGCCAAAGCTACGCTTTGTCTCCCCTCTCCCGAAGAGCGGGGAGGGGATTAAGGGGAGCCAGTGCGGTCTTCTCCCAAGGGGAGACGCCAAGGGCGATGGGGTCTCCCCAAGTGGAGCATCTGGCGTGTGGGGTGCAATGACTGTGGTTAGCATAACTAATTCTGCGGACACGATATTAGAGGGCGATCGCACTCACTACCCCTACCGCAATCCCTACAAATTTATGCTCAAAGATGTATTGACAAAATTCACTTATTTTTAATTTGTGACAAATGGGAGGGGTGTGGGGATATGTTTTTATTGAGTGCATAAATCAGAAAATGCATCGAACTAAACAGTATGGGATGAATAAATATATCCCTAGCATTGGATATTGCATTTAATTGGAGTATTACGTATAAATTCTCAACACTCGCAATTTAGTTCAGACAATAAAACAGATTTAGAAGCTCTAGGTTTAATCAAAAAGTTAGATAACGAGACCTCTCAAGTTATTAGCGGTGGAGGCTTCCTAGATGGACTCGACCTAGGAGGCGTATCACTCATACCCAATCCCAATCTCAATCCAACCGGATCGAAAAATACACTTGACATATACAATGGGACTTCTTCTCCGCTCTATTTTGATTTAAGCTTTGGTAATACAATTTCGCAAGATCTTCAACTAAAACCCGGTAATTCAATAGTCTTTTCAGACCAAGCAACAATAGCTGATGTGAGGTTTGATGGAGATTTGTACACAGATGGTATTCAACTAAATAAAACTACCGTCAACGCTCCTGGAAATTATGCTTTTGTCTTAGGTTCCAATGGGATACTAAGTCTCATCTAATGCAATGCTTCTTAGTTGCAAATATCTTTGAAAATACTAGTCTGCCATGATTTGTTCTATAAAAAAATTATGGCAGACAGCGTGAAAACAAAAAATTGCAGCAGTGCTTATAATAGCTTAATTGGTACATTGAGAATTGCCAAAAATATTGATTTATATAATGATATAATGTTTATCCAGTAAGGGTTACAGCCTTAGCGGAACTTTCTGTTCGATTGCTCATTACCCCCTGATTACACACATAAAAAAACCTGATCTTTATCAATGCGATGCCTACGGCGGGCTGCGCCTACGCAGTAATTATCTGGATTTGATAAATTAGAGTCAGTAATGCCAACAGAAGCGGAGGCGCGATTGCTCTAAAGATAATCTACACTCAAGGAGATACCGATAGTTTTCAGCTTCTGTTATGTCCTCAACTCTAGATTCTTTGCCACCTGCGCTCGCTAAAATTGTCCAGCGCTTTCAACGCGCTTCCGAACCGAAGCGACGCTACGAACAGCTAATCTGGTATGCTCAGAAGCTCAATGAGTTTCCAGAAGCGGAGAAATTACCCGAAAATAAAGTTCCTGGTTGCGTGTCTCAAGTTTTTATCACCGCAGCTTTGGATGACGGTAAAGTTGTGTTTCAGGGCGAGTCTGATTCCCAGTTAACCAAAGGTTTAGTAGGTCTTCTCGTTGAAGGATTGCATGGACTAACGCCAACTGAGATTGTCCAACTTACCCCAGATTTTATTCAAGAAACAGGTTTAAACGTTAGCCTGACACCTTCCCGTGCGAATGGATTTTACAATATTTTTAAAACTATGCAAAAAAAAGCATTGGAATGTAAGTTAGATTTGCCTAACTAAACTTGGTCATTGGTCATTGGTGATTTGCAAAGGACAAAGGACAACTGACAAATGACAAATAGCGTACAACTACCAAAATTTAGTCTTATGCCAAGCAATCTATTATCTACTGCTGCTGCTATTGGCTTTGGTGGAGTAGTTCAAGAATATCTCTGGAATTTTGAAAATCAGCAATTGCGGGTTGTTTATGAAACCCTCGGTAAAGGTTCACCGCTATTGCTACTACCATCTTTCAGCAGTGTTTCGACGCGTTTGGAAGTCGGTGAACTTGCCAAGTTACTAGCTCCCAATTTTCAAGTTGTAGCCATAGACTGGCCTGGTTTTGGTGAATCTTCTCGCCCTAGTTTGAATTATCGACCGGAAATATATCAGCACTTTCTGGAAGATTTTGTCAAAGCTGTTTTTAATACTTCCATTACCGTGGTGGCGGCTGGTCATGCTGCTAGTTACGTTTTACAATTAGCTGTGAAACAACCTGCTGCTTTCTCAAAGATTATATTGTTAGCTCCTACTTGGCGTGGGCCTTTGCCAACAATGGGCGCAAGTCAGCAAATAGCTGGCATTGTGAGAGGATTGGTGCGATCGCCTATACTTGGTCAAGCTCTCTACAAACTCAATACTGCCCCATCTTTATTAAGTTTTATGTATCGCCGTCATGTCTTTACTGACGCGGCTAAAATTACACCGAGTTTCATTGAGAAGAAGTGGCACACAACTCAACAACCAGGAGCGCGATTTGCATCTGCTGCCTTTGTCACTGGTAATCTTGATGCTGTACACGCACAATCTGATTTTTTAGAACTTGTAAAGTCTTTAACTGTACCGCTCATGGTAGTAATTGGAGAATCCAGCCCCCCAAAATCACGAGAAGAAATGAACGCTTTGGTAGCATTACCAGGAGTGAAAAGTTTTGTTATCCCTGGTTCTCTGGGATTGCATGAAGAATACCCAGCAGTTGTTTTAGAAGCAGTTCAAGATTTTTTGTTCTCGTCAGGAAATTAAATCTTCGCACCAAGACGCAAAGATCATTTTGCACCTTGGTGCGAAATGAAAATTAGTTCAAACTATTGCGATTAAGTTTTTGCAAGCGAGAAAGAGAAAGCGCTAGTAGACCGACTATACCAAGACCAAGGACATTTGACGACTCAGGCACAGTCTTGACTTCAAAATCAAAATTGAAAGTGCCAGACTCTTTAAAGGGAATACGGTGATTATCACTGCCTAAATCCACTAGCTTGAATGATGCAGAATAAGTTCCCAGTGGTGCAGCAGCATCAGTCCAAAAGGTAGGGGTGAACGAAAAATCATCACCACTGCCGATTGTGTAGATATCACCGACTGACTTGACAATATCAACGCCTGCTGAATCGCCAATATTCAATCCGCTGCTAATTGACGCTAATTGTAAACCAATATTTGCACCTTCAAGGGACGACTGCCAACGACCATTGGAGCTATTGAATAAATATTGGTTGTCTAATTCTTTGGAAGTTTTTAGCGACGCGATAGGTTCTATTGTCAGATTGCTATATTCCTTATCTGTTGCAGTACTAATCAAGCGACCAGTATAAAACCCTGTACCAGGTAATAATGTTAGCGGCGGTTGTTCTGAGTAAGATTCAGGAATTCGGTTATTTGTATTAGTTGGGTTAATAGTTAGGTTATCTAAAGCACCTGAGTAGCTATAAGTACCAATGCCGTGGAAATGGCTTGATTCCGGCGTGTCTTCATTCCTATGTGCAAAGAGAAGGGTTAAACGATTGTAGTTGGGGTTCTCTAAACCTGCGTATGTCCCTGTAGAGAGAGCCTCCAAACTATCTAATCCAATGTAAAAGCCCGTTTCATCTGAATGATTATGAGTATCATCTGCTTGTGCTGGCGCTAAAGCGGTAGATAAAACCAGTGGCGCAACAACCAAAAAGCTGATTGCAAGAGACGCAGATGCTTGCCCTGTTTGAGTTACTTGCTTTTTCGAGCAGGTAGTGTTTCTTGAAACCACCACGCTTCTCCATCAATCTATAATTTTTCTATGTGATAATGATTATCATGCTTGTTGTAGAATTGTCAATGTACTAACCTGCGACTTCCCGCAGGGTGAGTTGGAATATTCTTATCAGCTACGCCAACTCTTGAATATTTACTACTTATTGCAGATGCATAAAAATAAAATGTTTTGTGATTAAATTATGTGATGATTTTGCTGAAAGCCAAAACAATAGCAAGTTCGCACAAAAATATAAAAAGATTTATCATAGGCGATAATGATTATCCATAAGGTGAGACAAGAGGAATTTAGAGTATGGTGGCTGACGTAATTAACAATTCAGTTCCCGTTACTGTTCTTACAGGCTATTTGGGAGCAGGTAAAACGACTCTACTCAATCACATCCTCACCTACGAACACGGCAAAAAAGTTGCTGTGATTGTCAATGAATTTGGGGAAGTGGGTATTGATAATCAATTGATTATCGATGCAGATGAAGAAATATTTGAAATGAATAATGGCTGTATCTGTTGTACAGTGCGCGGCGATTTAATTCGTATCATTGGCAATTTGATGAAGCGGCGCGATAAATTTGACCATTTAGTAATTGAAACAACTGGATTAGCCGACCCTGCACCAGTGATTCAGACATTTTTTGTGGATGAAGATTTGCAAAGCCAATTATCTCTAGATGCAGTGGTGACAGTGGTAGATGCCAAGCATATTTGGCAGCACTGGGATGCAGACGAAGCCCAAGAACAGATTGCTTTTGCCGATGTAATTTTACTTAATAAAACAGATTTAGTAGCGCCAGAAGAGTTGAATGAATTGGAGAAACGGATTCGGGCGATGAATGCGATCGCAAAAATCTACCGCACCCAAAATTCTGAACTAGGAATGGATGCTTTATTAGGTGTAAAAGCTTTTGATTTAGATCGTGCATTAGAAATTGATCCAGATTTCTTGGGAGAAGATGCCCACGTACACGATGAAACTGTATTTTCTGTGGCTTTAGTAGAAGCGGGTGCAGTTGATGGAGAAAAATTAAACGCTTGGCTTTCAGAGTTACTGCGTACTCAAGGCCCCGATATTTTTCGGATGAAAGGCATTTTAAATATTGCTGGAGAAGATAATCGATTTGTATTCCAGGGAGTACACATGATATTTGATGGCAAACCCGATCGCCCCTGGAAACCAAGTGAAACCCCCAAAAACGAACTAGTCTTCATCGGTCGCAACCTTGATGCAGCCCAACTCAAGCAAGATTTTCTCGCTTGTCTAGCTTAAATAGGCAGTGGAGAGTAGGGAATTTACCAGTTCCCCATTCCCCATTCCCCATTCCCCATCCCCTTTTACAAATATGAACACCACAACCAGCAAATCTAAGGAATTTGAACAACACTATTCGGGAACACTTTCAGATTATGTAACTGCGATCGCTTGGTCGCCACAAGGTAAAACTTTAGCAGCAACTTCTGCCGCCGGGGAAGTTGTTCTGTGGAATAATGGCGAACTCACAAGCTTACAAACTGGTAACGGTAAATCTGTAGACTGTCTAGCTTTTTCGCCAGATGGAAAATTTTTAGCCGTTGGTGGACAAGATGGACAGGTGAAAATTTGGCAGAATACTGAATTAATCGCCACTTTGGAAAATGCCCCCGCATGGGTTGACAAGCTAGCTTGGAATTACACCAGTAACCAACTAGCTTTTAGTTTGGGGCGTTATGTCCAAGTCTGGGATGCAGATACTCGTGAAATTGTTGTGACGCTGAATTTTGAAAACTCGTCAGTTTTGGGCATTGATTGGCGCATTGATGGGCAATACCTAGCCATTAGCGGTTATCAGGGTATCAAGATTTGGCATAGTCAAAACTGGGATGAAGAACCATACAACCTAGATATGACTACTGTCAGTGTGGCTATGGCTTGGTCGCCTGATGGTAAATACCTGGCTTCTGGCAACATGGATCGTAGTGTCACCGTTTTAGAATGGAACAACCCCGACCCTTGGGTGATGCGTGGCTTCCCTGGTAAAATTCGCCAATTGGCATGGTCAGAAGCTATGACCAAAGTCGGTGCGCCAATACTGGCATCTTCTAGCGTTGAAGGTATTGTGGTGTGGGAAAAGCTAGAGGATGACACTTTAGGTTGGGAAGCGCGAGTTTTAACAAATCATGTAGGTGTGATCAATGCGATCGCCTTTGCACCCAAAAGCTTCCTTCTCGCTTCTGCTGCTGCTGATGGCTGGTTATGTTTGTGGAACAAAGCCAAGGAAGTATCCCAAATTATCACAGGTGTCTCAGCAGGATTTTCCACCCTAGCTTGGCATCCCGAAGGTAAGTTACTGGCCGCAGGCGGTGAACAGGGCGAATTACTTGTTTGGTCAAAGGTTTTGCGGGGTCAAGGATTCGGGCGCAGTTAAGGTTGAAGCTAGGCAATTTATTAGCTATGCTGTATCAGCAAAGCTATCTTTGTGTAAATTATGAACATAGTCAAACTGATTTTACTCGCCTGTCCCGCATTTCTCGTATCCATGCTGCTGGTAGTCAATCCAGCAAACGCATCCAGCCTGCAATCTCTATACCCTACACAAATTGTTACGGTAGTATCTACACAACAAATTCCTGATCTGGTAACACCAATGTTGACTCAAACATCTAATCCGATTATTGATCAACTTGGTTGCAATTGTGCAAACTGTGTTCAGTCTAAATTTCAGTCTTTACAAGGCAAACTGCCATCTGTCGATTTTTAATAAAGTTAGAAGTTATGGATATTGTAGGGGCACAGCAATGCTGTGCCCTTATTAATTTTATAAGCTTTTTGTACGTAACTATCGCACTGGTTGCAGCATAATTATTGATGATATTCGCTAAAAGTCACGCCTGAAAAACGAAGTAGGCAAGTTGTTAAGTGAATCCCTGGATACTGAGAAAGCTGCTGGTAAAGTAGTAAGGTTGGTGCAATTGCCGTCTGCATCCAACCTGTTAAGCTCTTGTTAAAAGAGCTAGTCCGGGGATTAGAAAACTTGCTAGAGTGAACAGAGTTAGCCTTAATGTCTAATCGCCAAAACCTATACATCTCATGGATTTTGCTAATATTGCATCCCAGCTAAACGCTGGAACGATTTTACCAGAGGGGATTGTTATTCTCACCCTCTTGGGGGTTTTGATAGTTGATTTGATTTTGGGGCGTACATCCGCGCGCTGGATTGGATATCTAGCGATCGCAGGTTTATTTGCTTCGATTGTCGCCCTCTATTTTCAATGGGACTCTCCTAATCCCATCGGTTTTACCGGTAGCTTTAACAGTGATGACCTGAGTATCGTCTTTCGCGGCATTATTGCCTTATCTGCGATCGCCACTATACTGATGTCAATTCGCTACGTTGAGCAGAGTGGCACTGCTTTAGGCGAATTCATCGCTATTTTGCTGAGTGCTACTCTGGGAGGGATGTTTTTATCCGGGGCTAGTGAGTTGGTGATGATTTTCATCTCCCTAGAAACCCTGAGTATCTCCTCTTACCTGTTGACAGGTTATACCAAGCGTGACCCCCGCTCTAATGAAGCGGCGCTGAAATACTTGTTAATTGGAGCTTCCAGCACGGCAATATTTTTGTACGGTGTATCACTGCTGTATGGACTATCTGGAGGACAAACTGAACTTAGTGCGATCGCTAATGGCATTGCCACAGCTAAAGTCGGCCAATCTTTGGGTTTAGTGATTGCCCTGGTATTTGCGATCGCAGGTATTGGCTTCAAAATCTCCGCCGCACCCTTCCACCAGTGGACACCAGACGTTTACGAAGGCGCTCCCACCCCAGTCATCGCCTTTTTATCTGTCGGTTCCAAAGCGGCTGGGTTTGCCCTAGCCATCCGCTTGCTGCTCACAGCCTTCCCTCTTGTTGCTGACGAGTGGAGGTTTGTCTTCACTGGCTCTAGCCGTTCTCAGCATGATTTTGGGTAACGTAGTCGCCCTAGCTCAAACCAGCATGAAACGGATGCTAGCTTATTCATCCATTGCCCAAGCTGGGTTTGTGATGATTGGCTTGATTGCTGGTACACAAGCGGGCTATGCGAGTATGGTATTTTACCTACTGGTTTACCTGTTCATGAACCTGTGCGGCTTTACCTGCATCATCCTATTCTCACTACGCACGGGAACCGACCAGATTGCCGAATACTCTGGTTTATATCAAAAAGATCCACTCCTAACACTGGCGTTGAGTATTTCCCTGCTTTCCTTGGGTGGTATTCCACCATTGGCTGGGTTTTTCGGCAAGATTTACTTATTCTGGGCTGGTTGGCAAGCAGGACTTTATTGGTTAGTTTTGCTGGGCTTAGTTACCAGCGTCGTCTCCATCTACTACTACATTCGCGTAGTTAAGATGATGGTAGTCAAAGAACCCCATGAAATGTCTGACGCAGTGAAGAATTATCCCCAAGTGCGTTGGGATTTGCCTGGGCTAAGACCTTTGCAAGTCGGGTTGGTAGTAACATTAATTGCCACTACAGTAGCAGGGATTTTGTCAAATCCACTGTTTACATTGGCTAACAATTCTATCTCCAATACCCCATTTTTGCAAGCAACAATCAACAGTAATGTAAAAGCACAAAATGTACTGCTTTTGCCAAAGTTAGATTCGGTTAGTCAGTCTCAACCCTCAGTTGATTCTACTGCGAAGATTTAACCGAGTTTCAACCAAACTTTGTCCTCAAGGGTAGAGCCTGTTTGCTAATTAGCAGACAGGCTTTGTCATATCTTTTAAGAGGATGTTTGAAAAGTGGTTAGCTGTGATTTTAAGCACTGGTTGATCCCTCCTAACCCCCCTTAAAAAGGGGGGAATCCTTAAAGTCCCCCTTTTTAAGGGGGATTTAGGGGGATCGAAAACGTTTTGATACCGACGAGGAGACTTTTCAAACGTCCTCTAAGTTAAATTTTATGATACTGAGTTAATAGGTATCCTAATTATAAATTCTGCACCTTTTCCTGGAACAGAAAAACAGCTAAGTTGTCCGTTATGTTTTTCAACTATAATCTGATAGCTTATATATAGTCCTAGTCCAGTACCTTTGCCCACAGATTTAGTGGTAAAAAAGGGGTCAAATAGCTTTGAGCGAACTTGTTCATTTATCCCCAAACCATTATCAGCAATACTAACCGCTATCCATTGTTCATCGACTAACTCAGTTTTAATTTGAATTTGGGGATTATTATTTATCAGTTTTTGATTGTCAATTCTTTGTGGATTTACTGCTAAACAATTACCGTTGAGTGCCGACGCCTCCAGTGCATCAATTGCATTAGCAAGAATATTCATAAACACTTGATTAAGTTGACCAGGATAGCAAGTTACATTCGGCAGTTGACTATATTTTTTGATGACTTTGATTTCTGGATACTCATGCCTAGCTTGCAGGCGATGCTCCAAAATCATTAAAGTACTATCAATTCCTTCATGAATATTGACTTGCTTAAGTTCTGCTTCATCCAGCCTGGAAAAATTACGTAGTGATTTAACAATTTCCTGAATGCGTTCTGCTCCCACTTGCATTGACTTGAAGAGTTTAGTTATGTCTTGAATCAGAAAATCTAAGTCTATTTCTTCTATTTGCTCTTGGATTTCTGGAGGAGTATTTGAACAAATTTGTTGATAAATTTGCACCAATTTCAGTAAATCCTGAGTGTATTTATGGGCGTGGTGAAGGTTCCCATAAATAAAACTCACTGGGTTATTAATTTCATGAGCAATACCAGCGACCATCTGACCTAAACTAGACATTTTTTCAGCTTGGATAAGCTGAGTTTGAGTAAGTTGTAATTCGTTTAGTGTTTCTTGTAAAGCAGTAGTACGTTCTTCAACCCGAATTTCTAACTCTTGATTCGCTTTCTTGAGTGCTTCCTCTGCCTGTTTTCGTCTCTGAATTTCTTTAGCTAACTCATCAATTTTTTCATTCAGGAGAACGAAATTACTGCTGGTCAAAGTTCTATTTTCCAAGCGTAAGAGAATTAAAGCTGAAGATTCAGGAGACCAAGGTTGAATAACGGCTCCCTGACTACGACATATTAACGTTTGCCCATCATTCTTTCGTAAAGTCAAGGAGCCAATAACCATTGCCCTGCTACTTGAACAAGCTTGCAGATACCTGACAATATCGTTGGCAGGCTCAATTACAATTTCAAAAAGCATTCTTCCTTGCAGTTCTTGACGGCGTAACCCCAACATATCTGCCACTGGTTGATTGGTAGCTAACAACTGACCCTCTCCACTCACCAGAAGTAAAGGTTCTGGTAAAACTCTGGCAAATTCAAGAAACTGTTCAGGAGTCATGGTGCTTCCAATTTCAGGGTTCGATTCACTTTACATATCTGCACTAAGCTTATGTCCCGGAATTATTTTGATGCTGAAGGGTTTACACAGATTCTAGTCCCCTAAAGTATTCTCGACCTTCTGCATCTTCTGCTTCTTCTGTAAGTTTTAAGTAAACAATAACTTTACATCCAGGATCACCCTGTGCTATGGTTTCTTGCAATTCTACTTTCGCATATCCCAGATTATTAGCTGCGATCGTTCCAAAAACGTTTGAAGTCATCATGCACATGGCAGGGCGATTAAGTACTTTGTCGCCAAATGGGCAAACACGGTTGCCAAAGACAATTTTTTCATCATCCTGCTCAATCACATAAAAATCGCCCTGGATGCGTTTTTTTAAATCAATCAAGACATCAGCTACCTGCTTACGAGAAAGGTTAGAGATTTCCAAGGCAGATTTATAATCTTGGTTAATCTGCCTTCCCATCCTTTCACCAACAACGCTAATAAATCCCGAAGCTTCTTCTAAACCAACTACATCCTGCAAAGTACCAGATAATTCTCTGATTAGTGTGCGTAAAAATATGTCGCGTTCTAAAGAAAGATTAAGCGTAGCTATTGAGTGCTTGGGTACATTGATCATAAATTTTGAGGATACAATCTAAGAAGTAGAGTTATGAGTACAGCGGTGTGAATAATTCAAGGTTTGTAGTGTTAGCGAAGCGTCTCGCAGAGAGGGCTGCGCGAACACTAAGAAATAATCTCAATATTTTTTACATTACTTAATCTAGTTTGATTTATTCTCACCGACTTACTTAGAGTTCCCCAAAATGTCTCTAAAGTAACTACTTAATATTTTTATTCTGAGAATTTAATGTTTCTTTTGGTTCTAATAAAAAATAATCTCCATAACAAATTCTGAGCCTTATCGTTGTGACAGTTTACGGTTTTGCATAGTTTCTTCTAGGTTAAGTCCCCATTATCCTTTCTAACCCTCCTTAAAAAGTGGGGAATTAGATCTAGTCTTAAAAGTTAGCAAGCAAAATATTAAGTATTTTCCCCATGATTAGTGGGCTTGGGTTGGGAGAATCTTTTGGGGCAAAATATTGTTAACACTAAAAATATTTTATTATCAACCCGCACAAAAATCTACTTGTTCGCAACCAGGATAAAATTTTTTGTTTTCTATAAATAAAATTTCTGCTTTAAAAATGTAATTAATTATGAGGTAGGAAGTCGCAAATTTCCATCACTGTCACTTGCTATTATCTTGGATCTTTTTTTAAATACTTTTAATAATTTATATGTTTGATGATTTAACAAATAGGTATATTGATAATAAATTCAGAACCTTTTCCTAACACAGAATTTACTTCTAGAGTTCCTTTATGTTTTTGGACAATTATTTGATAAGCAATTGATAATCCTAATCCTGTTCCTTTTCCCACAGGTTTTGTTGTGAATAAATGATCAAACATTTTTTGCTGAACATCAGCCGATATTCCCACCCCATTATCTTGAATCCGAATCGAGACATGATTCTTATCTTCAGTGAGGGCAGTATGAATTGTAATTTGATTAGGATTTAGTTTAATATCATTAAAACTCAGCCCAGCATTAGATTCATCTAAAGCATCAATGGCATTTGCCAATAGATTCATAAATACCTGATTCAATTGTCCTGGAAAGCATTCTACTAAGGGCAATTCTTCGTAATATTGAACTACTTGAATAGCAGGACGAATCTTATTAGCTTGTAACCGATGCTTGAGAATGAGGAGAGTACTGTTAATACCTTCATGAATATTAAACAGAGTTTTTTCTTCTGTATCTGCTCTAGAGAAAGTTCGCAGGCTGTCACTAATATTGGAAATACGATCTGTACCTTCTCTCATTGAGGAAATGAGTTTAGGTAGATCCTCGCGTACATATTCTAGATCAATCATTTTGATTGTTTCTTCAATTTGCTGAGATGCTTTAGGATAGGTCTGCTGATAGAGATCAATTAGATATAATAAATTCTCAATATACTCTTTCGCTGGAGTCAGATTACCTGCAATAAACCCAACTGGGTTATTAATCTCATGAGCTACATCTGCTACCATACTTCCCAAAGTAGACATCTTATTCTCCATTATCTGAAGATTAAGCAGCATCATTTCTAGCTCATGGCTTCTTTCTTCTAATTTATTTTGATATTCCTTTAATTCATCAATTACTCTCCTGAGCAAAGATTCTTTTTTTCGATTTGTTTCTTCAAGTTTTTTCCGGTCTAATTCAGAACGCTCTAATTTTTTTTGGATAATTCGATTGGCTTTTTTTAATTCCTTAATTTCTTGTTGATAATCTAATATTTCCATTAATTTTTACTGATTTCCCAAAATTAAAGTTACAAAAGTTTCATTGTGGAATTGCGTCTGGCTAATTCCATCTATAGGAGCAATTTCTCCATAAGAATAAAATCCACAGGCAGGTAAATAGTCAGTCAGACAAAGTTTTGTATTTTGATACTCTTCTTGTGCCTTAGTACCAAGTATTTGCCGACGAGCTACACACGAAAAAAATAAAACAGCACTTGGTTTTGTACCAGGATAATTATTTAAGGCATTCATAAATGATGCTTTGGAAGCTGCCAAAATATCTTCATAATCTGCTTCGGAAATTTGAATAATTGCTCGATCGGGAATATCTCCAAAAAAGGTTATGCTACTAGATTCTTGATTGTAAGCAATAGGTGCTCTTATATAAAAATTGTCTTTATTCTCATCAAACACTGCTAGTGGATATTCCATTGAAGGAGGAAGCAAACCTAAATAATGATGATAAAAATCTAAAGCTGGTTTACCATCTATTTCATAGACTATGTTTTTATCTACCTTAGTCACTTTGCTTGTTTGACCAATGGGATGCCAACCACTTGCAACAGCGTGAGAAAACAATATTGTGCCGGAAAAAAGTAGAATTGGTACAGAATCACTTAATACTTCTGTTTTAAAAAATTGATACGTACTTTGATATCTTGATTGATCGCCTGCCAAACCACCGAATATTGGCACATATTGACCAAGAGCTAGCTTTAAGCCATTTAATATAGAGACACCACTAGTTGTGAGGCTCTCTGGATGAGTTAAGCATAGCTTTGGATCTGCGGTACTTTTTGCTTTGGCTTGCTCCACAGCTTGTTTAGTTGCAGTAATTGGATCGTCTGAAACTTTTCGTCCAACTCCTGCATAAATTTCAACTTCATCTGAGCAAAATAACATCAAAGTGATTGAGTCTTGCTGAAACTCTAAGACTGAAGAAATTTCTCCATCTGTTGTTCCACCAATCAACTCAATCCCCGGAAAAGCCCGATCGATTTGTTGCAAAATGAGAGAATGATCAAAGTCAATTGCAGCAAAAATAATCCCAGCTTTTGGTATATCTCCTGCAAGAGAACTGGCAGATTGCTGAAGAACTTCTTCAATTGCTGCTAGAGAATCTGGATCGTTACTGTGACCTACTACTGCCTTGAACATAAATTTATTTATTATGTTGGTAAACGTAACTTACTATAATTATTAAATAGGAAGTTTAATGATAAACTCTGAACCTTGTCCTATTGATGAACTTACCTCTAGAGTTCCTCCATGTTTTTCGACAACAATTTGACGAGCAATTGATAACCCTAGTCCTGTACCTTGACCCACAGGCTTAGTGGTGAATAAATAGTCAAAGATTTTTTGTTGGACATCAGCCGACATTCCTACGCCATTATCTTTAATCCTAATCAAGATATAATTTTTATCTTCAGTGAGAGTAGTTTGAATCAAAATTTGATTAGGATTTGCTTCAATCTCCATATAGGTAAGTCCTACATTAGATTCCTCTAAAGCATCAATAGCATTAGCTAATAAATTCATAAATACCTGATTGAGTTGTCCGATAAAGCATTCTAATTCTGGCAATATATCATAATCTCTAATTACTTGAATATCGGGTCGATCTTCAGATGCTTTTAAACGGTGTTTGAGAATCATAATTGTACTGTCTATGCCATCATGAATGTTGCAAGACACTTTGCGATCGCTATCTGCTCGAGAAAAGGTTCTCAAGCTGGTACTAATGTTGCGAATACGCTGAACTCCCTCTTTCATTGAGGAAATTAAATTAGGTAGATCGGCAAGTATATACTTCAAATCTATCGTTGCAATTTCTTCTTGAATTTCTGGAACTGGATTAGGATAGTGCTGCTGATAGAGGTCAATAATATTAATCATTTCTTGGAAATATACTGAAGCGTGTCCAAGATTGCCATGAATGAAACCAACTGGATTATTAATTTCATGAGCAACTCCTGCTACTAATTGACCAAGAGCAGACATTTTTTCTGTCTGTACAAGCTGAAGTTGAGACTCTTGTAGGTCTTTTAATGCCCTAGATAATGCTGATGTCCTTTCTAAAACTCGTTTTTCTAAAGTTTTTGTGAGATTTCGTAATTGAAGATGGGTTTTAATTCTAGCTAATAATTCTTCTTCATGAAAGGGTTTTGTGATGTAATCAACTGCTCCTATGTTTAGACCCTTTACCTTACTGTGAGTATCAGAATTTGCTGTCATAAAAATTACGGGTATATCACAAGTAACTGAATTTTCTTTCAGTCTTTTACAAGTTTCAAATCCATCTATTCCTGGCATCATTACATCTAATAAAATTAAGTCAGGCAGTTGGAACTCAACCTGCTTAAGTGCCCTTTCTCCATCATTTTCCGTGATAACTTTAAAGCCTACATTAGTTAATGTATTAAAGACTATTTCTAAATTGGTAGTAGTATCATCTACCACTAGGATTAAACTATCATCTGGGGTATAAAGCACTTCTATATCTGGTTGTTCATTCATATATTTAAATTAATTTTATTCATTGTTAGTTATTCCCTATTGCCCTGCGATCGCAGCTAAGTCACCACTATTTGATTGGTAGACAGACTGCAAATTTATCGTCTGACAACCCTATAGTTCCCAAAAACTCTGATAACAGCAACATCTTCAAGCTAAATTGCCTATAACTTTGCGTTGGGGCGATCGCTAATAGACATCAATCACCAAAGTTTAAAGTCCTCTTTTATAAAGGCGATCGCTCTTAAATTAGTTATTTTCACTCTTGTTTTATTAGAAAATTAGCGCTATCTAAGAACAATATTCTTGATGCCTTAAGTTCAATACGGTTCAGTGAAGGCTGAAAAACTGATTAGTGATATGAAATTTAGGAGCTTCAACTCGTTTTGAAGCTCTTGCATTTTCATCGCTGTCTGGAACATCGAAACAATTACCCGCATCGAGTCTTTAGACCAAAAGACTCATTGCTATTACCAGACTAAGGGATCTGCGGGTTAATAGTGTCCCAGCCAGGAGGGTTTCGACACTTCGACTGCGCTCAGTCGAAGTGTCGAAACTCGGTTTATTGGTACTTTATTTTCACGCAAGTCCCTAACCACTAATTGTGCTGGTAGCGATCGCCTGCGTTCTTCTTCGGTTTTGGTATTAAGCTGTTGCGTATTTAATTTGTATATGCGATGCGGGCAAGATGCCCGCACTACAATAATTTTACGTTTTCGTGTTATAAAATTTAGCTGCACATCAGCTTAACGTAGACGCGTTCGCGCAGCGTCTCGTAGAGAAGCGGCTTGCCAAAGGCATCACCTGTTCGATGGCAAAAGCTGGAATCGCTATCTCGATTGCTTTCAGTACTTCACTACTTTGTATATCTGGAGACACCAATGAGAAATCTTTGAGATGCACCACACGCTCATTTTCATTCTTGAGACAATGCTTAATTTACACGACTTTTAGCCTTAACTGAATCGTATTGGACTATGCTCATAATTATTGTTTCTATGGCTTATTATTCCTGCGCAAAGACTATCCTCATCATGAAAGAGGATTTTTGTGTTTAATTTGTATTAGAAAATATGACTTTTAATATATTTTTTTACTAAATATCTGAATCTTAAACTGTAGTGTTTTCTCATCAACTGAAGTACATATCAAAATATCAACATAACCCTTCTCCAAACTTACTAAGAGGTAAGATAAAGTACAGCTTTACCGGGCTTAGGTTAAGCTGTACCTCACTAAATAATGATGATTTATCAACATAAGTGTTTTTGAACTAACTATTTTTATCCGCTTTTAATCGGACACCAGTATAGATGGTGTATTTTTGGCTGCGATAATAATAACCAGCACAAATACTACTTGATTTTTTGTTTAATAAAAGTCACCACCTGAGTTAGCTGTTTCTTCAAACCATCAATTTCTGCTTGCATTTTGACAATTTTCTCATTCAATGCATTAATTTCTGCCTCGGAGACTCCTCCAGTACTGGGGGTTGTGATGCTGGGGGCTGCGACGCTAGAGTTTGCAACGCTAGGAGCTACTACCGTACCATTGGGGACACTAGAGGTTGCTACTGTGCCATTTTTGACAGCAACCCCTGCCCCTACTGCTACTAGTTCTGGGCGTGGCTGTTTCGCTTTAGCCATAGCTAACTTAATAGCGCCAATTAGTTGTTTCTGATCAAAAGGCTTGCCCAGAAATTCAAAATATTCAAATGGTTCTGTGATTTTTTCAGTCACCTCTTCCTTGCGACCAGACATGATCACTAAAGGAATTTTCCTTAATTCTGGATCGGCTTGAACTTTCTGGAAAACCTCCCAGCCACTCATTTTAGGTAACAGGAAATCCAGCATAATCAGGCTGAGTTTTTCCTGAAGGATGAAATTTAGTCCTTCCACACCGTCTTTTGCTTCTAGTACCTCAAAATTGCCCGGAGGCAACATTTCTCGTACTTTTACCCTGACAACTGTAGTGTCATCGATAACTAAAATCTTGTTGCTTGCCACGACTGTTTGCTCTAACAGAAACTATAAGTGTAAATAGCGGCTTTGCCGATTGTCCTTGAGAATCCTCCCACTATATACATAATTTCTAGCAATTGGGGGATAGTATATTTCGGTATAAATGACATTGTTAGAGGTGTTTTGCAAAACTTTTGCTTGTGCTCTTTTAAATTTGTGTCATTGTGATATTTAATCAACAGACCACTACATCTATATCCGCATCTTGCTTGGATGTTTATGATTTCGTCACAACAAGCCGAACTAAAGTCTGAAATTAAGGCAATGCCTAGCTGGTTACGTCGCCCAATTGGTAAAGCCAGTGAAATCTCTACCGTACAACGCATTATTAAGCAGCGCCAAATTCACACGATTTGCGAAGAAGGACGCTGCCCTAACCGCGGAGAGTGCTATGCCCAAAAAACTGCAACTTTTTTGCTAATGGGGCCTACATGCACACGCTCTTGTGCTTTCTGTCAAGTAGATAAAGGTCATGCACCAATGCCTCTTGATTTAGAGGAACCTGAAAAGGTTGCCCAGGCGGTGCAGCTTTTGGGATTGCGTTATGTGGTGTTGACTTCTGTAGCCCGTGATGACTTGCCCGATCAAGGTGCAGGACACTTTGTAGAGACGATCGCGACTATCCGCCAATTGAATCCAGAGACTCAAATTGAAGTGCTGACCCCAGATTTTTGGGGTGGTGCTGGTGTTGGGGAATCAGGTCAACGCCAGCGGATAGAGATGATTGTGAAAGCCAAACCAGCTTGTTTCAATCACAATATTGAGACAGTGCGGCGGTTAACTGGCCCAGTGCGTCGGGGAGCCAAGTACGATCGCTCGCTCTTGGTGCTGGCTATAGTTAAAGAAATCGATTCGACAATTCCCACCAAATCAGGTTTGATGCTAGGACACGGAGAAACAGTTGATGAAGTAATTGAAGCAATGGCTGATTTAAGGGCTGTGGGATGCGATCGCTTGACTATTGGGCAGTATATGCGTCCAACTCTTGAACATTTGCCAGTCCAAAAATATTGGACTCCAGAGGAATTCGATCGGCTTGGCAGATTAGCATGGGAAATGGGATTCAACCATGTTCGTTCTGGACCTCTGGTTCGCAGTTCCTATCATGCTGGAGAGGAGGCAGAGGAGCAGAGGAGCAGAGGAGCAGGGGAGAAGTTGCAGTAAGTTTTTTTCCTCTGCCCCTTTGCCTCTCGTGCCCAATGTCCCATGCCTAATGCCAATTCTTAACTTCACACAAATATTCTTAAAGAATTTGAGTATTTGGTACCCCAGTTTGGTATTTCTTAAAAAGTCATGACATAAGGAGAATCGCATTATGACCGCTAAAACAACGAAGAATTCCCCAGTTGCCGACAGTGGAGCTAAACCTCCCTACCCCTATCGCACAGGCTGGGCACTGTTCTTGTTAGCTATCAATTTCCTGGTAGCAGCCTGGTATTTCCACATTATTGAATAATTAGAAGTGGAATGGTGCTGCTCAAATCGTTCCTTTGAATAAACCTTTGGGACGAATGAGCAGCACCAAAATCATGATTAACAGTGCTACACCTTGTTTGTATTGTGAACCCAGCCAAGGAGTGCTGATTTCCTGGACGATGCCAATGATAAAAGCTGCTGCGATCGCACCGTAGGGATTGCCAATTCCACCAAGTATTACTGAGGCAAATAATGGTAATATTAGGAACCATCCCATGTTCGGGCGCACAGCTGTAATTAACCCATACATACTGCCGCCCAATGACGTAAGAGTGCCAGCAATTACCCAAGTCCAGAAAATTACTCGATCGACATTGATACCTGAAACCCTCGCTAAGTCAAGATCGTCTGCAACTGCTCGCATCGCCTTACCAATTTTGGTATTTTGCAGCAGGTAATGCAGCGCCAAAATTGCTAGTACCGCCAATCCTAATACCAATAATTGATTTTGCGGTATCTTTAAACCCAAAATATCTAAAGCCTGAGTAACAGGTAAATTATAATTTTGGTTCCTGCCACCCCAGATAAAAATAATTCCATTGCGAAGAAATAAGGCAAGTCCAATAGAAATAATAATCAGCGTAGTCGAAGTAGCACGGATAGAGCGCATCTTTGACCACAGTAGCTTTTCCGATAACAGCATTGCTGCTACTGTTCCCGCAGCCGCTAGGATCATCGACAGCCAAATATTGACTCCAATGCTGTTTATCAACCAAGTTAGATAGGCTCCTAAAGTGAGAAAGTCACCATGAGCAAAGTTAGATAGCCGTAAAATTCCATAAGTAAGAGTCAGTCCGACTGCGGCTAGAGCAATAATGCTCCCCACCGCAATCCCATTCACGATTAGTTGGGCGAATTGTGCATCCATAAGTCTTAAGTTGCGTTGAACAAATTTTAGGTTAGTGGTTCATACAATAATTTTTTTTGGAGTAGCTGCTAAACTCGACATCATAAGTTATGGTTTATAACAACATAAGTTATCGTTTATAAATAAAAAAGAATTGTCCGCTAATATACATAAAATCCTGTTGGGATTTTTATGCGTAGCTAAACTTGTTCAGCGGTCTAGTTGACCATGCAGCAGTATTCAAGCTTACCAGACCAGAACTCACTGATAGATGCAACGCCAAAACTTTTGACAACAATTGAGCAACTTCGCGCGCAACTGTGGCTGGAGAGCAGCTTAAACCAGTTGCAAAGTCGCCTTAATGATTGCTTGCTTTCTGCTTGTAACTCTGTCCCACAGCCAGAAGCAGCACAAGCGGAAATTTTCCAAACCGTGGTTAACGAGATTAATAGTGCTGTTCATAGCAGTAATCTGGCACTTACAGAATGTGCCGTAGGCATCGCTATGTGTCAAACACAAGAAAATTTTGCCACAGTTTGTTATATTTCTCGTTCTCCATCCCCAAATTCACCACCTTTATTTCTAGAAGTGTTGACAGCAGAAAAAAAGCTGCTGTTGAGATTGCAAGAGGTGATAAAACTTGAAGATTTGCAACAGCTTGAGAATCAACAACTACCTAGCGCTTGGCGGTTGGCGGATGATTCTGGCAGCGTTATCGGCTGGCTAATTCTTGCCACAGCGCCCCTAAGTCCTCATCATGAGTCGTTCATAGAATCGCAAGCTCAACTCAGATCGCAATTGATAACAAGGTCTGCCAAATGCTGTAGTACAGCCTTAGTACAACTTAGACACATCTTGTCTTGGCCGCAACGGTGTCAACAGTTAAGTAACTCTAATCAAGAATTGGAGCGCACTAATCAACTGAAAAATCAGTTTCTGGCAAACACTAGCCACGAAATTCGCACACCGCTTAGTTCCATTATTGGGTTTACCCATCTGCTTTTAGCTCCAGGGTACGAACCAAGTAAAGAACGTCAGCAAGAGTATTTAAATATCATTCAGTCTAGCGGTAAACATTTACTAGCGCTGATTAATGATATTTTGGATCTCTCTAAAATTGAAGCAAATCAGCTAGAAGTACAGTGGGAAACAGTAGATGTGCCACTGCTGTGTAACAATGTTTTGGCACTGGTGAAAGAGAAAGCTGCTAATAAGGGTTTGAAACTGTGCTTAGAACTTGAACCCGATATTACAACCTTAGTAGCTGACCCCTTACGACTCAAGCAAATGTTGTTGAATTTACTCTTCAACGCCCTAAAGTTTACCAGTAAAGGAAGTGTTGGCTTACAGATTGCTTCCAAAGGTGTATTTGTGCATTTTACAGTTTGGGATACTGGCACTGGCATTTCCCAGGAAGACCAAGTTCAACTGTTTCAGCCATATTTCCAAATTGCCAAGGCCGTAGCAGATGGTATTGAAGGTACTGGTTTGGGTTTAGCAGTGACTCAGAAACTCGCCCAAATTCACGGTGGTTCGGTGAAAGTTGAATCGGAAATAGATCGTGGCTCCCGTTTTACTCTTGTACTTCCTCTTAAGCAAGAGATGGAAGTCAGGGTAGATGAGGAAGCAGGGGAAGCAAATTTACCCTCATTTCCTCTGCCTTTGACACCTAGTTCTTCTGTAGAAATTTTGCTGGTAGAAAATGATTTACCCAATGCTGA
Source organism: Nostoc sp. GT001 (assembly GCF_030382115.1). Lineage (NCBI taxonomy): Bacteria > Bacillati > Cyanobacteriota > Cyanophyceae > Nostocales > Nostocaceae > Nostoc > Nostoc sp. GT001. The sequence continues at coordinate 846,480 of NZ_JAUDRJ010000003.1, forward strand.
CTTGATGCAAATTTATTTACGTAAATTGGGATATCAAGTGACTTGGGTTAAGAATGCTGCCGAGATGTGGGAAGCCCTAGCACAGTTAGAACCAGCGGTAATTTTAATGGATGTTTGTTTGGCAGATGAAAATGGTCTTAACTTGGTACAACAACTGCGAGAACATCAACAATATGGGAAGATTCCGGTAATTGTTCAAACAGCAATGGCGATGAAAGGCGATCGCGAAACCTGTCTAGCGGCTGGAGTAAATGACTATATTTCTAAACCAATTGATTTACCACTTTTAGCTAGTCTGGTGGCTAAGTATAGTCAAGCACCAATGTTGGTTGATGAGGAGCAGAGAAGCAGGGGAGCAGAGGAGCAGGGGAGCAGAGGAGCAGAGGGGAAGTTACAGTAAATCCCTCTGCCTCTTGTGCCCAATGCTCCATAACTAATGACTACAATATAAATGATTGGGTGCTGTAAGGTTTTGGCAGGATTGGGAAATGATGCTGACAGAAAAATTTGAGCAATTAAGAGCTTTATTTAGAGAAATGGAGCAAGCGTTGATTGCCTACTCTGGGGGCGTTGATAGCACTTTGGTTGCCAAAATTGCTTATGATGTGTTGGGCGATCGCGCTTTAGCTGTCACGGCTGTTTCTCCTTCGCTGTTACCAGAAGAATTGGAAGACGCGAAAATTCAAGCTGCAACAATTGGGATTCCTCATAAAATTGTCCAGACTCACGAGATGGAAAATCCCAATTACACCTCTAACCCGGTTAACCGCTGTTATTTTTGCAAAAGCGAGTTGCACGACACTCTCAAACCTTTAGCTTTAGAACTGGGTTATCCTTATGTGGTGGATGGGGTAAATGCTGATGATTTGCATGATTATCGCCCAGGAATTCAGGCGGCTAAGGAAAGAGGTGCGCGATCGCCTTTAGCAGAAGTGGGTGTCACTAAAATAGAAGTTCGCCAACTTTCGCAACAACTCGGTTTACCTTGGTGGGATAAACCTGCTCAACCTTGCCTCAGTTCCCGGTTTCCTTACGGTGAAGAAATTACTGTCGCTAAGTTGCAACGAGTCGGCAGAGGAGAAATTTATCTGCGAAAGCTAGGTTGGCAGAATTTACGCGTGCGATCGGAAGGGGATACAGCACGTATTGAATTACCACCAGAACAAATCAAAGAGTTTGTATTAACTAATGATTTACAAACACTAGTTTCGGCATTTCAAGATTTTGGATTTATCTACGTAACCTTAGATTTAGAAGGTTATCGTAGCGGTAAGTTAAATCAGGTTTTAAATAGGGAAGCCTTGGGCGTTAAAGTATAGGATTTTAGTTTTATAAATATAAAGTTTATTTACCTTCTAGAGAAACTAGAAAGCAACCGTTAATTCTCCAGATATTATTGGGCTGTTTTTCCATAAAATATAAAGCCCTCAAGGGAACTCCATCAGGAGCAAGTAGCAACACTGGTTGAGTTATGTTTCCCTGGATGGTTGTTATTTTTTCAAAAAATACAGAACGAGGACGGTATACTGCTGGGTAGCTTGTCTTTACCATCTGTATAAAATTTTCTGGGGTTACGAATTGCGCCTGAATCGCCGGACTAGCAAAGGCAAAAGCGCCTTGAGCATCATCTTTTTTAAAGGCTGCCAATTGGTATTCAATTACAGAACGTATGTTGATGGCATCGGTATCAGTAACTTCCATAAATTTAAAAATTGCGTAGGCGCAGCCCGCACTTCTNNNCGAGACGCTGCGCGTAGCTTGCTTCCCCGGAGGGGTACGACAAGGCTCAATGACCATCGTAGACATCGCTCCAAGTGCGGCAAAGCGATCGCTCAATTCNNNCGCTGAGTGAGTGTGTATTCTATCTGCTGTAGTGCCGTTCGCCACACATCATATCCCTCTTGAGACAGGTGCAACCCATCTGTGGTTAATTCTGGGCGCAAATTACCTTCCATATCCGTAAACCAGCTATAAATATTGAGATAATTAGCGCCTTCTTGTTTAGCAATCACGGTTAGTTGGATGTTGAGATGACGAATACGGCTATTAGAAATTTTTGGTAGACGAGTAGGCAATATTGATTGGACAATGATTTGAGCTTTGGGATGAGTCTGGCGTAAACGCCGGACAATCCGGCGATAATTATGCAAAATTGTGTCATCACTAGCGCCTTTTCGTAGGTCGTTAATCCCAGCCATGAGGTAAATAACATCTGGGCGCGTTGCTGAAAATGCCCCCAATCTTTTTAAAACGCCAGTAGAAGTATCTCCAGATATGCCTTGATTCAGCCACAATTTACCAGCAGGCAGTTTTTCTCTGGGAAACCACATGCTCAAAGAATCACCAACTAAAATACTTAGATGATTGGCACCTTGACCTTGAGCGATCGCTCTTGCTTCTAAAGTTAATAAACTTTTCCAGTCATCATAAGTTAGCTGACGTTTCTTGATCGACTCCCACAATGATTGCAAATTATCACTATTTACGCGTGTATAAATCTGACCTGTTTTCAGAGCTGCCAATCTTTGGTAGTAAAGTTGATTTCCAGATGTCAATAAGAGGCTTGTTGCTTGGGTGCTGGGGTTGAGTGATGACTCTGTTGATACTGGTAATCCCTGACTGCTGAATTCTGGTACGCTAGGGACGTTTTTCTCACTTACTATTGGCTGCGAACTTTTTAGGGGTTGGAACGCTTGGCCGCTGAGTTCGGGTAAGGAGAGATCAACGCTCTTGATAATTTTTGTACTGACTATTGTCTGTGAACCTTGTTTTAAATCCCACAGGAATCTAGAACTTTCTGGCAGGACAATTGACAGATGTGGAAGAGCCGATGCTGGTATTGCTAATCCTGTTAACAAGCCTGCTGCCAACAGATAAGGGTCCCTCATCGCTTTCTCTCTCCTCTACTCACTGCTTTTCCTTATGACGGCATTAATTGGCTGTATTCAGGAAAATTTTACTTCGGTTAAGTTATTATTCTTATTTACGCTGTATAGTTCTGTAAAGCGTGTTCATGAGATTATATCTGACAATTTACGATCTCTTTAAAGTACGGTTTTCCCGGTGGTATACAAGTCTCGTTTATGCGAATACTTCTACTGAGGGCACTGTTTTCTTCAGCCGACTACTTTTCATAACTCAGTTTGCACAAATATTGCAAGTGTTTGCAAACTAGGCGATTAGTGAGTGATTTTGAGGATCTCAGGACATTAGATTTTAGGTTTCTAGATTTTAGTCAATTGTCGCGATCGCGTGAGAGTTGATCGACAAGCCGTTTCTCTGCAAGACACTACGCGAACACGTCTACATTTTTCACTTTATAATGTGAAATTAAGCAGTGCAAATGCACCAGTTATTAAAAGATGTGATTAGTTCAGATTAACGATTGGAGAACTAGCACAAGTAAAANNNTGGTCAAGCAAAGAACTTTCTTCTGACCGTTCTGGGATAATTTGCAGCCCAGTTATAAGTTATGAGTGTCGTCGTAAAATGGCAACAGTTGACTTTACAGTTATATACAAATTAGCTCATGCCTTTAATTTTACAATTGAGGACTTGGTGGAAATTTTGGAGAAATAGGCAAAATTATAACTGTTGAGAATATTGATATCATACGATGATATGTCTTCAATGAGCAAGTACGACGTTTGCCATACTGAGAATTCGAGAACTCATTATACATAATTTAAAATTTATGTTTACTCATTGAAGTATGAGTTGAAACACATTTAAATTAAGTTTTCACTCTAGAAAATAACCTCATTGAAAGTGCTAAGATTTAGGCTTAATCATTAGTGTTTTCCTTTTCTTCTGTGGCAAGAGCTAGTACAGCGATTGGTGTCAGTCCCATTATTAAAGAGATTGTGCAAAAACAGGCACATTCGACACGTTTGACCCTGAAAGAAGTTATTCTCATGGGGATGTTAGCTATTGATAAACTAGATGACCGAGGTCGTCAAGAGCTAGCCGATCAAGTTCATCAAATGCAGGTGAATGGGGACATTTAATTGAGTAGCTATGAGTTAAGAGTTATAAGCGATGCCCTGAGCCTGCCGAAGGGTTATCAATTTTAACTTCTCACTCCTGACTCTTTACTTAATTTGGTTATTGGCTAAATCGGTAACGACTTCCCATTACATAATTTTCATTAATTTCAAAAGAAATCCATCGACGTTGCAGAGTTTCAGCAACAAAGCTAGTTGTATTAGAACCTGCAAATGGATCTAATACCCTATCACCTTCATCAGTTAAGAATTTGATGAAAAACTCGGCGAAACCTTGCGGAAAACGTGCTGGATGGGGTCTAATTTCTGCTGTTTTGCAGCGTCGTAAATAAGCGCTATTCGATTCAGTATTCGCAATTTCTAGCAAATTTGGCGGAATTGCCCCCTGATTATCCTTTTGAAATTTATCAGAAATATCATGTCCGCTAGGACGTATTTTTGCCTTATAACCATTTTTGAGTAATTGTTTCATACTTTGGCTATAAGGCTTTAAAACTTTTCTGTTATCTGCTTTAGGATGCGGGGTTTTAGACAACCACCAAACTGTATTGACTGAATCTTTAACGCGAATTCGTCTGATTGTCACCCACTCAGCAGGGGTTGGCAGTCGAGCCGGATTATAGTGGTAAAATTCTTGAGCAAGAAAGAAACCTACTTCTTTGCATAACCTCACTAAAAGTTCGTATTGGTAGATACTCCGCACGGGATTACCTGGTAGGTAAGCGCCGCCTAAATCTAATACGAATGAGCCATTATCTGCCAGGACTCTTTTAAATTCATAAGCAAAAGGTAGAAACCACTCAATATATTTTTCAGCGGTTTCATTACCGTATTCTTTTTTGCGGGTCAGTGCAAATGGAGGTGAGGTGAGGATGAGATTAATACTGTTGTTTTCAATAGACTTAATTAGTTCTAGGCTATCACCTAGATATATTGCGCCGTGATTTTGGGTGTAATATGATTTTAAATTTATTTGTTGTAAGTTCAAGAGTTATAAAATTATCCCGGCTTTGGGGACTTCCAAATCAAAAATAGTATCCAATAATCTCTTGTGGGGTGGGCATCCTGCCCGCCCTTGGTTATTGACAAGATGCCTACCCCATAAAAGCATCAAGATTATCCGGCATATAATGTCAAGTCAGGGGTAGCCAGTATTTATATCAGCATAATATCAAAAATTTGGTACATCACATTAGTATAATACCGACAATGCTACAAAAAATTTTTACTCTCAGAAAAAATTCTATTCAATCAAGAAATCGGTGTGATTTATATGACAAGCAACTTAGATAATCACAAGTCTAAATATTCTTTAATACCTTATATAGGTGCAGCAATTATAGGAGTGAGTATAATCTGGTTTAACTATACTAATTTTACTTCTCCATCAAAGTATATTAAGTCAAGTAACGCTCACAGGGCTTCTGGAAATTACAAATCAGCTTTAGACGACCTTAACACAGCTATTAAGCTAGATTCTAAAAATCCACAGTTATACATTGATAAAGCGATTCAGTTAAACGCAAAAAATGCTACTACCTACAATAATCGAGCTTTTCTCCGCTATGACTTAGGAGACAAACAAGGTGCAATTAAAGATTGGCAGCAAGCTGCTAACCTTTATTTACAACAAGGGGATACAAAAAAATATTTAGAGACAATAGAGAGAATTAAATTGATTCAATAGTCAATTCTAGACTGGCACTTAAGGCTACAAAGGGGCGGGCAAGATGCCCACCCCACAAGAGAAGAGAGAATGTGATAAGTGAGATTATTCAGGGAGTTGCCAAAAGAAGGGGTAATTTTCTGGGCTTGATGATAGTCCTGCTTTTACAGGATTTTCTCTGATATATTCCCAATATTGTTGAAACTCTTGGTCATTCCTAACAATACGGTCATATCTTTCATCTTGCCAAACTGTTCCTATATGTTTCATCACTTTGGGAATTTGTTTAGCACTATAACCTTTAATACTTTTCATAATGCTACTCAATGACCAAAACTCCTTTTCCGATTTGAGTAAAGGTTGAATAAGCAGATGCACATGATTTGTCATTACTACAAGGACAAATATACGATATCTATTTTTATCAAAAAACAAGCAAGAATTAAAAACTATTTCTCTAGCTTCTAGGGTAAGTTCTAACTTTTCCCAAGTATTAAAGGTAATGAAATAAACCGCCCCATCTAACTCCCAACGAGGTAATCTTCTCCGAAAAATTTTCAACTTTGGCTCTTGCATTCAGAATACAAAACTATTTGTAATTTTTCTGCAACTTTTCTTTCTTGTGGGGTGGGCATCTTGCCCGCCCCTTCTTTATTTTTCCCATCCTCCCCACCTAAAACCCAAAAAAAAATCCCCCACCTTGCGGCAGGGGATTTAAATTACTTACCTACAAAACTAGCAGCCGAAATTAACCGAACTTACCAGCAGTAGAAGCAATCAAGAATGCTGCGTAAGTTACGACGTAGCCAACAGTGAAGTGAGCTAGACCAACTACACGAGCTTGAACAATGGACAGAGCAACGGGCTTGTCTTTCCAGCGAACCAAGTTAGCTAGAGGAGTGCGTTCGTGTGCCCAAACAAGGGTTTCAATCAACTCTTGCCAGTAACCTCTCCAGGAGATTAAGAACATGAAGCCAGTAGCCCAAACTAGGTGTCCAAATAGGAACATCCAAGCCCAGACAGACAGGTTATTCACGCCGTAGGGGTTGTAACCGTTAATCAACTGAGCAGAGTTAGCCCAGAGGTAATCGCGGAACCAGCCCATGAGATATGTAGAGTTCTCATTGAACTGAGCTACGTTGCCTTGCCAAATACCTAGATGTTTCCAATGCCAGTAGAAGGTCAACCAACCAATGGTGTTGAGCATCCAGAATGTAGCGAGGTAGAAGGAATCCCATGCTGAGATGTCGCAAGTACCGCCACGACCGGGGCCGTCACAAGGGAAGGCATAGCCGAAGTCCTTTTTATCGGGCATCAGCTTAGAACCACGGGCATCCAAGGCACCTTTGACCAAGATCAAGGTGGTGGTGTGCAGACCTAGAGCGATCGCATGGTGAACCAAGAAGTCGCCAGGGCCAATTGTCAAGAACAGGGAGTTAGTACCAGCATTGATGGCATCTAACCAACCTGGAAGCCAAACGTTAGCGTAGTTAGGCCATGCTGTGTAAGCAATACTATCGGGGTTAGATAGCAAAGCATCTAAACCGTACAGTACTTTACCGTTAGCAGCTTGGACGAATTGAGCAAATACTGGCTCAATCAAGATTTGCTTTTCAGGAGTGCCGAAAGCAACTACTACGTCATTGTGTACGTACAAACCAAGGGTGTGGAAGCCCAAGAAAAGGGATACCCAGCTGAGGTGGGAAATAATCGCTTCTTTGTGCTTCAATACGCGGTCAAGTACGTTGCCTTTATTTTGTTCTGGATCGTAGTCACGTACCCAGAAGATTGCTCCGTGAGCAAAAGCACCAAGCATCAGGAATCCAGCAATATACTGGTGATGCGTGTACAACGCTGCCTGAGTTGTGTAGTCCTTCGCAATAAATGCGTAGGAAGGCATGGAGTACATGTGCTGCGCTACCAGGGAAGTAACAACACCTAGCGCTGCTAAGTGCCAACCTAATTGGAAGTGCAGGGAGTTGTTGTAGGTGTCGTAGATACCTTGGTGAGGTAGGTTGAACGGGCCTTCAACAGGAATACCAAAGAAACTCTTGGCATTTAATGCTTCTTTGAGACTGTGACCAATCCCAAAGTTTGTCCGGTACATGTGACCAGCAACGATGAATAAAACTGCGATCGCTAGGTGGTGATGAGCGATGTCAGTCAGCCACAAAGCTTCTGTCTGGGGATGGAAACCACCCAAGAAACTCAGAATTGCAGTTCCTGCACCTTGCGATGTCCCGAAGATATGTCCAGGAGTGTCAGGGTTTTGAGAGTAAACACCCCAGTTGCCTGTAAAGAATGGTGTCAAACCTGCTGGATGGGGTGGGGTATTTAGGAAGTTATCCCAACCTACGTGCTGACCGCGAGCTTCGGGGACAGCAACGTGAATTAAGTGACCAGCCCATGCCAATGAACTAACACCAAACAAACCTGCTAAGTGGTGGTTTAGGCGATGTTCCGCGCTCTTAAACCATGCCAAGCTAGGACGGTACTTGGGTTGCAAGTGCAGCCAACCAGCAAACAGTAATACAGCAGCGAATAATAGCAAGAACACTGAACCGTTGTACAGTTCGCCGTTATTCCGCATACCGATGGTATACCACCAATGGTAAAGACCAGAGTAGGTAATGTTTACCGGATTGCTAGCGCCCGCTTGGGTAAAAGCTTCGATCGCTGGTTTACCAAAGTGGGGGTCCCAAATCGCATGGGCGATGGGACGGATGTGAAGGGGATCTTTAATCCACTGTTCAAAGTTACCTTGCCAGGCTACGTGGAACAGGAGGCTGGATGCCCACAGGAAGATGATTGCCAAGTGACCGAAGTGAGTTGCGAAAATCTTTTGGTAAAGATTTTCTTCCGTCATGCCATCATGGGTTTCAAAATCGTTGCCTGTAGCGATCGCATACCATATCCGACGAGTCGTCGGATCCTGTGCGAGATCCTGGCTAAATTTCGGAAATTTTGTCGCCATAGGTTTAATAAATCCTCTGACCTTTAGCCATCAAATACCAGCGTTTTGAGTCCTGAGTTTTGAGTCCTGAGTTCTGAGTTTTGAGTATTTTCTCAGCACTCAGCACTCAGCACTCAGCACTCCACAACTGATTGCTACCCTACTGAAAGGATGTGTGCATGGAAGAATGCCCAGGTTGTGGCAATTCCTCCCAAGAGGTAGTGAGCTACCCCTACAGCCCGACCCTGAATAATGCTCAGAGCGCGAGGCTGAATTGCTGGTGCTACCTTCAGTTTGTTATGCGCCCAAACAATGGACTCAATCAGTTCTTGCCAGTAGCCGCGACCACTGAACAGGAACATCAAGCTGAATGCCCAGACAAAGTGAGCGCCTAAGAAGAGTAGACCATAGGCAGATAGCGCGCTGCCATAGGAATTGATGACTTGTGTAGCTTGTGCCCACAAGAAGTCTCGTAACCAACCGTTGATGGTAATGGCGCTTTGGGCGAAGTTACCACCAGTGATGTGAGTTACAGTCCCATCTGCATCTACGGTTCCCCAAACATCTGATTGCATCTTCCAGCCTGAAGTGGAAAATTACAATAGACAGGGAGTTGTACATCCAGAAAAGTCCGAGGAATACGTGATCCCAACCAGAGACTTGACAGGTACCGCCACGACCGGGGCCGTCGCAAGGGAAGCGGAAGCCCAAGTTTGCTTTGTCTGGAATCAGACGAGAGCTACGGGCGTACAGTACACCTTTGAGCAGAATTAGGACGGTGACGTGAATGGTGAAAGCGTGAATGTGGTGAATTAGGAAGTCCGCTGTGCCCAAAACAATGGGTGCAGCTGCCACTTTACCGCCAACAGCCAAGACACCGCCGCCAAAGACATAGCTAACTGGTTCTAGGGCATTAGGTGCAGTTGTACCAGGAGCCAAGGCGTGGATACCTTGTATCCACTGGGCAAATACTGGCTGCAATTGAATCCCTGTATCAGAGAACAAGTCTTGAGGACGACCCAATGCACGCATTGTGTCGTTGTGGATGTAAAGTCCAAAGCTATGGAAGCCAAGGAAAATACACACCCAGTTCAGGTGAGAAATAATCGCGTCACGGTGACGAATCACCCGATCCAGCAAGTTGTTTTGATTCACAACTGGATCGTAATCCCGCACCATGAAGATCGCAGCGTGAGCCGCTCCACCAACAATCAAGAAGCCACCAATCCAAATATGGTGAGTGAATATGCACAACTGTGTAGCGTAATCAGTTGCCAAATATGGATAGGGGGGCATCGCGTACATGTGATGCGCGATGATGATGGTCAGCGAACCCAAGAAGGCTAGGTTAGTAGCCAACTGAGCGTGCCAAGATGTGGTCAGGTTTTCGTAGAGACCTTTGTGACCTTCGCCGGTGAAAGGACCTTTGTGGTTTTCGAGGATCTCTTTAATGCTGTGACCAATACCCCAGTTGGTACGGTACTGATGTCCAGCAACGATAAAGAGAACTGCGATCGCTAAATGGTGATGAGCAATGTCAGTCATCCACAAGCCACCTGTTACCGGGTTCAGACCGCCCTTGAAGGTCAGGATGTCAGCATACTGACCCCAGTTCAAGGTGAAGAAAGGTGCTAAACCAGCAGCAAAGCTGGGATACAACTCGGTCAACAAGTCTTTGTTCAAGATGAACTCGTGGGGCAAGGGGATGTCTTTGAGAGCAACACCTGCATCCAAAAGCTTGTTGGTCGGATTGGACACGTGGATTAAGTGACCTGCCCATCCCAAGGAACCACAACCTAGCAGTACTTGCAAGTGGTGATTCAGCATCGACTCCACATTCTGGAACCATTCCAGTTTGGGAGCGCGTTTGTGGTAGTGGAACCAGCCTAGCAAATAGGAACAAGCCTGCTAATACCAATCCACCGATCGCTGTGCAGTAAAGCTGGAAGGAGTTTGTAATCCCCCAGCCACGCCATACTTGGAACAAACCGGAGGTGATTTGAATACCGTGGAAACCACCGCCAACATCACCGTTTAAAATGTCTTGCCCGACAATGGGCCAAACAACTTGGGCACTTGGTTTAACGTTCAATGGGTCGCTTAACCAAGCTTCGTAGTTAGAAAACTTCGCGCCGTGGAAAATCATCCCGCTCAACCAAACCATCACTACGGCTAAGTGGCCGAAGTGGGCTGAGAATATCTTGCGGGATATGTCTTCTAAATCGCTTGTATGTGTATCAAAATCATGGGCGAGTGCGTGCAGGTTCCAAATCCATGTGGTGGTTTTGGGACCTCTGGCTAAGGATCTGTCAAAATGTCCAGGTTTTGCCCATGCCTCAAATGAGGTTGGAACTGGGTCATTATCAACGATTACTCTTGCCTTTTTTTCCTCTCGCTCCGGAGGACTTATTGTCATTTGACCTCCTCTCTTGATAAGGAATGAGGAATCATGAATACCACAAAGTGAACCATTACCGGATACTCAGAATTTTACTGAAGCCGCGATGAAGACCCTATGTGGAGAGTTGTTTCTCGTTGAATTATAGAGTCTTCACCTGCACTTTGTTGGAGATATTTTAACAATAATTCAAACTTGGTGGAATATTGCTGGAATTCCCGCCTTATCTGCCTTTTAACGTCAAACTATTTGTCTAAAAGTCAATAGATTAACCATTTTAATTTACAAAGAATAACAATTGGTAAGTTTTATGGTTTTGCTGTATGTGTTGGGCGTTCCAGCTTTTACTACTATTACTCATGAACATTTGTGTCATCTTTCCATTGTTGTAAGTAAAAAGCTGTAAAAAGTATGACTTATTTTAAAATCTACTGAAATAGACACAGGAAAACTTAGGCGATGTGAGGTGGATTTCACCTTTTGGGCTATAGTTCCAGATGGACAGTTTGAGCGAAAATAATCTGTCAATTGTCGAAGACTATCACTGGGTGCAACGCATGAACTCGTGGCAGAAAAGGGTGTTAGAGAAGCTCGTCCCTGAGAGGTTCCCGATTCTTAGGTGGATAATGACATTGTTGCTGGTATTAAGCTTGACCAGTTGCGGCGAGAAAGTCGCTAGCCAGGAAGTATCTAATAGCTATAGAGAAAACTCTCCACAGATTTCTCAAATTTCAAAGCAATTTTCGGAAGTTTCCCCACCATCTGTTATTCAAGAACTGCGGACAATTTTGGAAGTTTATCAGCCACAAGTGACAATTGTTACTCCAAAATCTGATGAAGTTTTTCAAGATGATAAAATTACAGCCAGTTTTCAAGTTAGGGATCTACCAATATTTAAAGACCCACAATTACAATTGGGGCCACATTTACACGTAATTCTGGATAATCAACCTTATATACCTGTTTACGACCTGAATCAGCCTTTGGTTTTGCCTGACTTGTCTCCAGGTACTCATACCCTGCGCGTCTTTGCCTCTCGTCCTTGGCATGAAAGCTTTAAGAATGAAGGCGCTTATGCCCAAACAACATTTCACGTCTTCACCAAAACCGACGACAACACCCCAGATTCTAAATTACCCCTGCTAACTTACAGCCGTCCTCAAAGCACCTATGGGGCAGAGCCAATATTACTGGACTTTTATCTAACTAACGCTCCCCTACATCTGATTGAGAAGGAAAACACTAACGACGGATTTAGTGATTGGCGTATCCGCGTCACAATTAATGGTGAAAGTTTTATTTTCGATCGCTGGCAAGCTGTTTATCTTAAAGGTTTCCAAACTGGTAAAAACTGGATAAAGCTGGAATTTCTCGATAATCAGGGAAATCCTCTCAAAAATGCCTTTAATACCACAGTCCGGTTGATTGACTACCAGCCAAAGGGTAAAGACACTTTATCAAAAATTGTGAGAGGAGAACTCACAGCAGATGAGGTTCGGGGCATTGTAGATCCGAATTATAAACTTGTACCTAAACCCACACCTACCCCTTCTGTTGAAAAAACACCCCAAATACAACCGAAGCTAGAAAAACAGCCCATTCCTGAAACTGAAGTTCCCAAAGAATCTAAAACACAGCCAGAACAACCAGAATTGGAAGTTCCAACGGCTGTACCATCTCCCACCTTATCCCCGACACCATCAGAAATCATTGAGTCTCCGATACCAGAACCACAGCCAGAGGTAACGCCGACTCCTGAATCAACGCCGTTACCTGAAAAAGTTATCCCTCAACCAACAAAACCTAGATTTGGCGGATTTTTTAATCGTGGGGCTGGTAAAGTTCCCACACCACAAACAACTGTTGCACCATCTCCTAGTTTGCCACCCACGCTGCCAGAGATTATCGAGTCTCCAGCACCAGAACCACAGCCAGAGGTAACGCCGACTCCTGAATCAACGCCGTTACCTGAAAAAGTTGCGCCTCAGCCAAAAAAATCTAGATTTGGGGGATTTTTCAACCGTCAAACCAGCAAGACACCAACTCCACAAGTAACAGTTGCGCCATCTCCCAGTTTGCCACCCACGCTGCCAGAGATTATCGAGTCTCCAGCACCAGAACCACAGCCAGAGGTAACGCCGACTCCTGAATCAACGCCATTACCTAAAATAAGCGCTCCCGAAACAGAAAAACCAGAGTTAACCAAAAATACTCAACTGTAACTCTTGCGCTAAAGCCTCAACAAATGCGATCGCACCTACAGGATTTCCGATATTATCCAACCCAGGACTGTAGCAAGCGATCGCTCCCTCTCCTGGTACTATTGCTACAAGTCCACCACCAATCCCTGATTTCATTGGTAGACCAATTCTGACTGCAAACTTGGCAGAAGCTTCGTACAATCCACAAGTTAACATCACAGCATTGACAATTAGGCGGTTTTGTGATTTTAAAAAGTTATTTTCACAAGCTAGCAGTTTTCCCAACAAAGCTAAATCTTCAACTCGCCCAGATATGCAGCATACTTGCTCGTAGGTGTCAAGCGCTGTTTCAATATTTTCTAGATGTCCAGCTTCAGCGAGATAGTTTGCGATCGCTTCATTAGCTGTTGAGCGGGTTAATCGCACTGAAGCTAGCATTACCTCATCTAAGCTTAATTGGCAACCTGCTAATTGGTTGAGCCATTGACAAAATAAAAGAGTGCGTTGATTTGCGTCCTTTCCTGGTAACTTATCAGCGAGAGTGATTGCCCCACTATTAATCATAGGGTTGCGAGGGTGGGCGCGATCGCTAACTAATTGTTCTAAAGAATTGAAGGGTGCATCCGATGGTTCCACCCCAACCCACTTAAAAACCGTTTCTGCTCCAAAATGTTCCAGCAGATAAAGGAGAGAAAATGTCTTAATCACGCTCATTAGCGGGAAAATAGAAGCTATATCCCCAAAACTGATACTTTCACCCGATTTAAGACAGATATGAACTGCAAACCAAGCAGGATCGGCTTTAGCTAATTGCGGAATGCGATCGGCAACTTGTCCTCGTTCAACTTGGGTTTGAGCTAACTGCACCCAGGCTGATAACTTCGTAGTAGTTAGTTTTTCAAGTCCTTTCAAAGTGTAAACTTTTTAACAATTTATTTTTTAAACGGCAACTAACAGTATAGTCTGATATTAATGGCTGAATTTACCCCTAAGTGGTTACGCAAAATTAAATTATTTCTGTCATTGCAAGCGGCATGAAATGTAACGTCTCGTAGAGAAACAATTCCAAACATAAGAGAATTGCCTCATTTTGCTTCGCTTTATTCACAATGACAAATGTATATAGCGTTTCCTAAGTAACTGAGGTACATCTAAATCTTTTCTAACAAAATAAGCAGCTTTAAAAACGTACCTCACCAGGTCGGGAACCCCCGGACTTAATTTTACAGTACTACTTATCACACCTCAGCATTGTTTCTAAACAACAGAACTGTATTGGAGGTAGGTTTGTGAATTTATCTAAACTGTCTAAAATTCTAGGTTTAACAACAGCATTTGCAATTTCATCACAAGCTACGTTGCTAATTCAACAAAACAAGGCTCTAGCGGATATTGATCTATCTATCCTTACATCTCTTACATCTGTACTTTATACAGGCGAATACTTATTCGCTGCCACTAATCAATACTTGATTTCACCTAATGGGGTATATAAAGCTATCCAGCAATCTGATGGAAACTTTGTTCTTTATGCTTACAACACTCGTCTGTGGGCATCAAACGTTATTGACACATCAGTTTACTACACCATAATGCAAACCGACTGCAATTTAGTCAGTTATAATTATAGTCGAAACCCTGTGTGGGCAAGTAATACAGGTGGGCTTGGTTCTAATTGTCGTCTCGAAGTTCAAAATGATGGAAACTTGGTAATTTATAGAGGTGATAATATTCCTGTATGGGCAACAAATACCAACAGATAAGCTGCCTTGTTTATACCATTTATTTATGAAGCTGCATAGAAATAACCCCACCGCCTGCGCATCTCCTCGATGCTTTGAGAGGAGTGGAAGTGGTGTTTATGGTATACTTTGAGACTTTTCAAACATTTTTTAACTCGACTTTATTCAAAATTAAGAACTTAGTTCTCCTTAATAGAGAAAAAACCCTAACTTTTTAGCAAAAACTTTTTCGATGTCACTGAATTCACGGTGAAATCTAAATAGGACTTACACAAATTATCTCTCAAACTCTGTTTCTCCGTGCCCTCTCTCTGTGCCTCTATGGTTCGTTATTCCGTAACTCGTGCATAAGTCCTACTAAAAAGTAAAAATAATACCCCATATAGGTTTTAGCATTAGCATTAGTGCAACGACTCTGTAGGAGTATCGCGTTGCTAGAAAATGGATAAAGTCGAGCTTAATTACGAATTACCAATTAGTATGATTCCCCGTGTCAGAGCGCCAGAATTACCGCGAAATTATTTTTGGCTCAATACCGATAAACCATTGTCTCTTAAACAACTTAAGGGTAGAGTCGTAATTTTAGACTTTTGGACATACTGCTGCATTAATTGTCTGCATATTCTGCCAAACCTGAAATATTTAGAACAAAAATATAAAGATAGCCTTACTATTATCGGCGTTCACTCTGCCAAATTTGAAAATGAAAAAGAAACAGAAAATATTCGCCAAGCTATTCTGCGCTATGACATTGAACATCCAGTTGTAGTTGACAAAGGTTTTCGGATTTGGGAAGAGTATGCTGTGCGTGCTTGGCCTACGTTAATAATTATCGATCCAGAAGGTTACGTGATTGGCCAGATTTCTGGTGAAGGAAACCGTGATACTTTAGACGAGTTGATTCAAAAGTTAATTCAGCAACACCAAAACAAAGGCACAATTAATTTCCAAGAAATAAGTTTAACTTTAGAAAAACAGCGCCAACCATTAATCACACCTTTAGCTTTTCCTGGTAAAGTTCTAGCTACTCAAGCAGGTTTATTCATCGCTGACTCTGGACATCACCGCCTAGTTATGAGTAGCTTTGATGGGGAAATTTTACAATTAATTGGGACTGGACAATCTGGCTTAACCGATGGTGCTTTTAACGAAGCGCAATTCTTTGCACCGCAAGGAATGGCTTATGATGCCGAAAATCAGATTCTTTACGTTGCTGATACAGAAAATCATGCGCTACGGCGAGTTGATTTAAAGCGCCAAGTAGTCAAAACTATTGCAGGAATTGGTGAACAAAGCCGCAATATTCATCCTCATGGCGGTGCTGCTTTAGAAACCGCGCTGAATTCCCCTTGGGATTTAGCGAAAGTGGGAAATACCTTATTTATTGCAATGGCTGGGCCGCATCAAATTTGGGAAATGGATTTAGAAACTGGCATTATCAAAACTTATGCTGGTACTGGTGCAGAAGCGTGTATTGATGGTTCACTTACCGAATCTGCCTTTGCTCAACCTAGTGGTATTACTAATAATGGGCAAGAATTATATATTGCTGACAGTGAAGTTAGTTCAATTCGTGGTATTGGAATTGTCGAACCGTATCAAGTAAGAACTGTTTGCGGTAGTGGCGGTTTATTTGGTTTTGGCGATGTTGATGGACAAGGTGAAGATGTCCGTTTCCAACACTGTTTAGGAGTGGAATACGCGCAGAATTTTTTGTGGGTAGCAGATACTTATAACCATAAAATTAAATTAGTTAGTCCTAGTGGGAATTGTCAAACAGTTTTGGGAGATGGTTTTGCTGGTTTACAAAATGGTCAAAGTAAAAATAGCCGCTTTTTTGAACCTTCGGGATTGAGTGCTTTGAGTTCTTTTTTATATATTGCTGATACTAATAACCATGCTATTCGTTGTGTAGATTTGGATACTTTTGAGGTGACAACTCTTCAATTTCCTGGTTTATGTGCGCCAGATGTTTGTATTCCACTTAATTTATAGAATGATAACCTTACGCAAAAGCGTAAAGGAAAATTCTCTGTTTCAGGACTATGCGTGATATTTTAAAGAGTAATTTTTTAGAGCGATCGCTTGTATGCAATTAGTCGTTTTTGATATTGATGGTACACTAACAAATACCAACAAAATTGATGAAAATTGTTTTGTACATGCTTTCGCGCTGGAATTTGGTATTTTTGGTATAAATACAAATTGGGCTGAATATACGTACACCACAGATTCTGGAATTACCCAGCAAATTTTTCAAGAAAAATTAGAACGTCTTCCTTCAAATGAAGAGTTAGTAAGACTTAAAGCACGTTTTATTAGCCTCCTCCAGGAAGCATTTATTAACAAGCAAGATTTGTTCAGCGAAATTCCTGGTTCTGCAAATGTATTAGCTAAATTACAGCTAGACCCTGATTGGTGTGTTGCGATCGCAACTGGTGGTTGGGGTGAGTCTGCTAAATTAAAACTTCAAAAAGCTAACTTAGTAATAGAAGGGATACCGTTGGCTTCAGCAAATGATGCACTATCACGAGAAGATATTATTAAAACAGCTATCCTCCAAGCCAAAAATATTTATCAAGTTGAAAATTTTCGGAAAATTGTTTTTGTAGGTGATGGTGTTTGGGATGTAAAAGCAGCCTATCAGTTGAGTATTGCTTTTATTGGAATAGGTGATACTAAATTAACAAATGTAGGTGCTACTAAAGTAATTAAAGACTTTACAAATCTAGAAAATTTCCTGAAAATATTACAATCCGCAGTAATCCCGAAATTTTCTATGAACACCATTCTCCACATTACCAAACGTCAACAATGGGAACAAGCAAAAAATCTTGGTACATATCGCGCTGATTCGTTAGACAGTGAAGGTTTTATACATTGTTCAAAATCTACGCAAATACTCAAGGTTGCAAAGAGATTTTTTGATAATCAAAAAGAATTGGTACTACTTTTGATTGATTCTGAAAAAGTCAAAGCTGAAATTCGCTATGAACCTGCTGAAATAGTAGAATTATTTCCTCACATTTATGGTGAGTTAAATATTGATGCTGTGTATCAGGTGATTGATTTTGAAGCTGGGGAAGATGGTTTATTTGAGTTGCCGCAAGAAGTTATAGATTTAGAATAACGAACCGCAGAGGACACGGAGAAGGAGAGGAGGAGACGCTTTTTGGTTAGAGCATTTGCTACATCTCAAATTTAATTCTCGTTCGCTAAGAGGATGTTTGAAAAGTTTTGGGCGATTGGAAATCGCGACTACACAGACGAAACCCACCTACGTGGGTTAAGAAGCTTGATTTTGTGTTAGTCCGCGCAGACGGACTTTGCTTGTGTAGGGCAAGTAATAATTTAGACTTTTCAAACTTTTCAAACAACCTCTAAGGTAAAATCAAGGTTTTGCCTTGGTAGACGTGATTTATAACGCCCTTTTAAAGTATTTCGCGCTTTACTTAAAGAACGGGAATTAATCTAGAGCAATTGTGACCGAATTTAATTTACAAATCCAAGAAAATAGCGATCGCTTGTCAACTCCACTGGAGGATGCTTTACCTAGCTTGCTTCCCCTTCAGAGTACAATACACTGTGTCAACACCAAAAGCGATCGCCTCGACCGTTACCTTTCCCAAGAATTACCAGATTTATCTCGTTCTCGCATCCAACAGTTAATCGAACAGGGTAACGTCCAACTTAACGATCGAGTCTGCACATCTAAGAAGATCAATGTCAAGCTAGGCGATCGCATCACTCTCGAAATACCAGAAGTTCAACCTTTAGAACTACAAGCCGAAGATATCCCCTTAGATATCCTATATGAAGACGACCAGTTACTTATTCTCAACAAACCCGCAGGTTTAGTTGTCCATCCTGCGCCCGGTCATCCAGATGGTACTTTAGTAAATGCTCTATTGGCTCACTGTCCCAATTTACCAGGAATTGGCGGAGTCCAACGTCCGGGAATTGTCCATAGATTGGATAAGGATACTACAGGTGCGATCGCGATCGCTAAAACAGATATTGCCCATCATCATCTACAAGCACAACTGAAAGCAAAAACTGCACGACGAGAATACTTGGGCGTAGTTTATGGTGCGCCAAAAACTGAAAGTGGCACTATTGACTTGCCTATTGGTCGCCATCCCCAAGACCGGAAAAAAATGGCTGTTATGCCTGTTGAACAAGGCGGACGAGTCGCTGTCACTCACTGGAAAGTATTAGAACGTCTTGGTAACTTCACCTTAATTCACTTTCAATTAGAAACTGGACGCACACATCAAATTCGTGTTCACAGCAGCAAAATTGGTCATCCCATTGTCGGCGACCCAGTTTATAGTTCTGGCCATTCAGTGGGTGTAAATTTGCCTGGTCAAGCACTACACGCTTGGCGACTCAAATTGCAGCATCCCCTATCTGAGGAGTTGATTGAGGTGACAGCTACTCCTCCCGCCCACTTTACAAAACTTTTAGAGATGCTAAAAAGACGAACTACACTTTAAGTTCATCCACGCTTGAATCTAACCCCGTTTTAAATACATCAAGTATTGATAAAAAACCATTAACAACTAGCGTGCATTAGACATGGGATAGAGTTTGTTTCACTTAGTTATATCTAAATAAAACTCCTACATAACCCAAGACTTATGCACGCTATAAAACGATCCAATGGATGTACTAGCCAGCCACCGACCAAAAATCGTTATTTAATTCCTGACAGTTGCCGATAAGGTACAGACTTTTCGATATCGATGTTGTATGGCGAGATCCGTTGTGGAGCATTGCCAGTTGCATTGATACTTTGTGCCAAACCCAAGAATAAAGCTGGATCGCCAGCCTTGGGCTTTTGCTCTTGTGGAAGGAATCTGCGTACTTCGACCTGCCAAATGATTTGGGGGAAACCCAATTTGGCACGGTGATAATCTTCGTATCGCGGAGATTTGATGTTGAATGGCAACTCACCCGCAGACTGGGATGGCAGTATCCGACGGCGCTGATAAGGCACTGTGGAATATCCAAAATTGCTCAGGTACTCTTCAGTGTTGAGCACTTCATCAATAAAGCCTACAATCCCCTTGGTAGCGACCACAATTGACCAAGCGATTTTTTCCCGCTCGCTGTAGGGATCGCGTCCTAGAACCCGCTGAATTACTTGCTCAACAAAGCGATAATTATTGTTGAGGTCGTAGAAGCTTTTCTTAAAGGTGTTGGAAAGCACCAACCCACGAATAAAGTCCCGTACTGTAATTTGTCCATTACGGAGTTGAGACTCTAAATACGTTTCGCGATCAGCAGCAAAAGCATAAAAGAAAATTTGACGATATGCTGCTTCGATCAGATCGCCTAAATCTGACGGAGAAAGTATATTGTCTGTAGTAAAAATCCTGGGCTGCTCATCACCAGGTACTTCGTATCCAGCTACACGCTGATTTTGACTTGAAGGTTCATATTCTAACAGAGGAAGTGGCACTCTAAAGCCTCCATGTTCTTAATTAAAGTTAACAACTTTTAATCACATATTAAGGGAGTAGTTGTATCAGAACTTCAGATTCTGATAAAATTTCACGAAACTTAACTAAGCAGAATTTAAGTATTCGTAGGATAAATGATTAGTCTGCTGGATTCAACCCATAGCTAATCAATAAATAGGTAATCAGACTTCTAGCTTAATGACTACGTAAATCGACTAAAAAATTTTATTCACATATTTTAGATTAGGAGATTCAGTTTCACCTTTTTGAATTGAAGCAATAATTTTTAACATTTAGCAAAAGAAATTAATAGAATATGGGGCATTGGGCGTTAGGAGTGCTGAGTTAGGAGTTAGGAGTTAGGAGTTAAGAGTTTTGTTTATCTCCTTGTCCCCTCATCTCCCCTGCTCCCCTGCTCCCCTGCCCCCTCGGCGAGTCAGCGACCTATCCAAAATTCCAGGGGATCTATGGTTGATTTACAGTAAGGCCAACTACGCAAAGTTGCTTCCATTCCTGCCTGCCAGTAGGGTGGTTCCAATCCCAGTCCTAAGCATAGATGAGATAGGATACTAGCAAACTGCTCATTGTGACCAAACTCTCCTAGATGGGCATGGGCGTATTCATGGACAACTACACCAAACCAATCTCTAGGTGCAACTCGACCAACATCTACCAGAATCGTGATTGGGTTTGTGAGAATATTGCACAGCCCATCTATGCCGAAAGATTGAGCTATGGGGACTGCAAAAATTTGGATTTGGCGACGTTCTTGGGGATGAAAGCACTCATGACAAACTTCCAGATAGGTGTTGATCTGAGCGTTTACAGCGTTAATATTCTCGCCGATCCAAGTGCAAATGGGGATGCGATCGCGCAGGTTATCAAACACATCCACCATACCCGGTTCTAGGGCAAGTCCCTGTACCAGACGCAGATAATCTTGCCCACGAGTAAAAGCATCGCTCTGCTTGAGATAATTCACCAGCCCAAAACTGAATAAAACTGTCTTTTTTCCAGAACATCCGTCCCAAGTTTTTCTGTTACTTCTTCTGGGCTAGAAACCTCAACAGAAGTTTCAATGCGGCTTTCACTACAAAATGATGCGGTGCTAAAGCCACCAAACCGTTTGACTGTACTGGTTCGTAGTCGCATATTTGGGCTGGCGAACCAGAATCGCTCAATGGAACTCATTGTTTCGTATTCGGTTGTCAACACTAGTCCATCTTCATCATCCATGTGAAAAAGACCGACTACAGGCACTATTTCGGCGTAGCCTCTTTCGCGGAGTAATTTACCTTGCCTTGGGTTATCGCCATCAGGCACGATCGCAAATATAGTTTTCCCCTGATGATTCTCCTCACCCTCTCGATCCCAAGCCATTGTTCCTAGCCAACGCACACGCGAACCACCGACTGAAAGGCTGGGGTCAATCTCATGATACTGGCACAGTTCAATGATTTCTGGATGATCGGCATCGAGAGTTTCTACCTGTATATCCGATTCTCCTATCTCTGAGCGCTTGAACGCCAGATGATGAGTTGCACGTTGCGATCGCCACTTACCAGCACTTAGCTGAAAAAATTCCATTGCGTCTATCAATCTTCTGACTCCTACTTATTACTCCTGCGGATGATGTTTTACGAGGTCTTTCTTTTTAGAGTAGTTGGTATATAAACATTCTAAACATTACAGCGATTAGCGGCCAGCTTCAAGAAACACCCTGAAAAAGGAGATACAGAAGTGTTGTTATGTAATTGTAAACTTTTATAAGCATGGTTCTTTATAGCTTGACAATGTAGACATTTTAATGTCCAAGTGCTAGACTATTAGAAAGCGATCGTCTTCCAATAACAACAAATACCTTTCGATTCAGTCAATCACAGGAGTGAATGATGGACTTTCCAGTCGAATTAACTTTAGAACAACAGTTTCGCTTACAAAATTTGAAAGACCAAGTAAAAAGTTTGAGTCAACAAGAGGCTCAAGAATATTTACTAGAAGTTTTACGGCAGATGATGGTAAAAGATAATTTGGTCAAACATCTGTTAAAACAAGCTTGATACAGTAAAAACCAAGATTTTTTCCTTAAGACTTACGCAATGGCAGAGTTCCATAAAAATGCGTAAGTCTTAATTTTTTTGCCCAATTTCGGCTAAATTTTGATTTTTTGATCGGGAAAGCCAAAATTATAGGTAAATATTACAGATTATTACTTTGTCTCTCATAGTAAAGACTAGGGTACTATTGATCCCCTATGTTTTTGTTTGGCTACTCACAGTTAACCTGATCGAGAACACGCCAGAAATAATATCCGCCATTTGTGAATATTAAGGAGAACTCATGGTTCTTGATGCTTTTTCCAGAGCTGTAATTGCGGCTGATGCCAAAACCGCTCCTATCGGTGGTGCTGACTTGGCAGCCCTGAAGTCTTTCATCGCTGAAGGCAACAAGCGCCTTGATGCAGTGAATGCGATCGCCAGCAACGCTAGCTGCGCGGTTTCTGATGCTATTGCTGGGATTGCTTGTGAAAATACAGGTTTGCTACAAGCTGGTGGTAACTTGTATCCCACTCGCCGGATGGCTGCTTGCTTGCGTGATGCTGAAATCGTTCTGCGCTATGTAACCTACGCACTATTGGCTGGTGATTCTTCCGTATTAGACGATCGTGCTTTGAACGGTTTGAAAGAAACCTACACAGCTTTGGGCGTACCCACTGGCTCTTCTGTACGGGCTTTCCAAATCCTGAAGGCTATCAGCGTCGCTCACATCACCAACACCAACACTGAAGCTAACGCTGGTAAAAAGTTCCGTAAACAAGAAGTTGTTCAAGGCGACTGCTCTGCTCTAGCTGCTGAAGCTGCTAGCTACTTCGATCGCGTAATTTCTGCTTTGAGCTAATCGCTCATGGCTAAAGGCTGTTAGCCAAGCAAACTGAAATTAAAACTCGATCAAATCTAATCTGGAGTATAAAAAGCAATGAAATCAGTTATCACTACAGTTATTGGATCTGCTGATGCAGCAGGTCGTTTTCCAAGCAGTTCCGATCTAGAATCCGTTCAAGGTAGCATTCAGCGTGCTAATGCTCGTCTAGAAGCTGCTGAAAAGCTAGCTTCTGGTATCGATAACGTAGCTAAGGAAGGTTATGATGCTGCCTTCAAGAAATATCCTTACCTGAGCCAAGATGGTGAAGCTGGCGACACTCAAGTTAAGAAAGACAAGTGCCTCCGCGACATCAAGCACTACTTACGCTTGATCAACTACAGCTTAGTTGTGGGCGGCACTGGTCCTTTGGATGAGTGGGGTATTGCAGGTGCTCGTGAAGTTTATCGCTCTTTGGGTCTGCCCACCGCTCCCTACGTTACCGCGTTGACTTATACTCGCGATCGCGCTTGCTCTCCTCGCGACTTGTCTCCTCAAGCGTTAGTTGAGTTCCGCTCTCTTCTTGACTACGTAATCAACTCCCTTTCATAGTAATAGGGATTGACTAGACGTAGACGAGTGATCGTCATACTCTAAAACTCAGGGACTCTCAGTCTGTTGCTTTGCCTGTATCAGGTTGAGTGATTGAACAAGAGTCCCTCTGTTGTTAATAATTCGTAATTCGTAATTCGTAATTCGTAATGACGCTCTCTACGAGATGCTAAAAGCGTAGCTTGCTTCTCTGTAAGAGTACGCGGACTCGCTAACGTAATTCGTAATTAATGATTGAACTTGGAGGATTTAAACAGGGAAGTTTTCTTTTATGACAATAGATTCTTTATTTGCACAGTTAAAACACCCCAACCCCAATTTGCGAGAACGAGCCATGTGGGAACTGGCTGATGTCCGTGATGAAAATACCATTCCTCGGCTGATGGGTATTTTAGATGAAGAAGATGTCACCTATCGTCGAGCTGCGGTAAAAGCACTGGGTGCTATTGGTATAGATGCTGTACCGCTACTGGTAGAGTCATTAGTAAATAGTGATAATGCGACCATTCGGGGTAGTTGTGCTAAAGCTCTAGCACAGGTTGCGGCTAATCATCCTGATGTTCCCTTCCCAAATGAAGGCTTACAGGGATTGCAAACAGCGCTCAATGACCCAAATCCAGTTGTTTATATCGCATCAGTAATGGCATTGGGTGAGATTGGTTCTCCCGCCTTTGAGATTTTGACTGAAGCTCTGAAAACAATAGATAATGTTGCAGTGGCTGTGGCGATCGTTAATGCAATCGGTTCTATGGGCGATATCCGAGGGGTGGAAGTGCTGACGGCATTGACAAATGATGAATCTATCGATCCTTATGTTCGGGAGTCAGCGGTGAGTGCTTTGCCCCGATTAGATCAAGTGATTAAATATAAGAGATAAATATAAGAGAGAGTAGCGATCGCTCTTACAACTACTTTTATCAATCCCAATAGGGCGCATACATTTAGATAAACTTCAGCTAGTAGACTACTATAAGCAGCTTGGTCAAAAGTAAGGATCATTTTCCATTTACCTTTGTCATATTCTGTCCATCGCTTTATTCCCAAGCTTCTTCCTCTAACTGCCTCTCAATTTGAGAAATCGCCAACTTCATCACTGCTTGAACCCCCGCTTCTTCTTCCTCCATTAATGCGGCTTGCAGGGGTTCTAAAGCAGCACCGTCGCCAATCTTCATCAATGCCAGAGCCGCTGCTTTTCGAGTTTCCCAATCGGGATGATGTAGTAATTCAACAAGACTAGGAATTGCCGAGCGATAGGTGAGGCTACCCAAAGCTGCTGCGGCTTCACACCTGACAATTTCAGATGGATCGTTGAGGGCATTAATTAAAATATTAAATGCTCCTTCTTGAGTGCCTTCTTGAGCAATTTTAGCGATCGCACCCACTACCGCAGCCCGAACTTCAGCGGAGTCTGAGTTAATCTCTCGATATAAATGCTCCTTCGCTTCTGCACCAATAAATCCTAACGCCCATACTGCATGACCTTTGGCACTTTCTGGATACTCGGTTGACGCTAAGATTTTCAGCAATGCTGGTACAGCTGCCTCACCTATTTTGGCCAGCCCCCCCACCGACGAGGTTTTGACCACCATATCTTCATCATTTAAGAGGGCATTGACCAAAGTCGGAACTGCGATCGGATCGGCGATCAGTGTCAAGGTTTTAGCGCTGGCTCTCCGCACAACTGGGTTGGGATGACTTGCCACAGCTTCCATCAATAAAGGGGTCGCTGGTTTGCCGATTTTACCCAAAGCCTCTGCAAAACTCAACCTCACCATGCCTCGTGAGTCTCCCATACTCTCAACCATCCGCTTTATTAGCTCTTGGTCATCGGAGTTGAAGGTGTTTAAGCTTAATTGCTCACTCACCGCTTTAAATAAAGCGTCACTTTCTGCATGGGACAGATTTAACGAATCTGCCCCGGATTGAGTTTCGGAGTTGAGCATATAATTTCTAGCTAAATTATCAAGACAAATGACTAGTTGCTGCCACTCAAGGCAGCCTGTTGATTACGGAGTTCCTGGAGTGCAGAATCAATCTTGGCAAGCTCAGGCTCCAGTTTTGCCATAACGCTTACTCTCATCAACTTAGCCCGTTTTGCAGTTTCCGTAGTTTCTTGAACTAGACGTTCCCGATATTGCTCAAGTTCTGCAATTACTTCTGCTACATCTTGAGCAGTTATGTTATTGGCTGTTGTGAGTTCAGAGGTTTCATCCATAAGTTTGGTTTCCTAAATATGTGTTTATATGAATGATGTGCGATTGGTTACTCGCTAAAGACTAACGTTTAGCTGTTACATAAAACTGAACAATTAGCAAGAGGCAACTGAACTAATAGCTGACAAATGCATATATTATGATCTTCTCAGATCGCGTTACCACTGGTAAAGCTTTTTGACGTAAATCTTCAAAAGTTTAACCCAACTACATTCTGGAAAAAGATCGTGGAAACGACAAGAAACAACCCACTAGATATACGCCACATTAGTCCTACAGTAAGAGAGCTAATTAAGCAATACGCTGTTGTAAATAACTGTACGCAGGCCGAAATGCTAGAGCGTATTGTTTTAGAGTGGAACACCCAACAAAGTGACAGCGAACGACCAGCAGGAGATGAGGATGAATAGCTTTTTTGTACAGTTTTTTTGAGGGCGATGATGCGGTTTTTTGGTTTGTTTGGCTCTACCTCGTTATTTTGTACTCGCCCCGTCTACGCTTCATCTTCCCAGTCCCCAATCACTAGTAGCCAGTCCCTAGTACGATAGTAAAAGTGACTTCAAAGCAATTATCCAAGAGCCATTTATAGATCAATGGATAAACGTTT
Organism: Nostoc sp. GT001; assembly: GCF_030382115.1. NCBI lineage: Bacteria > Bacillati > Cyanobacteriota > Cyanophyceae > Nostocales > Nostocaceae > Nostoc > Nostoc sp. GT001. Next base: position 873,200 of record NZ_JAUDRJ010000003.1, read on the forward strand.
TTTTAAAATGTTTGGGCTGACAGAAGAAGAAGCGATCGCAATTATCGATACACCATTAGAACAACTCGAAGACGCTTCTGATAAGTATATTGCTGTTTCCCATTTAATTAACTTCCCCACTGAGCAATCGATCGCGGCTTTGGTGCGGGCAATTGAAACCAGTAACCCTGATGAGTTAGACCACCGCATTGTCCGACGCAAAGCTGTAGAAAGTCTGGGGCGATTACAGGCACAATCAGCTTTACCTGTAATTCGGCAATGTCTTAAAGATGATGATATTTATACTGTTGAAAATACTGTGTGGGCAATCGGGGAAATTGGCACTAAAGAGCCAGAAATTCTCGAAGAGGTGGCACAACTACTGGATAAACCAGATCAAATCTATCGAGTCATTATTCACACTCTAGCTAACGCTGACTATCAGCCTTCCCTAGAACGTGTACGGAAGTTTACCCAAGTTGAGGATGAACCTACCCGTAGTGCAGCGATCGCTACAGTTTGTCGCTTCACGGGTGACTACTCCCAAATTACCGAGGTGATGGCGCTGCTGCAAAGTTCTAGCGTCAATGCACGGCGCGGTTCTATTCAAGACCTGATTGATTCCCGCTACTACAAAGCCATCCCAGAAATTGCCCGTTGTCCTGTATCTCTGGTGTTTCGCTTGCGAGGATTGCGGATGCTTTTGGATGCAGGTGTTCCCAGTGGTGAAATTACCTTTACAGAAATTCAACCTTACTTAGAGCAAGTACTTTACGATCATCCCAACGACCTCGATCTAGTACATGAGTATGATGCTACCCCTGTTCTAGATTTTGTGATTAACGAACTCTACGAAACCGATTTTGGACGTTGCTATTTAGCGACAAAAACCTTACTAGATATCTATCCACAAGAAGCACCCCAAGCACTTTTAGTAACTTATGGCGACAAAGCATATAACGACTATGGCGCTCATTATCATGTGATGAAACTTTTCGGCTGGCTAAAATATGCACCCGCCTACGATTTATTAATAGAAAACCTGCACAACCGCGAACCCCAGTTTCAGAAATCTCGTGCGGCCTGTGCGATCGCTCTTGGTGAATTGGGTGATTCACGAGCAATTCCTGAAATCAAAATTTGCCTGAATACACCGATTTGGGATTTGAAATACGCTTGTTTATTAGCGCTAGACCGCTTAGGAGATTCCTCCGGTCGGGAAATTTGCACTAGCGATCGTGATTGGCTAATTAGGGCGAAAGCGACAAGTAATCAATAGCGCTGGCGACTGGAAGTCGCGGCTACATAAACATAGAAGCTTTACGGCTACTGGTCTATCGCAAAAGTTTTAAGAGGTTAGTGGTGTTCAGATCCCCGACTTCTTGAAGAAGTCGGGGATCTAGCAGCCTGTCATTACACCCCACCCCCAACCCCTCCCCGCAAGCGGGGTGGGGTTCTTTGGGTTTAATAAGCAATCTCAGCGGACATGATATTACTTGCTACTGGTGCTAGTGACTGCTTCGTTTAAAACTAACTTTGGTTCTGGAGTCTCTTCTTCTTCTGGCAAACCGTAAATCGATCTGTACAACTTTACGTACTCCTTAGCAGATTGATACCAACTAAAATCTTGACTCATACCCCGTTTTTGTAGTTCTTGCCATTGCGGTTTGAAACGGAAGCCTTCCCAAGCTCGGATCATACAAGTGAAAAGGTCTAGCGGTTCATAGCGATCGAAGCAATAACCAGTACCAGCAGCATTTTCAGGGTCGTGATGGCTTACAGTGTCAACTAATCCACCTGTGCGGCGGACAATGGGTACAGAACCGTAGCGCAAAGCCATCATTTGGCTAATACCGCATGGTTCAAAACGGCTGGGCATCAAGAAGGCATCAGTACCAGCATAGATCCGGCGAGACAGGGCATCGTTATACAGTAAGTAAGTTGCCATGCGTCCGGGGAAGCGGGATGCTAATTGCCACATCTGAGTTTCATAGTTGCGATCGCCTGTCCCTAACAGCACAAACTGGGCATCTGTATAAGATAGGAAGCGATCGAGGATTTGCAATATCAAATCAATGCCTTTTTGTTCCACTAATCGGGTAACAATCCCAATAAAAAAGGCTTTGGAATTAACTTCTAATCCTAGCTCTTGTTGCAAAGCAACTTTATTGGCTTTGCGTTTTTCTAAAGTATCAGCAGTAAAGGTTTGCTCAATATATTTGTCATTTTCTGGGTTATAAACCTCGGTATCAATACCGTTGATAATCCCAGATAATTTACCGCTAATAAAGGACAGCAAACCTTCTAATGTCTCACCGTAAGTAGCTGTCTTGATTTGCTCGGCATAGGTGGGCGAAACTGTATTTACCTTGTTGGCAAATTGTACCGCCGCCGCCATGACGTTGTGTCCTTGCATATACCAGGGACACCAAGTAATTTTTTCTAAATACCAACGCCACGGCCCTTGATAAGCCAGGTTATGGATGGTAAACACTGTGGTGATATCAGGATCTTGGTGCATCCACACGGGAATCATCCCTGTATGCCAATCGTGACAATGGATAATATCTGGCTTCCAGTAATTCCAGGCGAACTCGGCTGCACCATTAGCAAACAATGTGAACCGCCAATCTTCATCATCTCCAGAATAGATGCGGCGCGGCATGAAGGACGGATGTCCAAATAAGTACAAGGGAACATCAGTACCAGGCAGAATACTTTCATATACTGCAAAGTGCTGGAACATGGCATCTCCCCACCAGATCGGTTCTTGGGGAATTTCCATTTTGTCTGGCAGGAAGCCGTAGTAAGGCAAGAATATCCGCACATCATGCCCCATTTCTCTCAGGACTTTGGGTAATGCCCCGACAACATCACCCATTCCTCCTACTTTCGCAACGGGTGCTGCTTCTGCTGCAACAAATAGAATCCGCATGGTAATTTTTGCTTCCCTGAGTCTATATTGTCAAATTAACTTTCTGAAATCCCGACCAACGCGAATTGTCGCGTCTGGCACATATTTAGTGCAACGGCGATCAATTCTTATCTAATCACATTGGCTTGCCCAATTGCTTAGGAACCGCGCTGAATCACCGCAAAAATTTCTGATAAAATTTCTTGCGCTCCCTGTTGCCGCAACAGTTCTGCTAGTTCTGTGCCTAGTGCTTCGGCATTATTGGCAAGTCCGGTGACGGTATCTTTTACGAACTTTTGACCATCTACACTGGCGACTATCCCGGTTAAGGTCAAATTCTCACCCGATATTTCTGTATTTACACCGATAGGTACTTGACATCCACCCTCTAGAGAACGGAGAAAAGATCGTTCGGCAAGACAGCGATCGCGTGTTTCGGTATGTTCAATTGCTTTGAGTAGAGATAGCACTTCACTATCATCAGCACGGCATTCTATCCCCAAAGCTCCTTGCCCAACCGCGTGGAGGGAGATTTCTTTGGATAAGATTTGATGAACGCGATCGCCCATTCCCAATCTCTCTAATCCTGCGGCTGCCAAAATCAAAGCATCGTATTCACCTGCATCCAGTTTTGCCAACCGTGTAATCAAGTTTCCCCGCACATCTTTAAATGTAAAGTGAGGGAAGTGATGGCGTAACTGTGCTAAACGTCTTAGAGAAGATGTACCAATTACCGCACCTTCTGGCAACGTCTCGATTTGTTTATCTTTGTGCTTTTCATGCACAACTAATGCATCGGCTGGGTTTTCTCGTTCAGTGATTGCTGCTAACGTCAACCCTTCTGGTAAGTGAGTCGGCAGATCCTTGAGAGAATGAACGGCAAAGTCAATCTCTTGATTGAGCATTCCAACTTCAAGTTCTTTAGTAAAAAGTCCTTTATCGCCAATCTTAGCTAATGCTACATCCAAGATTTTATCGCCTTGGGTAGACATGGTGTGGACTTCAAAAGTGATATCAGGAAAGCTTTTCTGGAGCTGCTCTTGTACCCAATAGGTTTGAACCAGAGCAAGTTGGCTTTTGCGCGAACCAATCCGAATAGTGCGTGGGGGACTAGAAACAACTGAAGTCATAAAACAATATATCAAAGGAGGCGATAAATTCACTCTCATCTAGACTACCGTAGTCAGGGACTCATACGAATTTTGGGTTTTAGATTTGGGATTTTGGATTACAATTCTTTACCAAAAACTTGTTTGTGAAATCTCAAATATGAGAAGTATAGGGAAAAGGAATTTTCATTGCTCCTTGTGAGCGGACTTTAGCTAAGGGATTTCCAAATAAAAAAAATATCCAATTAACTCTTGTGGGGTGGGCGTCTCGCCCGCCCAGACGCCCACCCCACAATAATGGATGATTTATTTCTTGGAGTTCCCTAACTATTGAGTCCGTTGTTGAAGGCAGTGTTCTAATTCAGTGTTGAGTGTTTTTAGCTGTTTGTAAAGTTCTGACTGCTTGGATGTAGCGATCGCTCATAATGGCGATCGCTACACCTCAAGTTTCAGCTAGTACCCACCAAATTTTGGGAAATAACCAAATGTAGTCAGCAAACTAAACAAGACAATCAGTGCCAGCGTCGAAGCTAATAGCAATAACACCACATCTCTGTCAGAACTGCGTAAGAAGGTCTGGAAATTAAAAGGCTCAACCTGCTTTCTCGTCAAGGGAAGCGGCAATTTATCGCGATAATCTTCGCCATAACGAGCCATTCTGGCAAAAGGTAATTCCCCTAGAGAGTGTCCCTGTAAAATTCGTCGCCGTTGATAGGGGACTGTATTGTAACCAAAGTTACTCATGTACTCCTCACTATCCACCAAATCGTCGATAAACCTGTACAGTCCTTTACTAGCTAGCACAATTGACCAGGCTAGTTTTTCGCGTTCATTGTAAACCTCACGACCCAATAAGCGCTGTACGCATATCTGCACAAAGCGGTAATTGTTGTTGCTTTCGTAATTAAGTCGCCGAAATGCATCAGATATTGCTAATCCTCGAATGAAATCCCTAGTTGTAATTTGACCAGTTCTCAGTTGTGATTCTAGACAGGTTTGGCGGTTGCTATCTAGCATCTGTTGTTCGTGGAAAACCTGGCGATAGGCTGCCTTAATCAAGGCATCCATTTCTAGTGATGATTGCAGATATTCGGCTGTATAAATTCTAGGTTGCTCGTCGCCAAGAATCTCATATCCAGATACACGATGATTTCGAGATGAAGGGGAATAGCTTAACAATGGAATAGGCATATTAGAGCTATAAATTTGAAGGGATTGGGCATTATGTATGAGGCAAAACAGTTCCGTTAGCGAGGCGTTGAGTCAGTTCCAAGTTCTGAAGATTCCCACCTCAGCACTCCTGAAGGGCATTTATTGATTGCTTTTGTCTCCCTTATCCCCAGTTCCTAGCGCTTTGAGTTGTAACCACCGCAAAATTGACTAGTAGTATGTCAAATTTAAGTTCGTAGTAAGGACTTCATTCCTTATTTTCTAAGCACTAAAGTGCTTACTACAAACCTTCAAGATTAACTTGACAAAGTAATAGTAGGCTGTAGTGGAACTTTATATATCTTTAACAAGTTGCTCAAGCAACAACTTGTCTGATTAATTGAGATGGTAGCTGGATTTACGCATTGATGGGAGCGCAACTGAAGAGATGCCTAAAGTTTAATTCAATTGCCCTTTGCTACTAAACAGATAAACTTGCGATCGCTGATTTCACTTTGCTGAAACTACGACTCAAGAACATTAATTTGCTCACTTCCCATAATATAGGAATTTCCTAAAACCTGTCTATATACAATTCTGATGATGGCTTTAAATTTTTCTACCGACTAACCAAACACCCTTCCACTTGAGTGAGTATTTTGAAACAGGCGGCTAAAAATAGACTTCTTTGGGAAGGTTTTAAAGATTCTTGGCTTTTCTTGGTGTATGATGCGATCGCATATTCCGCTAAACTTGTTCAATATCTCTAAAAAACTCAGCCTTAAAAGGGAAGTTGAAAATTTAGAGGAATCCTAAGAATAATTTGTTATCTTCATTAGTTATCCAAGCTTAGTTATTATACCTTATGAATCGTTCCGCCTGTTTAATCTTCAATCCTGTTGCGGGTCAGGGCGACCCAGATACAGAGCTAGCAGAAATTCGGGCAATATTAGAGCCAGAGATCGATCTAGATATTCATTTTACAACTGAAGAAATCGATGCTGACCAACTGGCATATCAAGCTGTAGAGCGAGGAGTAGATGCAATCATTGCTTCTGGGGGGGATGGTACTCTCTCAATAGCGGCGGCGGCGTTAGTGGGAACTGATATCCCCTTTGGGATCATTTCTAGAGGAACAGCGAACGCTTTTGCCACAGCTTTAGGAATTCCTGACACGATCGCAGGTGCGTGTCAGACAATTTTGCAGGGAGCTACCACCCATGTAGACGTAGCTTATTGCAACGATCGCCCAATGGTACTTTTGGCAGGTATTGGCTTTGAAGCTGAAACTGTAGAATTGGCAGACCGAGACGCCAAAAATCGCTTTGGGATGATGGCCTACGTTTTGGCAGGAATCCAGCAATTAAGAAATTTAAAAAACTTTGATGTTGAAATTGAAACTGAAGATAGGATAATTAAAACTAGTGCCTGTGCAGTAACGGTAGCAAATGCCGCACCTCCCACTTCAGTTTTGGCTCAAGGCCCAGCAGGTCTGGTTTATGATGATGGGTTACTAGATTTAACGATTGTAGCTCCAACTAACAAGGCAGGAGCGATCGCTGCCACGTTTCATCTATTTCAAACGGCTTCCACAGGTAACGCCGTTGAACGGGATGATATTGGTTTTCTGCGAGCGAAACAATTTAAAATTACCACTGAGCCACCACAAAAAGTTGTTCTAGATGGTGAAATAGTCGGCACAACACCTGTAGAAATTAAGTGTGTACCAGCAGGCTTAAGAATTTTTGTGCCATTAGTAGAAGAAGTTGAGCCGACCGAAAAACTAGAGGGACTCCCTAATCTGACTATTGAGATGAAAGATACGGCAGAAGAATGAGGGTATGGGCATGGGGTATTGGGCATGGGGCATGGGGAAAGGGAAAGGGGTAAGGGGAAAAGGGTAAGGGGAAAAGGGGAAAGATTAAATTTATTCCTTTTCCCTTTTCCCTTTAACCTTTAACCCTGCTCCCCCTGCCTCCCCTGCTCCCCTGCCCCTCTGCTCTCCCTGCTCCCCTTCAATTGAAAACTCAGGAGTAGGTTGCATTGAAACTTGTATCTGATCCAGCGATCGCTAAGAAAATTCGGAAAATGAATCAGCGGGTGCGGTGGCAAGATCCGTTAATTGTGGAACGGGATATCGACCAAACTCGGCTGGTGTTGGAAGATGGTCAAACAGACAACTCTGAGTTCTCATTTTTAGTTGTCGGTGATAGTGGTTCCGGTAGACACAGAGGACACAATCCCCAGCGACAGGTGGCTGAACTTATGCTCCCTCATCACAACGAATCCCGGTTTATGCTGCATACGGGGGATGTAATCTATTTAGTTGGATCGAGTGAATATTACCAGCAAAACTTCATCCAGCCTTACCGAGAGTTTATCTCTGGCATAGAGCATCGCAAACGGATTGCTTATGACCAGATGGTTTTTAAGCTGCCCATTTTACCTGTGCCGGGAAATCACGATTACTATAACTTGCCAATCTTATTGAGCTTGGCATCTCTAACAACCTTACCCATTCGTCACCTGTTGCGATCGCGGTTAGACCTAGATGTGGGCTTGCATGGCTCAGGATGCGGTGACGCTTACGCAAAGGCATTTCTCGACTATCTGAAGGCGTTTCAGCTTCCAGAAGAGTTAGCCAGTCACTTAGATCGGCACTACACAGCCAAGACAGATACAGGTCGTTGTCTTTCTTATCAACCTGGGCAATTTACCCGCCTTCCCAATCGCTATTACACTTTTCGTTATGGCGGTATTGATTTCTTCGCTTTGGATTCTAATACCTTTAACGATCCACCACCGCTACCGAAAACAAAAAAAGGTAAAGCCGATCGCAAACTCTTAGAAAAACGTCGTGAAGATTTCGAGCGAGAAAAGCAGCAAATCATTGAAACCTCAGCCAAACTTCGCCCGGAAAACCCGAATGAAGCCGATCAATTAGATGACTTCCATGCCAAGATGTCACAAATTGAAGAAATTATCGTTGATATCGATAAGCAACTAGCCACTAATAAGACAACGCTGACTGACATTGAACAACTGGATTGGCTCAAGCAAAGATTAATTGAATCTTGGAATAATCCTGAAGTTCGGGGAAGGATAATTTATTTTCATCATCCTCCTTATGTAACTGAGGCGACGAAGTGGGAACAAGCACAAACTCTAATCGTTCGCGATCGCTTGCGTGGCGTGTTGAATGCGGTAGCTAAAGAAATCGGTTCTTTAAATCAGGGTCGTCCTTTAGTCGATTTGGTAATAAATGGTCACGCACACTGCTTGGAACACCTAGAAACAATGGATACGGGACACGCTGATTCTCATATCCACTGGATTGTTTGTGGTGGTAGCGGGTTTAGTTTGCGACGCCAACGGATTGAGGGAGCAGATTTGATGGAGGAGAATAGGTTAGTAGCGCGATCGCATCTCTTCATCGGTCGCAACGGTCAAGGTTCTCAGAAGCGACGACCTTATTCAGGTTTACGTATTGACGTTAAAGGCGATGGACAGCCTAAGTTTATTGTTCGTCCTTTGGTTGCCGAATGGTATCAGCGGCAATGGCATAATTGTGAACTTGAGCCACTGATTATCTAGTAATACTGCTGTATTAAACCCGTAGAGATCCAAAACGCTTACGCAGGAGAGGGAGGCTGGGTGGGTGAGGTCTGTCCAATTCACGTTTAGTTATAATTCTCAAATATAGCAGTTGCCAAAGCCGTTAGGACAGTTTGCGGGAAACGCGTCTTCAACAGCGTACTTTGTGATTTTATTGCTGTCCTAAGCTCCCTGTCCGTTGCTATATATGCAGAAAGCCTAAAAACCCTGCCGCTCTGCGGTCTTAAAGACAAAATATAAAAAATTAGAGACGCAGTTATTGCGTCTCTAGAAACCACCTATTAAGCCTTCTTACCTGTAATTGCACCCAGCAAAATAGTTGTTAATTAAATTACTCCTGAGCCTCTACCACGGCTGTCACCCTTATCTGTCAACTTGCCTTCCTCATCCTGATTAATTTCTCCAAGTTCTTCGATACGTTCTGCCGTATCTTCTGCCACTTGCTGGCGTGCATCACCCGGTTCTTCGTAGTACATTTCTGGTTCAACTGCATAGTTGTTTAACAAACCTTCTTTGTCCACGGTATAGCCGTCAGTGGTACGTATACTGTCTGGATCGGTTTGATCGTCAGTAGATGCATCTGCTTCCCCTTCTTCTGTGGGAAGTGTTTTGTACTTATTTCCTTCTCTTTCCATTCTAGCGGCGGTTTCAGCAGGGATAATGCCGCGATCATATGTATCGACTTCCGCGCGATCGGATGAATCTGTACTTCTCTTAACTGCTTCATTAGCCATAATTTATGTCCTCGTTAAAGAATCTATTGAATAACTTCTAAAACTAGATTAGGTTGTTTCTCATCTGCGAACTACTATCTTGAGAAGTGACTTAAATTTAAAAATAATGTTATATTCTCTATCTTTTGATGTATCCAAAAGACTAAAATGGAATCCGGTTAAATACTGTTGATTTACATTTCTTGGTAGAACAAGGGTTTTAGTTGAGTCAACCTAACATTAAAAGGGCAATTAGAAACTGCAACTATAAGAGGCTTTACCCAAGCCCGCAGAGGCGGATGAGAGTTGGCGTAGCTGCGAATTCTATTTGCCCGTGTAAATCTTACTTTAATGGTTAGTAAATTTACTCGCCCACGAATTGGTTTTTCAGTAATTGAATTTCATCGGCTAATTCCTGGCGAGTTGAAGCCTTCAGTAGATAGCGGAAAACAAACCAACTGGTGTAACTAATTCCAACTAACTCAAAAAGTGGTGATAGTAGTGGAACATCATTTATTGCAGCTAGTGCCGCTAGTACTAGCCTAGCTGTAACAATCGCCGCAAAAATTAAAGCAACGGTTATTAGAGGTTGTTTGTAGTCCTGAAAAAACCTACTTAAGTATTGGGGCAGTTGCTCTAAAAATTGAGAAATTTGTCTGCTAATTTGCTGCCATTGAGATTCAGGCTCATGTGCTGGCGGTAACTTTGGCAAGTTTGCAGTATCAGTACCTTCAAGTGCTAGCGTACCTTGTGATAAGGAAGCATTGATGGATTCACGTTGCTGTTGTTCGGTTTCCATAGTTTTTCTGTTTGGTAACTACAAGACTTTGTATAACTGAACTGAGCATCAATAAATATAGTTATTAAGGTTGTCAGTTGTCAATTATGAGTGGTCAGTTAAACTTATTACTGACCACTTAGACCGAGCAGGAGCATTTAAATCTCTTTACGCCTACCTGCTCACTTAATGTTGTTAACTGCTTTAGTTAGTTACTGTGGAGACAGTTGCTTTCACAACTACACTGTTGACACCTTTAATTTCCTTAGCTAATCTTTCAATTTTAGCTAACTCCTGCTGATTAGTGACAGTTCCGGCGACAGTCACAACACCACCGTCTGCGGCATTAACTGTTAGCTGACCTTTGGGGATATTAGCCTCTAATTTTGAGCGAACTTGACTTGCTAAGTCACTTGGATCTCTTTTTGTATCGCCACCAGTGACATTATTACGCTGTTCGCGGGCGCGAATATCCTCATTGAGTTGTCTTCTACGAACTTCACTTTGTGCATCTTTTTGAGAAGCTTCTGTTGTTTTTGCACTCGGTGCTTGGGGAGCCTCGTTAGGATTATTGGGTGCAGATTCACTTGTTTTAGAAGCGTTATCACAAGCAGCAACACCAAAAACTAAAAGGCAACTAATTACGAAGGGGGTTAATTTTTGCATAGGTTTAATTCTGAATTAGAAACTGAAATTTGTTGATATTTACGGCAAAAGTGAGGAGCAAGTTTTTTTAGTCAGGAGAAAAGGTTTCAAATTTTTACTCCTGCAATTTTGTAGGATTAGCGTCAATGACAATTACTTTGGATTAAAGTACTTCATCACGACGATCAACAATAACTACAGCAGGATCGTTTCTATGAGCCTCTGTTGAGTAATTAGGGCGAATGGGATCGACTACTGCTGCGTCATTATGCGTTACTCGGTCGGAACCTGGGCGATATTCAATAATCTCAGTAGCATCATAGATTGCAAATTCTTCAATACCTCGATGTTTGAGAATCGCTTCAGCTTGGTGGATTTCAGCTTCCGTACCATCGAGAATTACTAAGTAGTCGCCTCTTTGGAAGCGATCGCTATATACTCGCGCTCTGTCTTCAGGAATTCCCAAGCCAACAAGTGCGCCTACAATACTCCCTGCTGCTGCACCGATCGCGCCACCAGCTAATGTTGTCGCCAAAGTGGTTGCAACTGCACCACCTGCAATTACGGGCCCGATTCCAGGAATTGCTAAAGTTCCAAGTCCAACCAATAAGCTCAGTCAAGCCGCCCAGAACACCGCCTGTAGCTGCTCCAGCTTTAGCACCATCGTCTGCTTTATTACCAGTACCAACATTTCTATCTACATCTACACCACCAATCCCATGACCGTCTGTATCTTTGGCAATGATGGAGACTTGATTCAACGAAAAACCTGCATCTCGCAATTCTGCAATTGCGACTTCAGCATCTCGACGATGAGAAAATACCCCGATCGCGCGTTTCGCAACACCACTATAACCCGCAGTAGAGGTTGGAGTCACATAACCAGTGGTTGCATTTGTCGCATCTGGGTGGTCGTAAATGCCAAACTCTTCCACACCCTGATGATTTAAAATTGCTTCTGCTCTAAGTATTTCTGCCTCTGTACCATCGAGAATGACTAAATAGTGTCCTCGTTTAACACGTTCGTCGTAAACTTTAGCCCGTTCTTCAGGAATTCCTAAACCAATTAATGCACCAAGCAAACTACCAGCCACTGCACCAATACCAGCGCCAGCAAGAGTTGTAGCTAGGGTAGTTGCTGCGGCTCCAGCCAACATAATTGGCCCGACTCCAGGAATTGCTAAAGTGCCAAGACCGACTAATAAGCCAGCCAATCCGCCCAAAGCACCACCTGTAGCTGCTCCGACTTTAGCACCTTCGTCAGATTGATCGCCAACGCGATCGCTCACATCTGCACCAGCAATATCATCTCTGTCCCCATCTTGGGTAATGACAGAAACTCTGTTCATGTCAAAGCCAACTTTTTTTAATTCATGTAGAGCATGTTCAACATCTCGGCGATGAGAAAATACACCTACAGCACGTTTATGTACACCTACCACCATTATTCTTTCTCCTCAGCAAAAATCAATTATTTACTAATTCATATGCTCGTAATAACCCTTATTAATACATTTTTCTATTTCGTTTTCATCAATCGCTTGGAAGAATTTTTATCTCTATCATTAGATATAGGTGTCTTTATCTAAAGTTAGTAACTAAATCTTAAGTAGAAAATATATTTTATTTTCTAAAGTTTTTATAACAATTATCTCTGACATCAATTTTATTGAGAAAGTTGATACCAAAAAATGTTACTTTCTAACATTTGCTACTAACTATAATTAACCCGCTCATAACCTAGTATATCGTTAGATATAGTTTTATGAGATTTACTTTTGCCTCATAAATTTTCTTCGAGAAAAAATGTTAACTAAATCATATGTTTTCTTTTAGAGACCAGATAAATATTTATTTTTTTAAATACGACTTTTGGACAACCAACCTATTACTTAAGAAAGTGCCAGCTTACATAAATAATAATTAAGCTGATAAATAAGCCATTTTATGAATGGCTATTTAATTGAGTAGAAGTGGGAAAGTCCTATGTTTCAAGGTGTTTTAACTCTTTTTGGATGGAATTGGCTATCTTTTGGATTAGCGCCCCTAACTTTAGCTCAGGAAGTACTAACTCCAGAAGAAGCGTCAGTTGTTTTTTCTGGGCCTAAATTGTTGGTGGCACTGCTAGCTGGGGTTTTGATGGCATTTGCCTTTCAATTGTTGTTGACAAACTTTTCAGTCGCTGTCGGAATTTCATCTTGGGAAATTGGCTCCGATTCTGATGATGAGTCTGAAGGTTTGGGTAAGACAATTCGTAAAGGTCAAGCGAAAGTTGGTGCTTGGGCATTAATAACCGTTAGCATCGCATTATTTATTGCTTGTTTTTTAGCAGTAAAACTTAGCCTAATCGAAAGCGCATTTTTAGGAGCAATTATTGGTGTAGTCATTTGGTCTACCTATTTTTCACTAGTAATTTGGTTGGGTTCATCAGCAGTAGGTTCTTTAATTGGTTCTATATCTAATACTGTTACTTCTGGTTTTCAAACTCTGATGGGCACGGCAACTGCTGGCATCGGTGCGAATACTGCAAAAAAACAGTTAATTTCTACTGCTGAAGATATTACAGCCGCAGTCCGGCGGGAATTAACTTCAGGTTTTGATTCTGAAGGTATTAAAAATACTCTCCAAAGTTCTTTAGGTTCTCTGCAATTGCCAAAGCTGGATATCAAAGAAATTCGGAGTCAATTTGACCAACTTCTGAAGGATACAGATTTGCAATCTGTTGCTAATAGCGATCTATTGCAAAACGTTAATCGCCAAACATTTGTTGATTTAATCAGCAGCCGTGGCGATTTATCTAAAGAAGATATCAATAACATTGCTGACCAATTTGAAGGTGCATGGCAACAAGCTTTAAATCGCAAAAATCCCACAGAACAAGTAATTAATTTACTCAAGTCCGCTACTCCTGAAGAACTTAATTCTGAGCAATTAGGTGAACGGCTTCAAGAACTGGTTACAATCGGCAGCGGTAATGGCAATGGTGTAATCAAGCAAGCTATTAGGTATGGCTTAAGTGCAGCTGCGCCAGCAGTTATGGAACGGGTAAACCTTTCTAATATCGATGTGAACAAAATTACAACTCAGTTGCAAAAACTGAAAGAAAAAGTTCAAGATGTCGATGTTGAGCAAGTCACAGAACAATTTCAAAAGTTTAGAGAACAGGCAACTGAGCAAGTATCTGCAAAATTACCCATATCACTGGAAAATGCAATTAAGGCAGATATAGAAGACTACATATTGCATTCCTTCCCTTGGCACTTTAACCGAATTACTCTAGTAGATGAATTTAAAGAAGTCATCTATGACGTAAATGCAGATCCGACAACTGTGAGACGAGAGTTGGAAGAAATCAACCAAGAATATTTCAGCAACTTGTTGAAGCAGCGCGGTGATATTAGCGAAGCTAGGGTGAAAGAAATTTCCGAACAAATGGAAAGCGATCGCCTGGAAGTTTTAGAAACTGTCAAACAGGCTCAAACTCGCGAAAAAGGTCAAGATTTCCGCAACCGCATTGAAGATTATCTGCGTTCTACGGGTAAAGAGGAACTCAATCCCGAAGGTATTGAACGAGACTTTGGCAAGTTACTAGACGATCCACAAGCTGGGTTTGAAGATTTAAGTAGCCGCTTTGGGCAATTTGACCGCGATACTTTTGTACAATTGCTCCAACAGCGTCAAGATATCAGCGAAGAGGAAGCTAATAATATTGTTAGTCAACTCGAACGCAACCGCGATAATTTCTTGAATCGTGCTAGGGAATTGCAAGAGCAAGCAAAAGCGAAAGCCGATGAACTGCGCCAAAGAGTTGAAGAATATCTGCGGAATACTAACAAAGACGAACTCAATCCCGAAGCGATCAAACGTGAGTTTAGAGTTTTACTAGACGATCCGCAAGCCGGAATTAACCTTTTACGATCGCGCCTATCCCAATTTGACCGCGATACCTTGGTACAATTGCTCAGTCAGCGTCAAGATTTGAGTGAGGAACAGGTAAACCAAACTCTCGATCAGCTAGAAGCAGTCCGAGATAGTATTTTGCAAGTACCGCAACAAGCGAAAGAACAGTACGAAAAGACTACAAAAGCGTTAGCGGAGCTTCCCGAAGGGTTCGCTGAATATCTCCGCAATACCAACTTGGAAGAACTTAATCCAGAAGGTATCAAAGCCGATTTGGAGAAATTACTCGACGATCCTCAAGCTGGAGCCTCAGCACTGCGCGATCGCTTATCTAATGTTGATCGAGAAACCTTGGTTAAACTCGTGAGTCAACGCGGCGACTTGAGCCAAGAGCAGGTTAATCAGATTATCGATCGCGCTCAAGATGCCATTGGTGATATCCTGAGAACGCCACGACGTTTAGCAAAGCGCACCACTCAACAAGCTTTAGATTTTGAAGCCAATCTCGAAGAATATCTGCGTAATACCAACAAAGAAGAACTCAACCCCGAAGGAATCAAACGCGATTTACAATTGCTGCTGTCTTCTCCCCGCGCTGGAATTGGGAGTTTAAGCGATCGCGCCGCGAAATTTGACCGTTCCACAATTGTGGCACTATTATCCCAACGTGAGGATATCTCAGAAGAGGAAGCTAACCGAATTGTCGATCAAATTGATTCTGTTCGCAGCTCAATTGTCGAACAATTCCAGCAGATTCAGCAGAGAGTGCAATCAGTGCTAGATGGAGTTTTTGCCAAAGTCCGCAACTATCTCAACTCCCTGAATCGTTCCGAACTCAACTATGAAGGCATTAAGCAAGACTTTGCGAAAGTGTTTGACGATCCCCAAGCCGGATTTGAAGCCTTGCGCGATCGCCTCAGTGAATTCGATCGTGACACCTTAGTTGCTGTATTGAGTTCTCGTGAAGATATTTCCGAGGCCGATGCTAATCGCATAATTAACCAAATAGAATCGGCGCGGGATGGCGTATTACAACGAGCCGAACGCATCCAGAAAGAAACTCAAAAACGCCTGAAAGCGATTCAAGAGCAAGCTAAAAAGCAAGCCGAAGAAACCAAGAAAACCGTTGCAAACGCTGCGTGGTGGATATTTGGCACAGCGATTACTTCTCTTTGCGCCAGTGCGATCGCAGGTGCGATCGCTGTGACGGGGATAACTCTACCTGGGTAAAATAGACCTCTTGCAAAAGTAATTTTTGCAAGAAGCGGGAAAAGGGGAAAGGTTAAAGGGAAAAGGTTTTTATTGTTCCTTTCCCCTTTCCCCCTTACCCTTTTACCGACTTATACAAGAAGTCTAATATCTCCGTCATCAGAAATTTTGAGAAATACAAAGTGGCATTCAGTCTTTATAAATGAATGCCACTTTTTTGATTTATCAAAAAAGTATCGTGATATCAAGTCCTGTTAATTACTTATGATTACCGCATCTGTGCACAAATCGGAAAAGCCTTTTTCCCCTTGAATGATATATCAAAAAACTCTATCTGAAAAAAATATTTCATATTTCGTTATAGCAAGAGTAACAAAAAAGAGTTAATTATTATTTCTGAAAGATAGAAAAAATTAAGCTTGAGGTAGTATCATACTCTTGTTATTCTGAATCCAGTAAAAATGTCCTAAAACCTATGCAATTCCGTAGGAGATAATCTGCTTATTTGCTAGCAGATTGCTGCTAGAAACGGTGAATTCATCAGGTACAAGGACATCAAATGACTCTTGGCACAATCTATTTTGGTGCCAATATCATCAATAGATCGTTTCTCAAATCTTTAGACTTAACAGCAAAGACCTGTTCTAATCAGGTCTAATTTGTTATATCTTCTCACTCGTTATTTCTCCACTGGGGAAGTGACGAAGTAATTTTTTACCCTCTAAATTCAGGATAAATTCACTATGCCAACCATTAACGGTACTAATCAGCCTGACAATCTTGGTAATTCTTTTTCTGTTTTGCCTGATATCATCAACGGGTTTGACGGTAACGATACAATTAGGGGCGGATCTGGCAACGATACGATTAATGGTGGTTCTGGCGACGATAGAATTAACGCCGGAAACGGTAATGATAGCCTTCTGGGCGGATTTGGCAGCGATACAATTGACGGGGGAAGAGGCAACGATATAATTGACGGCGGATCTGGCAACAATACGATTGACGGCGGATTTGACGGTGACGATAAAATTCAAGGTGGTAATGGCAACGATCGCATTCAAGCCGGATCTGGCAACGATACAATTAACGGCGTATCTGGCAATGATCGGATTGACGGCGGAGCTGGCGACGATAAGATTGACGCTGGTTCTGGCAACGATACGATTAACGCTGGTTCTGGCAACGATACGATTAACGCCGGAGTGGGGAACAATATAATTAACGGTGTATCTGGCAACGATCGCATTAACACCTAGCTTTGGTGACGATACAATTGTCGGCGGATTTGGCAACGATACGATTAACGCTGGTGATGGCAATAATACGATTGATGGTGGATATGACAACGATATAATTAACACCGGATCTGGCAACGATCGGATTCAAGGCGGATCTGGCAACGACACGATTAACGGCGGATCTGGCAACAATAGGATTGACGGCGGATCTGGCGACGATAAGATTGACGCTGGTTCAGGCAATGATACGATTAACGCCGGTTCAGGCAACGATACGATTAACGCCGGAGCGGGGAACAATATAATTAACGGTGTATCGGGCAACGATCGCATTAACACCGGATTTGGCGACGATACAATTGTCGGCGGATTTGGCAACGATACGATTAACGCCGGTGATGGTAACAATACGATTGACGGCGGGTCTGACGACGATATCATTAATACTGGATCTGGCAACGATAAGATTGACGGCGGATCTGGCAACGATAAGATTAACGGCGGATCTGGCGACGATAAGATTAACGGCGAATCTGGCGACGATAGCCTTGTTGGCGGATTAGGCAACGATAGCCTACTTGGCGGATCTGGCAATGATACGATTAGCGGTGATTTTGGTAACGGTGGTATCCTCACGGGTGTTGGTGGAACTGATGTTCTCACTGGAGGATTGGGTAACGATGTTTTCGATTTTAACTTCGTTGCAGAGAGTCAACCTGGTTTGTTACAGGATGCGATCGCTGATTTTGTGGGAAACGGTATCCTTGCAGGGGATCAAATAGATCTATCTACCATCGACGCTAACTCCACTAAAGAAGGCAACCAAGCCTTCACTTTCATCGGGAGTCGTGCATTCTCTGCAATCGGTCAAATCCGTTATTCAGGAGGTATTCTCCAAGGTAGTACTGATGGGGATCTGTCGGCTGAGTTTGAAATTCGGCTTACAAGAGCGCCACAACTAGTAGAAAGTGACATTATCCTTTAATTTAATATTATCTGCCTTGAAAATAAGGCAGAATGCAGAATTTTGATAANNNAATAGTCGGAAATAGAGANNNGTTTAGCTTGCCTCTCTGATAGTTTATAGTTATTAAATTGCGCCGCGTNNNCATCAGAAAATCAGGTAATACAATCGCAATCTTGCANATGATGCCAATTAATTCAAAAGATGTCAGAGAACTTGAGAAGGCACATTGTGTAACGCAAGGGATGTCGCGATGTCTACGGTGNNNCTGAGCGCAGCCGTACCCCTCCGGGGAAGCAAGNNNCGTGCAGCTCTCGTAGAGAAGTGCGGGNNNCACNNNCGCACTGGTTAACAAGGCTTTTAAGTTATTGGCAATTAATTCGTTATACATAACTAGATAAATCACCAAATAAATCTCAAAAAGCAAAACCAACCCTATCTAAACAAAGGTTTCATATTTTGCTTTAGTGAGAGAAATAAAATAGATTTAATTACTCTTTCTTATAGATAGAAAAAGTTAGGCTTGAAAGTAATACTATAGTTTGTATTATTGTGAATACAATCAAAACGTTCTAAAAGTTATGCACTTCTGGAGGAGGAAGTTTGCTTGGTTCATAGCAGCCTACTACTTTAACCAGTAAAGATATAGCAACGGACAGGGAGCTTAGGACAGCAATAAAATCACAAAGTACGCTGTTGAAGACGCGTTTCCCGCAAACTGTCCTAACGGCTTTGGCGACTGCTATATAAAAAAATCACATAACTTTTGGCATAATTTTGATTCCAACATCATTAATATGTCCAGTGTTTTTCAAATTTAACAGCAAAGACCTGTTCCAATCAGGTGTAGTTCAGTTATCTTTTCCCACTCGTTATTTCTTTATCTTGTTTTATCAGTGTTGCTAAATGACAGAGTGAAATTTAAAAATTAAATCTTTGAAACTGTTTCCTTTACACCTTTGGGAGAAACCAAATTCATCGTCTTAATCAGCAACACTGTTCGTTTTCTGATGAAAAAGTGACGAGGTTAATTTTTACCTTCTCAGTTCAGGAGAAACTTACTAATGGCAATTATCAACAATTTGCTTGACGGTAGCATCAACAATTCCCCATTTATCTTTGGCTTTGCTGGCAGTTATGTCATTAACGACGATGCTCGGCGGCAATATCCTAAATGGGGGTGCTAACAGCGATGTCCTTAACGGCAATGCTAGGCAATGATACTCTAAATGGGGGTGCTGGCAGCGATGTCCTAAATGGGGGTGCTGGCAGCGATGTCCTAAATGGGGGTGCTGGCAGCGATGTCCTAAATGGGGGTGCTGGCAGCGATGTTCTATATGGGGGTGCTGGCAGCGATGTTCTATATGGGGGTGCTGGCAGTGATGTTCTATATGGGGATGCTGGCAACGATACCATAAGTGGAGGTGCTGGAACTGATTCTCTTACTGGCGGTGCTGGCAACGATATTTTCGATTTCAATTCAGTTTCAGATAGTCCTCCTGGTTTGTCACGCGATGTGATCACTGACTTCGTTGGAAACGGTATCTTTGCAGGCGATCAAATCGATCTATCTACCATTGATGCTAACTCCAGTGTAGCGGGCAACCAAGCCTTCACTTTCATCGGGGCTGGCGTATTCTCAGCAGCCCGTCAGGTTCGTTATTCAGGAGGTATTCTTCAAGCTAACACTGATGGGGATCTGTCGGCTGAGTTTGAAATTAGGTTTAAAGGGGCACCACCAATAGTGGCAAACGACATCATCCTTTAATCTAATAGACCTGCCTTGAAAATTAGGAGGAACTTTGCTTGTTTCATAGCAGCCTACTACTGCAACCAGTAAAGATATAACCCGGATTTCTCACCACACCTCTTAAAGCCTGCGCAAGTGCCGGGGAGAAGTAATGAGTAAGAAGTAAGAAGTTTTTACTCATTACTCATTACTCATTACTCATTACTTCTCCTTTCCTCCATCAAACGCCTTGAGCTTGTGAGAAATGCGGGATAAGGACATGACATTACTCTTGGCTTAATTTTGATGCCAAATCATCAATACATCTAGTGCTTGTCAAATCTTCAAACTTAACAGCAAAGACCTGCTCCAATCAGGTGTGGTTCAGTTATCTCTTCCCACTCGTTATTTCTTTGCCTTGTTTTCTCGGCGTTGCTGAATGAAAGTGTGAAATTTAAAAATTCAATATTTGAAACTGTTTCCTTTACACCTTTGGGGGAAACCAAATTCATACTCTTAATCAGCAACACGGTTTTCTGATGGGAAAGTGACGAGGTTATTTTNNNNCCCACTAAGTTTAGGAGAACCTTACTAATGGCAATTATCAACGGTACCAATTTTAATGACAACAATACCATCAACGGTTCCCCATTTATCTTTCGCCCTGCCCTAAATGGGGGTGCTGGCAGCGATATCCTTAACGGCAATGGCGGCGACGATATCTTAAATGGCGGTGCTGGCAGCGATATCCTTAACGGGAATGCCGGCGACGATAGCCTAAATGGCGATGCTGGCAGCGATATCCTCAACGGCAATCTCGGCAGCGATACCCTTAACGGTAATGCTGGCAGTGATATCCTAAATGGTAATCTCGGCAGCGATATCCTCACTGGCGGGGCTGGCAACGATACCCTAAATGGCGGTGCTGGCAGCGATATCCTCACTGGCGGTGCTGGGACTGATTCTCTTACTGGCGGTGCTGGCAACGATATTTTCGATTTCAATTCAGTTTCAGATAGTCCTACTGGTTTGTCACGAGATGTTATCGCTGACTTCGTTGGAAACGGTATCTTTGCAGGCGATCAAATCGATCTATCTACCATTGATGCTAACTCCAGTGTAGCGGGCAACCAAGCCTTCACTTTCATCGGGGCTGGCGTATTCTCAGCAGCCCGTCAGATTCGTTATTCAGGAGGTATTCTTCAAGCTAACACTGATGGGGATCTGTCGGCTGAGTTTGAGATTGGACTGACAGGAGCACCATCACTAGTGGCAAGCGACATTATCCTCTAATCTAATAGACCTCTTGCAAAAGCGCTGAACACCCTACTTCTAAAAGCAAGCGCTTAGGAGTGGGGTTGTTATTTATGATTTATGCAAGAAGTCTAATATTGAAGAATAATTTAGGTGCAAAGCAAAACATACTCCAATTGTGAGAAAATCCAGTAGGCTTTAACTTGTCAAGAATGATATTGCTATAGTCAAGCACAGTTAAATACTAACAAAGTTGCTCACATCAACTGCACCTAACAAAAGCACATCTCAAAAGTAGAAAATTACCAATGCTTGCTAAGGTTCGAGCGTGCTGCGTATGCATGAGAAAATCTGTTAATACAATCGCANAAAGTTGTGATGATGCCACAATATCCAAATTGTAACGCTAGGGGTGCGCGATGTCTACGGTGACTGAGCGCAGCCGTTCGCGCAGCGTCTCGTAGAGAAGTGCGGGCTACGCCTACGCACTGGTCAACNAAGGGAATGACACTAAGTTCAAATACAGCCTTGATCCTGTAAGGCTCTGCCTCCATTGGCTTGAGCATAGGCAGCAGTACTCTCGAAATACATTTTGAGTCTTAAGACTGGAAACGAATTCAAGTTACACAAATCTTTAGGCTTTTCTTCGTCTCATGCATCTAACAAAGCTTTTAACTTATTGGCAATTATTTGTTATATATAACTACAGAAACCACTAAACAAATACCAATATGCAAAACCAACTCTATCTGTACAAAGGTTTTCGATTTTATTCTGACCAGAGAATAAAAGAAAGTTAATTATTCTTTTTTCTATTTATCCAAAAGTCTGCTGGAGAGTAATACTATAGTATTGTTATTATGAATACAGTGCCAATGTCCTAAAATCTATATAATTACGTAGAAAAAATCTACTTATACCTTAGTATTTTCCAACTAAAACAACTGAAAACATAAGGTACAAGGATATCAAATGATTTTTGGTACGATTTTGATGTAAACCTCATTAAATACATCTAGTACTTCTTAAATATTCTCAAATATTCTCAAATATTCAAACTTAATAGTAAAGACCTGTACCAATCAGGTTTGTTCAAGAATATATTGCCATTCTTGATGTTTTGACCTGGTTTTGTCGGCATTACTGAATGAAACTATAAAATTCCCAAATTCCATGTTTGAAATTGTTTACTTTATGCATTTGAAGGAAATCAAATTCATACTCTTAATCAGCAATGCCGTTTTATAATGGGGAAGTAAAGACGTAATTTTTTTCTGATCTAAGTTTAGGAGAAACTCATCAATGGCAACTTCAATATCAATCTCTTACGGTAGCGGCAGTGTTAGTGCCAGCTCTAGTAGTCATAGCAGTAGCAGTAGTAGCAATAATGGTCAGAGCGAGAGCGATATCGCTAATGTTAGTGGTGGCAACAGTACCCTTGTAGGTGGTGGTGGCAACAGTATCCTTAACGCTGGTAGTGGCAATGATAGCCTCTTTGGTAATGCTGGCAACGATATTCTTAACGGTGCTGGTGGCAACGATAAGCTCGATGGCGGTACTGGCAACGATATCCTCGCTGGCGGTACTGGCAAAGATACTCTCATCGGCGGTGATGGGAATGATGTCCTGGCTGGCGGTAGTGGGAATGATATCCTCACTGGAGGATCGGGTAATGATGTTTTCAAGTACAACTCAATTTCTGATAGTCCACTTTCGTCACGTGACTTAATCACTGACTTTCGTGGAAACGGTAATTTGCCAGGCGATCGAATTGATCTATTTGATATCGATGCCAACTCGACTATTGGGGGCAATCAAGCTTTCACTTTCATTGGGAGTGCCCAATTCTCCGCACCCGGACAAATCCGTTATTCAGGAGGTATTCTCGAAGGTAGCACTGATGGGGATCGGTCGGCTGAGTTTCAAATTCGGCTTATAGGAGCACCACAAGTAGTGTCAAGTGACTTCATTCTTTAAATTTAATATTCCTGCCTTGAAAATAAGGCAGAATGCAGAAAGCACTAGAGAATGAAAACATCTCTTTCCCAGTCCTCAGTCCCTAGTCACTATTTTCAAGGCAGATATAATTTTGAAGAATAACTCTAGTGCAAAGTTAGAGTCTCTTCATCTTTGCACCGGAATCAATATCAATATACTAAGCTATAAACATAGAAAGTCAGAGCCTCAGCTTGGGGCAATGACTTTTTTTCATATTTAAATTCGTCTTGCTATCCCTAAGTACTGCAAAGCGGAAGTAAAAAGAATAATTATATTCCAAGCTCTTATATTTGAAATGGTATGTTTTTTTACGCGATTCTATATTAGTATTTCCGGCACTATAGATACAGATACCTAACACACAAAAAGAATCATCCCTATTTTATACAAATGCTTAGATGAAGATTTATTCTAATTAGGGCTGACCAAAAGACACGGTGAAACATAGAGAATTACTCATATTCGATCGCACCGCCCAGGCATGAGAAAATCATCAGGTAATACAATCGCAACAGTTGCGATGATGGCACGGAAGGAAAAAAGATGTCGGATAATTTGAGAAGCCAAATTGTGACGCAAGGGGTGCAGCGATCGCCTAATCGAGCTATGCTGCGTGCAGTTGGTTTTAAAGATGAAGATTTCAACAAAGCCATTGTGGGCATTGCCAACGGCTACAGCACGATCACTCCCTGTAATATGGGGATAAATCAACTGGCGCAAAGAGCAGAGGTAGGGATTAAAACCGCCGGGGCGATGCCGCAAGTGTTCGGCACAATAACCATCAGCGACGGGATTTCGATGGGAACCGAAGGGATGAAATATTCCCTAGTGTCGCGGGAAGTGATTGCCGATTCCATTGAAACCGCTTGTACTGGACAAAGTATGGATGGTGTGCTGGCTATTGGCGGTTGTGATAAAAATATGCCAGGGGCAATGCTGGCAATGGCCCGGATGAATATCCCGGCTATCTTTGTTTACGGTGGGACAATTAAACCCGGTCACTATAACGGACGCGATTTAACTGTTGTCAGTTCTTTTGAAGCTGTTGGTCAATACAGTGCTGGAAAAATTGACGAAAAGGAATTATTAGAGGTTGAAGGTCGAGCTTGTCCGGGTGCTGGTTCTTGTGGGGGAATGTTCACAGCTAACACCATGTCTTCAGCATTTGAAGCGCTGGGGATGAGTTTACCATATTCTTCGACAATGGCGGCGGAAGATGCCGAAAAAGCCGACAGCACGGAGAAATCAGCATTCGTTTTAGTCGAAGCCATTCGTAAACAAATCTTGCCTCGTCAAATTATCACCCGCAAATCTATAGAGAATGCTATCTCTGTGATTATGGCAGTCGGTGGTTCGACCAATGCAGTACTACACTTTTTAGCGATCGCCCGTGCCGCTGAGGTAGATTTAACTATAGACGACTTTGAAACTATCCGCGCCCGCGTTCCCGTTTTGTGTGATTTGAAACCCAGTGGGAAGTATGTCGCTACAGATTTGCACAAAGCTGGTGGCATTCCGCAAGTAATGAAGATGTTACTTGTGCATGATTTATTACACGGTGATAGCCTCACCATCAGCGGTCAAACTATTGCAGAGATATTAGCAGACATCCCAGAAGAACCATCTGCCAATCAAGATGTGATTCGTCCTTGGAATAACCCGATGTATCCTCAAGGACATTTAGCCATCCTCAGAGGTAATTTGGCAACGGAAGGGGCTGTCGCCAAAATTACTGGGGTGAAAAAACCAGTAATTACCGCCCCGCACGGGTGTTTGAATCCGAAGAAGCCTCTTTAGATGCAATTTTGGCTGGTAAGATTCAAGCTGGTGATATTCTCATAATCCGCTACGAAGGGCCTAAAGGCGGCCCTGGAATGCGAGAAATGTTGGCTCCCACTTCAGCAATTATCGGTGCAGGTTTGGGTGATGCGGTGGGATTAATTACCGACGGACGTTTTTCTGGCGGTACTTACGGCATGGTGGTTGGTCATGTTGCACCAGAAGCAGCAGTTGGTGGGGCGATCGCGCTTGTAGAAGAAGGCGATAGTATTACTATTGATGCACCAGCTCGTTTATTGCAGTTGAATATATCTGAAGAAGAACTGGCCCGTCGTCGTGCCAATTGGCAACCTCCGGCTCCGCGTTACACTAAAGGCGTGTTGGCGAAATATGCCAAATTGGTATCTTCTAGCAGTATTGGTGCTGTGACAGATTTGGACTTGTTTTAGTTAACTTAACAACTGTGGCGCAAGTTTGCCTACCTTTAACAAGGGGCTTCCGCCCCTTGTCTGGTTATTTGAGATAGTCGCTGGATTTATGCCGTCCTGTAATAGTTTGATCTAGCGATCGCTTCTAAGGAAGTTGCAAGGACAAACTCGTAACTTACTTTGCGATCGCAAGCGTGGTAAAACAAATTGCTGTATCGAAACAACTTGTCAGATGAAATACTGTTGATTGCCTCTAAGTTTGGAAGCTATTGAAGAGGGATGTTCTGTATTTATACCAGATTTTGGCCTGAATTTTATGAGTTTTTGGAAAAATCTTGAAAAAGTTTCAGGAAATTTACATAGAAGATGTGATGTCAATCGATATACTACAGAAATACTATTGACCATCAACTGCTGAAAAACCTAAAAGGGCACAAAATGAGTTCTGAATCTAATGTCAAACTGACGATCGCTCTTTCTAATCCAGACTTAGATGCAGAGGAGCAAGAACGGGAAGCACAGTATCTGCTGCGAGAAATCAAAGACTTAGATGTTGAAAGTGCTGAATTAGTAGCAGCTACAGAAATACCCGAAGGAGCCAAATCTGTTGGTGGTTTTCTGGTGGGGGTGTTGCAGACAGAGGTAAGCCTTGCCAATTTTAAGAAATTACTGGGATTTTTGGGCGATCGCTTGGGTAACAAAACCATTGAATTGGAAGTTGAAGCTAACGGTAAAAAACTGAAGGTGAAAGCTAGCAGTCAGGAAGAGTTAAACGCCGCTATTGAACAAGCGCAAAAGTTTATCGCAGGTAACTAAGAAATTCCAGCATTAAGGAAGAATAACGAGATGGCGAAAGTAGCACTTCTAATAGGAGTAAGTGAGTATGAGCCTGGTCTTACTCCATTGCCAGCAGCAACAAAAGATGTCGAGGCGATGCAGCAAGTTTTGCTGCACCCAGAGATTGGCGGTTTTGATGAGGTAAAAGTGCTGCTGAATCCTCAACAACATGAGATGGCGGTCGCGATCGAAATCTTGTTTGACGATCGTCAAAAAGATGACCTTGTGCTGCTATTTTTCTCTGGTCACGGCATTAAAGACGAGGACGGCAAGCTTTACTTTGCAGCTCATAACACACGCAAAATCGGCAAGGGAGTACCAGCTAGGGCAACAACAGTGCCAGCTAGCTTTGTGCATGATGTAATGAACAAGAGCCGTTCCAAACGTGAGGTAGTGATTCTCGATTGTTGCTTTAGTGGCGCGTTTGCCGAGGGTATGTCCCCAAAAGATGAGGGTTTTGTGGATGTTAAAAACCAATTAGGTGGAGAAGGACGAGCTGTTCTGACATCTAGTACCTCAACCCAATATTCTTTTGAACAGCAAGGATCGGATACTTCAACTTACACCCGCTACATAGTTGAGGGACTGGAGACTGGTGCAGCAGATCGAGATGAAGATGGTTGGATTTCTATTGATGAATTGCATGAGTATGCCAAAAGTAAGGTTCAAGAAGCTGCCCCTGCAATGAAACCAGAAATATATGCTGTCAAGGAAGGTTATAAAATTAACCTTGCCAAAGCACCTATTGACGATCCTGAACTCAAATATCGTAGAGACGTTGAGTATTGGGTAGAGGGTGGTAACGGCAAAATTTCTGTTACTGGTCGCGCTGCATTGGACGCACGACAAGAGACGCTAAAACTATCACCTGAAGATGCAGTTGCAATTGAAACTCAGGTTTTAACACCTATCAAAGACAAAAAGAGAAAATTACAGCGATATGAGCTAGCGTTCCGTGACGAGATTAAACAAGGGTTTCCTCTCAGCGAGAGAGCTGCGGCGGATTTGAAACGTCTTCAACAAACGTTAGGACTTAGAGATGAAGATATAGCCCTAGTTGAAGCTCCAATAATTGCTGAACAGCCACTTACCCCGCCTCCGGTAATTGTCAATCCTCCACCTCCCGAACCTAGAAAATTTAACTATATAGTAGCTTCCATTCTCGGAGTAATCGGAGTAATTTTTGGTGGTACTGTAGTCTACTTTTCTAGGGGTAAAGATGACCCTCAACCTGTAGTTTCATCTATAGTAAATTCCTGTGTAAAAGAGGGGTATGCTTTGGGTGACAGAATTAGTTTGGGTGAAGAAATTTTATTAAAACAAGATACGAACTCAGATAAAGAAGCTGGAGTGAAAGCATTTTTAAATGGTGATTGTCAGACTGCTATTAATAAGTTTAATTCATACCGTCAAGCGAATCTTACTAATAGAACAGACCCAGAAGCATTGATTTACTTGAATAATGCTAAAGCTCGTCAGAAAGGAGATCGGCTCAAAATTGCTGTGAGCGTACCTATCGGGACAAATCCAAATGTAGCAAAAGAGATACTGCGCGGTGTGGCTCAAGCTCAAGATGAGGTGAATAGCAGTGGTGGCATCAATAGCGAAGCTTTGGAGGTAGCGATCGCTAATGATGATAATGATCCAAGTGAATCTGCACAGCTTGCCACTCGGTTTGGCAAAGATACCAACATCTTAGCTGTCGTGGGACATAATTCCAGTAATGCTTCTCTCTCCGCAGCCCCAGTCTATCAAAAAGACGGGTTAGTGATGATCTCTCCCACCAGTTATGCCCAAAACCTTGACAGGGTTGGCAATTATATCTTCCGCACTGCTCCTAGTGTTAAATCCATAGCAGATAGCGTCTCTAATTACGCCATTAAAATAGCGGGTAAAACCAATTTTCTTATCTGTGTTGATTACCAAGGGATAGATAATCAGTCGTTTAACGATGAGTTTGTTAAAGCGATAAAAGCTGCTGGCGGTCAGATTAATTCTACAGAGTGCAATATTTCTGCCCGTGACTTTAACCCTAGTGTTGTCATTTCTCAAGCTGTACGTAGCGGTGCTAATGCCTTAGTGTTAGGTCTTTATATAGACAAAATAAAGCAAGGTCTAGCGGTGGCACAATCTAATCAAGGGCAGTTGACTGTATTTGGTAGTCCTACACTTTTCACTAACGAAACCTTAAAGGAGGGCAGAGGTATCAACGGACTGATAATCTCTGCACCTTGGTATCCCGCAGCATTTCCTAATAACATCTTTCCGCAAAAAGCCCAAAAACTTTGGGGTGCAACTGTCAATTGGCGAACAGCTACGGCTTATGATGCAACCTTGGCGATCATCGTAGGTTTACAACGAACCAAGACCAACAGACGCGATGAATTACAAAAGGTGTTGCATAGTCCGGGTTTTTCAGTCGATGGTGCGACAGGAAAGATTCAGTTTTCAGAATCAGGCGATCGCAAAGACAATCCCATCTTTCTAGTCAAAGTTCAACAAATACCTGGCACTGATAAATATGAATTTGTGCGGATTCAACCTTAGTTGTGAAGCTTTACTTAATAGCGATCGCACTTGTTTCTTATAACTTTTTAAAATAGCGATCGCACCTGTTTATTGTGAGTTTACAAAATAGCGATTACATCTACTTTTTAATTTACACTTCAAACAAATATACCATTCTTAAATCATTTATGAAAATTTAGATCCCCGACTTCTTTGAGAAGTCGGGGATCTAGACATCAATTCAATAGTTTGTTTGCTAAAATCCCTCACAAAATATCTGGATTTTCACCCAACTCTCTCAATCTAGCTGCTAAACGAGCCGCTTTTGCAGCAGCAGCTTCGGCTTGTACAACTGCGGCTTGTGTTTGTGCAGCAGCAGCCTCCTCTGGTAACAAAACCAAATTGCCAGCTACATCATAAAACCGCAACCATACCGCCGTTTCTCTGTCTATTGTTCCTTCATACGTTCCCAACCATAAACCTAACTTTTGACACCACAACCAACTACGCTCATTTGGTGTCAAAGATTGATATTGCTGATTATGATCTAAATGCCACCCTTGCAAAGAAGTGGGGTCAAAGGGGTCATAGACAAAATAATCTGAAGTATGAAAAGTTTGTTCGTAAAGGTCTTTCTTAACAGTCTGATCTATTTTGGCTGTAGATGGTGACATTAATTCTACAATCACATCAGGATAACGACCGTTTTCTTCCCACACTACCCAACCTTGACGAGAATTAGTTCCATCCACATTCAAGACAGCAAAGAAATCGGGGCCACGGAAATCCTGATTACGTACTTGGGCGCTGCTGTAATAAATAAACATATTGCCACCAGCAAAAAAATCATTCCGGTCAGCCCAAGCTTGCTGCAATGACCGAATCAACACATTCATGGCAATGCGGTGGCGATTTGATTCCAAGGGTTCTCCGTCATCAAAAATTAAATCTGTCGGCGGTATGGGGTGTTCCCAGTCTACAATGACTGCTGGGTTGTTTTCGGTAGTCATGAGCGATCGCCTTTCTGAGAAAGCCTTAGATTTCTATCATAAATTATTCTTCACCCAATCTCTAAAATTACGTTTCATTAAAACCGTGACTAAATCTTGACATGATTCCCAAAAATTCACCCAAATCTGACCATATAAGCCAATATAAAAACTGCTATGCTGCCTGGCTGTGCGCCCATATTCTTTAACACGACCAACATGTTTTTGGACACCTTGACGTTTAATGTTTTGTCCAGAGATTGTGGCAGAAGTGTCGGCGATCGCTATCAATAAAATTAAACTTATTAATCGATTATTACATACATTAGTATCCTCGAAATTATAGCCACCTTTTTTGAAATCACGGAACATTTATTCAATATCAAACCTTCGTTTATAGGCAGCGTTCGCTAATTCTAAATTTTCCCGATTTGTTAAAATAAACCTTAATCACTTGCAGCACGTTAATCAAAATTT
The DNA here is from genome assembly GCF_030382115.1 of Nostoc sp. GT001. Taxonomy (NCBI): domain Bacteria; kingdom Bacillati; phylum Cyanobacteriota; class Cyanophyceae; order Nostocales; family Nostocaceae; genus Nostoc; species Nostoc sp. GT001. The sequence goes on from NZ_JAUDRJ010000003.1 coordinate 903,415, forward strand.
GCAGAAAGAGATATTCGGCACTAGTCAGTTGACTTTTGAGATGTGTTTGGGAAATATTTAGGTAACATTATCAATAGATATAGCAGTCCTAAATCATTTGTGAAAGTTATATATCTCTTTCTTCTTTCTTCCCTTTACGCCCTTCTCTGACGAGACGCTGCGCGAAAGCGTACTTTGCGGTTCGTTTTCTTATTTATAATTTTTCACAAATCAAATAGGATTGCTATAGTTCTTCTTGAAAAAACTAGACGTATTTTTTTCTAGCATAAATTGTTACATTCTTGATTTAGTAAGCTTTTTAGCTTATTTTGTCGCCCCGTCAGGGTCTCGTAGAGAAGTGCAGACTACATTTACAATCAAATTTTTTACGATTATTTTGCTTGCTAGAAAATTTTTGATGCACAAATTAAGAGCTTCTTGTTTTTTAGCATCATAAATTATGATTTTGCACTTTATTTATGGACAATATCGCCAGTTTTTAAGTTAATCTGAATGATTTGATTTTAACTATAAGTCCCTGCTCTATCACTTGTTACCGTAATAGGTTCTGACTCTATATCCTCTATCTTATTAAACTCTCCAGCCCGCCAGCTATCTGTTATATCCTTGATAAAACTGGCAATCGGGATCGCAATTAACAAACCCAGTACTCCTCCCAACTTTGCGCCTAGCAATAAAGAAATCACCACCCACACAGGATTTAAGCCAGTCAAATTGCTGAGAATTCGAGGTGCAATAATATTAGAATTAACTTGGTCGATCGCAACAGCTACACCTAAGACTTCCACCCCTAACCAAAAATTTTGCAGCGCTACCAACAAACTTACTATGGCAATACCTACCCCCGTACCAAAGGGGAAGAGTGAAAATAAGCCAATACCAATACCAAACAATAGAGCTAAGGGAACTTGCAGCGCCAAAAACACTAGTGTAATTGTCACCCCTAACACAGCTCCCAATGTTGCTTGACCGATGAAGTAATTGTGGAAATCCTCTCGCAGTAATTCCCGTAATCTTGACCCAATATTAGGGGGAAACCACTGAAAAACTCCGTCCCAAAGACGTTCACCATTCAATATTAAGTAGATAGTCAGCACTACTGCCAGCAGCACATTGAGGACAATACCAATGGTATCGACAGCAAAACCAAGAATTCTACCAGTGAAGGACTGAAGTTGGTTAGATAATCGTTCTAGAACTTGGGTAAATAAACCACTTAAATTAATCGGAAGTTGCTGTTGACTTAACGCCCAATCTTGAAAAGCTTGCAGTTGCTGAGTACCAGAATCAATCCAACTGGGCAAAATATTAGCCAGTTCAACCAGCTGTTGAATAATCAAGGGAACCAAAGTAATGCCTAAAGCTACTAAAACCACCAGAGTCAAAAGCAACACTCCCCCGATCGCTAAGTTGGGTTTGACTCCTTGTTCCTGAAGAAACTGGATTGGATAGTTCAAGACAAAAGCTAGGAGGATGGCAGCGGCGATAATGCTAACTAAGGGTTGAAAATACTGTATAACCTGGAGCAATAGCCAGCCGTTGAGAATGGCAATGGGAAATGCCAATCCTATAGTTAACCATCGCGGCAGTTTGTTTGCTGATTGCATTAGTGATGACCCCATAAGAGTTCGTTCTAACTTTATTTTGGCTTCTTGAGATGTGGGGAGTAGGGGATGAGGGAGATCAGAGAGTAGGGGAAGAAGAATTAATAATCAATCCCCAATGACAAATGACTAATCCCCAAATTATGTTGGATTTTTCTCAATAAAATCCAACATAATTTTTTGATGCATTGCCCCTAAAGGTCGCACTTCGCCAGCATTTTGTGAATAACAGTTACCTTGACGAATATCTTCTGGTGTAAATAACGCCATATCCCAGCCCTCATTCAGAACCAGTTGATTTAATTCCACCAAGAGTGGTGCATGAAAGACATGACGAACAACTCTTTCGTTGGGATAACAGCCAAATTCAAGAAAGGGTGGTAGTTTATAGCCGATTTCTTCTAAAATTTCTCGTTTTACCGCTACATCTGGCGTTTCACCAGGTTCGATGTGACCGCCAAACAGCGCCCAGTAACCAGGGTAGAGAATACCAGGGATGTTGTCACGCAGTTGCATGAGAAACTTGTTTTTCTGGTAGAGAATTGCGATCGCTACGTGCACCTGTTGATTATTCATGTCTTTATTTTTAATTGCTGATTATTCTTCTTCTAGATAAACTTCCCCCAATTCTTTGCCAGCTAAGGGAATACTTCGGTAGCGAACTTTACCCTTAATTACAACTTCTGAACCTTCACCCAGATTTTTTTGATTGGTGACTACCCAAATTTTGCCCGTTGAGTCCTTAATTTTATAAGCCCACTGTTTGATCAGGGGAGCTTGCTTTTCTACCTGACCTTGGATGTAAACTATAGCCTGATTGTCTTGTTTTGGTTTAATCTCTCCAATTGGAGTAACATTTTTACCAATTTTTAAGCCAGCACCAGGCAAACCAGGCGATGTCAAGTTACCACAACTACAAAGTCCTGTTATCAGGAAAAAAGTCAACCCTAAACGGTAAGGAACAATACTGTGCCCGTACAAGAACGAAAGGAAAAGATTTTTCGTTTGTCGCATTAAAGCCACCGATTTATTTATTTTGGGTATGGGGCATTGGCAAGAGACAAGGAAGACAAGAGAGAGGGGGGAGACAAGGAAGAAAATTGTTTAATAATTCTTCCTTGTCCCCTTGTTTTCCCCTGCTCCCTCATCTCCCCACTCCCACTCTCCCAATTCTTTATTCTTCAGATGATGCCGCTGATCTGAGAAAATAAACATTATGAATTTACTGTGAGAGAAACGCTACGACATCAAACAGCAACACAATAATAGTCGAAAGTCAAGAGTTAAGAATCAATATTTTCATTTTGGACTTTGGACAAAAAGCGAACATAGCTGGGGATTTTCATGGAAACAAAAACTGTCAAACTCCTTGATGGGAAAGCATTAGCAGCAAAAATTCAGCAAGAACTTTCTGTTGCGATTACACAATTACAACCAAAAATTGGACGACCTCCTGGTTTAGCAGTGTTGATGGTTGGTGATAACCCAGCATCAGCCGCTTATGTACGCAATAAAGAAAAAGCCTGCGCTAAAGTCGGGATCGCTTCTTTTGGTAAGCATTTTCCTGCCGAAACTACCCTTGAGGAGTTAGAAGAGGTAATTGCTGCACTCAACCACGACAAAAGAGTGGATGGCATTCTTGTGCAATTGCCCTTACCTAACCACCTGGATGCTGTAACTCTGCTACATCAAATTGATCCCGATAAAGATGCTGATGGACTGCACCCAGTTAACTTGGGGCGACTAGTACGGGGAGAAAACGGTTTACGTAGCTGCACCCCGGCTGGTGTGATGCGCCTTTTACAAGAATATGAGATTCCTTTGCAAGGAAAACAAGCAGTAGTGGTGGGGCGCAGTATTTTGGTGGGTAAACCGATGGCACTGATGTTATTAGAAGCTGATGCCACAGTCACGATCGCTCACTCGCGATCGCATGACCTCAAAACCATCACCCAAAATGCTGATATTCTAATTGCAGCAGTAGGTCGTCCCGGATTGATCTCTGCTGATATGGTGAAACCGGGCGCTGTTGTGGTAGATGTGGGGATGAATCGCGTCACCGATGCTAATGGCAAAAGTCGTCTCATTGGCGATGTCCATTTTGAATCAACCGCTGATGTAGCAGGATTTATCACCCCAGTTCCTGGTGGTGTTAGCCCAATGACTGTTGCCATATTGTTGGAAAATACATTTGCTAGCTATTCCAGAGCGGCAAAAGAAGAAAGAGAGTGAAGAGTTAAAAACTATTCTTAATAACTCTTAACTTCCAAATCCTGTACAGACGCGATTAATCGCGTCTCTGCTCCTAACTCTTCATTTTTTTCAGCCCCACAGCACCTTAAAATTGTGACGTATAAGGCAAAAATCGCAAAATGTCAGGAATTAAAGAATGGTAGCAACTGATAACGTCCAAAAGACACCACCAGAGGAAGCCACATTTAACTTAGCAGGCTATCTAAAAGAGCGACAAAAGCTTTGTGATAATGCTTTGGATCGGGCTATCCCAGTCATTTATCCAGAAAAGATTTATGAGGCGATGCGCTACTCGTTATTAGCTGGAGGTAAGCGTATACGTCCCATTCTTTGCCTTGCCACCTGTGAAATGATGGGTGGAACCATTGAGATGGCCATGCCAACAGCTTGTGCTGTGGAGATGATCCACACAATGTCGTTGATTCATGACGACCTCCCGGCAATGGATAATGACGATTACCGTCGTGGCAAACTGACAAATCATAAAGTCTATGGTGAAGATGTAGCGATTTTGGCTGGGGATGGCTTGTTAGCTCTTGCTTTTGAGTCTGTTGCCATTCAAACCCCCCAAAGCGTTAAGAGAGAGGTAGTCTTGCAGGTTATTGCCCGTCTTGGTCGGGCGTTGGGGGCAGCTGGTTTAGTCGGCGGTCAAGTTGTCGATTTAGAGTCGGAAGGTAAATCTGATATTTCCTTAGAAACCCTAAATTTCATTCATAAACACAAAACAGCCGCACTTTTGGAAGCTTGCGTAGTTTGTGGCGGGCTGATTGCTAATGCATCACCTGAAGATGTACAGCGACTAACCCGTTATGCTCAAAATATTGGGCTAGCATTCCAAATCATCGATGATATTTTGGATATCACTTCTACCCAAGAGCAATTAGGTAAAACAGCTGGCAAAGACCAAAGAGCTAATAAAGTTACCTATCCCAGCCTTTGGGGACTTGAGGAATCGCGCTCAAAAGCCCAAGAGCTAGTTAAAGAAGCTTGTGTAGAATTAGAACCATTTGGAGACAAAGCTAAACCACTCCAAGCGATCGCTCATTTTATTACCAGCCGTAATAACTAGTAACGCTTTGGGTAATTCGTAATACTTCTCTACGAGAGGCTACGCTCAGTACAAGTTCGTAATTCGTAATTCGTAATTCCTGTACCGCAAGCGTTTTATTGATTGGGAATGGGTAGTTTATTTACACCATACTGTACTACTACTGCCCAGCGAAATTAAAAATTCACTGATTCAAAATTACAAAAGCTTATCAAGTAAGCTTTGAGGTTATTTTGAATCGCTGGTCTTTTTCTAACCTGATAGATCAATTTGGGAATTTTGGGTTGAATCTAAATGTTTCCTCAACCAACAACTGCTGCTAATATTTACTAACCTAACCAAAATAACATGCAGGACATAGGCAACATTTTAGACAACCGGGTGCTGCTGGTTGCTCTGGTAGCTTGTTTAATTGCTCAAGCATTAAAGCTCGTAGTTGAGATCGTCAAACATCGCAAATTGAATGTGCGTGTTTTGGTGACAACCGGAGGTATGCCCAGTGCCCATTCGGCTCTGGTTACGGCTCTAGCCGCTGGTGTAGGGCAAACACTGGGTTGGGCATCTCCTGATTTTGCCGTTGCGATCGTTTTTGCCATCATTGTCATGTATGATGCAGCTGGAGTTCGCCAAGCGGCTGGTAAGCAAGCTCGTATTCTCAATCAAATGATTGATGAATTATTCCATGAAAAACCAGACTTTAGCCAAGACCGTCTGAAAGAATTACTCGGACATACACCAGTTCAGGTAATCGCTGGATCGGCTTTGGGTATAACCATCTATTGGTTAGCTAGGTCTGCTTATTAAACTAGGGCAATAAATCTTTGTTTGAGGAGATATTGATAATTAGTAACTGGTAATTTGTCAATCAATTTTGGATTTTAGATTTACCCCGTAAATAAATTCAGGGGATTAAGGATGAAAGGATTTGTTCCAAATAACTTGCTTCTCGCAGAACGAGTATAAATATATTCGCTGAAAATCCTTTGAAATTTTGAATTTAAAATCCCAAATTAGGTCAATTGACAAATTACCACTCTGGTAGATCGCATCAAGATACCAGTGAACTTAATATCACTAAAACCGCACAGTCGAACGCAGCAGAATCACCTTACGACTATCTACTAGACTGGCAACGAAACCGCCATTGTTTAGCTTTTGCAATGTATTATAGGCTTCAGTTTGGTTAGTGGTATAAACTGCTAGCAAGTAGGGGCGTTGTCCATAAGAAACAAAACCGACGTTACCTCCCACCACTTGCTGCACACTATTTACTAGTTCTGGACGGTTGTAATAATCTACCAGCACTGCATAACCTTCTCCTAAAGCTTGAGGATTATAACTGACTGTCTGCTGAGGTGGTTTGGGTTTGGGCTGTGACTGTGGCTGCGCATCTGCCGTTGTCGTCGGTCGAGTTGTAATTATGGCAGACAAGCCAACAATATTGCTGACATATCTTGCCCAACGATTGGCATCGTCAATTTTATTAAAACCCCCGACTCGCGTCACAGTTTCGTTGAGATATTTGCAGGTAATAGTTTTAAGTTCGGGTGGTAAGGCGCTACGTAACTGCTTTTGATTATTTGCTGTGGGACTGACTACTAATAAAAGATACTCACCCGCATTTGGTGGTTGACAAGAGGGAATGGTTTTTTGAGCAAGTACAGAACTCATACCACCAATCAACCCTACAATCGCTAATCCTAAAACACTTGGTAAATTCTGAAATCTATGCACAAAAGTTAGATTATGTAAATTAAGGTGTCCTAGAAGATTTTATAAGAAAAAAGCTGAAAACCTAGCTACTTCAGTATGGTGATGAAATATGTGTCAAAAAATATATTTTGTTACTCAAAAATAAAATTAGGGTGTGGGAAAGAGGCAGAGGGGCAGAGGGGCAGGGGAGCAAGAGGGACAAGGGAGACAGGGGGACAAGGGAGACAAGAGGGAATTATTGAACAAGTCTCTTCCTTGTCTCCCCCATCTTCCTTGTCTTTTCTCCATGCCCAATGTCTAATGCCCTATGCCTAAGATACGGTAACTAACGATGCTAAAGCATCTGGTATTGCCTCAGAAGGAGCCTGGAATTCGCCAGTGATGACGTACTCTAAACGCAGTTTTAACCAAGTAATAAATTGAGGATTTGTAGAAATAATTGCGACTGCTGGTTGGGGACACTTTGCCTTTAGCTCTTTAAACTGCGGTGCTTCTAAGAAAGCTGGTTGCTCAACTAACCAAAAATCGATTTGTTTTTCTTGTTCGTGGTAGTTACGGGTGCGTTCTTTGAGAACTTCGTGTATGGGTTCTTCTTCGAGAAGAAAGCGGTGACTTGCCAAAACGTAATGGTATGTTTGCATTTTCATCCTTTGGTTGCTATGTGAATAATTTCAGGGCACAGTGACTCTGTACCCTGACAAACTAACTTTTGTGGGATTTCTTGAACCAAGAACTGAATGGACAAGCACTTTTCTGGTTTTCAGAGTTTGTCTGTTTGCCACCAGATGTTAGCTTTTCCAAGAACAGATTATTGTCGAAGTAGTGTTCTAAGGAAATAACCTTCAAGTCATCGGTAACTTTTGCAATGCTCATACCGATAATTTCTATTGTCTCTCCAGTAGGCGCATGGCCTTTATATTCTCCGTTAAAATGTCCCCAATGCCGCCATTTAAATGTGACATTTGGGGGCCCTGAGAAAACTTCCAGAACTTCCCAAGGAAATCCTTGGGGAAATGTTGTGTGGAAGACTTTTGCGGATGATTCAAAGGTTTCTTCTGAAGCTTTGTAATGCTCTGAATCAGGCATAAATAGATTGTAAGTACCTTGGGCTGATAAATCTGCTGCGGTATACTCTACTCCGCCATTGGTACTGACGCGAAAGTTGTCATTCACAATAGATAACCACTCTTGCGGGTTAGCTTTGAAGGATACCTCCATCTCAAAGGTTCTCACTAAGTTTTGCACGATCGCTTCCAGTGTTCCTTCAAGATGATTGTAGATACTTTCTTTAGCAAGATTCTCATTTGAACGGGAATAATCAGGCGGTGTCTGATAGCGCCACTCGACATCAGTGCTTTCTGCTATCACCTTATCTCTATTCTGTACCCAAAGTGGCAGGTTGTTAGACTCTGTTGCGCTCATAGAAGTTTTTGCTGAAGATTTGATCCCAATTTCTAGATTTCGCAGTGACAACCCCTCTTTTTATATAGGGAGCAGGGGAGCAGGGGGAGCAGGGGAAAAGGTTAAAGGGAAAAGGGAAAAGGAATAAATTTAATCTTTCCCCTTTTCCCCTTACCCCTTTCCCTTTCCCTATACCCAATGCCCAATGCCCCATGCCCTATTGCCCATTCCCCCTTATAGCTTGCTTCATCTCGCGGACTGCCCTTTCTATACCTACTAATGCTGCCCGACTGATGATGGTATGACCAATGTTCAGTTCTTCCATGCCTGGAAGCGCAGCCACCGGATAGACGTTCCAATAGGTGAGTCCATGACCAGCGTTAACTCGCAATCCAGCTTGAATCGCTTGTTGACACCCTTTAGCTAATATGGATAATTCTCGGTGTCGATTTGTTTCATCTTTAGCCTCAGCATATTGTCCGGTGTGCAATTCGATAAACTGCGCCTCTATCTTGACAGATGCTTCGATTTGTGCAGGTTCGGCATCGATAAATAAACTAACTGGAATGCTAGCGCTTTGCAATTTATCGACTATCTCACCTATTCTAGCAATTTGACCAATAATATCTAGTCCGCCTTCTGTTGTGACTTCTTCGCGCTTTTCGGGGACTAAAGTTACGTAATCTGGTTTGATATCGAGAGCGATCGCTAGCATTTCGTCTGTAGCGGCCATTTCTAAATTAAGATGCGATCGCACTGTTTGCCGCAATATCCGCACATCCCGATCTTGGATATGTCGCCGATCTTCACGCAGATGCACCGTAATTCCATCTGCACCCGCTAATTCTGCCAGTACCGCCGCCGCTACCGGATCTGGTTCCACCGTCCGCCGCGCTTGCCGGATAGTGGCGATGTGGTCAATGTTAACGCCAAGTGTAGCCACCCCAAGTTTCTCCCAAATCCACAGTCTTCAGAACTTGATTTTACCGGAAATAGCGGTAGTTTTGCTGAAGGAGCTACAGATAGATTACACGCGTAAAATGCGATTCTTTAAAAGAAAACTGAGTTAGCAAAAGCTTATTCTTGGGCAAACTACTTTAAATAAGTAGCTGATTTAACAAGAGTTGATGAAGTATGAATACAGCAGTTGAGCCGATGGACAAGTTTTTGAACTATCGAATTAGCGAACAACTTTATGCAGGCTCTAGAACCTTAGTTTACCGTGCTATTCGAGAGGCGGATGGACTTCCGGTTGTGATCAAACTGCTCCAGCAAGAGTATCCTACCTTCAATGAACTGCTGCTGTTCCGTAATCAGTACACTATTGCTAAAAATCTTAATTTACCCGGTATTGTTCGTCCCTACAGCCTGGAACCTTACCGCAACAGCTATGCTTTGGTGATGGAGGATTTTGGCGGCATTTCCCTCAAAGATTGGCTCAACCAAAAAATAGGGAGCAACCAATATACTCTGACAGAGTTCTTGGATATTGCGATCGCTCTGAGTAATACTCTTGACGAACTTTATCGCCATCGAATTATCCACAAAGATATCAAGCCAGCCAACATCCTCATCAACCCGGAAACTAAGCAAGTCAAGTTGATTGACTTTAGCATTGCCTCTCTTTTACCCAGAGAAACCCAGGAAATTTACAGTCCTAATGTCTTAGAAGGTACTCTCGCCTACCTTTCTCCCGAACAAACCGGACGGATGAATCGCGGAATTGACTATCGCAGTGATTACTATTCCCTCGGCGTTACCTTCTATGAATTGCTGGCTGGACACCTACCTTTTGAGTCTAACGATCCGATGGAGTTAGTTCACTGTCATATTGCCAAGCAACCAGAACAATTAGGGGGCAACGGGGAAGAGGAGATTCCCGAAGTTCTTTGTGAGATTGTGATGAAGTTGATGGCGAAAAATGCTGAAGACCGCTATCAGAGTGCATTAGGGCTAAAATTTGATTTAGAAAAATGTTTGTCTCAATTACAAGAAATTGGCAGGGTTAAATCTTTTGAATTAGGTCAGCGGGATATTTGCGATCGCTTTATCATCCCAGAAAAACTCTACGGTCGCCAAGCTGAAGTTGAAAGCTTATTGGATGCCTTTGAAAGAGTTAGCCAGGGAAGCACTGAAATTATCTTGGTAGCAGGTTTCTCTGGTATTGGCAAAACTGCTGTGGTGAACGAAGTCCACAAGCCAATTGTGCGACAACGGGGTTATTTCATTAAAGGTAAATTTGACCAGTTCCAGCGCAACATCCCTTTCTCTGCCTTTGTGCAAGCTTTTCGAGACTTAATCGGGCAACTGCTGAGTGAAACTGACGCCCAATTCGAGCAATGGAAGCGCAAAATTCTTTCTGCTTTGGGTGAGAACGGACAAGTGATGATTGAGGTGATTCCAGAACTGGAAAGTATGATTGGTAAACAGCCACCTGCGCCGGAACTCTCTGGAAGTGCGGCACAAAATCGCTTCAATTCGCTGTTTTTGAAATTCACTCAAGTCTTCACTGCATTAGAACATCCATTGGCGATCTTTATTGACGATCTGCAATGGGCAGATTCTGCTTCTTTAAAGTTAATGCACTTGTTAATGAGCGAAGCTGACATCGGCTATCTACTCTTAATTGGTGCTTATCGAGATAATGAAGTCAACCCAGTACATCCGCTGATGCTGACTTTGGAAGAGATTCAGAAATTAGATGCCACAGTCAATACGATTACCTTATTACCCCTCGATCGGGTTTCTATCAATCATTTAGTTGCAGATACATTGAGTTGCTCTTTAGCTTTAGCCACACCTTTAACAGAATTAGTATTGAGAAAAACTAAAGGGAATCCTTTCTTTAGTACCCAGTTTCTCAAGGCGCTACATCAAGATCAACTAATTACATTTAATTTTAATGGTGGTTATTGGGAATGTGATATTGCTCAGGTGCGATCGCTCGCTCTTAGTGATGATGTAGTAGAGTTTATGGCAATTCAACTGCAAAAGTTGTCAACAGAAACTCAAGAAGTTTTGAAGTTAGCAGCTTGTGTAGGAAACCAATTTGATTTAAAGACATTAGCGATCGTCCATGAAAAATCCCAGTTGGAAACAGCCACAGATTTTTGGAAAGCTGTGCAAGATGGGTTGATTATTCCTACCAATGAGGTTTATAAGTTCTACCATGATGAGTCTGAATTTATAATTAATAATTCAGAATTTCAGCAATACAATTCTCCTGACTCTTGCTCTTACAGATTTCTTCATGACCGTGTTCAGCAAGCAGCCTATTCCCTTATCCCTGAATCTCAACGAAAAGCTACTCATTTCAAAATTGGGCAATTACTGTTAAACAATACATCACCTGAAGCGCTTGAAACCAGTATTTTTGACATTGTTAATCAGCTAAATGAGGGAATTGACATAATTGATGGACAATCTCAAAGAGATGAACTTGCTCAACTAAATCTAATTGCTGGTAAAAAAGCAAAAGCTTCTACTGCTTATAGAGCAGGCCTGAAATATTTCACTTTAGGCAGAGAATTACTAATAGACGAAAGTTGGTTATTTAATTACAATATTACGTTTGAATTATATCGAGAATCCGCAGAATGCGAATATCTTACTGGTAGCTTTTACCAAGCTGAAAAATTATTTGATATAGCGTTAGCTCAAAGCCAAGATAGGTTTGAAAAAGTAGATATTTATAGGATTCAGATGTATCTGAAAATGACTCAGGGTGAAAATCTAGCAGCTAGTATTGAAGCTGGAGTCAAAGGTTTGAGAATCATGGGGATGAATCTGCCAGTTACTTCTGAAGAACAGCAAGCTGCTATCGAAACTGAACTTCAAGAATTAAAAGCTAAACTGCAAACGGTTCGTATATCAGATTTATTCGATCTGCCTGAGATGACAGATCGAGATCAGAAGGTTTGTATGGGTATTTTAGCTGACCTTTGGGCAGCAGCTTATATGGGAGGAGATCAATACCTCAGTTGCTTGGTTCCTCTATTAATGATCGGTTTATCGTTGAAGTATGGCAATGCAGAAAGCTCTGGTTTTGCTTACTGTTTATATGGGATGAGTCTGGCAAATCAAGGAAATTATCAAACAGCTTATGAGTTTGGTACATTAGCACTAAAACTCGATCGTCATTTCAATAGCACCCAATTTATTTTTAAGACCAATAATATCTTTGCACATACCATAAATCCCTACAATCAGCATTTAAAAACGAATTTGCCGCTTTCTCAACAATCATTCCAAATCTGTCAAGAAACTGGAAATTTGGTGTTTGGGGTTTGGGCTGTTTCGTTTTTGATTTGGGCGATGTTAATTAAGGGCGATCGCCTCTCAGATGTTTACGCGGAAACTGAAAAATATCTGAGTTATGTCCAACAGGTTAATGATGTCAATATGCTGTATGCATTTACTTTACAGCGGCAGTTTTTATTGAATTTGCAAGATATATCTAAAACCACCGATTTATTAGAAGATCGCAATAACGAAGAGATTCCTTATATCGAAGTATGGAGACAGAAGAACAACTTTGAACATGGAATTAATTGGTACTGCTTTCTCAAAATCCAATTATCGTACCTTTATGGGCGCTATGTAGATGCTTTGGAAGCAGCAGAAGAAGCTGAGAAAACTCTTGGTTGTAACTCTGGTTTCTTCCCAATTATTCAGTATCATTTCTATTATCCACTCAGTTTGATAGCTCTCTATCCCAATGTGACATTAGAGAAGAAAAAGCGGTATTGGGACATTATTCAAGAGCATCAACAAATTCAGAAAACCTGGGCGAATAGTTGCCCAGAAAACTTTCTACATCGATATCTCTTGTTATCTGCGGAAATAGCAAGAATTTCTGGCAAGTATATGGATGCAATTGAATCATACGATCGCGCCATTGCTAAAGCTAAAGAAAATGAATACGTTAATGAAGAAGCTCTCGCCAACGAACTTGCAGCCAAGTTTTATTTAGAATGGGGCAAAGAACGCATTGCTCAAGAATATTTGATTAATGCTTACTATTGCTACACCCGTTGGGATGCTAAAGCCAAAGTCAATGACCTAGAACAGCATTATCCACAACTGCTAGCCCCCATTTTACAGCAGAAGCGTTCACTACTCACATCCAATGAGACGTTCGCAAATATTGACAGCATTAGTACCTTCCACCCAAGCATTAATAAATCAGTAACTTCTAGCAGCAACACATCAATAATGCTAGATTTGGCAACAGTTTTAAAAGCCTCTCAGACTCTCTCTAGTGAAATTGAACTGGATAAATTACTTACGAAGCTGTTGCAAGTGGTGATTGAAAATTCTGGAGCAGATAAGTGTGCGTTACTACTACTTAAAGAAGGTAGATTGCTAGTTGAGGCGACTGCTCAAGTTGGGCAGAGATCAACGGTGTTACAGTCCATTTTTATGGAAGATAGTGCAGATGTTCCTCATAGTCTAATTTGCGCCGTCAAACGCAGTCTGGAACCTACCGTTATCTTTGATGCAATATTGCATCCGGCGCTAATAGCCGATCCCTATATTATTCGTCAGCAACCCAAAAGCTTACTGTGTACACCAATTTTCTATCAAGGGAAACTCTTAGGAATTTTATATTTAGAAAACAATCTGATGAGTGGAGCTTTTACTAGCGATCGCGTCGAAATTCTCAATCTATTATGCACTCAAGCTGCAATCTCCCTAGAAAATGCCCGACTTTATCAGCAAGCACAAAATACTCTAGAAAACTTGGGACAGACGCAACAATTCTTGCGGTTAATTATGGATAACATCCCCCAATCTGTTTTCTGGAAAGACCGCAATAGTGTTTATTTAGGCTGTAATCATAACTTTGCTCAAGCTTCGGGTGTAGGAATACCAGAAAATGTTGTTGCTAAAACAGACTACGATTTATCTTGGACTCGCGAGGAATCAGATTGGTATGTAGAGTGCGATCGCCGCATTATGGAATCTGGACAAGCTGAACTAAATATTATTGAAACATTACAGCAAGCAGACGGAAAACAAATCTGGTCTAATACAAATAAAATTCCCCTAAAAGATAGAGAAGGAAACGTTTTTGGCATCCTGGGAACGTCTGAAGATATCACTAAATACCAGCAATCACAAAAATTGCTACAACAGCAAAAGCAACAATTAGAGCAAGCATTACAAGAACTCCAAACGATGCAATTACAATTAGTGCAAGGTGAAAAAATGTCTGCCCTTGGTAACTTGGTAGCAGGTGTTGCCCATGAAATTAACAATCCTGTCGGCTTCATTGCTGGCAACTTAGAACCAGCCAAAGATTATGTCAAAGATTTGTTGGGTCTAATTAATCTTTATCAAGAAAAGTTTCCCAATCCTGGTTTAGATATTCAAGATGAAATTGATGCCATCGACCTGAATTATTTACGTGAAGATTTACCTAAATTGCTAGACTCGATGAAATTGGGTGTTAGCCGTATCCGCAGTATTAGTACCAGTTTGCGAACCTTTTCTAGAGCAGATAAGGATTATAAAGTTCCCTTTGATATTCACGAAGGCATTGACAGCAGTATTCTGATTCTCAGACACCGTTTAAAAGCTAATGAAAACCGTCCGGCAATTGAGGTGGTGAAGAATTATGGCAAACTACCCCTCGTGGAATGCTTTGCTGGACAACTTAATCAGGTGTTTATGAACTTGTTAGCAAATGCCATTGATGCACTTGAACAACACAATGCAGAACGGAGTTTGGAAGCGATTCTTGCTAACCCCAATTGCATCACCATTCAAACTCGTGTAGCAGACTCAGGTCAGAATATTTTGATTAAGATTGCTGATAATGGCGTGGGGATGTCACCAGAGGTTAAACAAAAAGTATTTGACCATTTGTTCACCACCAAACCTGTCGGAAAAGGCACTGGATTAGGATTAGCGATCGCTCGTCAAATTGTGGTAGAAGCACATGGTGGTTCGCTCTCTTGTACTTCCGAACTTGGAAAGGGGACAGAGTTTGTCATTCAAATCTCTACTCAACAACAATAATTAGTGCTGAGTTATGAGTTATGAGTGCTGAGTAATTTCTAGTTTACTCAGCACTTTTCATTTTTACTTTTTAAATTTTAACTTGGAGTAAAGCAACGATGATGCTTAAAATGCGAAAAATCTGGTTGAAAATTAATCCCCGATGGAGTGCTAAAATCAACAAAAACTACTATTCTTTGAAAAAGCGATCGCGAAACTTACTATTGTTATCAATTGTGGTGATTTTATCCATTAGCATTAGCGCCACAGCTATCACTAGTTACAAGATTGTTAAGGGATTGCTACTCGATAGTCTCAAGGAGCAAGCACTGTTAAAAACACGGCAAGGTGAAGATGATATCGATAACTGGCTAGCCATTCGGAAGACAGAAATTAAGACTTTGGCAAATTCTGTTGTGGTGCGATCGCTAGATTGGTCTGCGATGGAACCTTACTTGCAATCTGAGTTGAAGCGGCTGCAACTGTTTTTGCTCATCGCGTTTGCCGTACCGGATGGTTCATTGATTAATACTCAAGGAGGTGCTCCAAATGTTAAAGACCGAGAATTTTTTCAGCGGAGTATGGCGGGTGACACAGTAGCTGCCGATCCAATTCTTGGACGTACAAGCAATCAATTACAAATTCAGATTAGTTCACCGATTCCTGCCGAAAGAGGTACAAAGCCAGCAGGTGTTTTAATGGGAGGAATTCCAATTAATCGGATCGTTGAGGTCATCAGCAATTTACATCAAGGTAAAGGCAGCTATGCCTTTGCGCTTAATTCTCAAGGAATTCCCATCGCTCATCCCAACACGGAACTAATTGGTACACCCGAAAAAGCTGCCAAGAGTTTTCTGAACTCGCGTAATCCCAGATTAGTTGAAATTAGCCAAAAAATGGTAGCTAAACGCACAAATATTGAATTGCTTCAACTGGATGGTAAGTGGAGTTATGTTGCTTACACTCCCCTGAGAGAGGCAAATTGGTCAGTAGCGTTAATTGTGCCAAAAGAAAATATTGAATCGCCATTGCAGGCGTTGAACCTGTTGGCTACAGTTTTAGGAGGATTGTTGGTAGTTGGGTTGATTAGTGCATGGCGACAAGTACAACTATATGAACAGATTCGCGATCGCGCCTTTGTTTCTAGCCAGCAGGCGCAACAACTCAGCAAAACCCTGAAAGAATTGCAAAATACCCAAGCTCAACTAATCCACACCGAAAAAATGTCTAGCCTGGGACAATTGGTTGCTGGAGTGGCACATGAAATCAATAATCCTGCCAATTTTATCCATGCCAACCTCAACCATGCTAGCGTTTACAGCCAAGACATCCTCGATTTGCTCAAGCTTTATCAACAAACTTACCCAAATCCTACACCCGAAATTAGCGATCGCATCCAAGACCTTGATATTGAGTTTCTGGCAGAAGATTTACCTAAGTTAATGGCATCGATGCAAGTGGGAACTAAGCGCATTCGTCAAATTGTGCTGTCGCTGCGTAATTTCTCGCGCCTTGATGAGGCAGATATGAAATTTGTAGACATTAATGAAGGATTAGAAAACACTCTGATGATTCTGAATCATCGCCTGACAGCCACGCCTAATCAACCAGAAATTCAGATCGTTAAGAAGTACGGTGATTTACCCCTAGTAGAATGCTATGCGGGGCAACTCAATCAGGTGTTTATGAATGTTCTAGTGAATGCAATTGATGCTATAGAAGAATCATTAGTAAAGAATGAAGGACAAATTCGCATTCAGACTGAACTCACTGATGAAAAACAAGTGATTATTCAGATTTCCGATAATGGTATTGGGATGTCAGAAGAGGTAAAGCAACGAGTATTTGACTATATGTTCACTACTAAACCTGTGGGTAAAGGAATCGGATTAGGAATGGCGATCGCTTATCAAATTGTTGTAGATAAACATCGAGGAACTATTGAAGTTTATTCTACTCCAGGATATGGAACAGAGTTTACCATCGTTATTCCTTTAACAAGTAGCAAGTAAAAATTACTGATAACATCTGACGTGGCGACAAAATAAGCTAAAAAGCTTACGAAATTAAGAATGCAGCAATTTATGCTAGAAAAAGAGAGTCCTTTTGGTGAGAACGGAATACAACACTTGCAGAAAAGGACTGCGAAGCACTACGCTGGAAAACCTCAGCAGTCAATATTTTTAAAAAATGAAAAGTTGTTTAAAACTTACCTTTGACAATGGGCAAACAGCATTAGCTATTCAAGTTGAGCAGCAAGCGGAATTGCCAAATGCTCTTGAGGAAATAGGGCTTGGCGGTTCGCGTCCTGTTTTAGTAGTAGTGGGGGGTGCAAGTAACATCAGTGAAGCTGACTTTCTCCGAATTCAAAGGTTGTTTGTGGAAGTTTTAGCCCCCATTGCCGAAACTTTAGGGGCTTATGTCGTCGATGGAGGTACGGATGTAGGAATTATGCGAATGATGGGTGCGGCTCGTACCCAGATAGGTGCTAAGTTTGCTTTGGTTGGTGTGACACCCGAAAGTAAAGTGGCTTTACCTAACTATTCAGAAACTGCTGCTGATTTAATACCCTTAGAGCCAAACCATACTCATTTCGTGCTAGTTCCTGGTAATGATTGGGGCGACGAGTCTCCTTGGATATCTTGCGTTGCGACTATGCTGGCTAATGATGCACCTTCGGTGACACTACTCTTGAACGGTGGTGAAATTACCTTTAAGGATGCGTTTTCTAGCGTTGATAGTGGAAGGTTAGTTATTGTGATTGCTGGTAGTGGTAGAACCGCAGATATACTTGCAGATGCTTTGCGTGGAAAGGCTACTGATGAACGAGCCGAAAAGCTAGCTAAATCTGGTACATTACAATACATCGACTTAATCGACTTAGAGAAAGGAGTTGAGAGTTTAGGCAAAGTAATTAAGGGGTTACTTTCTAATGAGGAGTAAAAAATGGCTAAAAAAGATAGTTATCACGAATTTTTAAAAGAAGATTTTAACAAGTTATTTGCAGGTATTAATTTAGGTGATGTGCAAAAACATTTTTTGCGATCGCGCTGGTTAGACCAAGTACTCTGGATGGAAAGGAAGGCAAATTTATCGCGCGATCGCCATTATTTTTTACGGATAACAACTATTATTGGTGGTGTAATTCTCCCAGCATTGGTAAGTTTAAATATCAACACTAATTTCAAACCTAACAACAGGGATATCATTATGTGGTCAACTTTTGGTTTGAGCCAAATAGTTGCTATTAGTGCTGCCATTGAAGAGTTTTTTCACTATGGAGAACGCTGGCGACACTATCGCCGAACAGTTGAGTCTTTGAAAACCCAAGGGTGGCAATTCTCACAGTTGACAGCCCTTATCGTATTTATCCAAGCCACGAACAGGCATTTAATCTATTTGCAAGTCATGTAGAAGATATTATTCAGCGAGATGTGGAAATATATGCTACTCAAGTTGTACAAGAAAAGAAAGAAGAAAGACACAATCAGGAAGACCATATCCTTCTGCCAAATACAAAGATAACCAATTTAGAAGAGAAGAAAGAAGAATAAAATCGTCTAAATTAATCCTCTAAAATCTGGATTTCATCAAGTTGATTAATCACCACATCTGCACCTCGGACATGATCTGACTTACCTACCCAAGTGATACCAATACAACCTGCGGCTTTAGCATTACGCGCCATTTGCATATCACCAACTGCATCACCCACCATCAAGGTAGCGTTCGGTTCAACTCCCAAAGCCTGGCAAGCTTGCAAAAATAACACTGGATCTGGTTTACTCGGCCCTTCATCTACGCCCATTTCTAACTGGATATAATCACTTAACTGGTGATTGGCTACAAAATTACGTACTTCTTCAGTTGTCGCAGCTGAGAGAATGCCAAGTTTCAAACCCCCTTCCCGTAGATATTTCAACAAGTCTAAGCTACCTACAAACAGTGGTGAAGGAGTTTGTCCAATGTATTTTTCCGCTTCATCTAAAGCTTGACGGGCTATTTTTAAGCACTCAAACCATCCTCTTCCTGTTTCGGCAATATATGCCGCAGCCGCAACTTCTGTTTCGCGGCGGCTTGCTACTGATATTAAACCTGCGGGATCTAGAAAATTGCCATTGATGCCAAATGCCATTAATAGGGGTTCCCCAGTTCCAGGAATTTGAGCATCTATTAATCTTGCTGCTTTTTGTGCTAGCGATCGCAAATACGTTTCTGAATCTTCTAGAGTACCGTTTTTGTCAAACAAAATTGCCTGGATATTATCAAAAGTGGTATTTTTACATTTAATGGTTGCCATAATATTTAACTTCTAACTACTCCCAACTCTTCACTTTCAGCGATTCTCCACATAAAAAAAGAGGGTTTTTCCCTCTTTATAAAATGATTTAATACTCTTACTTAAAGACAAGTAAAACTATAAAAAATTTATTACTCTTCAATAGCTGCTGGAACTGCTGGAATTTCTTCTTCAGTCTCCGTCGCTGCTGGAATTTCTTCTTCAGTTTCCGTCGCTGCTGGAATCTCTGTTTCAATTGCCGCAACTACTGGAATATCTTCGTCAAGCTCTGTTGCTGGTGGAATATCTTCGTCAAGTTCTGTTGCTGGTGGAATATCTTCGTCTGCAAGAACTTCCGCAGGTGCAGCCGCAGCAGTAGCACCTTGCTGCTTGGCTAATAGCTGTTCGCGATACTTAGCAGCCATTTCTTCTGCCTTATCGTAGACCAAATCCCGGTTTTTAATCATGTCGCCGGGTTCGGGTTCTAGCTGCTTGGTAGATAGGGAAATGCGACCCCTTTCTGCATCCAAGTCAATGATCATAACTTTCACTTCATCATTGACATTGAACACGCTATGAGGTGTATCAATATGTTCGTGGGAAATCTCAGAAATGTGTAGTAGACCACTCACGCCGCCGATGTCGATGAAAGCACCGTAGGGTTTGATGCCACGAACAGTACCTATTACTACTTCGCCGACTTCTAGGCGGTTCATCTTCCGCTCAACCAGCGCTCGACGATGAGATAGAACTAAGCGGTTACGTTCTTCATCAACCTCTAAGAATTTCAATGGTAAATCTTCACCTACCAATTCTTCTTTTGGTTTGCGGGTACTGATATGAGAACCGGGGATAAAGCCACGTAATCCCTCAATTCGTACCAATGCTCCACCACGATTGGTTGCAAACACGCCAGAACGGACAGTAGCATCTTCTGCTTGCAACTGCCGCACGCGTTCCCAAGCCCGCATATATTCAATACGGCGAATGGAAAGGGTTAATTGACCATCTTCGTTTTCATCGGTAAGAATGAAAAATTCGCGTGTTTCGTTTGACTGTAATACTTCTTCCGGGCTATCCACCCGGTTAATAGACATTTCTTGTATAGGTATATATGCTGCGGTTTTAGCACCAATGTCAATCAGAGCGCCGCGCGGCTCTATACTGAAAACTGTTCCTGGGACAACATCACCAGGGCTAAAATGATAATCGTATTTGTCAAGTAGAGCAGCGAAATCTTCGTGAGTGAATCCAATTTCTGTAGCGGTTAAATTCTGATTGACCATGCTGATTTGTTCCTGGTTCTAGTCTCCGTAAAGGTGGTGCGACAAGCGCGATGTGTTATGTAAGCAGTATTATGGCAGCTTACACAAAACATCCTTTTTTATCCTAGCGCAGAAAAGCTAGCATTAACACATATCTACTCCCAAGATTGGAAATTATATCACAATATAAAAATGATTTGTCATTTACTTAGTAGTGAAAACCAACAAAGGACGAACACAATAATATCCGTTGCCACCATACTTAGTAGCAACGGATATTAAGATTAAATCCGCTTAAAAGTCTATGGATAGGATCTACTTATCTTTTGGTTTCTCAAAGCGAGGGGGTTCGCGAAATGCGATCGCAAAGAAGAGAGTACCTATACACAGAGTAAAAATCAAGATGTACGCAACGCTTTCCATTATTACGATTTCCTCTTTATCCAGCCAGTTGTTAAAGTTTTTAATGCTGAGTCACCTGAGTGCTAAGTCAGAGCCTTAACTCAGAATTTAGCACTCAGAACTCAGCACTGAAATTAAAGGGCTTCTTTCCGGCGGGTTGATTTGTCACCCACTTTCTGGAACAGACCCCACTCAACTTGCTCTTCAAGATCCGCGTCAACACCAGCAAATACGTCTCGGTAGATTGTCCGAGCGCCATGCCAGAGATGACCAAAGAAGAACAGCAGAGCAAATACGGCGTGTCCAAAGGTAAACCAACCTCTAGGACTGGTGCGGAATACACCATCAGAGTTCAAGGTTTCTCGGTCAAATTCAAAGATTTCACCGCCTTGAGCCTTACGGGCGTACTTCTTCACATCGACTGGCTCTGTAAAGGTCTGACCATTCAGATTGCCACCGTAGAAACTAACGGTGACACCAGATTGCTCGAAGCTATACTTAGATTCTGCCCGACGGAAGGGAATGTCAGCGCGGACAATTCCATCTGCATCAGTCAAAATCACTGGGAAGGTTTCAAAGAAGTTGGGGAGACGACGCACGGTCAATTCCCGTCCTTCAGAATCTTTGAATACGGCGTGACCTTGCCAAGATTGGGCAATACCATCACCCTTCACCATAGGCCCTGTACGGAATAGACCGCCTTTAGCGGGGCTATTACCAACATAATCATAGAAAGCCAGCTTTTCGGGAATTTGCGACCAGGCTTGGTCAAGGGTTGCACCTTGAGCAACACTAGTTTGGACGCGGCGCTGAATTTCTTGACGGAAGTAGCTTTGATCCCATTGATAGCGGGTGGGACCAAACAATTCTATGGGTGTGGCGGCGTTACCGTACCACATAGTACCAGCAACCACGAAAGCAGCGAAGAAGACTGCTGCAATACTGCTAGAAAGTACTGTTTCAATGTTCCCCATCCGTAGGGCTTTGTAGAGCCGTTCGGGGGGTCTAACTGTCAGGTGGAATAAGCCTGCAATAATACCAACAACACCAGCGGCAATGTGGTGAGCCGCAATGCCACCAGGATTATAGGGGTTAAAGCCATCTGGCCCCCATTCTGGTGCTACTGCCTGTGCTGCGCCAGTTATACCATAGGCGTCAGAAACCCATATCCCCGGCCCAAATAGTCCGGTGACGTGAAAAGCACCAAATCCAAAACAAAGTAGACCAGATAAGAACAGGTGAATGCCAAACATTTTTGGCAAGTCGAGAGCCGGTTCACCAGTGCGGGGATCTCTAAAGAGTTCCAAATCCCAGTAAACCCAGTGCCATACGGCGGCTAAAAATAGCAGACCGGAAAGAACAATATGAGCGGCAGCAACGCCTTCAAATGACCAGAAGCCAGGATCGCTTGATGGTCCACCAGTAACGTTCCAACCACCCCAAGATTGGGTGACGCCCAAACGTGCCATAAAGGGTAGGACGAACATCCCTTGACGCCACATTGGGTTGAGAACTGCATCGCTAGGGTCAAAAACAGCTAGTTCGTAGAGTGCCATCGAACCAGCCCAGCCTGCTACTAAGGCTGTGTGCATTAAGTGTACAGAAATCAGTCGCCCTGGATCATTCAGAACGACTGTATGTACTCGGTACCAGGGTAGTCCCATCGACTACGCTCCTCCTCGATGAGTTAGTTTACAAAGCAATTTTCTTACTGAGGTTATGAGAGACGAAAATCGCCACTCATAAAACTCTCTCTTGTTTTTTGTTATTGCCAGAGCCAGAGTATTACCACAGCTTAGTCTTAATAAGTCATACACCGTGGGTGCTTTGGCAATGCTTACTCGCTTCGGGAGGTTTACCTATGTAGGGTAGCCATCGCCAAGCAAAAATGAGAATGTTTTAAAAAGTGTAACTATTGATGGAATTGTTTGCAAGCGTGTAAATTGATGCGATCGCGTAGCATCTCTAAGTTTTTTCGCTACCAATACTCGTCAGGGATTAAATTTTCTTATCTTTTCTTTACGAGGAGTGGGGAAGCAGGGGAGCAGGGGAGAAGAGAAGTTGTAATAAGTTTTATCCCCTCTGCTCCCCATGCCCCATATCTACTGAACCACCAAGTGGATATTTTGCAGTTGACACTTCGCCTCGGCTGTACCCAGGCGTTCGATTACCTGTTCAGCGCTCATCAGACGCTTGAGTACTACTTGACCGATGGTCTGACTACCAATTACTGGTGTTGTTGGCTTCACTTCTACGGTTAAAACGGCTTCTTCAACTCGATAAAGCCAGAGCAATTCATTTTCTTCGACTAAACAAATATTCATGCGCTGAATATCTGGTTGGCGTCGCCATGCAGTTATTTGCCAGAGTCCATCAGATGCCCAAACTCTTGCAACTGCCCATCCCTCAGATAGAAAGAAATACTTCACGGTCTTAGTCTCACTATTTCGACTTTCAATCTGCTGTTAACAATATCGCGATCGCTTTAGTCGCTGATGTTCAAACACTCTTCTTTTTGACAATACAGCCAATCTTGACGATAAACCGCTCTATCGGTATCTGTTCCCAAGCAGCAACATTTAAAATCTCAACGTACACTACTTGGGCTAAGGTCAAACCTTAACAAGACCTATTTTCCTAGTAACCATGAATTTAAGACAAATTTAACCAATGTTGTAAAATTTTAATTAAATAAAAACTTTTCAATACTTAACAAATCTTAAATTTCAAATTCTGTATTTTATCAATGATTTTTTGTAACCAAACAGTGCATGGGCGTAGGCATCACACAGTAGCAGTAAACTTAATTATGAAGTTGAGTATCCGCCACAAATTTTTGATTGAGATGGCTACGGAGGGTTCCATCGAAACAAGAACCACTCTAAATTGTGAAGATTCAGCATAAGAGTCATAAATATAGTAAAATTGCTGACCGCTGATATCAAATATATTATTGCTATGACCTGGTTTTCCTTGTCCGTGAAACGGTGGGGTCGGATTACACAATTCCTATCTTTGTTCTGTCTATGTTTATTTTTAGTTGTTAGTTGCGCTCCTCGTCCGCAACCTTCTACGCCACCATCCGGTTCTGTAAATACCCCTACAGGTGATGGTCGTATTACTATCGGTACAACAGCAAAGCCCAGAACCCTTGATCCGGCTGATGCTTATGAGTTAGCATCTTTAGGCTTAGTGTTTAATATGAGCGATCGCCTCTACAACTACGAACCAGGAAGCACCGAAATTAAACCCCAATTAGCTACAGCATTACCCAAAGTCAGTCAAGACGGCTTAACTTATACCATCCCTTTACGCCAGGGAGTAGTTTTTCATGATGGTACTCCCTTCAATGCTCAAGCAATGGCCTTTACCATTCAGCGATTTATTGAAAATAAAGGAAAACCCTCATTCTTACTAGCTGATATAGTAGATTCTATCAAACCTACAAGCGAGTATGAGTTAACCATCAAGTTGAAAAAGCCCTTTGCAGCTTTTCCCTCACTGCTGGCATTTCCTGGAATTTGTGCAGTTTCGCCAAAAGCTTATGAAGTCGGCGCTGGTAAATTCAAACCGAATATTTTTGTGGGAACTGGCCCTTACAAATTAGGACAGTATGGTACTGATTCCATCCGATTTGATGTGTTTGATAAATACTGGGGAGAAAAACCAGCTAACAAAGGTGTTAATCTCCAAATTCAAACTAGTCCAGTTAATTTGTTTAATGCTTTCCGTACAGGTGCAATCGATGTAGCTTATCTATCGCTGCAACCAGATCAAAATCGGAGTTTGGAAGAAGGTGGTAAAAAAGGGGATTGGCAAGCGATCGCAGCTGAAGGTAGTGTAGTAAGTTATCTGGTATTAAACCGGAATCAAAAGCCTTTAGATAAATTAGAGGTAAGACAAGCGATCGCATCCATAATTGACCGTCCACTTTTAAATGAGCGGGTGTTACTTGGTCAAGCAGATCCGCTATATAGCATGATTCCCACAACATTTAAAGTTTCTGTGCCATTATTCAAAGATAAATATGGCGATGCTAACTTCGATCAAGCTAAAAAATTATTAACTACCGCTGGCTTCTCCAAAGAGAATCCTGCAAAAGTGCAAGTTTGGTATCCTTCTAGTTCACCTACTCGGAGTTTGGCAGCACAGACACTCAAATCTCTTGTGGATGTCAAAATGGATGGAATACTGCAATTTGAAATTACCCAAGCGGAAGGGCCTGCCTTCTTTAAAGATATTGCCAAAGGTTTGTATCCGGCAGCTTTACTTGATTGGTATCCAGACTTTTTAGATCCAGATAATTACGTCCAGCCATTTTTGTCTTGTGACAAAGGTTCTGCTGCGAAAGGATGCGAAGATGGAGGCAGTCAAACTCAGGGTTCGTTCTACTATAACGAAGCCATAAATAAACTGATTGATGGGCAACGCAAAGAACAAAATCCCGAAGCGCGTCAGAAAATTTTTACCGAAATTCAAACGCAAGTTACTACTGATGTACCTTATGTTCCTTTATGGCAAAACAAAGACTATGTATTTGCCCGAAATGGTGTTAATGGCGTAAAACTTAACCCTACCCAAATTTTGGTTTACCAGACACTTAAAAAGTAGTCATTGGTCACTTGTACTGAGCGTAGTCGAAGTATTAGTCATTGGTCATTAGTAATAACTGTTGACCATTGACTTTTGACTATTCAATAAAAATTTCATGTTTAATATATATTTAGGTGATAGCTAAAATAGTTCCTAAAATTGTATTTTGAATCTTAAACTTTAAATTCCTTATGTCTCGTTCTAAAGCTTTACAATATTACATTATTTCTCGGTTGCTTCTTGCGCCACTTCAACTATTAACGATCATCACCATTGTATTTCTCTTACTAAGAGCAACACCAGGAGATCCAGCAGATGCAATTCTTGGTGGACGTGCGCCAGAAGCAGCTAAAGAAGAATTGCGAAAACAACTTGGTTTAAACCTTCCGTTGTGGCTACAGTATCTAAATTATTTGGGAAGCATACTGCGCTTTGACTTGGGAACCTCCTTAATGAGTCGCGGACAAAATGTCTGGGACATCATTGGGCAATATTTCCCGGCGACAGTGGAGTTAGCAGTATGTAGTATGGCGGTTGCACTCATCGTCGGCATTGCAGTTGGAACTCTTTCAGCTTCCCGTCCTGGGACATATTTTGATGTCGGCGGGCGCTTATTTGGGATCATCACCTACGCACTTCCGATGTTTTGGGCGGGAATGCTTTTGCAGTTGATTTTCTCAGTCCAATTGGGTTGGTTTCCTAATTCCAACCGGTTTCCGCCCAATCTATCGGCTCCGACTACTGTCACTGGATTGTATACAATTGATAGCTTGCTCGGTGGAAATTTCACTCAGTTTTTCACATCCTTACACCATCTGGCTCTACCGAGTCTCACACTAGGAATTTTGCTCAGTGGGATTTTTGAGCGAATTGTGCGAGTGAATTTAAAGCAAACTTTGCAAGCAGATTATGTAGAAGCGGCTAGAGCTAGAGGTATTGGTGAAAATAAGATTTTAGCCTCTCACGCTTTAAAGAATGCTTTAATTCCAGTGATTACAGTCTTGGGATTAACTTTTGCGTCTCTGTTGGGTGGAGCGATTTTGACAGAGGTAACATTTTCTTGGCCTGGTTTAGCTAATCGACTTTATCAAGCGATCGCCGATCGCGATTATCCCACAGTCCAGGGAGTGCTGGTGTTTTTTGGTGCGATCGTTGTCAGTGCCAGCATTTTGATTGATATTTTAAACGCTTATGTAGATCCGCGAATTCGATATTAAATTTCTTGAGAAATGCCACTAGCTAAAATCCCAATAATTTTATTCACATCTTTGAGATAATATTCACTATTTCACTGTTTTTACAAAACTAAAAATATATTAGTTTGCTCGTGCCTACCGACTTAATGATTTAGAAAAAACTTTTCATTAGTCAGGCAAAGGAGTTAAACAATTGAAAGCTAACTTTATATCGTAGCAAAACCTTCTGTTTCGTCTACTTATGAATGTTATTAAGCAGCACCAATTTAATTTTTTCTATTGCGTTTGCTTTAGTTTCGACCTCGCAATCAAGGTACACAGTAATGGCAACTGAAAACCTTGTCTTTTATAGTTTCGAGTTAAATATCAGAAAATATTATTACTTTTTTATTACTGGAGATATCCAGATAAACTCACTGTAATAACGTTAACAACATTATTATTCGTATCGTATCCAAAGTAAGTATAATAAAACCCATCACCCAACGCCGTTGCAAATGCAATAACATTTGCTTTATTGAACTCATTGACACACATATTAGCCAACATTACGCCAAGGCTATTTTCTTCTTCGAGTAAATTATCTAGTTTGCAAGCTAAAGTGTGTTCATAAATTTCTGTTTCCCAAGTATTATTAATAATAATTTGAGCAGCATCCGCATCCATAAAGCACCCTATTCCAGAATCAACTCCATAACCAAAAAATCCCTCTCCTTCTTTTAAATCACTTAATTTTTCACCAACTCTAGTAGCTAATTCCCATCGCACTGCGGTTACTTCGCTAATCTGAACCATAGCATAAGCAACCATTGGTTCTTCGTTATTAAGGTTGCGTGCAATGCTCAAAAAAACTGGATAACAACCAGTCTTAAAATTGGGACTAAAGGGGTCTGTGCCAGGAAAAACTAGGGGATCACAAGCTATTAATTTTCCTGAAGTTAAGTTTAGTTTCCCAATTTTATAGGGATTAAGAATAAAAATACCAAATCGTGTATTTAGCCTTTGACCTGTTTGGAAAGCTTTTGATAAATCAATATTTATCATCTTTTATCAGATTATTTATTTAAGGATCATTAAT
Source organism: Nostoc sp. GT001 (assembly GCF_030382115.1). Taxonomy (NCBI): domain Bacteria; kingdom Bacillati; phylum Cyanobacteriota; class Cyanophyceae; order Nostocales; family Nostocaceae; genus Nostoc; species Nostoc sp. GT001. The sequence continues at coordinate 931,249 of NZ_JAUDRJ010000003.1, forward strand.
TCCAATCTTATACAAATCTATTGAGATAGACTCGACCGCGCAAGTCAGTTGCGACGAACAGGCGGCTGAAAACCTCACAAATACAGCATTAAAAACGAATTAATCAAATTTTTGTTACTTGATTTTCTTAGCAAACTTTAGGCACGAACACATTTAAAACTTTTAAACACAAACACTTTTCTTGCTTAAGTTCTGTTCTGCGGCCACTTGATAGTATTATTCTTACAATCTTTTGGCAACTCCAGCTTCTTGCTCTAATAATTGAGCCAAAGCACGTCCCCTGATAAATTCTTCAAATTCATCCACCACTCACCCCCCGCATTAACCAACGTATATTGCTTTAAATTAGCCGCTTTTAACGCAATGTCGGTTAACCCCACATTAAGCGACATCAAAGGGCGATCGCATTTGCTATATCGGAGTACCCATTTGCTATTTATTGAAGGCTTATCTTCTTAAACTGCGCGGGTCAAGTGCATCTCTCAGCCCATCACCGAGTAAGTTGAATGCCAGCACTGTGAGGATAATCAGCACAGCTGACGGCCAAATTAGCCAAGGTTGCAACACCAAAATTGAAGCATTGCTAGCCAGAGAAAGCATATTTCCCCAAGAGGGGTCTGGTTGTTGAATACCCAAGCCGATGAGACTCAATATCGCCTCTGCACCAATAAAGCTGGGAATTGCAAGAGTCGCAGAGATAACTACATAACTAGCCGTTTGCGGTAAAACATGGCGGAGGATGATATAAAGTGGGTTCCCGCCCATTGCACGCGAAGCTTGGACAAATTCTCGCTCTTTAATTGATAGTACCTGTCCCCGAATGACTCGTGCTAAACCAGCCCAGCTAATAACGGAAGTAATCACCACAATCAACAAAAAGCGCTGGGTACTACTTAAACCCGCTGGTAAGACTGCGCCCAATGTCACCAAAAGATAAATACTAGGGAAAGTCATTAGCACTTCTGCCAAGCGCATAATTAGGCTATCAGTTACACCGCCGAAATAGCCAGAAATTCCCCCAATGAGCAAACCAAGGGGATAGGTAATGATAATGCCAAAAATCCCGATAAACATACTGATGCGACCGCCATGTAAAAGGCGGCTGAATTGGTCGCGCCCTTGGTCATCAGTACCCAATATGTTGACTTTTGTGCCACTTGTTGTCCCAAATAAATGCCAATTTAAGGGAATACCAGGAAAGATCGTGACTTCATCCCACTTCGGGGGTAATGGCAAACTCATCTGCAACAATCGGTATTCTGGCCCGGAGACAAATAGACGCAGAGGTGATGGATTTTTGAAGTCTACAATGAGTTTGCGATCGCCTGTTTCTAAATTAGTATCTCCCTGAGTCGTCGGATAAACATGGGGGCCGATAAACTGCCCTGACTGAGAAACCCAGTGGATCTTAGTTGGTGGCAGCAGTGAACCATTAGGCTGTGAAGCATAGGGGTCATAAGGAGCTACGAAATCAGCTGCAATTACTCCTATATAGAAAATTAACAGTAAAATAGCCCCAAATCGTGCCAAAGGATTTTTCTTCAGTCGTCGCCACCAATCCATAGTAGTTAGGAGTTATAAGTTAGGAGTTATGAGTTATTAAGTTTTTATCTTAATTCATAACTCATGATTAATAATTTTCAACTCCTAAACTCCTAACTCCCAACTCTTAGCTCTTAACTGCTAACTGCTCTAAATACCTTTGCTGTTCTTCTTGTTGTTTTTCATGTTCCACAACAAACACGTTTGAGTAAAGATTTGCAAGAATTTGTTTTCCCTGTTGTGTCAATGATAGGTAATGCAGTCCTTCTTGAATATAGGGATATACGCCATTCCAGTAAAACTTAGCGTAGTTATTGCGTAAATCGGCAGGGGTTTTATAGCCCAAAACTTTATTTACACCAGTTTCTTCAAATTCGTAAAATAAAGAAGTAATTTTCTTCAGGTAACGTGGGTCGCTTAGTTGACCAATCAAATCAGCAGCCCGGACTAATCCGGCAAAACACCTTGTATCTTGATGATCTTCTGCCGCAGGTACCGGAAATCGAGTCAATTCAATATTGCTCTTAATTGCCTCAGCATCTATTAACTTGTGACCTCCAAAACGCTCATCAATAAAAAGCTTGGCTCTATCAACATGATACGGCGTCAAACTGGCATCAGAAGCACCAGCAGCCACAGAAATCATTCTGCCATTTTTACCTGTGGCATATAAGTTTGCTGTTTCTCGGTCTTGCCGACAAACCCCTTTAACGTAGCCAATATCGTGACACACTAAGGAAATAATACAATGCAACCAGTCTTCACTGGAAACACCGCCTTCCCTAATATGTTTACCACGTAAAATTTCTTGCCCCACTAGGGCGACTAGGACTGTGTGTTCAACATTGTGATAAAGGGCGTCGCTATTGGCAATGTTTTCCAAAGCCATGTTACCTGCCCAGGCGATAATATCCTGATAATCATTTTTAAAGCAGCCATAAGTGCGACGGTAGCCGTCTCGAATTTCATTTACAAAGGCATCAATTAAAATTTCAGTGGCATTGAACATATCTGCTTACTCTGGTAAATACCAATTTTTTATTGATTTGATTGATTTCAAAATTCCATAATCAAGGCCACCCTTGCTGGAATCTAAGGCAATGGAGTTTGCTCCTTTGTAACTCACGTGTAGCTGTAGACGCTAGCTTTATCTGTACCTGGATACACGGCTTTTGGCAAAACAAAGGCTTTAGATAAATGGTTGATTACGTATAAAAAATAATTTCCTGGTGTACCAAGGTACATAAATACTTTCGATTCTAATTAGATAAATCTAGATGAGCTATATCAGTTTTTCATATCTAAGCCTTGGTTGACAGTGATCTAAATAGAGATGGTGTGTGACATAGAGTAGTTCTATAAGATTAGAGAATTTTTTGTATCATAACTTACATAAAATTTATGATCGCTTTTTAGTAGTAATTTCTCTTAGTGAGAAAGTTGTATTATATACTATTGCAGATCAAAGACATTTACTATGAAATACGTCATAGTTGATATCGAAGTAAATAAACTTCAAGTTTTCTTAAGAAAATACCAAAATTTGGTATGGATAGACAGACAGCAAGTAGAGGTGAAACTGTGAGCGATGAAAGTCTTTCAGAAGTTGAGGTGGAAGAAGCTATAACCTCTGAAGATAGGAGTTTTTTAAGCAAATCAGATCAAAAACAAACCAAGGCATGGTTGAAGCCATTATTCTTGGGTACTGGTTTAGGAATTGCGATCGCCTTGGTTGTGATGAGTCTATTAAATCGTTTTCCATCCCGTCAACAAAGCGCCGTAGCGGATAAAAAAGTTAACCCAGCGATGACAGTCACTGTCGCCACAGTAGAAACTGCCCGTGTTGTCCGTACCCTTAAAACGACTGGGACTGTAGCGGCGAGTGATTTAATTCCGGTACTACCGCAAACAAACGGTTTACAAATTAAAAGCATCCCCGCAAATGTCAAAGAAGGAGCTTTTGTCAAACAAGGTCAAGTATTGGCGGTGTTAGATGGTTCCATACTGCAAAGCCAAATTAGCCAAGCAAAAGCAGATGTAGAATCGAAACAAGCAGATGTGGTATCGAAACAAGCAGATGTGGCATCGAAACAAGCAGATTTGGCATCAAATAAAGCAATAGTCCAGCAAAGACAAGCCGATTTAGCTCAAGCTAAGGCGAGGTTAGAGGAAGCAGGCAAGAATTATCAGCGCTATCAACAACTCGCTGACTCTGGGACAATTAGCAAACAAGAACTTGATACTCGTTCTTACGCTGTGAAAACTGCCATAGAAGTTGTGAACCTGTCCCAAGAAAATATACGTAGTGCCCAGGCTAATATCGGCAGTGCCCAAGCTAACATTAATAACGCCCAAGCGATCGTCAATAAAGCCAAAGCCGATGTCAAAAGCAGTGCTGCTAAGGTGCAACAACTGCAAACTCAGTTAGGACAAACTGTGGTACGTGCGCCGGTTTCGGGAGTAATCGCCGAAAAACTAGCTAGAGTTGGTGATGTGACTGGTGTACCGCCGCAAACCCAGGTGGGAACCGTGATTGGTGGCACACAAAAACTATTTTCGATTATCCGAGATGAAAAGCTAGAACTTCAGGCGAAGGTGCCCGAAACTCAACTAACTCAGGTGAAAATTGGCGCATCGGTGCAAATTACTTCTGATGTCGATCGGCGGGTGCGATCGCAAGGACGAGTCAGAGATATACAACCACAGCTGAACGATCAAAGACGGGAAGCGACAGTGAAAATTGACTTACCACCAACAACTTTACTGAAACCAGGAATGTTTGCTAGTGCTGCAATTACCACTAACTCAGGGATGAAAATGGTAGTGCCACAAAAAGCAGTGCAGTCCCAAGCTGACGCAAGTGTAATTGTATTCATCTTATCGGGTGAAAATACAGTCAGCAGTCAGAAAGTCGAGTTAGGAGATCCTGGTAATAACGACACAGTGGAAATCAAGAGTGGGTTACAGTTAGGCGATCGCGTTGTCGTTGATGGTGCTGGCTATCTCAAAGATGGCGATCGGGTTCGAGTTGTAGATTGAAGCAGGAGTCAGAATTCAGAAGTCAGAATTCAGGAGTCAGAAGTCAGAATTTTGAATCCAATCAGTGAGTGATTTAGCGGGAAGTCGAGCAGTCAATTGATAAGGCAGTCTTGATAAGATTTCTCGACTTGAGCGAATTGGTGTGTTATCAAGCTTGAGTATTAAAGTTTTCTGAATTCTGAATTCTAAATTCTGAATTCTGGATTTTTACCCTGAGATGTCGAATCCCCAATCGTTCGACTGAGCGTAGTCGAAGTCCCAAATCCCAAATCTAAAATTTCCCAATGTCTTTTAATATCTCAGCCTGGTCGATTAAAAAACCTGTTCCCACCATAGTTTTATTTTTAATTTTGACCGTTGTGGGTTGGTTCTCATTCATATCCTTGGGGATTGATACTAACCCAAATATTGATGTGCCAACAGTTTTGATCAAAGTCACTCAACCCGGTGCAGGCCCAGCAGAACTAGAATCCCAAGTGACGAAAAAAATTGAAGATGCTGTGGCGGGGTTGGGTAATATCGATTACATGATTTCTACCGTTAGCGATGGGAATTCTAAGACGACAATCAATTTTGTTTTGGGTACAGATAGCGATCGCGCCACCAATGATGTTAGAAATGCGATCGCTCAAATTCGCCAAGATTTACCCCAAGACATCAACGATCCGATTGTGGAACGTCTGGAATTTGCCGGCGGCCCGGTGATTACCTACGCGGTTAAATCTGATCGGCGTTCTGTAGAAGAATTAAGTAATCTCGTAGACCAAACTATTAGCCGCACCTTATTGGGAGTTCGTGGTGTAGCACAAATTCAGCGTGTGGGTGGCGTTGACCGAGAAATTCGCATTAATCTTAATCCAGACCGCTTACAATCTTTAGCGATTACCGCCACTCAGGTAAACGACCAAATCCGCGCTTTGAACATTAACCTACCTGGCGGACGTGCCGAAGTTGGTGGTAGCGAACAAAGTATCCGCACATTAGGAAGTGCCACCAGTGTGGATATTTTGAAAACTTACGAAATCCTATTACCACAAGGAGGTTCCGTACCTTTATCCAGTTTGGGAACTGTAGAAGATAAATTTGGTGACGTGCGCCAAGCCGCCAGTTTAAATAATCAACCTGTGGTAGCTTTCCAAGTCTTGCGTAGTACTGGCAGCGTTCTGGTGACAGTGGAAGAAGGAGTAAAAGCAGCAGTCAAACAACTGGAAAAAACCCTTCCCCCAGATGTCAAGTTAGATTTAATTTTTACTAGGGCCGATATTGTCCGCCAATCTTACCAAAGCACCATTGATGAGTTGATTCAAGCCTCGGTGTTGGCGGTCATCGTTATTTTAGTGTTTTTGCGGGACTGGCGAGCAACATTAATTACTGCTGTTGCCTTACCCCTATCAATAATTCCCACATTTGCAGTGCAGCAAGCCCTTGGTTACACCCTCAACAACATGACTTTGTTGGCATTAGCGCTGGCGGTGGGCAACTTAGTAGATGATGCCGTTGTGGAAATTGAAAATATGGAACGGCATATCGCTATGGGCAAGTCGGCTTGGGAAGCTGCTTTTGAGTCTTCCGACGAAGTAGGATTAGCAGTAATCGCAAGTTCAGCGACAATTATTGCAGTGTTTATGCCCGTTGCTTTTATGGGTGGAATTCCAGGGCAATTTTTTCAACCATTTGGCGTTACCGTTGCCGTTTCCACAATTTTTTCAACTCTTGTCGCGCGGATGGTTACGCCGATGATGGGGGCGTATCTTTTAAAAGAGGCAGAGGGGCACACTTCGACTACGCCCTTCGGCTACGCTCAGGACAGGCTCAGTGACCGGGGGGCAGAGGGGCAGAGGGGAATAATAAAAATTTTTAATTTTAAATTTATACTTCCAGGTGGCGGGAAGGGAAGTAGAAAACTTGGAGATGAAAAGCGTCAAGGGTTTCAACCTTATAGATCGCTTTTACAGTGGGCGTTACGCCATAGATTGACAACAATGGCGATCGCATTAGCTTTTTTTATTGCCAGTCTGATGCTGGTTCCCTTGATTCCCAAAGGTTTCGTTGATGATGGCGACTTTGGAATTTCCAGCGTATCTATAGAATTACCTCCTGGTTCCACATTAGAAGACGTTAACAAGGTAGTCACACAAGCAACTGATATCATCCGCCAAAACCCGGTAGTTGAACGTGTACTAGCAACAGAAGAGATCAATTCTGCCAGCCTTACCATTAATCTCAAACCTAGAGAAAAACGAAATATTTCCCAAAAACAGTTTGAGGAACAAGTGCGTCCTGACTTTGAGCAAATACCAGGAGCTAGAATTAGTTTTCAAAGTCAGTCACCGGGTGACAGTCGTAAAGGTTTATCAATTGTCCTCAGAAGTGAAAATCCCGAAGCCTTGAATCAAGCTGCTGATGCCCTAGAAAAGCAGATGCGATCGCTACCCGGATTAGTAGAAGTGTCTTCGACTGCAAGTTTGGTAAAACCAGAGATTTTAGTAATTCCTAACCCCCAACGGGCAGCAGATTTGGGAGTGACAGTGCAAGCGATCGCTCGGACTGCTTCCCTTGCCACCATCGGCGATAATGAGGCCAACTTGGCAAAATTTAATTTAAGCGATCGTCAAATCCCCATTCGCGTGCAAATCGATCCGCAAGCGCGGGCTGACATCAACACAATCACAAATCTCCAAGTCCCCAGTCAAAATGGTAGATTGATTCCCCTCATAGCAGTGGCAGATATCCGCTTTGGTAGCGGCCCTGCTACCATCAACCGTTACGATCGCGCCCGTCAAGTAGCTGTAGAAGCCAATTTGCAAGGGCTTTCTTTAGGAGAGGCGGTGCAAACAATTAACCAACTACCTGCAATGCAAAACTTACCGCCAGGGGTAGTACAGCAACCATCAGGCAGTGCCAAAATTATGCAAGATATTTTTGGGCGCTTTGGCGGCGCATTAGGGCTGGCATTAATGTGTATCTATGCAATTCTGGTACTGCTGTATAACAACTTTCTTCATCCATTATCGATTATGGCAGCCTTACCCTTTTGTTTAGGCGGCGCATTGGTAGCGTTGATGGTTGCTCAAAAACCCTTGGGAATATATGCCCTAATTGGGATTGTGTTGCTGTTAGGGATTGTCACCAAAAACTCGATTCTGTTAGTAGACTATACAATCATCAACATGCAAGAAGGCAAAACCCAACGTCAGGCACTCATTGAATCAGGCGTATCACGTCTGCGCCCAATTTTAATGACTTCTTTTGCAACGATCGCAGGTATTTTGCCCCTAGCATTAGGAATTGGTGCGGGTTCTGAAGTTCGCCAACCGATGGGAATTGCTATTATGGGCGGTTTCACAACTTCTACCCTGCTGACACTAGTGGTAGTGCCAGTGATATTTAGCTACATTGACAACTTTCAAACTTGGATTATGCATACACTGCATTATGGCTTTGGTAAAAAACCATCGCGCCAATAATGATTGTAGGCGTTGCTGAATTAAGGGATGATTGTTGTGGGGTAGGCATCCTGCCCGCCGAATCGTATTGCTTTTGCCCCTGTGCCTGTTGTGCGATCGCATTTACCACTGGGAATTATAACAAACAGATTCACCAGAGTAGATATACATACAATGTGCGATCGCTTTCATCGCTATGATCGAATAAACTTCCGGGCGAACTGTGAGTGATATCATGTCCGCATAATTATTTATGATTTCCACAGTCATTGCACCCCTCCCCGCTCTTCGGGAGGGGAGACAAAGCGCAGCTTTGGCGGGGTGGGGTTCTTGGGGTTTAGTAAGTAATCAAGCGGACATGATATGAATAGTTAGGAGCTAATCTGAGAAATGCCTAACCCGCTATACGATCGAGATTTGCAATTATGGATTGAGCAAACCATTCAACAGTTACAAAATCATGAATTTGAGGCGTTAGATATTGAGCATTTGATTGAGGAGCTAGTTGATTTGGGTAAGGCAGAGAAAAATGCTCTGAAAAGCAATCTGACAATTTTGTTGGCGCATTTACTCAAATTAAGAGTTCAGTATGATGTACCTGATGGCATGAAAGGAAACTGGTATAGCTCAATACTTGAACATCGTCAGCAAGTTCTGAATAATTTAGCAGATACTCCTTCTCTAAAAAGTTTTCTGGTAGAGGCAGTGGAAAAAGCCTACCCAGATGCTCGCAAGCTAGCCATTAAAGAAGGTAAGTTGGCTAAGTTTGGGATTCGGATACCCCAAGAAAGTGAGTATCCCACCGTTTGTCCTTTTTCCATTGAGCAGATTTTAGATGAGGATTTTTACGGGCTGTAGAGGCTTGTTCCTGCTGTCATATTGCTTTACATCTAGATGGATAGACAGCTTGACCGAAAGGTTCTACAATCTGACTGATTGCGGTAACTTTACCTATTGCCCAATCCACATAAGCATAGTAAAGATTTTCTAGTGATTCCGTTTGATTGCGGAAGCACTAAATTAATATAGGAAAGTCTTTGAGTAAAGGGCAGCAGACAAATGGATGTAAAGCTGATTCTAGCCGGGTTAACAGTTATATTTACGCTTTCGTGCTTATTTTTTGGCACGAAAAATGGATTCTATGATTCAGATGACTATCACGGTAACGGCTCGGCACATTGAGATAAGTCTGTAGACCCTTTGGCGACTTGCTGTAGGGTGATTTGACTAAAATAGCTCAGAACTTGCAAAGGGAAAAAAACAAGAGCCAGACTCCTTAACTTACTAGCTTGATGGCTTTTCGTTAGCCCACCTTTCCGAACCAGTGCGGGTTCGTGGAGGCGTCCTCCCCAATCAAAAATCTGTATTCTCAGGGTGTAGGGGCGCACGATAAAACTTACCCCTAAGTCACAAAACCAAAATTTGTGTAACTTTTGGCTTTTGGGATATGTCCATGATGATGAGGTTTGAGGGGAGGAGAGCATGAGGGATAATCTGTCGGCATCCTCTCGCGTAGATGCTGCGGAAGCGGGTAGTGAATTAGAATGTTTGCCCTATAGTGTCCAGCATGACAATGAGGGCGTATGTTTATTGGTGAAAATGGGCCCACACCGCATCCTCTTGGACTGTGGTTTTGAAAATATTTCATCGCTGGCTAAGGGGCTTACTAAGTCGGTAGGTGGAACTAGTTTGCCCCAGCCAGCAGATTTAGTTTTGATTAGTCACGCTCACCCAGATCATGCTAAAGGGTTACTGGCGCTGCATAAAGCTTTTCCCAAGTTACCCATATATGGTAGTGAGGTGACTAGCAAGTTACTGCCACTGAATTGGCTAGACGAAGACCCTGAGAAAATTTCCCAATTTTGTCATGCATTGCCATTACGATCGCCTGTAGAATTTCAAGATGGTTTGGTAGCAGAATTATTTCCCGCAGGGCATTTACCAGGAGCAGTGGCAATTCTTCTGACCTACACCACCCCACAGCGTACTTACAAGCTACTGTATACAGGGGACTTTTTCTTATCTAACTCTCGCTTGGTAGAAGGTTTGCGTTTAGAGGAACTGCGGGGCTTAGACTTAGATGTGCTAATCATTGAAGGTAGTTATGGCACATCCCGTCATCCTCACCGCCGCAACCAAGAAAATCAACTAGCCGAGCGAATTAATCGAGCGATCGCTGACCATTGTTCTGTAATCCTTCCCACCCCGGCTTTAGGATTGGGTCAAGAATTATTAATGCTCTTGCGATCGCATCACCACTTCACCGGACGAGATTTAGATATCTGGGTAGATGGTGCTGTCGCTACTGGGTGTGATGCATACCTCGAACTGCTACCCCATCTCCCCCCATCGGTGCAGAACTTTGCCCGCCATCAACCCTTATTTTGGGATGAACGGGTACGTCCCCGCGTGCGTCGGTTACAACCAGAACATCGCCCCAGTGTAGGCAAGTCACCTTGTATTGTCCTCACCGATTCGACATCTGATTTAGGCGAACATTGCCAATTGGACACCGGGCCTTGGCTGATTCTCTTGCCAGAAAAAATTGATATAAAAGTTAACAAAGAATATTTAGCGCCCACCACTGTCGAAAGCTATCTTTTAGCTCAGCATAGTGATGGCCCTGGTACTACGCAGCTAATTCATAATTTGCGACCCCAGCACGTCGTTTTTGTCCACGGTTCTCCTGCTTACTTGGCAGACTTGACTAGCTTAGAGGAGTTGCAAAACCGCTACCACGTACATTCCCCGGCGGCTGATACCTTAGTAGAACTGCCCATCGGCGACACATTTTTACAACCAGCAGCACCTGAGACTAACTACGAAGGCGAACTGACAGAGTTGGGAACAGTAATCACAATTACCCTACCCAATGTGATTACTGCCGATCCGCGTTGGCGGCAATTTGCCGATACTGGTTTAATCGAAGCTCGTTGGCAAGGGGAAGAATTAGTATTAAGGGGATTGTCTCAACGAGAACTGCTCAACCAAAACAGCGATCGCTATACATGGACAGATGTAGACTGTTGTGGTACATGCCGACATCAAAGGGGGCAGCGGTGTTGGAACCCAGCTTCCCCGTTGTATAACTTTAAGGTAACTCTCGAAGGTTACTGTCCTGCCTTTGAAGGCTTATCTAATCCTGAGTCCTGAATGCTTAATGCTGAGTTAGGATTTTTTACTCAGCACTCAACACTCAGCACTGAATTATTCTGGATTTGAGTCAGTGTAACGGTTGGGAATGCGCTCTGCTTCGGGACAATCTTCAGTCATCAGAGGTTCTACATTACCGCGTGGTACTGAAGCCAATTTTTGCGTTACAGCACCAATGCTCTCGAGGCGAACCATTTCTTCCCAAGAACAAACTTCGTCCTCTTCTTCTGTTTCATAGCGTAGGGTCACTAAATCTCCCTCTATGTCTATGATGCGGGCGCGTTCAATCCAGCGTTGCTGGTCCCGCAAGAAAACACATACCTCGCGCCCATCGCAACACAGTTGATAAATCTTGCGGTGTAGCATGTACTGTTTCTGCCTTTTTAAACAACGTAGTTAAACCTGTCAAAATCTGGGTTCTACCCCATTACATTACACCTTTAAGAGGTTAATTTCACTGTTTAGAACAAGTACGCTTCATAACCCAATCCCAAGATTTGCTTATGGTTGTCAAAATATCAGGATAATGTTGGGTCATAAATCAGATGCTCTACCAATGAACTAAATCTCTCTCCAGCTTATTCTAGGGAATGTCTGCTTCTATAGAAGTCAAACAATTCGGTACCTGTCCTAACCAGGTTTATATTTGTTGGTGAGTCATTCCTACCATTATGTAATAAAGAATACTCCAAAACAATCGTTGATTGCGGTTGTTTAATTTGCCTACTTTTAATCATTGGCATTACTGGGAAGTCCGAGGACTTAGCTTTACTTTTACCCACTTGTATCTGATCTTAACTCATTCTCTTGCTGACCTTGATGCTTTTCAACAACAACACCCAAATAGTTTTCAGTTTTTCAGGTTTTTGTCTGAAAAAAGGCAACAGCGTAAGGGAAGAGGTAGAGGGAAAAGACCATGAGAAAATTCTACTCTAGAAGTCTCAGGAGGATTTATGTGGTAAAGGAAATTCTATAAGTACGTTCGACGAGGATGCTTCTCGTTTAATTTTTCCTGCGCGGACTGCATCGTATAGGGCTGCGAGTTCTGGCAAATCCTCTGGCTGATAACATTTAGTGGCTAGCACCTGCTGGAGTAAACCCTCAGATTCAACACTAAGATATCCCGTTTGGAAAGCAGATGCGATAATTGTGCGAATCATCTTGATTAAGGCAGAGTGAGCAAATCATTAGGTCTAGTGTGAAACATTTTTCTCTGTTACTAATTGATATGAAACATTAATACTGTGTGATTAGTATTACGCTCAATCAGTGATTTACATCACAATATGATTTTTCGATACTCCGTCTATTAATATACAGAAATAAAAGGGCAGAGGAATTTTCAACATCAATGTTGAAAAGCTAACTTTTTAACAAAATTAAAATACAACAATCAATTTTTTCGACAAGTATCCACAAAATACAATCAAGCATCAGTAATCAAGCAAAAAACTGGCGGAAATCTTCATCTTTTTGACTTAATTGCACCCAGTCTAAATTTAAAGACTGGAATTTTTGCACCAAGCGATCGCAAGCCGGACGTTCGGTAGCATAATGTCCAGCATCAATTAAAATAAGATTGCAATCGCGGCTTTCTTGAAACTGATGAAATTTACAGTCAGAAGTTAGATAAGCTTGGGCGCCTGTTTTGGCAACGGCTGAAATGTAACTAGCCCCCGAACCGCCCAAAACGGCAACTCGTGAAATTGTTTGCTGTAAATCAGCAGTTGGAGAAAAAATCAAATTAGGGGGAGCAAGTCGGGTTTGAATAGTAGCGAGTAATTCTTGTAATGTCAGAAATGGCTCTAGCAAACCAACACGACCATATCCTAATCCTCCTTGTGTAAGTTCTATGGGGGTAACTTCTTTGAGTTCTAAAATCTGAGCCAAAACGTCAGCAGTCCCATCTTGCACTTGGTCAAAGTTCGTGTGAGCAGTGTAAATACCAATATTATGGGTAAAAGCTGACCGTACCATTTCAGCGATCGCTTCACCAGTGCGTAAAGATTTGAGGGGATGAAAAATTAAGGGGTGATGGGCGAATATTAGATTAGCATTTTCTGCGATCGCTTCCTCCATTACCGCCAAAGTCGGTGTCAAGCACACCAAAACCCGTGCTTTTTCCTGCAAAACTCCTGGTTCAATTTGCCAGCCACAATTATCCCAACTTTCACACCAAGCGGGATTCGCCCATTCTTCAAACCAAGTAATTAAATCAGCAATTTTCATAATTATTTTCTTCAGCAATTTTTAATTGCTAATCAGCGTCTCTGAGGTTGAATATTTAATTTTAATGCTAATTGCTGGCGCATTTCTTGGAAAGGTTTGTTCCACACAGGGCTAGCATTCCAGTTCCATACTGCTACTGGAATAAGTTCTTCTTCAGCAAGATAAGTTAGCAGACGGTATTCATCTTCTGGTTCACGAGAAAAGGTAAAGGGGTTGCGGTAGCCCGTCTCACACAGTTTATAAGATACGACCTGACCATGATTAATACGTTGTAAAAGTTCCTTACCTTTGACGAGCAAATAATCCAAAAATACCAGACTAAAAGGTTCTATATGTGCGCGTTTTTGCGGTTCTTTTTGTACCCATCTTGCCCAGTCAAATCCATAGATAAAATCATGAACATAACGGAAGCGTATTTCCGTGTGATTTCCGAACATTTCTGTCAGACAAACCATCTTTTCACCAAAAACTTTTAAGAAAGGAATAGCACCCTCATCTGCATTTAAAGCCTGTCTAAGCATACTATTTACCAGAAAATCAAAATCCCAAAATATGTTTTCTGGGAAATTTTTTATTTGAGTACAGACTATGCTTTCGAGAGTTTCTTCAATAGTTGTGATAATTTGAATGTCGGTATTTTGTTCCGCAATCAAATTTCCCAATTCTGCAAAGCTGGTAATTAATGTTTTTTGGGGACTAAGTGACAATAAATTAACAGACTGCTGGGCAAGGATTTCATCAATAACTTGAAAAGTATTAGTTGGTGTTAGTTCTTGCTTCATAGTAATAGCCCAGACAGCTGACACTAAATATTAGTTTATATCGGCATAAGCGGATTATTTAATAATCACAAATAAACTTAACTTTTTGATTTACAAATATACACAAACTATTTAATGCATATCTGGCTACTTTTGCATCAATAATTGTGATGAAAAATTTATCAAGGCGATATTTTTTAATGCATATCACCGTGATTTTAGGAGATTATATCCAAAAGGTAGATAGTATAACCAGAGTATTTAAACTCTACAAAACCACACCTTCAATAAAACTTGAGAATCGGCTATCCAGAAATGTGAACAACCAATTCTCTGGAATGACTGTGCTGGCGATGTTCCCAAATGTAAATTCCCTGCCAAGTTCCCAGTACTAAATGTCCGCGATTAATGGGGATATGTTCAGAAGTGTGGGTGAGTGCAGTACGAATATGTGCTGGCATATCATCGGCTCCTTCTGCATCATGGATATATTTGCCTGATTCTGGTACGAGTTTTGACATAAAATTAGCTAGATCCACAAGAACATCAGGATCGGCATTTTCTTGGATTACTAAACTAGCTGAAGTGTGGCGCAAAAATAAAGTACAAAGACCAGTTTCAACACCCGATTCTACAACTGTGGCTGCAATTTTTGCGGTGATGTTTTGAAAAGATTTGCCAGTAGTAGAAATTCTGAGTAACTTTTGGTAGTGAGTCATGTAGAATACTGAAATTAAGGTATGATAAGTATATTAAACAAATTGTTATTGCGATCGCTACACTACTCAACTATTATTAAAATTGTCATCCAATCCAAATATTGTGCCCATCGAGAATGTTTACTAAAAATAGTATAAAACTATATTTAGTAAATTTGTAAAAAACTAATTGTTCCGCTCCATTCTATTCGAGCTTTAATAATACTTTTTCTTGATTGTCTCACTCGCTTCGTACCGCGAACTAGTCTAAAGTCCAGTATAATTAATATCTACCTATAAAATTTATTTGCTGTAAGTGCTTACTGTGACGAGGTTTTTATGAAAATATACGCCGACATAGCAAACTATTATGATTTATTATTTCAATATATTTACACTGACTACCACGATGAGGTTGTTAAATCTCTGTTTCCTATAATTAGAGACTCTAATAATATACTAGAGATAGGAGTAGGTACAGGTCTAGTAGCAGAAAGAGTCTTAAAACTAAAACCGAATTGTAACTTTACAGGAGTTGACATTTCTCAACAAATGTTAGATTTAGCAAAAAAACGACTGGGAAATAAAATTAAATTGGTCGAATCTGATGTTCTTAACATGCAACTGAAAGAGAGTTTTGATCTAGCTTATTCAAATAGCGGCGTTTGGTTTTTTCTAGATACAAATGCCGACAATGAATACTTACTATGTAGTCATATTAATAGTATTGAGAATAATGTAATAGCATTAAGGCGTGTTGCCGAACATCTCAAAATGAATGGTCTATTGGTTCTGAGCGCTCAAGGTATGCATATAGATAAGGTAGACAAATTACCAGGAGGCATAATCCATCAGGTCAAAGTTTCAAAAACAGATACAGGCGTTAAGAAGCAGTATAGATGGATCAGAGAAAACAATGGTGAAATAATCAGCGATGAAACTGTTTATTTGTTAATTCTTGATAGCAAAAAAACAAAACAATTGATGGAGCAGTCTGGATTTGAACAGATTGGCATAGAAGGAAATAAAAAACTTATGAAAAACTTTTTACTGTCAAAGTTTCATATTTACCAGAAAAGTTTCTGAGAAATATTATCTACTATCTTTAGTATGGCAATAATTGATAACAGCTTGAGCTATAGTTTCATTACCATCCTTAGCAATTGGTTGAGATTGCCTTGGAGGTTGGGGTAACTCATGGAGAAAATTCCAAGTCCCTTGAAAAAACTCAGATGGGGTGATGATTTGATGCTGATTATAATTAGCTATGCCTTCTACTATAAAAGTTGCTTCGGCAAAGTCTTCACGCGGTATGGTGACAATTGGTAATCCTAGTATTGTGGCTTCCGAAAAAGTACTATAACCAGGTTTAGAAACAACTCGCCCACAAATAGACATAAAATCTACAGGGCGGTATTTGTGGTCATTAATTTTCACTAAATTAGGTAAATCAGGGGCAGATTGATCGAATACGATAAATTGCCAATCTGGAAATCGCTGTAGGTTATCATAAGGAATTTGCTGCAAACCCAACCCGCCAAAGGTCAACAAAATAGTTTTTTCAACTGGTGCAGTTATTCTCCAAAGAGAACGTAAATCATCAGCAGAGTGACGGGGGGAACCGCCTGTTAAGCCGACATCTGTGATATTATTAAAAGCTGGCATTGGTTCGTGGAAAGGGAGACGAAACAGGCGATCGCACTTTGCATACCAATCACTAATCCAATCTGCAACTGCGGTAAATTCACCTCCCCAATCCCGGTAGATAAAGTCCCAGCCAAAGTTACTCATCATCCAGCAGGGAATATTTGCCGCTTTAGCAAACCCAGGAGCAAGGAAGGGAATATCTGCCAAAATGAGATTAACGCGATTTTGACGGATAAAATTCACTTCTGAGGCAATCAGCGAATTTTGATGCTTCTTAATATCCAGCAATTTTTCTAAAGTCGCTGCTTTATCCATTGTCAAGCTATCTGTTTGCACCACACCCAAATCAAATGCACGGGGACGATAGATAAAATCGCCTTCTATATAGCACTCTAGAAGCCAGCGTGGGGCAGTACTTACCACAATTAGCAGAATTTCTGGACATAACTTTTGAATTGTTGCAGCTACAGAAGCCGTGCGGGTAGCATGACCAAAGCCGTGGTTAGTTATTGCTAAGTATAAGATTGGGCGTTCCATTTTTAAGTTAGGAGTTAGGAGTTAGGAGTTAGGAGTTAAAATC
Organism: Nostoc sp. GT001; assembly: GCF_030382115.1. NCBI lineage: Bacteria > Bacillati > Cyanobacteriota > Cyanophyceae > Nostocales > Nostocaceae > Nostoc > Nostoc sp. GT001. Next base: position 948,344 of record NZ_JAUDRJ010000003.1, read on the forward strand.
ATAATTTACAGACTTCTAACTCCTAACTTTTAATTACTTTTGCAAAAATTTTGAATCGCCTCAATCAATAAGTCGATTTCCGATTCTAAAGTAAAGTAATGAACGGTAACGCGTATACAGCTAGGATCGGCAATTGTCCGAGTTAATATCCTTTGTGAGTCCAAAAATTTTACCAACTTCAAATGAGTCTGAGGTTGATTATTTTCAAGTTGAAAGGAGACTATACCGCTTTCGGGTGGGGAAGTTCGCAAACATTTAATATTGGCTAATGCTGTCAATTGTCGCCAGAGATACTCACTGTTATGGCAAATTTGCTCATAACGTTCCTGTGACGTTCCCCATTGCTGATGAATTGTGATCGCTTCCTTTAACCCAAGATACAACGGATAAGCTAATGTAGACACTTCGTATCGTCGCCCATCTGGAAGCCAATCTACAGGCTGAGATTGACTATCTACAACAATGCCATTCAAGCCAATAAATGTAGGTTTCAGGCTTTCTCGTGCTTCTGGGCGGACATACAAACCACCAGCACCCGCTGGGCCACATAACCATTTGTGACCAGTGAAAGCATAAAAATCTACTCCCAATTCAGTTAAGTTTAAAGGCAATAAACCAGCAGATTGGGCAGCATCTATCAGTAAAAAAGAATGATTATTCCTGCATACTTCGGCAATTTTATCAAGAGGTAAAACTTGACCAGTATTCCAGAAAACATGACTCAATATTACTAGACGGGTATTCGGGCGCAAATGCTGGACAATAACTTCTACTGGATCGCCCTCATTTAAAGTCGCTTTTAGGGGACAAGTGGTAACTTCCACAGCAAATCTTCGCGAAATTTCCTGGGCTGTGGCAATCACGCCTGGATGTTCGCAGTCTGAAAGTAGGAGATGGTCGCCAGCACGCCATTCGATGCCCCACATGGCGATATTACAGCCAACAGTGACATTTTGAGTGAGAGTAATTGTTTCAGATGGTGCATTTAACTCCGAAGCGATCGCAACTCTAGCAGCTTGAGTCTGGGGCGCTATCCAGCTATACGCCTCATTACCAAAGGGACCTATTTCCTGAACATAAGCTTGAGTTTGGGCGATCGCATCCATTGCCCTTTGGGGCATCGGCCCTTGTCCCCCATAATTGAAATAAGCCTTGTTCGCTAAAGCAGGAAATTGCTCTCGATGCAGCTTGATTGATGATGTAGAAATACTAGTCATAATTCACAAGGAATATCTGCTGTTTGCAAGTTATTGATATTCAAAAGTATTTGCACTTTATGGTAAAAGCGATGAAATTAATTTAAGCCTTCGCTGCTAAATTTCATCTCGTCATCAGTAACGATAAATGTTCTGTAACTTTATGTGCTAAATTTTGGGCTGTTTGAGAAGTAATCAAATGGTGTTTGAACTCTGATACATGATGCCACGGATTAGCCTTGCGGTCTGGATCGGACTCGTAACGGGGGAAGAGATGCCAATGAATATGTGGCTCACCATTTCCATAACAGGCATAATTCATTTTCCAGGGATTAAAAGCGTTAACAAGAGCTTTTCCTGCCAGCATCACCTCTTGAAATAGGGCAGACTGGATACCTGGGGGAAGTTCATGCAACTCTCGAATATGTTGTTTTAGAAGGATTAGGGAATATCCGCGATGAAATTGATGATCGCCAATTACAAAGATTGAATGCTCGAATTCGTGGATAAAGTAGGGATTCTGACCGTTTTTCCAGAGTGTGACACGCTCACAGATGAGACACGGNNNTTCATGTTGTTCTGTCATGTACCCTTGTAATAATGGACAAACCGTGGTTTTGTTACTCTCCCTCAGTTGNNNTTTAGGAGAAAAGCAAACGTTTATGCTGTTTACGCCAATAGCTAGCTGTTGACAGTATAAAATAAACGGCAAATTAAGCGTGAACACCTTGGCGTAGCCCACTGTACCTCTACGGGGAAGCAAGCTACGCGTAGCGTCTGTCTACGACACACTGCGCGAATTTAGAGAAGGTATTGCCACTTCCAGATTTTAATTGTCATAGTTACTCCCAGATTATGCTAATTCTTGTTAACTTAAAAGGATGCTAATTAATGCTGAACTCCTACTGCAATACCAACGCTGTAAACGCCGACCTTTTCTAGATATCCACGGTGACAAAAGTCAGCGCGATGCTCCCAATGAGTTGCTACGGAAACTCCAACAGGACAAAATCGCTCATCAGTTGAGTGCTTTGGCACAAATGACTTATCACCAACCAGATTATTCTTATGGAAACTGGGAAAAGGCAGAGAAGGCAACTTTAGAATTGATGCAGCGTGGGGTTGAATACATCTATAAAGGAGTACTGTTAGCAAATTATTCCGAAGCAGACACTCTGCTAAGTCGTCCAGATTTACTCGTGAAACAACCAGGACAATCCCATTTTGGAGATTGGATCTATGTCCCGGCAAATATTGAACTGGGTAAGCGCCCTAAGCAAGAATATCAGGTTGTCGCTGCATTTCATGCCCAAGTTTTGGCAACAGTGCAGGGAGTTGCACCTGAAACAGCTTCGCTGATATTGCGAAGTAAAAATACAAATTATGCAGTGGATCTGTTTAAATGGATGCCACGGATGCAGCAGATTCTAGAAGAATTTATTCAAGTTTTAGAGTCACCGAATCCGCCAGAGGTGTTTATTTCTCGCCAAAAGTGCAATTTTTGCCATTGGTATAGTGAATGTTATGCGATCGCTCAATCTGAAAAACATCTCTCACTACTACCAGGTGTAACACCCCTGCGCTACACTCAACTCCAAGCCTTAGACATTAACACGCTGGAATCTCTTGCTAACACCAGTCCCAGCAGCTTAGAAAAGCTACTTGGTTTTGACACCGAAGTAGCGCCCAAATTGGTAGTGCAAGCTCAATCTGTGCTAGAAAAACGACCTTTAATTTTACCCTACCCGCTACCAACAGAAGATATTACATTCACAGCGCCCATAGAGCTTTATTTTGATATTGAAGCCCAGCCAGACTTAGATTTAGATTATCTCTTAGGAGTTTTAGTTGTTAATAGACAAGCTAATACAGAACAATTTTATTCTTTTTTAGCAGACAAACCAGAAGACGAAGAATTAGTTTGGCAGCAATTTTTGGATTTGGTTTGGCAATATCCCGAAGCGCCTATTTATCATTTTTGTGTCTACGAGTTTGATACAGTCAAACGGTTGGCAAAACTTTACGGCACTCCACACTCCTTAGTGCGTCCTGTACTGAATCGATTTGTGGATGTGTATGAACAATTAACCCAAAGTGTAGCATTGCCCGTAGAAAGCTATGCCTTGAAAGCGATCGCTCGTTGGATAGGATTTGAGTGGCGTGATAAAGAAGCCAGTGGTGCCAAGTGTATTTACTGGTACGATCAATGGTTAGAAACAGGCGATCGCACCTTACTGGAAATTATTCAACGCTACAATGAAGATGACTGCCGCGCCACCCTTAAAGTCAAAGATTGGCTTGTCAACTTTTTTCAAGATGAATATGATTTACGACTAGCTTAAATAATTTCGTATTTTCTAAAGGTTTTCAAATTCAAAATTCGTCTTGCAAAGTCTGAGTAAAGGAAACATCTGCTCAGATTTTCCCCAAGATTAAAAAAGCTTTATTTTATAAGGATTTTCAGGCTTATATCTGTCAAATTCTTTATTTAATTGATATTATTCTTAGAGACGTAAATTTGGACGTTTCTATAAATACTTATCTAATAAAAAAACTATGCAGATAATTAAAAAAATCTTCGTATTTCCAAAAATTCTTTACATTTTGATTTTAATTGTAATTATTAGCTTCATATTCGCAAACTTACCGTCAAATGGTGTTGAAGTCAGTAGTATAGAATTTATCGGAGAAGCCAACTTACCAAAAAGTCTAATCTTTCAAAACACTGAAGTTGGAGGTTTATCTGGAATTACATATAATCCAAAAAACAACCTTTATTATGCTATCTCTGATGATCGTGGACAAAAAGCTGCTGCTCGTTTCTACACCTTGAAAATCGACTTTAGTAAAGGTTCCTTACAAAAAGGTGGAATTATTCCAGTCAGCGTTACCACATTATTAAATGAAAATGGTCAAACATTTCGACCTAGTGAAACTGATACAGAAGGTATCGCATTAACTAATAAAGCAACCGTATTTGTTTCTTCTGAAGGCGATGCTGCAAAATTAATTAATCCTTTTATTAAAGAGTTCTCGCTATCTTCTGGCAGAGAAATTGCAACACTCCCTATACCAAATAAATTTTTACCAGATAAAGCTAGTCAACAAGGTATCCGCAACAATTTGGCTTTTGAAAGCCTCACAATTACACCCGATAATAAGCATCTATTCACAGCCACCGAAAATGCTCTAATTCAAGATGGTGTTGCAGCTAAACCTAATATCGGTAGCCCTTGCCGAATTTTGCAATACAACTTGCTCAACAACCAGTCAGAAAAGGAATTTCTTTACCAAACTGAACCAGTTGCACCATTTTTGAATCTGATTGGCAAATTTGCTAGTGGATTACCTGATTTACTTGCTCTCGATAATCAAGGACACTTCTTAAGTTTAGAAAGGTCTTTTACTGGTTTAGGATTTGCGATTTCCTTATTTCAGATTTCTTTAGAAGAAGCTGATGATATTCATAATATTGATAGCCTTTTAGCAGTTGACTCCAAAAATATTAAACCTGTTAAGAAAAAACTGCTGTTAGATTTGAGAAAATTAGATGTACTGCTAGACAACATCGAAGGCTTAACTCTTGGACCAAAACTACCGGATGGTCAACAATCATTAATTATTATCAGTGATAACAATTTTAACTCCCTGCAACGCACCCAAATACTGGCCTTTAAAATTAAAATTGAAAATCCACTTATTAGATTATTACGCCGTTTCATCCCAAATTTTAACCTTTAACCGTATAGAAATAAAAGTGCGTAGGCGTAGCCCGACTTCGGCAAAGCTCAGTGACCATCGTAGATATCGCAGCTTGACTTCTATTTAGTTATTTTTGATTATTCCTGTGTATTCACGGAATCTACTAAGTAACTTTATCTAGCTTATTTATAGTTTACGTGTAATTTCTCAACCGTACTCCTTAATAAATATGTTACACAATGTTTAGCAGCTTTTGCACACAGCTTAAGCATATTTACAGCATATAATTAATTTTCTCAAAGTTCAGATATTTCTGAGATTTAAATTTAATAATTAGCTAGACTGAATTAAAGTATTTTGCCAATAACATTTTTTATAAATGATTTTTATGCCAGAAAATAAAAGTGAGAGTATGGTAGGGCAAAAAGCAGAATTAGACGATTACATCGGACACTTTTTAAACAATCGCTATTTAATCAGAGATTTGATTGGCAAAGGGGGTATGGGTAGAGTTTATCTAGCAGAAGATACTGCTAAAGGCGGTATGCCGATCGCAATCAAAATCCTATCACTTAGTTTGTCAAACCAACAAATGTCTCAACGTTTTGCCAGAGAGATTTTTATTGGCGCTCAATTGGGTCGCAAAAGTAAACATATCGTTCGCATTTTAAGTTATGGAGTTACTGAGGATAAAACTCCATTTTATGTAATGGAATACCTGCAAGGAAAAAATCTCAAACAAATTCTGAAAATTCAGCCCTTAACAATATCGAAGTTTTTAGAAATTTGTAATCAAATTTGTTTGGGTTTACAATGTGCCCACCAAGGTATCAGTCTTAAAGGAGAAATTTATCCTATTGTTCACAGAGATATTAAACCAGAAAATATATTTATTGCTGAAGATACTAAAAAAGGTGAAATTGTTAAAATACTAGATTTTGGTATTGCCAAGTTTTTAACAGAGCGAAGCGGGATGACCCTAACAGATTCTTTTATTGGCAGTTTGCCTTACTGTTCTCCAGAACACATGGAAGGGCGTAAACTGCTAGATGTCCGCTCTGATATTTATAGTTTGGGAGTATTAATGTTTGAGATGCTGACAGGAAAACACCCATTTCAAACAAAAAGTAACTCCTTTGGTACTTGGTATCAAGCCCATCGCTTTCAAATGCCACCTACAGTTGAAGAAGTAAATCCGCAAGTTAAAATACCAGAAATATTAGAAAAAATATTGATGAGTTGTTTAGCTAAAGAAGTCAGCGATCGCCCTCAGAATATCAACCAAATATTAGAAGATTTAGAAAAAGTTAATGCTCAAGTTAATAATGTTATTTATAGTAACAGTACCGACATTATTAAAGTATCACTTCCAGTTCAATTAGTACCTGCAACTTTACTATCAGAAAAAGAGTGTTTGCAGAAAAATTGGCCTAAAAATAAACCAATTGCGCCAATTGGATTTCCCCATTTACTACAGACTCCTCAAAGACCTATACCAACTTTTTGGGCAATGTTGCCCAAACAAGAGATTGCAAAATTTTTGGATAAAATACATAGTACTGAATTTATTAGTAAAATGAATGTGTACCCGATGCTACTTTGGGTAACAGTACTATATGACGCTCAACCTTCTACAACTAAGTGGCTACCTTATTTTCTGGATCTAAAAGATAATAAGAGTCAAAATATAGCGCGTAGTTTAGCAGAAGTAGGCTACTATCATTTACTATTTTTTCCCTTAGAAGATCCAACTCATTGCTCTCATGTAACGACTTTAAATCTCACAGCTAAACAGCGTCAACAACTTGTAGATTGGTTAGATACTAGTCAACAGTCAAATGAATTAATTTTGCCTAGTCAAGCCAAAAATATTCTAAAAACAGAGTACGAAAAGCTGAAGTTAGATATATTACGAAACTTAGCCACACATCAAAAATCTGAGACAGAAGTTTTAAAAACTTGGATGAATAAATTTTTGGAAATGTTTTTGAAAATGCTATTACCTCGTTGAAATTCTGCTAACAAAATCAAAATGCTTGCCACCATTAACTAACAAGATTTTTATGTGTTTATTGCTAACTTTAAATGGACTCAGCATCAGAGGTGAACAAAGTGAATCAAAGCCCATTTACATCTCCAAGTAGTACGGGCTTACTTGCCAATCGTTATCAACTCAAGCAATTAATTGGCAGCGGTGGCATGGGTGAAGTTTTTTTAGCGAATGATGTTTTGTTAGGAGGTATACCAGTTGCTATCAAGTTTTTGACTCAAACTGTTGCTAATACTAAGATGCAACAAGACTTTGCTCGTGAAGCTTTAATGAGTGCAGCCTTGAGTCAAAAGAGCGTACATATAGTGCGGGCTTATGATTATGGTGTGAATGAGAAAGGAAAACCATACTATGTCATGGAATATCTATGTGGCAAGAGTTTAAAGGATTTAATTCCGCTATCTCTGCCCATGTTTTTGACTCTCGTTCGCCAAATTTGTTTGGGCTTACAGTGTGCCCATCAAGGGATTAATATTGATGGCAAAATTTGTCCGTTGGTTCATCGAGATATCAAGCCTGCCAATATATTAGTTATTCCCGATCCGATATTGGGTCAGTTAGTTAAAATTCTCGATTTTGGTATTGCCAGATTTTTGAATTATACATCAACAGCTAGTACAAGTAGCGGATTTAACGGCACTTTACCCTACTGTTCTCCAGAACAGCTAGATGGGGAAAAACTAGATAGTCGTTCTGATATTTATAGCCTGGGCGTGATGATGTTTGAAATGCTTACAGGCAAAAAACCTTGGCAACCGGAAACTGATTACTTTGGTGCTTGGTATAAAGCACATCACTTTGAAGCACCAAAAACGATCGCAGATGTTAAACCTACTCTTAAAATACCTCAAAAACTCAATAATTTAATTATGGCTTGTCTGGCTAAAAAAGTAAGCGATCGCCCTCAAAATATCGCTGAAATTTTACAAGTTTTAAATAGTTTAGAACAGTCTAATTGTCACAGTTTACCTACAAATTTTGCCTCTAACTCCGTTCTTAGCCGCCCCTTAAATTCCCCATTGCCAATCACAGTAGAACAAAGCTATCGGCAACTTTTGTGGCCTCCAAATAAACCAATTCAAGAAATTGTTTTTCCCCAGCTTCTAGACACCCCACAAGGCTCTATAACAGCGCTATGGTTAATGTTGTCTAAACAAGAAATCAAAAATTATGCGGTTTCTACCCGTTATAACCAGTTTGTCTTTGTGACATCCCCTCATCCGATGCTGTTGTGGGTAACTGTACTCTACAATCGGCAATTGGCTCCTAAGTGGCTACCCTGCTACTTAGATATGCAAAATACTCAAAATCTTAAGATGGTAGGTCTTCTGTCCGAAAATGAACAATATCCTTTGATTTTCTTTACTCTGGAAGCACCACATTCTTGTATAAAGGTTCTCAGCAGTCGCATTGAGCCAACTCAGCGGCAAATGTTGAAAACTTGGGTGCAACAGAGTCATCGTCTACCGCCAGTTTCTCAACCCCAATTGAGCAAACAGCTATTGAAGCAGCAGTATAAACAAATGCAATCCAGAATGTTGCAACATCTGGAATCAGAGCCACAAGTTGTATTATCACGGTCTTTTTAACGTATAATTCGCACCTGTGAAATACGTAATAAAAATAATTCCTAATTCCTAACTCCGAAACACTTGACAAGTAAAGAAAAAATAGTGATAATAGCAAAGTTGCCAAACAAGGGATTGTAGTTCAATTGGTTAGAGCACCGCCCTGTCAAGGCGGAAGCTGCGGGTTCGAGCCCCGTCAGTCCCGTTCTAAAAATTATGAGTAGCAAATCACCTAACTTAGGTGATATTGGATTTTGAATTACCCAAAGAGGTTGACTCAGAATTCAAAGTTTAAATATAAGCTACATTTATCATGCTTCGCGAAAGAGAGAATTAACTGTGACTGTTAGAGTCCGTATTGCGCCGAGTCCAACCGGAAATTTACATATTGGTACAGCTAGAACCGCTGTATTCAACTGGTTATTTGCCCGTCACCACGGCGGTAAATTTATACTGCGAATAGAAGATACAGATTTAGAGCGATCGCGTCCCGAATACACCGACAATATTCTTGAAGGATTGCGCTGGCTAGGACTGAACTGGGATGAAGGGCCATTTTTCCAATCCCAACGCCTGGATCTTTATAAAGAAGCAGTAGAAAAACTGCTAGCTCAAGGATTAGCCTATCGCTGCTACACTACTTCCGAAGAACTAGAGGCGCTCCGAGAAGCTCAAAAAGCCAGAGGCGAAGCACCTCGCTATGACAACCGTCACCGCAACCTCACCCCAGAACAACGCGCCGCCTTTGAAGCCGAAGGTCGCTCCTTTGTGATTCGCTTCAAAATCGAAGATGGGCGGGAAATTGTCTGGAACGATCTAGTAAGGGGAAAGATGTCTTGGCGAGGTAGCGATTTAGGTGGTGATATGGTCATCGCCCGCGCTTCAGAAGAGGGTAGCGGTCAACCTTTATACAACTTTGTCGTTGTAGTGGATGACATTGATATGCAAATCACCCATGTCATCCGGGGAGAAGACCACATCGCCAACACCGCCAAGCAAATTCTGCTGTATGAAGCAATGGGTGCAAAAATCCCAGAGTTTTCCCATACGCCATTAATTTTGAATATGGAAGGGCGCAAGCTTTCTAAGCGAGATGGCGTCACTTCCATTTCTGACTTCCAGAAAATGGGCTTTACTGCTGAAGGTTTGGTAAATTACATGACATTGCTGGGTTGGTCGCCACCAGACTCGACGCAAGAAATATTTACCTTAGAATCAGCTGCTAAAGAATTTGGCTTTGAGCGTGTAAATAAAGCAGGTGCAAAGTTTGACTGGGACAAGCTGGATTGGTTGAACAGTCAATATATTCACAAAACGCCAGTAGATAAACTCACAGATTTACTCATCCCCTTTTGGGAAGCAGCTGGCTATAAATTTGATGGTGGACGCGATCGCCCCTGGTTAGAACAGTTAGTAACTTTAATTAGTCAGAGTTTGACTCGCTTGGTAGATGGAGTAGCTCAAGGCCAATTGTTTTTTAGCGACAGAGTTGAATTTAGCGAGGAAAGCAGTACACAACTGAAGCAAGAAGGCTCGGCGGCTGTTCTTGAAGCGATTGTCACAGCTTTAGACAATCAGCCGCAACTGTCAGAAGCCGCCGCCCAGGAGATTATTAAACAAGTTGTGAAAGAACAAAAAGTCAAAAAAGGCTTAGTGATGCGATCGCTCCGAGCAGCTTTAACTGGAGATGTTCATGGCCCCGACTTGATCCAATCTTGGTTACTACTAAATCAGATTGGTTTAGATAAACCGCGCTTGAGTCGGGCTATGACGGAAGCTAAGTAGCGATTACTTCCAGATTTTAGAAATATTTCAGATTTTAGGGGCGCACAAACGTGTGCCCTTATCCATAAGGTAAAGCAACTATGGGAACAAGAAATAATTGACTAATTACTAATGAATTATCCCCAATTTCACATCTAAAATAGGTAGTCAATTCTCCTCATGTTGGGAACTTGGTGTGTAAAATTAATGTCTTCAAAAACACTTAGAAGCAAACGTAATTACAATGCCGACAACAGCGCTCAATAGAGGGATGAGATTATCGTTTATGATAGTTACGCTCTTCATCATATCGACAGTTAATGCTGCGGTTGATGCTCAGGAAGCGCCAACGATATTTGGAGATGTCACCCTTAGCCCTCAGTTTTCGCCAGACCCCCTGACAGTTCGCGGGATGAGTGGTGGTTCAATATCTGGGAGTCAAGTAGGTGGGAGAAGCGAAACAGCCACCGGCCCTTGTACCGGATTTGTGGATGAAACACCAGACCACACATTAGCGTTAACAAGTAAATTTGACTACCTAAAGTTGCAAGTGCAAAGTCCTGAAGACACCACCATAATTATCAAAGGGCCCGGTGGTACTTGGTGCAATGACGACTTTGATGGCAAAAATGCTGGCATTGTTGGTGAATGGCTACCTGGAAGTTACCAAATTTGGGTTGGTTCCTACGAAAAGGGCAAGTATCTTCCTTACACTCTAAAAATTACAGAAGTAAAGTAGGGGATTGGGCACAAGAAGCAGAGGTGCGGAGGGGCAGAGGAGCAGGGGGGAAAAGAAAAACTTACTGTAACTTCTCCCCTTCTTCCTCATCTCGCTCACTCCCCCAGAATCATTATTGAGAGCGGCTTGGACGATATGAGGAGCATTCTGGAGAAATTCTCTCTGTCTTTGCATCTCGTTGCGCTCCCTTTTCTCGTGCGATATTGTATTAAAATTAAGTTAACTTTGATTAAGATTCTTGTTGGCATCGCCATAATGCTCTAACTGCCTTATGACAGTGCATGTAAGAGATCAAATTAAACAAAATGGATTTATAAACATCCGTTTAACAGCTTAAAGTGACAGAGTGATGAACATTCGGTTACTAGAGCTAACGAGTTGTATAGGCATCTAGAGGCAAATTAAAATGAAATTCTCTTGGAAAGTCGTAGCACTCTGGACGTTGCCAGCTTTGGTAATTGGCTTTTTCTTCTGGCAAGGGGCCTTTGCAGGCGCTCCTGCCGACATGAGTAAGAATACAGCTAATACCCGCATGACTTATGGTCGCTTTCTAGAATACTTGGATGGCGATCGCGTCAGCAGTGTGGATCTGTATGAAGGCGGTAGGACAGCAATTATAGAAGCCCGCGATCCAGACCTGGAAAATCATGTCCAAAGGTGGCGTGTGGATTTGCCTATTAACGCTCCTGAGTTAATTAGCAAGCTCAAAGAAAAATCAATTAGTTTTGATGCTCACCCCATGCGGAATGATGGCGCAATTTGGGGATTGTTGGGCAATCTCATCTTTCCAGTTTTATTGATTACTGGGTTATTCTTTTTGTTCCGGCGTTCTAGCAACCTTCCCGGCGGGCCAGGTCAAGCAATGAACTTCGGCAAATCGAAAGCGCGTTTCCAAATGGAGGCGAAAACCGGCGTCAAATTTGATGATGTAGCTGGGATTGAAGAAGCTAAGGAAGAATTGCAAGAAGTTGTCACCTTCCTGAAGCAGCCAGAAAGATTTACCGCTGTAGGCGCACGGATTCCCAAGGGAGTGCTGTTAGTTGGGCCTCCTGGAACTGGTAAAACTTTACTAGCAAAAGCGATCGCAGGTGAAGCAGGTGTACCTTTCTTCAGTATTTCCGGTTCGGAATTTGTAGAAATGTTCGTTGGTGTGGGTGCATCCCGCGTCCGCGATTTGTTCAAGAAAGCTAAAGACAACGCCCCCTGTATCATCTTCATCGATGAAATCGACGCCGTTGGACGCCAACGGGGTGCTGGTATCGGTGGCGGTAACGACGAGAGAGAGCAAACCCTCAACCAATTGCTCACCGAAATGGACGGGTTTGAAGGTAACACAGGCATCATTATTATTGCTGCCACCAACCGTCCCGATGTACTAGACTCAGCCTTATTGCGTCCCGGTCGCTTTGACCGCCAAGTAACAGTCGATGCACCCGATATCAAAGGGCGTTTGGAAATCTTGCAAGTCCATGCGCGGAACAAGAAACTAGACACTAGCGTATCTTTAGATGCGATCGCTCGCCGCACTCCTGGATTCACTGGTGCTGACTTAGCCAACTTACTCAACGAAGCAGCAATTCTCACTGCGAGAAGACGTAAAGAAGCTATCACTCTCCGCGAAATTGATGATGCGGTGGATCGTGTAGTTGCAGGGATGGAAGGTACTCCTTTGGTGGACAGCAAGAGCAAGCGCTTAATTGCCTACCACGAAATTGGACACGCCTTAGTGGGGACTTTGTTAAAAGACCATGACCCAGTGCAAAAAGTTACACTTATCCCACGTGGACAAGCACAGGGTTTAACTTGGTTTACACCCAACGAAGAACAGGGATTAATTTCTCGTTCTCAGTTGAAAGCCAGAATTACTGGTGCTTTGGGTGGTCGCGCCGCTGAAGAGGTGATTTTTGGGGCTGCGGAAGTCACAACTGGCGCTGGTGGAGACTTGCAGCAACTATCGGGAATGGCCCGGCAGATGGTGACTCGGTTCGGGATGTCGGACTTAGGGCCACTGTCGTTAGAAAGCCAGCAGGGAGAAGTATTCTTGGGTCGTGATTGGACAACCCGATCTGAGTATTCCGAATCCATTGCTTCTCGCATTGATGCTCAAGTTAGAGAAATTGTTGAGCAGTGCTACGACAATGCTAAGAATATCATCCGTGACCATCGCACTGTCACCGATCGCTTAGTAGATTTGCTCATCGAAAAAGAAACCATTGACGGCGAAGAATTCCGCCAGATTGTAGCTGAGTACGCTGAAGTACCGGAGAAGCAACAGTATGTACCGCAACTGTAATAGTTGACTCTTTTCTGGCTACTATCTGGGAATGAGTAAAGTAACAAAAAATAAAATGAGGATGGTATACGCCACCCTCTTTTTTTGCAGTTTTTCAGTGTTAAAAAGCTTCTAATTTTAAAATTATCAAAATTTCTAAACGCATAAACTCTACAATAAAGCTTGTATTTTCAACTTATCTAGCGCATCTTCAGCAGCAGCTTTTTCTGCGTCTTTCTTATTCCGTCCCTTGCCTTCTCCGTAAATTTTTTCATCTACTAATACTTTGGCGATAAATTCAGGCGCGTGAGAAGGGCCTCCTACTTGTTCTGTAAAATATTTAGGGGGATTTGGAGTAACATTACGTTGCACCCATTCTTGAAAGCGATTTTTTGAGTCTACATTAGAACGAGACAAAATTATATGCTTAGGATCTACAGAATCAAATAGTGGTTCTATAATTGCGCGAACTGTTTCAATATTAGAATCATTATCTAAATAGTAAGCACCAAGAACTGCCTCAAAGGTACTACTGAGCAAATTAGGATTTTGGTAGCCTCCATCTCGAATTGCGCCTTTTCCTAACCGCATCCTAAAGTCTAAACCTACCTCCTCGGCGAACTTTGCTAATTGTTTCTCATCCACCAACGCCGAACGCCGCCGGGTTAATTCATCTTCTCCCATTTCTGCATGACGACCATAGAGATATTCGCCACTTAAAAAATTCAGCAAAGCATCACCGAGGAATTCTAAGCGTTCATTATGTTCGCCTTCTCCAGGGTTTTCATGGACATAAGAACGGTGGGTAAGTGCTTGTCGCAGAAGTTTTTCATTTTTGAAAATCAAAATTCTGTGCATTTTTACCTTATTTTATATTGTAGAAATTGACTGTTAGCCAACTTTACTAATAGTATTATCATAAAATATGAAAAAAACTCAAATAGCGGTGTCTTGGTAAAATCTATTTGAGTATAAATCTAGGTTTATCAAAGCTATTTTAGGCAGCCCGTATATCTAACTCAGTTCAATATATCTTTTTTCGTACCATGAGGGACTGGGAAAGTTTAAGGCTACGCACTGCCCAGTTTTAAAGAAATAAAGTCAACAAGCTCCTTAATAGTCATAGATGCTTTGCCATCGAATTCTTCATCGGGAATTTCAATGTCAAATTCTTCCTCCAAAGCCATTGATAGCTCTACTCCATCTAGAGGTTTCATTCCAAGCGAATTTTCTGGATAGGAACATTGGCTAAAATCTAAAACAGAGCCATAAACTGTAGTGACATGATCATATTCTTGTCCTAAAAAAATACTATCATCTAGATTTATATCTTCATACTGTATTGATAAGGTTTCCAATATTACTTTCTCAACTCTTTTCAAAATCTCTTCATGTGATAATTCAACTTTGTTATCCTGCTTGTCCGGTATTTTCATATATTTAGATAATTTTACTAAATAAAAGTCTAGTTTAACCTAAAAATTATCGTGTGCAATTTATCAATTTTAATAATCATCTATCGTATTACCTCAAAATCAGCATTTATTTATTAGAATAATATTCTATACAATAAATAATTTACGGCTTACTTTGCGCGATCGCACCATACAAAATACCCAAAATTCTTTTAATATCCTTAATATAATATTCACTCAAGTCAATCGAAACTACATTACCTTCAAGCTTGAGAAATTGCCAGATAGTGCCGATAGTAACAGCACCATATATAGCTTTTATTTGATTTCCACCTCTTTCGTTAAATAACTGAGCAGCTACCATTTCGGCAATACATTGGGCTAAACCAGACCTCAAATTCTCATTTTTACTTTCTACTAAGACAATCACCGGACTACGTACAAGCAACTGCTCCGAAGAAAGACTCAAAATAAAATCACAAAAGCCGTTTAATCCTCGCTGGCTATCAACAGTAAAATCAACTCCCGAAAAAAAGCTGATTTCATAATTAAATTTACGTCTAATTTCTAATAGAATTGGACTTATTATCATTTCACTTCGAGCTTTTTCCGAACTTATCGCTACAGCTAAATCAACATTTTCCCTAAGAATAGTAGATAATAAATCACTACATTCTTGCTCCTGGACATTTGCAAATAGTCCAGATGATTCGTGGATAACCAACCCAAAAGAATCGATAACTTCAATAAGTTTAAAATCACTATAAGCCATAAAACTTAATCCTTTGTCTTATGACTGAATCCTATAACAAAGTTTAAAAGTTCCGTTTTGGCGGAAAAACCTTAGCTAAATCAAGAGATAAATCAGGGAAGCAGGGAAAAGTTATTATCTCATCTGACAGGAAAATTCGCTTATTTGAATAACCATATCTGCCTTGATTATCCTGATATGGTTTACTGTAAGCTTCCAAATAATTATCGAATAAATTGAATATCCAATAATCAGTAATACCTGCTTGAGCATAAAGAGGGATTTTCACATCTTGGTCATAAGCTAAAGAAGAATCTGAAACCTCCATCACCAATAACACATCAGTCGGTTTAGGGTGAGAGGAGAGATAATTATCATCTCGGTTTTGAACAATCGCAAAATCCGGTTCAGGTTCGCTCTTAGGTGGTAAGGTAATCGGGGCTTGAGATTGCAAAGTTGCCCTATCTCCTACAATTTTTGGGAGTTGCTTCCACAAATTTCTTAAACAAGTTTCATGGACTGTACCTTTGGATGCCATTTCAATAATTTCCCCATTAATTAATTCAATATGGTCATCTTCATGGAAAAAGCCCAATTCTCCAAGCCTGTGGTATTCATCCAGTGTGAAGCGTTTAGTCTGAGCAATACTCATAACCTTACCTTTCTCTCATTGCCATAATCCCTATTCTAAATGTGTCAGAAATTGGTATGCTAAAGGCCGAGACTCGCTATAAAAGCAAACAATGCCTGCGCCTACTATCAACCCCACAATCACTGCTTTTCCCTTGACAGCCGTAGTCGGTCAAGAAGCAATTAAATTAGCCTTGCTTTTAGCCGCAGTTGATCCTGGTTTGGGAGGAGTGGCGATCGCAGGTCGTCGCGGTACGGCAAAATCTGTAATGGCTCGTGCTATCCACGCTCTACTACCGCCCATTGAAGTTATCAAAGGTTCAATCAGCAATTGTGACCCCAACCATCCAGAAGAATGGGACGATCAATTATTGGCGGAGTACGCAGATAAAAATATTCAAGATGTTCCCGTCGAAATCATCCCTGCGCCTTTTTTGCAAATTCCTCTAGGTATCACAGAAGACCGACTCCTAGGTTCAGTGGATGTGGAAAAGTCTGTAAAACAAGGTGATACGATTTTTCAGCCCGGTTTACTCGCTACAGCTAACCGGGGTGTACTGTACGTAGATGAAATTAATTTATTAGATGACCAAATATCAAATCAGCTTTTAACAGTATTATCTGAGGGACGCAACCAGATCGAACGGGAAGGGATTAGTTTTCAGCATCCGTGTAAATCCCTATTCATTGCCACCTACAATCCAGAAGAAGGCGGATTACGGGAGCATTTGCTAGATAGAATTGCGATCGCACTCTCTGCTGACGGTGTACTCGGCTTAGATCAAAGAGTAGAAGCAGTAGAAGTTGCGATCGCTTATTCTAAATCTCCCCAAGACTTTCTCCAACAGTACAACGAAGATTTAGACTCCCTCAAAACCCAAATCATCTTGGCGCGGGAATGGTTGAAAGAAGTAATCATCACCCACGAACAAATTGCCTACTTAGTGGATGAAGCCATTCGTGGCGGAGTTCAGGGACATCGCGCCGAGTTATTCGCCACGCGGGTTGCCAAAGCTGCTGCGGCTTTAGAGGGACGGACAACAGTTAATGCCGAAGATTTGCGCCGTGCAGTGGAATTGGTAATTGTACCACGCGCCACAGTTGTGCAGACACCACCACCAGATCAAGCACCGCCACCCCCTCCACCGCCGCCGCAACAGAATCAAGAAGAACCCCAGGACGAATCAGAAGAGGAACAAGAAGAACAAGAAGAACAAGAAGAAAATCAAGAACAAGAACCCCCCGATATCCCGGAAGAGTTTATCTTTGATCCAGAAGGGGTAATTCTTGATGACAGCGTGCTTTACTTTACTCAAACAGCGAAGCGGCAAGGTAAATCTGGTAGTCGCAGTATCATCTTTTCCGATGACAGGGGACGCTATATTAAGCCAATGTTACCCAAAGGGAAAGCGCGACGCATTGCAGTAGATGCTACCTTGAGAGCTGCGGCTCCATATCAAAAAGCACGAAGAGAAAGACAACCAGATAGAAAAGTTATTGTCGAACAGCCTGATATTCGCTCGAAACGCCTGGTACGCAAAGCCGGCGCGTTGGTAGTATTTGTGGTAGATGCTTCTGGCTCAATGGCCTTGAATCGAATGCAATCGGCTAAAGGTGCAGTGATGCAACTGTTGACTGAAGCTTATCAAAACCGCGACCAAATAGCATTAATTCCCTTCCGGGGAGAACAGGCAGAGGTATTATTACCTCCAACACGTTCTATTGCTTTGGCGCGTAACCGTTTGGAAAGGTTGCCCTGTGGTGGGGGTTCGCCTTTAGCACATGGTTTAACTCAAGCTGTGCGCGTCGGCTTAAATGCTCAGATGAGTGGAGATATTGGGCAAGTTGTCCTTGTCGCAATCACCGATGGGCGGGGTAATATTCCTTTAGCGCGTTCTTTAGGTGAACAGCTAGAACCAGGAGAAAAGCCAGATATCAAAGGAGAATTATTAGAAATTGCTGCTAGAATTCGTGCTTTAGGGATGCAACTATTAGTAATTGATACGGAAAGTAAATTTGTGTCTACAGGCTTTGCCAAGGAATTATCGCAAACAGCAGGCGGTAAATATTATCATTTGCCAAAAGCGACAGATCAAGCTATTGCTGCTATGACCAAAGGTGCGATCGCTGATTTAAAATCTCGATAATTAGTTTATTAGTTATTTGTCAGTTGCTTTTCTACCAACCACTGACCATTGACTAATGACATCAAGACCCAGTGGGCATTACCTGCGGTTGCAAATAACAAATCAAATCTTGAATTCCCTTTTGCAGATAGCGAGTTACAGTCATTGGACTAGTACCAATGTTTTTAGCAGCATCCTTGCGAGAAAGTTCCTTCAAGAATACCATTTCAACTGCCATGCGGGGTTTTTCTTCCAACATATTGATTGCACCTTGGAGTTGTTGGCGTTCTTCTTCTTGTTGCAGAAGCACATGAGAACGAGGACAAGGAAGTGCTTCACCCAAGGTTATTTGGCAATCAACATAGTTAACTGCGGTTGCATCTAAACTCAAAGGCATCCGGTTTTGAGCCGCTAATTTGGTTTCTTGCCATTCTTGCACAGATACCCGGAGTTGGCTGGCAATTTCAGCATCCTTGGGCTGACGACCTAAAGACATTGCCAAGTCCTTGCGAATCTTTTGCCCTTCATTGTATAATTCTTGCCAACGACGGGGAATTTTTAATAGAGTACTGCGATCGCGCAAAAAGTGCAGCATTTCACCGCGAATATATGGCACTGCAAAGGAACTAAAAGCATATCCTTGGCTAGGGTCGAAACGCTCAATAGCCCTAATCAAACCAAAATACCCAATTTGTTCTAAATCTTCATAAGGTTCATTACATTGATGGCTGAATTTATGAGCCATCTTCCGTACTAAGCCAGTATGTAACTGTACAAGTTTATTACGAAGTTTAATAGAAGGATTCTGGTGGTACAAGTGCAATAATTCTATACCATCAGTTCGTAAAGAGGACTCACTTGTTGCCATATACATTCCCTTGTTGTAACTCCTATTGCTGAGAAAATGGAGTTGCGTATATTTTCTTCTAAGCTGTTATTATTTTGCTGAGTCAGGGAAGAATAAGCCATCGTCGTTTCACTGAACTTGTTAGGGGTCTAACTCCACAATTCAGTATTTGTACGCATGATTTTGCGAACCCCTCTGTTGCAGGTTATTTTTGTTTTTTACATAACTCTTGAATGGCACATAATCTTTAGCTTTTGCAACGAAAACTAGCTATTTATGCTGAAAAATGCATGACTGACTTAATACTTATCTGTCATATTGAGTGCAATTTGATCGGCACTGAATTAATTGCAAATTTATCGAAACAGAATTCAGGGGTCAGGAGTCAGAATTCAGTATGAATTCTGTAGGAGTGGCGGATAGCGTAGCGGTAGCGAGTCCACGTTCGCTTTTAGCGTCTCGTAGAGAGCGTCTTGATTCTGAATTCTGACTTCTGAATTCTGACTCCTGAATTCTGACTCCTGACTCCTGACTCCTGAATTCTGACTTCTTCTTCAAATATTGGTAAGAATAGTAATAAGCAGAACGTTTTCCTAAACAACAGTTTTTCAATATGAGCAATACCAGTAATTTTCGTGAAGCTATCCGTGAGGCTAAGTCTCATGCCCTCGTTGGCCCAAATGTGATTGCCAACGCTCTCCCCTACGTTGGTGGTGGATTGGTGCTAACAGCATTAGGAACCTACGGTGGTTTGGGAGTTATCCGTACTAACCCCGAAATATTCTTTCCCACCTTCATTGGTGCAGTGATTTTGGAGTTAATTTTGTTCTTTGTTGCCCAAAATATTGCCCAAAAAGGTAATAAGGGTCTTGCACTACCCCTGTTGGCAACCTACAGCCTCTTATCTGGATATACTCTCAGTGGCTTGGTATTTGTCGCCTTGAGATCCCAAGGTGTTGGCATTCAAGGCATTGGGTTGGCTGCCCTTGGTTGTGGTGTCACCTTTATTGCTGCCCGTCAAATAGGTTCAAATCTTTCTGAACAAGATGGGATGGCTTTGACGAAAACCATCAATCTTGGTGTAATTGCCTTGCTTGTTGTGTGCCTTGCCCAATTCGGATTTGCTATGTTTGGTGTTTACACGCCAAATTGGTTAGAAATCGCCATCTCCGGTTTAGGAGTATTCCTATTTGTTGGGGTTTCTGTTGTCGATTTCTACATCTTGCCCCGCACTTACAGCGATGATCAATATCTGCCTGCTGCTTTGTCAATGTACCTTACTTACATCAACTTGTTCGTCTTTATCTTGCGGTTACTAATTGCGATTAATGGCCGCGATTAAGTGTCTGTAGACACTAACAAAAGATAAAGTTTTATAAAGTAAAAACCGTGGTTAAATTTTTAGCAACCACGGTTTTTTTCATCACAAAGAGAAAGCCTTAGCTATTCTCAAGAGTAAATTGTTTGCGATGCCTACGGCTGGCTACGCCTACGCACTAGCCCAAGGTGTCCAGCTTGACGAAATTCAACCCCGACAGATAAAATCCCTATCCAACAAACTCATCCGGGAATACATCTTGCATCCTTACACCAAGGTGAAAGATTTACGTACCAATGTAGAAACACTTGCTGCGACAGAGGTATTAGACGGTAAGATTGATTTATTCATCAAAGCCTATCTGCAACAGTTAAATCAAACTACTTCAGCGAATAAAGAAGCGCTTGATAATTTCAAGTAAATTTTGTAACTTATACAAGTAGTGCTGAAAAAACCTGCCCAACTACAGCTAAAATCAAGAAATATCAGTAGAATAAAGAGCAATTTTTTAATCCAAAGCGCTCTATCTCTCATTAAGCAAGCNATTATGGATGTCCTAGAACTCAAACGCGAAATCGAAACGTTGTCNNNCCGCCTGGGNNNAACCCAGGACTATCTTTGACGTACCTGCACNNNCAGCCAAAATTCAAGACCTCGAAAAAATATCTGCTCAACCAGAATTTTGGAATGAGCAAACCCAAGCCCAACAAACGCTACAAGAACTCAACGATCTCAAAGCCCATCTTCAGCAATACGATCAGCTGGCACGCCAATTTAGAAGATACTAAGGCAGTTGTTGAGTTGTTGGAGTTAGAAACTGATGAGGCACTACTCCAAGAAGCAGAATCTACTATCACTAAGCTGAATCGTGACCTTGACCAGTGGGAGTTACAACAGTTACTTTCTGGTCCCTATGATGCAGAGGGTGCTGTACTGACGATTAGTGCTGGTGCTGGTGGCACAGATGCTCAAGACTGGGCATTTATGCTGATGCGGATGTATACCCGTTGGGGCGAAGCTCACGGCTATAAGGTAACTTTAGCTGAAGAGTCGGAGGGTGATGAAGCCGGAATTAAATCGGCAACCCTAGAAATTACTGGTCGCTATGCTTATGGTTACTTGCGTTCAGAAATGGGTACACATCGCTTAGTGCGGATTTCACCTTTTAATGCCAACGGTAAGCGCCAAACCAGTTTTGCAGGGGTGGAAGTAATGCCGCAGATTGATAACTCTGTGCAATTGGATATTCCAGACAAGGATTTGGAAATCACCACAACTCGCTCAGGTGGTAAAGGCGGGCAGAATGTCAACAAAGTAGAAACTGCGGTGCGGATTGTTCACCTTCCCACGGGTCTTGCTGTGCGCTGTACAGAAGAGCGATCGCAGCTGCAAAATAAAGAAAAAGCTCTAAATCGCCTCAAAGCAAAACTGTTGGTCATAGCTAAAGAGCAACGTGCCCAAGAAATTGCCGAAATTCGTGGCGATATGGTGGAAGCCTCCTGGGGAAACCAAATCCGTAACTATGTGTTTCACCCTTATCAAATGGTGAAAGATTTACGTACAAACACGGAAACAACGGCGATTGGTGATGTGATGAATGGCGAACTTGATACATTCATCCAAGCTTATCTGCGCCAAGAAAATAAACTAGTAGAAAACACTCTGGCATAGAGGTACTAGTTGCATAAGACCGCGATTACTAAGGCGTTTCACTGAGAAACGCCTTAGCAATATATTGGCGATCGCAATTCTATCCCAGACCAACTGTTACAGTTATAAAAGAGTCGGTAGACAAATAACTATGAGCAACTCACCTTCAACAGAACCTCAACCTAGCTACGTCAAACTCGCCATGCGAAACATGGTGCGGAAGGGTGGAACTTCCCTAAAGCATTTTGGATTGACTGCTGTAGGGCTTTTAGCTCTACTTGTTGGTCTTGCTTACCTCACTCATTAACGACAAATTGTAAACCTCAGACAAGGAGACTGTGTGCCCCTGAGAGTTGAACTATATGTAGAGGAGTATTTTTATGAGTTGTCCCCGACAACATCTGTAAAAATTGACGAGACTGAGAACCGAATTACCCCTGAAACTTGGGAAAACTGGTTTAATCACTGGTTGGAAATACTTCAGCCTCAGATTCCACCAGCGCCAAGTTATGAAATCGGACTGCGTTTGACAGATGATTCGCAAATTCAAGAACTGAATGCTCAATATCGTCAGCAAAATAAGCCGACAGATGTTTTAGCCTTTGCAGCTTTAGAGGTTGATTTTCCTCAAAGCAAAGAAATGCTTGCCTCTGTCCCATTATATTTAGGTGACATTATTGTGTCTGTAGATACAGCACAACGCCAAGCTCAACAACAGGAACATAGCTTGCCAACCGAGCTAGCGTGGTTAGCTGCTCACGGTTTATTACATCTGTTGGGCTGGGATCATCCTGATGAAAAAAGTTTGGAGCGAATGTTAAAACAGCAAGTGATATTGCTGAATACAATCGGTATTGCTATTGACATGGAATAGCAGTAGCTTATGTATGCCTTAATGTCAATTTTGGGTAATACTTTTATAATACTTCTGTGGAAAATTGCCTAAAGATTGCCTCAAAGTTAATTCTGCCATTAAGATCGGCGAATATTCCCACTGTAGCAACTCTGTTCTTGTGTTTTTAAGTCTATGTCCCAAAAAATTTCTCCATCACCAACGCCTACCTCGTTACAAACACTGGTGTCTAACGAACGGGAATTCTCCTGGAAAGTAGCCTCTAATTTATTTGTTAGTTTTAAATATGCCTGGGCTGGAATCAGCTATAGTTTTCAAACTCAACGTAATTTTCGCATCCATGTAAGTGTTTGTGCAATGGCGATCGCTTTAAGCGTTTTTTTGCATCTGCAAGCGGTAGAAATCGCGGTAATTGGTATAACTAGTGGTTTAGTTTTGGCATTAGAGTTACTAAATACAGCGATCGAGTCTGTTGTGGACTTAACCGTTAAGCAGACATACCATGATTTGGCAAAAATTGCTAAAGATTGTGCAGCTGGTGCAGTGCTTGTCTCTGCTTTCGTAGCGATGTTAGTAGCAGGTACGCTATTGCTTCCTCCTCTGTTAACGTTAATTATATCGGCTTTGTAGAGGTAATTTGCGTCGGCGAGCATTTATCGCAAGTATCGCTAAGTGAGTCATTAAGAGAATCACACTTTGTCCGAATTCCCTTTGTAGAATATATTCAAAATTTAAGTCGTGCGATGTCTACGACGGGCTAAGCGTACGCGCCAAGCATCCTGGCTAAAGGATTACTTGGTAATCTTTAAAAAGTGGTCGCAGAGTAGCCGCTTTATATTTACGCGTCCACGTCAGCGTTATTTTTACACCTAACAAACAGCATGAGATACTTGTCTATGCTTTTTACAACTGATGAGTGGTAAAAACCAGGAGTGATGAACTTTGATTATAGTTATCGACAATTACGACAGTTTTACCTATAATCTAGTGCAATATCTGGGAGAATTGGCAGCAGAATTCCCAGTGGCAGATGATATTAAAGTTTTTCGTAACGACAAGATATCCATAGATGAGATTCGAGCATTAAAGCCGGAAGCTGTGGTTATTTCTCCTGGNACTGGTCGCCCGGAAGATGCTGGCATTTCCCTAGAGTTGATTAAACAGCTAGGTCAAGAGTTGCCAATCTTGGGTGTCTGTTTGGGACATCAAAGCATTGGTCAAGTGTTCGGTGGTAAAATAATTTCTGCTCCAGAGTTGATGCATGGCAAAACCTCTCAGGTGTCTCACACTGGAGTGGGAGTTTTCCGGGGATTAGAAAATCCTCTAATTGCCACCAGGTATCATAGTTTGGTAATCGAACGTGAGACTTGCCCAGATGTGTTAGAAATCACCGCTTGGGTTGAAGATAACACCATTATGGGAGTGCGACACCGGAACTATCCTCACATTCAGGGCGTCCAGTTTCACCCAGAGAGTGTCCTGACATCTTCAGGAAAACAGTTATTGCGAAATTTTCTGGAACAGTTACAGTCAAGAGCATAATTAATGAAACGACGACAGTTGATGGGCTATGCTGGGGCGGGGTTGGTCACAGCTTTGGTTACTACCTTGGGTTCTGAATCTCAAGCTGACGCACAATCTAGCGGTTTATCAGTTCAGTGGTTGGGTCATACTTGCTTTCTTTTTACTGGTGGCGGTGCGAAAATTCTCGTCAATCCATTTCGGTCGGTCGGCTGTACTGCTGGGTATCGTCCACCAAAAGTTGCAGCAGATTTGGTACTCATTAGCAGTCAACTGCTAGATGAAGGTGCTGTGGACGTACTACCGGGAAATGCAAAACTCATCTACGAACCAGGTGTTTATGAGTTTAAAGGCATTAAGTTCCAAGGAATTGCCATAGACCACGATCGCAAAGGTGGTAAGCAGTTTGGCTCAAATACTGCTTGGAGTTGGAAGCAAGGCGGAATTAATATCCTACACTTAGGCGGAGCCGCTGCACCCATTTCTATTGAGCAAAAAATCCTGATGGGGCGTCCCGATGTGGCATTTATTCCAGTGGGAGGCAGTGCAAAAGCCTACAATGCTGAGGAAGCAAAGCAGGCTGTTCAAGTATTAAATCCCAAGTTGGTGATTCCGACTCATTACCGCACACAAGCTGCTGATGCTGCTAAGTGCGATCTTTCGCCATTGGATAATTTTCTGACCCTGATGCAAGGGATGCCAGTGCGGCGTAGCAATGGAGATAGTATTTCCATTAGCCCTGGTAAATTGCCGGAAAAGGGAGAAATTCAGGTTTTAAGTTACAAGTTTTGAATAAAGGGGATTGGGAAAGAAGCAGAGGAAGCAGGGGAAAATAATGAATCCTGCCTCCATCTCCTGAATTCAGGATTCTGAATTCTGAATTCTGATTTTAGAACGTATACCACTCTGGCCCAAGCTTATCTGCGTCGCTAATGGGAGTCTCAACTGCTGTCGTTTCATTTATAGTCCAAATGTTGTCTGTACCTGCTGTCTGATCGCGCCAGTAGATATCAGTCTTGCCATCGCCGTTGAAATCGCCAAGGGATGGTGTCAAGGCCGCGTTATTGGCTGGTAAAAAAGCTTCAGTCGCAACTGTTGTGCCATCCATCAACCAAGCGGTGTTCGCACCTGTGGTTCCATTGTGCCAGAAGATATCAGTCTTGCCATCACCGTTGAAGTCACCAATTTTAGAAGTCCAGGATGAGTCAAGTGTAGCCAAAGCACCTTCTGTGACTAAGATACCATTCATTGTCCAAACCTTGTTCTCACCTGTTTGGGCGTTTCTCCACAGAATGTCTGTCTTAAAGTCGCCGTTGAAATCACCAAGGCTAGAAGTCCAGGCGGCATCTTGGGATTGCAGAGCAAATTCAGTCTTTTGGGTACCATCCATAAACCAAGCGGTGTTATCGCCTGTTGTGGCATTGCGCCAGAAGATATCACTCTTGCCATTGCCGTCGAAATCAACAATGGTAGGAGTTAGTGCTGTGTCTGTAGGGTCTAGAACAGTTGCATTCAGAACGGTGGTGCCATCCATCTCCCAAATAGCGTTCTCGCCAGTTGTGGCATTATGCCAGAAGATATCGGTTTTGCGATCGCCGTTGAAATCTCCAATCTGAGGACTCCAGGCTGGATCAACGCTACTTAGAACAGCCGCACTACCAACTCTGGTGCCATCCATCAGGACAACGCTATTTTCACCTAGGTTGTCNNNTTGCGTAATAAGAAGTCGGTTTTGCCANNNNGCATTGAAGTCAGCAATTTTGTAATCATAGGCCGATAGGTCAAATTGACCCAAAGAACCCTGTTCGACAACTGTTGTGCCATCCATCAACCGAATGATAATCTCACCAGTTGAAGCATTGACCCAAACTTTGTCTGTTTTACCATCACCGTTAAAGTCAGGAGTAATCGCCGCACTAGTTAAGTAAGGATTAGGATTGGGATTTGCTGACGTTTTAATGGGCGCAGTCACCGCTTGACTTTCTAGTGCTAGTGAAGAACTCTTATTTCCAAACCCCAAATCATAATTTAAACTCTTAAGAGAAGTTGTCAAGATTTCTGATTTTGCAAAAGAATCTGATAACAATCGAGATGTATTCAAACCTAATGGTGAGGAATTTGAATTGTCAGGCATGGTGAATTTTTATTATTGGCTGCCATATTTTTTTAACTTTTTTTGGCAATCTCTTTCTGTAACGAAATAACATTTACCTGGTTTTCAACATTTCTTTATAACTATTTTTTATTTATTAATGTCACTCTTTGAAGATAAATATTTGTTTGTTTTAAACTATTATTCTAAAAATTTCAAGTTCTATATAAGCTATTACAAAATATGTTTTGTAATTTATATATGATTATTTATAGATAAAAAATGATTACTTTGTCTATTTTCTTTGACATTTGAAGGTTGTATCAAAAATCTACCTACGAACCAGAAGTTTTTTATGTTCAATTAGACAGACTTAATTAAGATAGAAGCGATTGCTACATTATTCTTAATATATTTTGTATAATCTTACCTTTATTTTCTTTGCACTTTTTTAAGTAATAGCTGAATCGTGACTCTTTTTTATTTTGTGAACAAGCTTAGATAAAAAATAACCTTGACCACCAGCTAGTCCTAAATTTGAGCTATCTAATTTAACCCAATAAAAATCGAAGGCTATAGGGTTTTTGCTCGTACTTGAATGTATTTCCCAATGCCGCCAAGTAGATGGTGTAGGCTGAGTTAATTCGAGATGATAAACATAACGTTCTTGAATTTCATCACGATAGGGAGTCATGTTGTATTGATAAATACCCAATAACTCAATAATGCGAACTCCCTTAACACCAGATTCTTCATAAATTTCCCGCAGTACAGCTTCAGATGGCTCCTCACTTTCTTCAACTGTACCAGCTGGTACTTGCACGCCAGCTTCAGGAAAATCAGTATGTGTAAAAACCATTAATCCATCTTTGTTAGTTACGTAAGCGATCGCTTTTTTTATTAGGGGTTGAGTGGACATAGTTTTTATACTGTGTGTTGTTAGATTTATGAAATACCATAATTTATATAAGATAAACGTTTAAAATTTATTTCATTTCATAAATATCCTAAATTATTCAATAACAACAAGATCCCCGACTTCTTAAAGAAGTCGGGGATCTAAGTCTTTCGAGATAATTGATTATTATCCAATGATTTATGACTTGAATCGAAACAAATATTGGTTAGAATAACTTAGATTAGCAACTATTCAGAGGCATAATCTGTGCATACTCTGGTTGTCAAAAGTGTAAAATAACACAATACTTTCATAAATACATCAACTATGCAAGCAGAATATCGGCAGCGTCGCGAGCAATTAATGGCAAAAATTGGTGATGGAACAGCCATTTTTCGCAGTGCGCCAATGGCAGTGATGCACAACGATGTCGAGTATGTTTATCGCCAAGATAGTGATTTTTTTACTTGACTGGTTTTAATGAGCCACAAGCAGTAGCAGTGTTAGCACCGCATCACGCAGAACATCGGTTTGTGTTGTTTGTCCAACCGAAGGATCGGGAAAAGGAAGTATGGACTGGTTATCTTTGTGGGGTAGATGCAGCGAAGGAAATTTATGGTGCTGATGAAGCTTACCCCATTAGCGAGTTAGATGAAAAGTTACCGCAGTATTTAGAAAAAGCTAGCCGGATTTACTATCACTTAGGACGCGATCGCACTTTTAACGATCAAATCCTGAAACATTACCAAAGTTTACTGCGGACTTATCCGAAACGCGGTACAGGCCCGATCGCTATTGAAGATACTGGCCCTGTCCTCAACAGCATGAGATTGATCAAAAGCGAAGCTGAGGTGGAATTGATGCGTCAAGCAGCTGCGATCGCCACCGAAGCACACAACTATGCCCAAGAAATTGCCGCGCCGGGACGTTATGAGTACGAAATCCAGGCGGAGATGGAACGCATCTTTCGAGTGCGGGGTGGAATGGGGCCAGCTTATCCTTCGATTGTGGCTTCTGGTGTCAATGCTTGCGTACTACACTACATTGAGAATAATCGTCAAATGCAGGATGGAGAATTACTGCTAATTGATGCCGGTTGTGCTTACGGTTATTACAACTCTGACATTACCCGGACATTTCCCGTGGGTGGTAAATTTACGCCAGAACAAAAGACACTGTATGAAATTGTTTTGGAGGCGCAAAAACAAGCGATCGCTCAAGTCCAACCAGGTAATCCCTTCAAATTAGTTCATGATACAGCAGTGCGCGTTCTCACAGAAGGTTTAGTCGAACTTGGCATTCTCAAAGGTGAAATCGACAAGTTAATTGAAGAAGAAAAATACAAACCGTATTATATGCACCGCACCAGTCATTGGTTAGGTTTAGATGTCCATGATGTCGGTGTTTATCAGCATGGTGAAGACAAACCACAGATTTTACAACCAGGTCAAATTTTGACAGTGGAACCGGGACTATATATTGTGCCAGATACCAAACTAGCAGAAGACCAGCCACAGACCGATCCGCGATGGGTTGGCATTGGCATTCGGATTGAGGATGATGTGTTAGTTACACCTGAGGGACATGAGGTGTTAACTGCTGGGGTTCCCAAAGAAATAGATGAAATCGAAAGATAGAAATGGCGATGGTAGAAAAGCCCCGGCGATTGAAATCGCGGCTATACAGACAAAACCCACCTGCGTGGGTTTAAACCCTTGATTTTGTATTAGTCCACGGAGGTAGACAATGCTAGTGTAGCCGTGACTTCCAGTCGCCCAATACTTTTAAAACTCCACTAAAGGAAAAATGGCGGTGAAAGTAGAACCAACGCCTACCTGTGAGGCTAGATTAATTTGACCTTGCAATAGTTTTACTAAACGCGAGACGATCGCTAATCCCAATCCTGTACTATCAGGAAGATAGGGACGATCGCTAGAACTCACGCGAAAGTAGGGTTCAAATATCTGGGCTTGGTTTTCAGGTGCAATGCCTACTCCAGTGTCAGAAACTGCGATCGCCCATCTTTGCTTCTCTAACACCTGACACATAATAATAATAGTCCCCGACTCTGTATAACGAATCGCATTACTAATAAGATTTGTAACAATTTGTTGCAACTGAAAAGAATCTGTGATTAATTTTTCCGGGATGCGATCGCAATCGACTACTATTTGTAAATTTTTTCCCGCAGCTAAAGGTTCCAACATTTCACACACATTACCGATTAATTGACGCACATCGGTAGGTGCTAATTGGAGTTTTATCTGCCCGGCGTCATAGCGCGAAAGTTCTAGTACATCATTAATTAGATGAAGTAACTGTCTACCATTGCGTAGTACGCGTTCAATATGTTCTAGATTGGTAACGCTGTCTTTGATCTCAGTCTTTCGTCGTTGTTGGCGTAAAAATAGATCCGAATAACCAATAATGGAAGTTAGAGGATGTTTCAATTCGTGGGCTAGTTGGGAAAGATAATCTTGATTAGTGCTAATTAGCCGCGTGAGTTCTTCATTATGGAGCGTTAGTGATGCTTGCAACTTCTGTAATTCACGCAGGCGTTCCTCAACATAACTCTTGAAACATCGAGCGATCGCTTCGTCTATAATAGCGTCAATCAAACGCATGGAACGAATTATCTCTGAGGGGATTCCTTTTAGTAAATCTGCTTGTAGAGCATCAAATATTACTGTTCGCAGCAGATGATATTCTCTAGCAATTTCTGCTGGATCAAAACCTTGTTCGGCTCGAATCGCTCCATGCTGAAAACTGGCAGTAACCATTGATTGAATATCATTCTCTTGAGATTTTGAAAGCACTGTCACCATAGCTTTCAAAACATCAGGAATATGATCCTTTACCGCTGTATAAGATAGGTCATCAGCACTTTCAATCCGTCTATCCTTGCGAACTGCTAAAATCCATTTATCAAGGATGGTGTCCGTTTTTTCAGCCAGGAGTTGACTAAAATCCATTATGTTAAATTCAGCTAGGAGATAGATGAGTAAACTTCCATATGCAAATAGTTTAACGACTAGAGTCGTGTTTTACCAAAATTAGTAATATCTTTCACCTACCAAAAGAAGTAGATTTTACAAATCCTCTTGCTGGTGAAATGAGTATACGTACATAAAGCTTAAAAAGTATAATATATATCTTAATGTCATCAATCTAAATCTAGCAGTTAACAGCCTTGTGACTTGATTGCCAAAATTATTTAGCTTACTGTGCAAGGATTTGATTCATAAGATAACCAAAATTATCAATTTTCTGGATTAGCGAAAAGTTAGGATAGGCAGTTGATTTAAGTAACAAAATAAACAACAACTATCAGAAGACAGATACTTTTACGGAAGTATCTATGTTAGGTTATGTATATCAATGTTATAATGCGCATAATAACTTAGTATTTACTTAGAGTAAGTCAGCTTAATCCAACAGATCACAGTGCGTGATGTTGGAGCGGAGGAACCAAATTGTGGGGCGTATCTAATAGAAAGTGAGGAGTTGAGAGTGAGGAGTTAGGAATTAAATAAAATTTAGTAACTCATAACTCATAACTTATAACTTTCTTTAGAAGGGCATCTCTCAGCCCTAGCCCGTCAGCTAACTTCGTAGGCATTGAGAGGAGACTGAAGAGACGGCATTTTTATAATGTTCCGATCTCATTCAGTGTCCAAGGCTGGTACTGCTCAAATTTTTGTACCTGCACTTAAACCTGTTGAGGTCGTAAATGATATTTCAACTAAACTTAGCAGCGATCGCGGCGATCGCTGGACAAGCGGCTTGGAAAAAGGCAAAACCTGTCATCCTTAGAGATGTCTTCTTTCTACCTGTATTGGGCTTCTTGGGAATAATAGTGTTGTGGTGGATTATTGCACTTGCCAATCATGAATTGATGCCCACCCCACCAGAAGCGCTAATCGCTAATCTAGACTACATAAGAAATCCCTTTTACGAGCGAGGTCCGGGTAACTTAGGAATTGGTTGGCTGTTGATCGCAAGTCTGCGCCGGGTATTAATAGGCTTTTTGTTAGGTGCGGTAGTAGCGATTCCTCTGGGGTTTCTAATTGGCATGTCCAGACCTAGCAATGCTAGCGTTTAATCCGATCATTCAAATTTTTAAACCTGTATCGCCTCTAGCTTGGCTACCCATCGCCTTAGCAATTTTCAACTTAGCAGAACCTTCCGCCATTTTTGTGATATTTATTACTTCCTTATGGCCGACAATTATTAATACCGCCTTAGGAGTTTCTAGCGTTCCCAAAGATTATTTAGATGTGGCACGAGTTTTGGAAATGCCTGATTGGCGAAGGATTACAAAAATAATTTTGCCTGCAAGCTTACCGTATATTTTTACAGGTTTGCGAATTAGTTTAGGCATAGCTTGGTTGGTCATCGTCGCCGTAGAAATGCTCACAGGCGGTGTTGGGATCGGCTTTTTTGTCTGGGATGAATGGAGTCGTTTAAACCTAAGTTCAGTATTTTTAGCCGTTTTCATAATTGGCTTAACTGGGTTAATTTTAGATTACGCCGTGGGTAAAATTCAAGAATTAGTCACCCATCGCCCTACAACTTCTAACTAACAAAATTTGGCTGCGTTCAAAACAGCAAAATCTAACAATACTCTGCACCTGAAGCGTGAGTAATTAATCACCAATGGAGCTACAAGAATGGGTGATAGTAACTGGACTCGACGAGACTTTATCAAAGGAATCGGAGCAACCACAACCGGAATAGCGTTATCTTCCTGTGCGATTTCAGGAGATAGATCCGCCAAAGGACTAACAGAAGAAGCCTTAGCTGTACAACCAGTAGTTAAATCCCAAGACCTAGAAAAATCTGATCTCACTATTGGATACGTTCCCGTTAATGATTGTGCGCCATTTGCGATCGCCTGGAAAAAAGGCTTCTTCCGCAAATATGGTTTGAACGTCACACTTAACCGCGAAGCCAGTTGGGCTACTTCC
Source organism: Nostoc sp. GT001 (assembly GCF_030382115.1). Classification (NCBI taxonomy): domain Bacteria; kingdom Bacillati; phylum Cyanobacteriota; class Cyanophyceae; order Nostocales; family Nostocaceae; genus Nostoc; species Nostoc sp. GT001. The sequence goes on from NZ_JAUDRJ010000003.1 coordinate 980,703, forward strand.
CGTGACGGTTTGATATTTGGTCGTCTGGATGCTTCGCCCGTAGTATCCGGTGCCGTCACCAACGCCAGAATTGGTGCCGAAGGCGCACGCCATGCCCCCTTGTGTGCAGCTATGACCATTCATCGCCACGGTAACGCCATGACGATGAACAAAGCCATGTGGGATTTTGGGCTGCGTCCTTGGTACGAGTATCAAGAACAATATGGTGATGGCGCGCTAGAAGCCTTTGGGCGCGATTTCCGAGGCTACTTTGACAAGCAGCCCTCAGAAGGCAAAGTTTGGGCAGTAGTATTAAGTTCCGCCATTTACGAATACTTTATCCGTTACTTATCCGCCGCCGCAGGTGTTGATCCCCTTAAAGAGTTTCGCGTCATCATCGTTCCGCCCCCCAAATGGTAACAAACGTGCGGATTGGTGCAATGCAAGCTTACATGGTTGCAGAACCCTGGAATACACGAGCAATTACAGGTAACGAAAACATCGGCTTTACCTTCGCACAAGGTAAAGAAGTCTGGTTGGGACACCCAGACCGTTTATTGGGGGTGATGGAATCTTTTATTGACAAATATCCCAAAACCTATCGTTCCTTAGTCAAGGCGATGATTGAGGCTTGCCAATATTGCAGCAAAGTAGAAAACCGCCAAGAAGTTGCCGAACTACTTACAGAACGTTCCTTTACAGGTGCTAGACCCAAAAAGAAAGATGCGCCAATCGCGAAATTTACAAGTCCGGGAATTCTCGGCAACTACAACTATGGCGGCTTTGATGGCAAAGACCGCACCATTAAAGCCGCTGACACCACGATTTTCTTCGATATCCCTGACAACCTTCCCAAACAGCCAGGAGAACACTCCACATTCTTATGGAGATCGAGAAGTATCTGGTTGATGACACAAGCAGCACGATGGGGACAAATTAAGGAATTCCCCAAAAATGCCGAGAAACTAGCAGAACTTGGCTGGAGAACAGATTTATATCGGGAGATAGCATCTGAAATGGGCATTCAGTGTCCCAAGGATGATTACAAGGTCGAGCCACCAGAAGTATTTATAGATAAGAAAGGCTTCGACCCCAGCGATCCGGTGCGTTATCTGAATAGTTTTGCCATTAGGGCTAACGCTCCCAGTCGTTTTTTCATGTCTTAAATCCCAAGTTCAAATATTGATTGACTAAATTATTTGCGGAGCCTTTGATGATGGAATATACCTCATTACCGATTAATACTCAGAACAAAGTTCTGCCCCGCCCTGGATTTTTAGAAATTGAAAATTTAGTCAAGTCTTATCCGACACCAGATAAAGATAACTTTGTCGTTTTAGATGGAGTTAATCTAACGATTGGTGAAGATGAATATATTTCTGTAATCGGTCACTCAGGTTGTGGTAAATCAACTCTACTAAAGATAGTAGCTGGTTTAGAAAAAGCAACTTCCGGCTCAGTCAGGCTAGATGGGAAAGAAATTCGTCAGCCGGGAGCCGAAAGGATGATGGTATTTCAGAACTATTCACTGTTACCTTGGTTAACAGTGCGAGAAAATATCCGTTTAGCCGTAGATGAAGTGTTAAAAAATGCTAATCGCTCTGAAAAAATCAGCATTGTAAATCAACACTTGGCAATGGTAAACTTGACGGCGGCGGCTGACAAATATCCCGATGAAATTTCTGGAGGTATGAAACAAAGAGTAGGTATTGCCAGAGCCTTAGCAATTCGTCCCAAAATGTTGCTAATGGATGAACCTTTTGGGGCGCTAGATGCACTAACTCGTGGTAAATTGCAGCGGCAGGTATTGGATATTTGGGAAAATAATCGTCAAGCAGTGATGATGATTACCCACGATGTAGACGAAGCAATTTATATGTCCGATCGCATAGTTTTGATGACCAATGGCCCGTCTGCTAGTATTGGGGAGATTTTAGAAGTTCCTTTTGAGCATCCACGCGATCGCGCCGCCATGCGAAACTCAAAAGAGTATTTTGAACTCCGAAACCATGCCTTAAATTTCCTCGATCGATATTTTGCCCAAGACGAGTAAATTAGATTATCATTTTTTTAGTGGGTAGCCTAATTCAAATTCATGAAAGCTGGATTTGGAACGGAGGAACCAATGTTTGGGGCTAATCTTGAAGAGAGTGGCAATTTAAGAGTAAAAAGTTTTAACTCAGCACGGGCTAAACGCCCCACNNNCGCTAACAGCACTCCTAAGAGAGAGACACCTTCCAGTCTTAGCCCGTCAGCTAACTCCGTAGGCAATGGAAGGAACCCCCAAGACTTTGGCTGTAATACAGTTATTATTGGGGTTTCCTTGACTGATTTAAGATTTAAATTTTGGTTATCGTCACTCAATCCAAAATCGTTCGACTGAGCGTAGCCGAAGTCCAAAATCCAAAATTTGTCCCCCTGCTTCTCATTGCTAATTCATTTCATTGGGAGAAGTAAAGCTGTGCAAATCAAGCCAATGTTAGCACGTCTGCAAAGTGCCACAGGTCGAGATGACTTAATTGAACAAATGGTACTCTTGCCAGAACCAAAAAAACCTTTTTCTAAAAAGCCTCAAAGCTCAAAAGGAGTTAACTTAATTGTTGCTTATGACGCATCTCCCAACAGTCATACGGCATTAGATATTGCCTTTTGGATTGCCCATCAAACGCGTTTGGCCACCAATACAGAAGTTACAGTTCAAGCCGTTTATGTAGTAGAAGATAATCAAAGCAATCAGTATCCAAATATCTTAACCTTTCCCCAACAACAATCTCCATTAGAATGTGAAGTTAGTGAAGTATCAAAGTCTGTCACACAGGTATTAACTCAACCAAAATTACAGGCGTTAATAACTCCCCTACAACAAGCAGATATAATTCTCTGGCAAGCCCGAAGTTTGGCTGAAGAATGGCAGGGTTGTTTCAAATCTCATTTACGGTTTGGCTCCATTTCTACAGAACTTAACAAAGTTGTTGAATTAGAAAATGCCGATATTCTATTTTTAGGTTGCAACTCTGTCAATCATCCAATGATTGAAGCTCTAGGTTCTAATTTTCCCTGTGCCGTTTTAGGTATTCCCAGTTGTATTGATGAATAATCGCTGTTTAAAATTTCAGTAATTTTTATCAAATCATAGATAAGTCACCTACAACTAGGTGACTTTTTTCGCTAGCAAGTAAACAATTCAACTTCGGGAGCTTAGGTGTGGAAAACTGGCAAGCAATCCTTAGCATAGTCACATTTATTGGTGTCATCGTCTTAGTAATGACGGAATGGGTACATCTGACTATTGCGGCATTACTAGGAGCATTGTTATTAGTTTTTAGCAACGTCATGACTTTACAAGAAGCTGTTGGTTACATTGGCAACAGTCATGGAACACTCGGTTTATTTTTTGGAGTTATGGTGTTAGTACGGGCTTTTGAACCTACTAAGATATTTGATTATTTAGCTACTCAAATAGTACTCATAGCTAGGGGAAAAGGCAAACGTCTACTACTTGGTATTGTGGCTATTGTGACACCCATCTGTGCAGTCTTACCAAATGCCACAACAGTTATGTTGCTAGCACCTTTAATTCCACCAATGGCGCAGGAAGTTGGGATAAATTTCGTACCATTGTTGATTTTAATGGTATTTGTTGCTAATAGTGCTGGATTGCTAACTTTAGTTGGAGATCCCGCAACATTTATTGTTGGTGATGCTGTGAATATCAGCTTTACAGATTATTTGTTGGAATTAAGTTTAGGAGGAGTAATTGCCGTTCTTGTAGTGATTATAACACTACCATTTTTATTCCGTAAAATTTGGAATACACAGTTAGATAATCTTGAAGAACTGCCACACCCACAAATAAATCATCCACGAGCTTTAAGCCTTGGTGCAGTTATTGTATTTTTCGTGATGATATTTTTTGTGATTGGAGAATCTTTACCAGTTCCGATCTCGCCTGCTGCCGCAGCTTTATTAGGAGCAGCTTTAGCTTTGCTTTTATCTCACCATAGCAATATAGATTCAGTTAACAACATTTTACGAGATGTAGACTGGAGTACATTAATATTTTTTATGAGCATTTTTGTGCTAATTGGGGGGCTAGAAAAAACAGGTGTAATTAATGGCTTATCAGGAATATTGGCAGCAGTTTTAGGAAAAAATATTATGCTAGGTTCCCTAGTTTTATTATTTTTTGTGGGTCTATTGTCCAGCGTAGTGCCAAATATTCCTTTAGTGGTGGGGATGGTGCCTTTACTAAAACAATACATTGTTACTGTCGGATTAGCACCCGCCGAAGTTCTTGCACAAGATTTTCAAGGACAGTTTCCACCAGAAGTATTACCACTGTTTTATGCAATGATGTTTGGTGCAACTTTGGGAGGTAATGGCACACTTGTGGGTGCATCATCTAACATCGTAGCCGCCGGAATTTCTGAGCAGCATGGACGGCGCATCTCGTTTAAAACTTTTCTACACTACGGTATTCCGGTGATGCTATTACAACTAGTAGCTTCGGCTTTGTACATATTGGTTCGCTTTTTGCTCTAAGTATAATTTGTGTTGATAGCACAGCGTAAAGCCTTCTCTAAGAGAGGCTTCGCCAATGCTTAGAGCAAGTCATTGAGCGCCGCAGAAAGTGCCATGAGACACAAGGCGTCCAAGATTAACCCCGTGTTTTTAAACGTGGGTTCCCTTCTGCCTCACTTCTTTTACCGGAGACGCTGCGCGTAGCTTGCTTCCCCAAAAGAGTACGACTACGCTCAGTGAACACCTGTCTGGTTGTTGAGCGTAGTCGAAACACTGTCTCCTGCCTTAACCACATATTTGGGTTTGAAGCCCCGTGCTTCACGCAATGCTTTAAAGCATTGCGCCTTTAGGTCGGTGAGAATGTCAATTTTCTTTGCTATTACCACTTGTCATGCTGAGAAATAAATTGGTGTGGCATCTGGAAAAATCTTATTTAGGATTTCATTTTACAAATATAGTTCAAATAAAGTTACATCATTAAACAAGCAATTAATAATTAAAAATGAGCGGTATATAATTAATCTTGCGTGCCAATTAAATGATTTTTTTCATCAATAGATAGTAAAAGTTATATCTTCCGCTGGATAGAGCTTTCAGCCCTTGGAGAGATGCTTTAAACAGCTAAATTCTACGATTCTGATCTAAAGAGTTAGGTATTGCCATAGGTACAAACATAATAAATACTAAGAGTTGCTTCTCAAGAAATTCTTAATTCCCCAACTTTAAACTTAGTAGAAGGAAATCCAATGTTCCAAAGTACAGAAATCATGGTGGGACTCTATAAACCACTATTGTGGTTAGCACAGGTTTCAGCAGAACCCTCAAACGTCACACCAGAACAAGCATCAGTTCTCATTTCTGGGCCACGCTTTTTTGTGGCTTTAATCTCAGGTGTGATTCTTGCCTTTGCTTTCCAATTAGTTCTAACTAATCTCTCCCTTGCAGTCGGTATTTCCTACCTGGGGCACTCATCTGATTCGGATTCAGATAATGGGGAAGTTGGAAGTTTGGGCGGCAGTATTCGCAAAATCGGCACAGCAGTCGGGATTTGGACATTAATCACTGTGACTGTCGCCTTATTAATCGCTTCTTATCTAGCAGTAAAATTGAGCCTTGTCATCTCAGATCGGGGATTGGGAGCGATTCTTGGTTTAGTGATTTGGGGGGCTTACTTTTTGCTTCTAGTTTGGGTAAGTTCCACCACAGTCGGCTCCTTAATTGGCTCAGTTGTCAATACGGCAACATCTGGGTTTCAGGCGATTATGGGGACTGCTACCGCCGCACTAGGTGCGAAAGCTGTGAATAGCCAAGTGGTAGCCACAGCTGAAGCCGCCGCCGCCGCTGTCCGTCGAGAACTCGGAAGCGCCATCGATCCCGTAAGTATCCGGGAAAACATTGAAGATTACTTAGAAAAGATCCGTCCTCCCGAACTCGATGTATCGAAGATTCGGAGTGATTTTGAAAATTTACTCAACGATCCGCAATTAAAAGCGATCGCAGGGACTCCAGATATCCGCAACATCGACCGCCAAAAGTTTATCGAGTTAGTCAGTAGCCGCACCGATCTTTCCAAAAAAGACGTTAGTCGCATTGCTGATACTTTGTATAAAGTTTGGCAGCAAGTGGTAAGTCAGCACCCACCCACCGAAGACCGTTTGGGTGAGTTGATGGATTACCTAAAATCACTTCCACCAGGACAAAGCAAAACAGACGAACTCAACGCCAAGTTGGAACGGTTATTAGCAGAAAACGGTGGTTCCAAAGAATCTGACCAAAAGGCAGCTACCGGGCCAATTCAAAGTACACTCCAGCAAGGACTATCTGCCTTAACTGGCATTGTGTTGGGACGCACAGATTTGTCTGATTTGGATGTGGAAAAAATCTTGGGTAGTCTCACCAGCGCTAAAGATAAAGTCACCGAACAAGCAGATAAGTTAGGCTTGCCAACACCATCACAACCCTACAGCCCAATTCGGTCTGATGTGGAAAACTACCTGTACAATACTTATGCTTGGCAACTGAGTCCAGAAAGAATTGCCCAGGAATTTCGTGATGTCATCTACGACCCAGCAGCCGACCCTGGAATCGTCCGCAGGGAACTAGAACGACTATCCCGCAATGATTTCGCTAAAATTTTGCAACAACGGGGATTGCTTACCCAAGGTCAAATTCAGCGCATTGCCAATCAGCTAGAAACTGTCCGCCAAGAAGTGCTAATAACAGTCAGAGCTGTTGAAGAAAGAGATATCGTCCAAGACTTGCAACGCGCAGTAGAAAGTTATCTGCTCGTTACTCCCAAGGCAGATTTGACACCTGAAGGCATTGAGCAGAATTTTAAACCACTGTTGGCAGACTCAGAGGCAGATTATGAAACTCTGACATTGCGACTAGCGCACCTTGACCGCCAAGAAATTCGGGAGATATTGTTACAACGTAATGATGTCCAGTTATATGAAGTAGATAGCATTCTCGATGAGTTGGAAAAACAACGCGATCGCGTCTTGGTAGAATCCAAAGGATTAGCAGAACAGGCACAATATCAAGCAGAAACCCTGTGGTTAAATGTAGAATCATATCTGCGTAACACCGGCAAATCAGAACTGAATCCTGATGGCATCCGCGCCGACTTCAAAAAGCTACTAGAAGATCCGCAAGCTGGGGTTAGCTCAATTCGGGCGCGCTTGTCTCGCTTTGACCGCGATACCTTAGTACAGTTGTTGAGTCAGCGAGAAGATTTGAGTGAAGATCAAGTTAATCAAATCATCAATGCTACTGAGGAGTCATGGTATAATATCCGCCACACACCTCAAATTGTAGTCGATAAAGCTAAAGAGCAATACGACTCTGTGACGACAACGATCGCAGATTATCTCCGAAATACTGGCAAACAAGAACTCAATCCTGAAGGTATTCAGCGAGATTTGAACAAATTGTTTGAAAATCCCAAAGAGGGAGCCGTCGCCCTGCGCCGTCGATTGTCACAGGTAGACCGAGATACACTAGTGAAATTGCTCAGTCAACGCCAAGATTTGAGTGAAGAACAAGTCAATGAAATCATTGATTCCACCCAAACTTCGATTCGGAACTTTGTGCGTGCGCCTCGTCGCCTAGCTAGCCGTACACAACAAAGAGCCGAAACATTCAAAGCTTATCTGGAAGAGTATCTGCGCCAAACTGGTAAAGAAGAACTCAACCCTGAAGGTATCAAACGCGACTTGCAATTATTGTTGCACGATCCGCGAGTCGGCGTAGAAAGTTTTGGCGATCGCCTTTCGCAGTTTGACCGTGATACCATCATCGCCCTGCTGAAAATTCGGGAAGATATTTCTGATGAAGAAGCAGCACGGATTGCCGATAATATGGTGTCCGTAAGGGATCAATTTGTCGAACAAGTACGGAGCATCCAACGGGGCATTCAAGATGCAATTGACGGGGTTTTCGCCCGCATTCGTAACTATCTCAACTCCCTGGATCGCCCAGAACTTAACTATGATAGTATTAAGCGCGATATTCGCACAGTTTTTGACGATCCCCAAGCGGGATTTGATGCCCTGCGCGATCGCCTGTCCTCCTTTGACCGTGATACCCTAGTGGCAATCATGAGTTCTCGTGAGGACATCTCCGAAGCAGATGCCAACCGAATCATCGACCAAATTGAACGGGCGCGCAACACAGTATTACAACGTGCAGAACGCATACAGCACGAAGCCCAACGCCGTCTAGAGCAGGTAAAACATCAAGCACAGCGGCAAGCAGAAGAAACCCGCAAAGCCGCAGCTACAGCAGCGTGGTGGCTGTTTGCCACAGCATTCGTCTCCGCCATTTTCTCTGCATTAGGAGGAGCGATCGCTGTAGTTTAACAAGTTGTCTCCGCTAACTTTTCAGCCTCCCATTCTGGGAGGCTTTTCTATTTTAAGGACGTAGAGAAGAAAGTAAAAAAATAAATACGTATTGGCGAATTTTTTTGTGTAATACCAATTGGAAAAAAGAATGCGACAAATAGACCATTTGTAGAGGGGACTTCCAGAAAATAAACTATTCCATTTACAATAATGATTATCATTATTGTAAAATCCTATCTCTTGTTTTTCTTGGAATAATTTATTCTTTGGAAGTCCCTTACAGCCGACTGTGGTGGTAGCAATGGGTATCGACTGCGGTTATGGAAGACCCAGCTTCAGAAACTTGCCAACGAATTTGGATTGACAATTCAAGTTGCACACTTCCCACCTGGTACAAGTAAGTGGAACAAGATAGAACATCGTATGTTCTGTCATATTACTGAAAATTGGAGAGGCAGACTACTTACAAGTAAAAAGGTCGTGATTAACCTCATTGGTAACACGAATACCAAAAAAGGACTGAAAATTCAAGCTACTCTTGACGAAAACAAGTACCAAAAAGGCATTGAGGTCAGTGACAAAGAACTTTCAAGCGTTTGCTTAGANAAGTCTGAATTTCATGGAGACTGGAACTATCGAATTATACCTCAAAATGGTATCAATCCTTCTTCACCTTCAACAAATAGGTAAGTTATTTCTGCGCTGCTCTTTAGTCAATTTTTAACTAATAAATATTTTTATTTCAACATAGTAATACTTAGCATAAAATCTGCGTTTTCCACTATAATCATCACATTCTCACTAACAATGTCATACTCATAATATCATGCTATGACCTTGACAGTTAGCCAAGTTGTGTAAAGCTGATGATTCAGTGATACCTACTGATTAATGCAATAAGAAGAAAGTTCAAGTCGTTAAAACTATGGGATTTAAACTAAAAATCTTTATTAAAAGATTTAATAAATTAGAAGGTAAAGCATGGCTTAACTATAAATTAATTTTAGATATATTTGTTATAAATTACACAATTGTATTTTTTTTTCTCGGCTTGTATTTAATATTATTAGATCGGTTCTGGTTAAACTTATTAGGTACAATACTCATCACTCATACAAGCATTTGGGCTGCATTGCTAACCCATGAGTTCATGCATGACACAATATTTCAAAAACCTAAAATCAATTATATCTTTGGTGTCTTAATGACAATAATTAGTGGAGCTTGCTATGTTCCCTATATGCTTCTCAAATATCAGCATCTTGAACATCATCGTCACAAAGTAGGATATGATGGTTTCTCCATTACTAATTGGGTCTTAAGTCGGCCATACATTTTACAACTAATACTTATAACACTAGAATTGTTTTATATTCCTATTCTGAGTTTGATTTCAAGATGGAGAAGTTTACTTTTACCGATGATTCGTTCACAATATAAAAATATGCGTTGGCGAATTATCGTTGTTTTTATTCTGCGCTCAATGTTTTTTGCCACTTTATACTTCATTCATTCTTGGAGCATATTATATATATTTTTAGCACACATACTCATGCTCAATATTTTAAGAGTATATGATTGTTATCACCATACATTTGCTATCATTCCTTTAGGAAGTTCAACAACAAAGCTAAATAAAGATTATGAACAAAAGAATACTTACTCTTCGTTAATTAGCCGTAAATATTACTGGCTTAATTGGATATTTATTAACTATGGGTATCATAATGCCCACCACTATAAACCCCATGTACACTGGTATGATCTACCGAAAATTGATGCAAATCTTTATCCAGATACAGCAACACATTGCATATGTTTTCCTGACTTAATCCTTTGGTATCACCGGAATAGAATTAAAAGAATTTATAATGGCTTAGGTATGCCAATCGTTGAACAAGATAAAATAAAAATAGATGAATTTTGGGGAATAATTATGAATATATCATTCATTGTTTATGATATACAATGAATTTTTAATTTTAATTAATCCTCCTTTATATATCATAAGTATCAGAAGAAAATGGAAGAAATTTTCGTATTAAGAAGCACAGAAAAAAATGAAGACAACCCAGGATTTTTCTTTGAGGAATTGTCAAAAAACCAGGGAATAAAAAGCAAAATTTCTATGTTTATAGCTACCATTCAACCTGGAGAGCATGTTCCCCCACACTATCATCCAGATGGCTCGGAAGCAATGATTTATAATCTTAGTGGCTCAGTGGAAGTTAAATATGGGCAGGATTTAAAAAAATCCGTGATTGTTCACACCGGAGATTTTATATATATTCCAGGTAATGTATTGCATCAAGTCATTAATTTGAGTGCAACTGAGCCAGTAAAATCAATTATTGCTTGTAATTTTGATGTGATTCAAGAGATAGATTATTGCTTGTAATTTTGATGTGATTCAAGAGAGCGGTATATACGAGTAGTAGGTACTCACTATTTCTAGTCAACACTAGGGCGTGTTTTCACAAGTCGGTAGAGAAGCGATCACTACCGCATCGAGAGAGAACAGGTGCGATCGCCGTGCCTGGTCAAACTAACTAGACAATCTTTACTGCGAGAAGACTGATACATTCTTCATGCATAGATGAGAGGGAGAAAAGGGGTTGCACTCGGCAACCCCTTTTCTTCCTTAAAATGATTATCATTTTTGAGAAATCCTATCTCTTGTTTTTCTTGGAATAATTTATTCTTTGGAAGTCCCAGACGCGATTCATCGCGTCTTTACCCAAGGATGTGTTGCAATCGTTAATTTAATTGCTACAAGTATGTCTTTCAATATAGTCATATATGAATATCCTTTACTGCTCTAATCTCAGCAATTAGATGGGTGAAAATAGAATTGGTNNNATGTTTTAATATGATTAAATAACTTGCAATAAAACCNNNGCCTATAATCAATAAATCGCCGTGTATTTTTTGCAAGTTAATAATNTTTACNNNAGTAGTAATTTCAAACAATGGAAAATACATTAGTTGATAAAACCTTCCGTGACAGCAGTGGCAAAATTGTTTTAGCTCAAATGCCAAACCCACCACTTATTCTTTGGATAGTAGCTAGTTTACTCACTCTGGTTTTTACAAGTGGTAAAATAAATACAGTATTAGACTTTCTGGCAAATGGCGCATTGTTTACTTGGGCGTGGATGGAGCTATTTCAAGGCGTTAATTATTTTCGCAGAGGGCTAGGTCTTGCCGTATTGATTGCTATGATTGTATATAAAATTCAGTAACCAAACGTAATCAAGTAACAAATAATACTAATAATATAGGAGTTCTAAACTCCCTTTTTTTGTCCAAAGTTCCAAATGTGAATAAAGTCATACTGAAATTATGACTTTATTACCCTGTGTTTTATTATTCAGCAATTTAAACTGAGAGCAATACAGCAAATCAATTAACTCGTGCAACAAACAAAACTTACTGTAAAGTTAACAGGTAAGAATATCTGTTCACAAATTATTGATAAATGCTGTATAAAACTCAAGCAAATTAATTGATGGAGATTTGAATATGAAACGTATTTTATTAGGTACATTACTTGCTCTCCCATTTGCAATTTCCTCTTTGCCGTCACAAGCATCAGCAGCAGAAATCATTGTCAGACCCAATGTTCACAGAGCTGCTATTGTGCGTAAACCTGTTGTTGCCCGATATCAACGGAAGCTAATTCCTGCACATTGGGAAACAGTACGACGCGGTAACAGGTGGGTCAAAGTTAGAGTTCCTGCTCGTTATGTAAATGTCAGAGTTTAATATCTAAATAGAGGCTAACAACTTTAGTTGTTAGCCTCTATTAGTTAAAATTTTGTTACTGAATAAGACTTAGAAGTAAATACAAGTAGCTAACATAAGTCAATTTAATCAACATGAATATATCTCAAAATTCTCATTTTTTTAAAAAGTTTTTGATATTTATACTAGGAATTAGTTTCGTAACGGCCTGCGATTCCATTCATGCTGACGAAAAAAATATAACTAAAGAAAAAATCTTGATTGGTGATAATTATGGAGAATTATACGATCAAGGAAATTTACGTACTTACTATTTTTACACTCCAAAATCTTATAATCTAGACCGTCCGATACCATTAGTTTTAGTGTTTCATGGAGATGATGGTAATGGTCGGTCTATCAGTGACGTGACTCACTTCAATAAATTAGCAGAGCAAAAAGGATTTATTGTTGCTTATCCAGATGGAATTGACCAAAAATGGAGTCTTAGAGGTAACGCTCAAGGAAAGGTAGATGATGTTTTATTTGTCAGTGCTTTGATTAATCATCTTCAGCAGCAACTTAATATTGATAGTCATAAAGTTTATGCCACTGGTTTTTCTAGAGGTGGCATACTTACCCAAGCACTAGCTTGTAAGTTACCTGATAAAATTGCTGGTTTTGCATCAGTAGCGGGTTCGCTCCCAGCTAGACTAAAACCTAGTTGCCAACCTCAAACTCCCATATCGATGTTAACGATCAACGGTACAAACGATCGCGATGTACTTTATGAAGGTGATGACCACACTCAACGAGGAGCGCTGGTTTCGATCTCAGACATGGTAGAGTTTTGGCGATCGCACGATCGATGTACCTTATCAAATGCATCTCCAAATTTTTCTGAAGATAAAGTGAAAACCGCTATCTACACAGGTTGCAGTGGCAATTCCGAAGTCTGGCAGCTAGCGGTAGTCAACGGTGGACATTTCTGGCCTGGTGGTTCTTCAACTGACGAGAACCTAAACAAATTCAATGCGAAGTTGGGGCTGAACGCCAGTGAAACAATTTGGAACTTTTTTCAGCGTCACAGTCTATGAGTAGCTAATTTTTTAAACACCATTTTGCTTAAACCATGCCAAAAGGCGTTTCCAACCATCTTGAGCTTCTTTCTCACGGTAGGAGGGGCGATAATCGGCAAAAAATGCGTGGGGTGCGTTGGGATAGACGATAATTTCAGATTTGCTACTGCTGGACTTTAAGCGATCGCGCATCTGCTCTACTGTATCAAGAGTAATACCTGTATCCTTGCCACCATAGAGTCCGAGAATCGGGACTGTCAGTTTTGATGCAATATCGATGGGATACTTGGGCTGAAGTTCGGTAGCATCGCCCACAAGTCGCCCATACCAAGCTATACCAGCCTTCACTTGGGGATTATGTGCAGCATATAACCAAGTAATACGACCGCCCCAACAGAAGCCTGTAATTCCCAACTTCTCACCATTACCCTTAGCTGACTTCTTTGCCCACTCAACTGTGGAATCAAGATCGGATAACACCTGGGCATCTGGTACTTTGGCGACAATTGGACGAATTTCGTCTATATTGCTTAACTTCGAGACATCGCCTTGACGCACAAATAATTCGGGTGCGATCGCTAAATATCCCAACCGAGCAAAGCGACGAGTGATATCCTGGATATGCTCGTGTACGCCAAAAATTTCCTGGATTACCAGAACAATTGGGAAATTGTCACCGATAGCTGGTGCTGCTCTATAGGCAGGAATTTCGCCATCTTTGACAGGAATTTTCACTGTACCAGCTACTAACCCCTTGGCATCAGTAGTGATGACTCCGGCAGAAATGGGTTGTACTGCAAGGGCAAAACCTGTCGCCACTGTCGCTGTTGCCATAAATTTGCGGCGCGTTATTTCTTTCATCATCTCTACGTTAAATTACTAAGTTCCCTTATATTTAGGTTACTGTATGGTCAAATGCGCGGAGGGGTAGGTGTACAAATTTCACACCCGAAAAAAAGTACTTCTATCTCAACACCAGCAAGCGTTTCACCCCACTAATTGTCCAAATTCATCCGCGCAATCTCTGAAATGCTTACAATAATTGAGTTTCAGCCTTCAACCTTTCCCGACACTCTTCCCAAAGAAATTCTCTAATGCTATGATTGCTCTAGAATCGCGCAACCGCACCTTGAAAACTAAATATAGCTTGGCTTTCAGGCTCCCGCTATTGCAATTAATCAAAATCCCTATTAGGGATTGAAACAAGCCATCTTTACCTATGCAATCGTGGACAAAGCTACATTGCAATTAATCAAAATCCCTATTAGGGATTGAAACCTCGAAGATTGATTTCAACTATCAAGAAAAACTAAGATTGCAATTAATCAAAATCCCTATTAGGGATTGAAACCTCGAAGATTGATTTCAACTATCAAGAAAAACTATTGCAATTAATCAAAATCCCTATTAGGGATTGAAACTAGGCATGATTTTTATTGCTCCTTACTAACGAAATTGCAATTAATCAAAATCCCTATTAGGGATTGAAACCGATTTCTTATCCACCTCAAACCCTTCAAGGCATTGCAATTAATCAAAATCCCTATTAGGGATTGAAACCGCTCAGTGCGAGATTGAGAAAATCCATAAAAATTGCAATTAATCAAAATCCCTATTAGGGATTGAAACGGGAAGAACAAGCCTACGAACAGAGTTTAAGGATGCATTGCAATTAATCAAAATCCCTATTAGGGATTGAAACATACATCGTTTATCGAGCTTACAAGTTTTAGCAAAATTGCAATTAATCAAAATCCCTATTAGGGATTGAAACATTCCAAATTACAACTTACGCTAACAAAGAACTTGATTGCAATTAATCAAAATCCCTATTAGGGATTGAAACACCAAATAAGTAACCGTAACCACCTTTATCAGCAATTGCAATTAATCAAAATCCCTATTAGGGATTGAAACTACTGAGCATAGATTTGCGCCAGCAGCGTTTAGCATTATTGCAATTAATCAAAATCCCTATTAGGGATTGAAACGCCGCCGCCAGAGTGTCTTAAAATCCTGGTTATCTGGCTTATTACAATTTCTCAAAATCTCTATTAGAGATTGAAATCTAGTAATGGGTGGAAAAGAATCATAATGATGACAAAATTGTAATTCATCAAAATTACTATTAAGAATTAAAATATTTTTTTTACCGCCTACCCGCTTTCCAATCTTCTCCACCGGATAACTGAGTTAAATTTTCAGCCAAAACTGCGGGTAACTCCTTAGCTGAATGGGAATAAGTTAGCGTCAAAAACTTCAACGCAGTCTGAATAATTTGTTTTCTATCTACTATTTCAGACAGTTGAAATTGATTATATACTCCATTCATTACTTCATCACTCGCATCAGCGATCGCATCTTCAATCACTTCCTCTTCTATTAAACTCTCCCACTCACCTAAATTAATATAGTAAGATTTTTTATTATCTTTGATATTAAGACTTCTAATTTCTCTGATTGAATTACGAATAGAATTTGCCCATGAACCAGTTAATCGTTGTTCTACTTGGTTCTTAATCAAATGAATCAGCAGAATCCTTAAATAAGCTTGGATATTCCGCAGAATAGCTTGTTTACTCATGCCTTCTAATTCATCTACAATTGCTAAGGCATCTGCATAACGTCCTTCCAAAATACTCTTTTTGAGGTCTATTAGTTCCTGCGTCATTTTTTCTCCGCCTACCTGCTTAAGTACTATATGAAAACAACCTATACTTTATTAATAGCAGAGTCTCTTAGCTGCCATTAATAAAGTAGTATAGCCAGTCTTAGCTAACAACTCAGCTAAATCAGTTTTCAACAATTCCCAAGCTGTTTCCGTCTCAAACAACAACAAAAACACTGATATCCCAGGCCAAAATATCGGATTTGTCGGAGCATGAAAATCCACCAACGTAAACACTCCTCCTGGTTTCAGTACCCGATAAACTTCATTAATAATTTTTCGTAATTGCTGAGGCTGCATCTCGTGTAATGCAACGCTGATATGCACCACATCAAACAGATTGTCTGCAAATGGCATCTCCTCGGCAAAAGCTTCTATGTATGAAGCTTCCGGTACATTTAGCCGCGCCCGTTGTAAAGACTTAGGTGAAGCATCCAA
Source organism: Nostoc sp. GT001 (assembly GCF_030382115.1). NCBI lineage: Bacteria > Bacillati > Cyanobacteriota > Cyanophyceae > Nostocales > Nostocaceae > Nostoc > Nostoc sp. GT001. The sequence continues at coordinate 996,953 of NZ_JAUDRJ010000003.1, forward strand.
ACCTGTTACGTTTTGTGAAGTTTTTACTAAAAACTCCGTCGTTTGACCACTACCACAACATAAATCTAAAACCTGAGAATCTGAGTGAATTGTTAAGCCTTGCAAAGCAAGTTGCCTAAAACGCGCCTCACCACCTACACTTAAGGCTGCTAAACGAGAGATACCATCATATAACCACTGATAACGGTAACTCCAATCTCTTAAAATTGTTGCCATTGCATATTTCCTTGCTATTAAGCTTTATATTTAATAAAGATATATTGTTAACATTAGTAAAAAACCTGAAAAGATTGGGGGAAAGTAACTGCTATGGGTCGTGTAGGCGTCTTATTACTCAATCTCGGTGGCCCTGATAAGCTAGAAGATGTTGGACCGTTTTTGTACAATCTATTTTCCGATCCGGAAATTATTCGCCTACCATTTCGCTGGTTGCAAAAGCCCCTAGCCTGGTTTATTGCCACGCGGCGAACCAGAACATCTCAAGAAAATTATAAGCAAATCGGTGGTGGTTCCCCATTGCGGCGGATTACAGAAGCCCAAGGGGAAGCTTTAAAAGAACAGTTAGGTTTTTTGGGGCAAGAAGTTAATATTTACGTGGGAATGCGTTACTGGCATCCCTATACAGAAGAGGCGATCGCACAGATTACCCAAGATAAGGTAGAACACCTGGTAATATTACCATTATATCCCCAGTTTTCTATCAGTACCAGTGGTTCCAGCTTCCGGCTTTTAGATAAGCTTTGGCAAGAAGATCCAAAACTTCAACCGATTGATTACACCGTCATTCCTTCTTGGTATAAACAACCAGGCTATCTTCAAGCAATGGCGCAACTCATAGCCCAGGAACTTGAGCAATTCCCCAACCCGGATGATGTTCATATATTCTTCAGCGCTCACGGCGTTCCGAAAAGCTACGTAGAAGAAGCAGGCGACCCTTACCAGGTAGAAATTGAAGAATGTACTGCGTTAATTATGCAGACTCTTAATCGACCCAATGCCCACACCTTAGCTTACCAAAGTCGTGTCGGCCCAGTAGAATGGCTGCAACCCTATACTGAAGATGCCCTCAAAGAACTAGGCGCAGAAGGCGTGAAAGATTTGGTTGTCGTGCCAATCAGTTTTGTCTCAGAGCATATCGAGACACTACAAGAAATTGATATTGAGTATCGAGAAGTAGCCGAAGAAGCAGGAATTCACAACTTCCGTCGCGTACCAGCTCCCAATACCCATCCAGTATTTATTAATGCACTAGCCCAATTAGTAATTGATGCGCTGAGAAACCCCAGTTTCAAGCTTTCGCAAGCTGCCCAAATGAAAAAAATGGTAAAGATGTACCCTCAAGAGCGTTGGGAATGGGGTCTGACGACTAGTGCTGAAGTATGGAATGGTCGGATTGCGATGCTGGGTTTTATTGCCTTAATCGTAGAGCTGATTACTGGTCACGGCTTCTTGCACATGATTGGGCTTTTGCAGTAAATCACAAGAGTTAGGAGTTGGAAGTTGGGAGTTAGGAGTTAGGAGTTTTAAATTTTTCTCGCTAACTTTTCACTTTTAACTTCTATCTTCATTCCTAACTTTTCTGCCGATACCAGTTATACCACTGCTTTGCACTACGAACTGCGAACCAGAGCAGTATTAAAGCAATTACTCCTCCTTGCCAGGGAGCATCAAAGGCAAATAGTACTAGAGCAATGCACAAAGTATCTTGAAGAAAAACTGCCCACAGTGGTAAGCCACGTAATCGATAGAACCAACCAATTTGGACGAGCTGGAGTACCAAAGCTAATAAACCTCCAATTATGGCAATCAGCCAGTTTGGGGTTGCTGTTGCTGTCGCTACTCCTAATCCCATAATTGCGCCTACAAGGGGAGACATGAATAACTGAACCACTTGGAGCAATCTTTGCCCCCAGAGCTTTTTTGAAGCTAATAATTCAATTAATGACCAACTGGTGAGGCAACATAATAATATTGGTGGGGAAATGTGAGATAAAATTGGAACTTGTGACCACAAGTTGCTACCCTGCAATAATCCAATAATCAGCAAAGGTATGCCTATTCTCATTCCTGCTGCCGCAGAGGCAGAAAGTGTGGCTAGGATTTCAATCATCAAAGCACTCGTAATATTAATAAATAAGTAAGTATTTGTTATGTATACTACCCAGTGCTAGCAATAATTCGAGCATTAAACAGATTGCAATATTAAATTTTGTTGGTATCTTTATACAGCAGAATTCAGAATTCAGGAGCGATGCCCTGAGCCTACCGTACCCCTCCGGGGAAGCAAGCTACACGGAGCGTCTGTCTACGACACGCCGTGCGAACGTAGAGAAGGGTTAGAATGGGCTGCGCTAAGACCTGACTTTGAGACTTAGCTTGCGTACCTCACTAACTTGAAATCCGCTGTATATCTTTTTTGAGCATATCTGCGTATTTTTGGGTAACAGGTTTGTAGTAAGGGAACTCCAAGAAATAAATGATCCAATCTTGTGGGGTGGGCATCTTGCCCGCCATACAAACTGGGCGCTCATGTTGCCCACCCCACAATCAATAATTGAATATTTTTTTATTTGGAAGTCCCTAAGCGCTTAAACGCTTACTACAAGCAAATTAATTCTAAATACCTAATCGTTGGTAAACTTCTTCTAAATGCCGCAGATGTTGCTGGGGGTCGAAACAAACCTCTAGTTCTGCTGGAGACAACTTTTGGGTGACACGCGGATCTTTGCTAATTAAGTCTTGGAAGTTGCCTTCTGGCTGATTCCAAGCAGCGTGAGCGCTTTCTTGAACGATCGCATAAGCCTCTTCTCGGCTGCTTCCCTTGTCTATCAAAGCCAGTAACACTTTTTGGCTGAACACAACGCCGCCGTAACAGTTGAGATTGCGTTTCATGTTCTCAGGATAAACCAACAGGTTTTTGACCAAATCGGTTATTTCTGACAACATAAAATGCGTCAAAGTACAAGCATCTGGCAAAATTACCCGTTCTACAGAACTGTGAGAAATGTCTCGCTCATGCCATAAAGCCACGTTTTCTAAAGCTGCACCTAGATGACTTCTAACGAGTCGTGCCATCCCCGTCAGTCGTTCCGAACGGATGGGGTTGCGCTTGTGTGGCATGGCTGAGGAGCCTTTTTGACCTTTGGCGAAGAATTCTTCAACTTCTAAAACGTCTGTTTTTTGGAGATTGCGAATTTCTACAGCAAAGCGATCGATGGTTGCAGCTACCAAAGCTAATTGTTGCACGTAGTCGGCGTGGCGATCGCGGGAAATAACTTGGGTTGAGGCCGTATCGGGTTCGAGTCCGAGTTTTTGACAAGCGATCGCTTCTACACGGGGTTCAATATTGGCATAGGTTCCCACCGCACCGGAAATTTTACCCACAGCGATCGTTTTGCGGAGTATTCTTAGGCGTTCTTGGTGTCGCAACACTTCTGCTAACCAACCAGCTAGTTTAAAACCAAAAGTAATCGGTTCAGCATGAATACCGTGCGATCGGCCAGCCATCACTGTATGACGATGTTCCCGTGCTTTTTGGCGAATTACCTGAATCAAATCTTCCAAACGTTGCAATAACAGATCCAGGCTGGCAACTAATTGTAGTGCCAAAGCCGTATCCAAAACATCCGAACTAGTTAAACCCAGGTGAATGTAGCGTCCGGCATCACCAACATATTCATTGACATTTGTCAAGAAAGCAATGACATCGTGGCGGACTACAGCCTCAATTTCTAACACCCGCTTTGGATCAAAATCTGCCTTGGCTTTAATTTCCTCAACCGCTTCAGATGGAATGTAACCAAGTTCAGCTTGAGCCTCACAAACAGCAATTTCCACTTGCAGCCAAGTTTTTAGTTTATAAGCTTCACTCCACAGATTAGCCATTTCGGGCAAAGTATAACGCTCAATCACAGTTCGGCACAGAATACAACCGTCATATTTTACAGTCTAATTAATGTAGATCGCTTTTTAACGCTACTTTTTGCTCAGGGACGGAACTAGTTTTTGAATCGGACATGATAATACTGATCCTGCCGTCAGCCTCTATATACGCGAACTTCACGTCAGCTAAAAATTCTACACCTTGCTGACGTAACTTGCTCATCAATTCATCATCTGTAATTAACTCTCGTTGCAGATGGCGCTCAATCATCCGCCCATTTTTTACCAATAGCAGCAGTGGTGGATTCAGGAAACGTTGGAACTGGGGAAGTTTGTAACCCAACCAGTTCAGCAAGTAACTCCAAAAAATCACTCAACTGTGGCAAGAATAACTAATTGGCTGGACTGGATATTAAATACTTCCATATCTATCAGATTTACAAATATAAATCTCCAGTAATCAAGGATTAAAATCGCTGATTTTTTCTTCTCTGCTTTAAGCGTTTGGGCTTTCTAAAATACTGAAAGAAGCGATTAATAAAGCGAGAAGATGGCTTTTTATTTTTATTAGTTGATGCTTGTTCTCTTGGAGCCTTGCCATTATAGTTTGTGTTATCAGATACATGTACAGCATTTTTAGTTGGAACTATGCCGCTTCCATGCCTTCGGGAATAAACTTGAGTAAATTCTGCACCGAAGAAAAGAATCTGTGCGGCATAGTTAACCCAAGCTAAAACTACCACCAGTGAACCAGCAGCACCATAAGTCGAGCCAAAGCTGCCATTACCCAAATATTGTCCTAATAAAAATTTCCCAATAGAGAATAAAACTGAAGTGAGAGCCGCTCCAACTAAAACATCACTCCATGCAATTTTGACATCTGGTAAAACTTTAAAAATTAGTCCGAACAGTACTGTTGTGATTGCAAAAGAGATGATTAAATTAGCAATCTGCCAGATGAAATCGAAACCTGGCAATAAGTTGCTAAAGTATGTAACTAATGTTGCTAATATCGTACTAATTACTAGAGAAACTAAAAGTAAAAAGCCAATTCCGATCACCATTGCAAAGGACAAAACCCGGAGACGAATTATGTTATTTATGCCACGTCCAGGTTTGGGTTTAACTTCCCAAATCGTGTTCATGGCATCTTGCAACTCAGTAAATAAGCCTGTAGCACCCAATAACAGAACTAGGACACTAATAATCGAAGCGATCGCTCCTGTTTTTGGTTGGTTAGCATTTTTGATGGCTGTTTCGAGAAACTTTGCGCCATCTACCCCGACTAAACCTTGAATTTGCCCGACAATTTGACCTCTTGCCGCTTCCTCTCCAAATACTGCACCTGCGATCGCAATTACAATAATTAGCAATGGTGCAATGGAAAAAATCGTGTAATAAGCTAACGCCGCTGCTAACCGTGAGGCTTTATCGTCACTCCATTCTTTGAATGTCTCTTGTAATAACTTCCAAATTTCTTGCAAATTCATCCAATCAGTCTCCTTCTAGGGGATGTTGCTTAGTCCCTGATATATTGGATACTGATTTACTGAGTTGTGACATCCTCCCAAGGGTATTGGTGAAACGTTCTTGGGGAGGAATTTAGAATTTTATAGTCACATGACAACGCGATGTCTACGGCGGGCGTAGCTGCGGCGCTAATTGGCGATAATAAAGATGCGCTGATGTTGATCCTATAGCAAAGTAATTTTTACCTAGAAGCAATGATATCATGTCCGCTTGATTGCTTATTAAACCCGAAGAACCCCACCCCGCCCTGTGCTTTGTCTCCCCTCCCCACAGGCGGGGAGGGGTTGGGGGTGGGGTTATTTTATTATGGGTAATTTGGCGGACATAATATGACACAGACCGCAGCAATTACAGAAGCGATTACCACTCTAGAGGATGCAGAAAATCGATTCGGTTTTGTCCGTGTTGAAAACGAGCAATTTTTCCCAGAGTGGTATGAGGGATTGTCTGAAATTACGGAAGCGGAAAAAGCTTCTGTGGATGTCGTGCGCCGCAGGTATCTCTATCACCGTGCCGGAGGTGATTTAGTAGAAGGGACAGTCATATTGTTGTTGGTGTCACCAATACTTGCACTCTCTGGATTTTACGATCCTCCTTTCAGAATTAAGGCTGAATCATCTGTGGAACTCATACTGAATGATGGCGAGGAGATACTGCGCGGACGAATTGATGTTTTAGTGTTACAAGATCAATTGTGGGTGATGGTGTTGGAGTCGAAAAAAACCACACTCTCAGTTTGGTCGGCTGTACCGCAAGCTCTAGCTTATATGATGGCTAACCCCAATCCCAATAAACCTGTGTTTGGGATGGTGACGAATGGAGACGATATTTTATTTGTCAAAGTGACGCAAACAAATACACCACAGTACGATTTGTCAAGAGTTTTTGCTCCATTTGCATCGGCGAGAGAACTGTACGCCGTTTTGCAAATTCTCAAGCGTATTGGTCAGTTAATTTCTCCTGCGTCTTAGAGGTTGTTTGAAAATGTCAAGGTGGTAAGCTGTTCCACATTTAAATTGCATAAGCTGGGCGGGCAGGATGCCCACCCCACAAGAGTTATATTTAATTCGATTATGCAAATTAGATGTTTTTTAGCTTATTCCGAGTTCAGAGGCTCAACTTTCGAGTAAAAAGACTCAACTTCCGAGTTCAAAGGCTCAACTTCCGAGTTCAATAAAGCAGGTACGCTACGAATTCACTGAACCCTTCTGCCTAGTTTGGGAAGTCAGAGACCTTAGTAGCGCTAAAGTTGTAATCAACTCCTTGAGTAGCTGGATTACCTCTTGAGAACTCCCAAATGCTTAATTGTCCCCCGATCGCCAAACCGTTAGTTGAGAGCCATCCTGAATAAAACTGAAGTGGAACTCCATTAACTGTGACTAAAAATACTATACGGCGTGAGGAACTATTATAGAACCCCTGCAAGGGGAATCCATTGACAGTGCCGGAGATAGTACCGTTTGCAGATTGTGTAATGTTAAGACTAGAATTACCCTCGTTTAGTATTGCACTCCACTGACCTGTAATGTTGCTTGGGTTAGCAGATTGTGAAAGGGCTACACCCGGCGATAACATCGTCATACCACCTAGCATTATGCCTGCTGCCAAACCTGCTGGCGTTGTAAGATTCGCTGACATCAACTTTAACTCCTGTATTTTATTTTCAGTTGGACTAGTCTTGCACAATGAACCCACAAACTTATTCAGGGATTTAGGTCAGTAAATATACTGTTTATCTGTATTCTACCGTTTGTCTTTAATCCAACTGTTTCTCTTTAGATTTTTTTTATAAATAGCCTCTAAGCCGAAACCAAATCATTAGGAACCGCTCGTCGAATAACTTGAAATCGTTCACGAAGTTGTTCCTCGACAGTGACAATTGTAATTGCTACTTCGCTAGCGTCAATAATGTTTAGGCGACGAGCAATTTCTAAATTTCCTCTATCGAAAAGAGCGAATCTTTTTTCAGCGTGGAAGACACACATCACAAACTTTTCAAGCATAATTCGTGATGTGTTTATGAGGAGTTCGTGAGAGTTTCTGAAGCGCCTGCTCTGTTCTCGATTGAATATCTTAACAATCAAGAGCAGAGCATACGCGTTTACGCTTTTAACAAATAGATCAAGTTGAGCTTGGGGATGCCTACTTAGATGTAATGGCTAAACCAATGAAGTTACCTTTAGGTACATCGGCAATTTTAGTTGCAGTGCCAGTAGATAGGTTAATAGTGTAAAGACCTGAACCAGACAGTGCATAGCCAGTATTTTTGCCTTGTGCATTTGTAAAGATGTCGAACCCGCTTATCGGTGCAAAGTTAACACCAAGCTTGCCAATCGTTCTGAGAGTGCCATCATTAGGTGGGTTTTGCAGTACTAACACGTCAAGATCGTAATCAATGCCAAAAAGTTGAGTTGATGTGGCTCCAGCAACCGAATTTATGTAAGCAACAGCGGTAATGTTGGGGTCAGCTGTGGCGTTGACATCATCAGTAGCATAAGCTAGGAGTTTATCGACAGTGACTGCACCAGTATCTACATTAGTACGGAAATTTTGGTCATTGCTACCTACTATCCGTAAGCGGTCTGGTACAGGATTAAAGTCAAACCCTGACTGAAATCCTCCATTAAAGCTGCTAGATAGTTTGCTCACAAAGGTAGCCTGACCAGTTCTAGAGTTGATCGTGTATATGTTGTCAGTATCTGTGACACCATAAAGCAGACCGTTTGCTGGACGGAAGTCAATACCTTGTAAGTTGCCGTCAATTCCTTTAACTTTTATTGCTTTGGCAAACCCACTCGGATCTATATTTACAAGAGTATTGTTTGAGGTCAAGCCAATGAATCTTAAAGCAGACCATTTGCCTGTAACATTAATTTGAAGGATATCAGCTAATTTAGTGATCCCAACGTCAGCTGAAATTTTGTTAGCAGTCAAGCCAAGACTTGCAGTGACTACAGTAACGACAAGGGCAATTTTTCGTGTGATCAAAGCTTTCATCCTACACTCCAAGATAAAATTTTCTGATTTTGATTCAGCAACGACCTATCCTTTACTAAAAGGATTAATGGTTAAAGCTTACTGATGACTACAGATTACACTGGAATCATTTTTGACAGGTTAAGACAAAATTAATTCTGTCAATACTAGTTATGCCTAACCCGTCAAGAATACACTTAAATAAGAGTTTACTTAATGTTTTAGAGAAAAGATCCTACTTTTCCTACTTAACCCACTTTCAAGTATTAGGTTCAACACGATACTGTGGAAGTTCCAAAGTAGATGCGATCGCACGACCCTATTCTCTAGTTTCCAGCCAAATATTGACTTTTAAATTAGCCTTGTTGTTCTAGCTGCTGGGAACAGGAACTATCTGAGCGATAATAACAAGATTGCTACTGCATCCTATCTATCGTGCGATATTGAATCGCTTCCGCTACATGATTGGTTTTTAACTCATCTTCTCCTGCTAAATCTGCAATAGTTCGTGCTACTTTGAGAATGCGATCGCTTGCTCTTGCCGATAAGCCTAATTTTCTAATTGCTGCTTCTAATAAATTGCGGCTAAGATCATCTAACTTGCACCATTTCTGAAGATGACTACTTTGCAAATGGGCATTGCAACGCAGATTTCCTTCTCCTTGGAAACGGGTAATTGCGCGATCGCTTGCTTGTTGGACTCGTTCGCGTACTGATATTGATGTTTCTCCCGTCGGTTGTTGGGTAATTTCTTCTGGTTTCAATCGATTCACCGCAACTTGTAAATCAATTCGATCCATCAATGGCCCAGAAAGTTTTGCCCAATATTGCTCGCGTTGGCGGGGAGAACAAGTACATTGTTGAATAGTATCGCCATAGTAACCACAAGGACAAGGATTCGTACTTGCAACTAAAGTAAACTGCGCGGGAAACATTACCGATAGTTTGGTGCGGGAAATTGTGACGTAGCCATCTTCTAAAGGTTGGCGCAGAAATTCTAAAACATCTCGTTTAAATTCTGTCAGCTCATCCAAGAAAAGCACACCTCTGTGAGATAATGATATTTCTCCAGGACGAGGGAAGCTACCACCACCCACAAGAGAAGGCCCGGATGCCGAGTGGTGTGGACTGCGAAAAGGGCGATCGCGTACTAATGAACCACGATTTTTCAATAAACCAGCTACCGAATGAATCCGAGTCACTTCTAAAGATTCGGCAAAACTCAACGGCGGTAAAATTCCTGGTAAGCGGCGTGCCAGCATGGTTTTCCCACTACCCGGCGGCCCGACAAAAATAAGATTATGCCCACCAGCCGCAGCAATTTCTAAAGCACGACGTGCATGAGCTTGTCCTTTGACATCATGCAAATCTGCACTAGGGTAGGATACTGTTGTTGTCTGTGTTGTACTATCTATCTGCACAGGTTTGTAACGCCCCGGATTATTTAAAAAATCTACCACCTCAGACAAATGCTTGCAGCCATAAACAGCTAAATCTTCAACCACTGCCGCTTCTTGAGCATTATCAGCAGGGAGAACTAAACCTGCAATTCCCATCTTTTGGGCTGCTGCTGCGATCGGTAATACACCAGCCACGGGACGTAAACTGCCATCTAAAGAGACTTCGCCCAAAAATAGATAATCCCCCAACAAATCAGCGCTAACTTGCTCAGAAGCCGCCAAAATTCCTACACTAATAGGCAAATCAAAACAGGGGCCTTCTTTGCGTAAATCTGCCGGAGTTAAATTAATGACTATTTTACGCATCGGAAAGGCAAAGCCAGTATTTTTCAAAGTTGCTTTGACTCTTTCTCTGGACTCTTGAATCGCTGAATCTGGAAGTCCCAAGACAACAATTCCCGGTAATCCCCCTGACACATCGACTTCTACGCCTACTTTGACGGCATCGATGCCCACAATTGATGCACTCCAGACTCTAGCAAGCATTGCTTATATAACAGTAAACCTTTAGAATCTCTAGCAGATGAGTTGGTAGATTGACATTAGTGAAACCACATAGACGATTTTTCGGAATTAAAGTTAGTTGTCTGTCCTATTAATTTTGAGGGGCTGCTAGATCCCCGACTTCTTAAAGAAGTCGGGGATCTGAACACCACTAACCTCTCAAAACTTTTGGGACAGACTACTAGTGGTCTGTCAAGTTTAAATTGATGGGTAAGCAAGTTATTAGTAAGGACTTTAGTCCTTATTTTCTAAGCACTAAAGTGCTTACTACAAACCCTTAAAAGTACAAATAAGTCTCTTACAGCAATTCAAGAGGTAAAATAACTATTGGAAAAATTATTAAAAATATCAAATATTATTGATAATTGCATTGAACGCATTGGTCGATTTACCAGTTGGCTAGTACTAATAATGATCGTACTTGGCGTGTGGAATGTTATCGGGCGATATCTCGGAAGAATTAGCGGTAACAACTTTACTTCCAACGCCTATATAGAATCTCAATGGTACATTTTTGATTTAGTTTTCTTATTGGGAGCAGCTTACACCCTTAAGCACAACGAACACGTGCGGGTTGATATTTTTTACAGTAATTGGCCGCCTCGGCGAAAGGCACTTGCAGACTTAGTAGGGACTATATTTTTCCTCATCCCATTTTGTATTATCACGATCGCTTTTTCTTGGGATGCGGTTGTGGCTTCATGGCTAATTAAGGAAGCCTCATCCGATCCTGGGGGATTGCCTCGTTACCCCATTAAAGCGATGATTATTGTCGGCTTTGTGCTGCTGATTTTCCAGGGAATTTCTCAGGCGATCAAAAACTTGGCAATTCTTCAAAGCAGGGAGGAAAATCATGACACTGGCTTATGAATGGTTGGGGCCAGTGATGTTTGCTGGTGCTTTGGTGTTGCTGTCGCTGGGGTATCCGGTGGCTTTTTCTTTGGGTGGTGTGGCAATTTTATTTGGAATATTGGGAATCAGCTTAGGTGTCTTTGACCCAGTGTTTCTGACTGCCATGCCACAGCGGATTTTTGGCATCATGGCAAACTATACCTTATTAGCTATCCCTTATTTCATCTTCATGGGGGCAATGCTGGAGAAATCGGGGATAGCGGAGAGACTCTTAGAAACGATGGGAATTTTGTTGGGACGCTTGCGCGGCGGACTGGCTTTAGCTGTGATTTTGGTGGGGGCGCTGTTAGCAGCAACTACTGGGGTAGTAGCGGCGACTGTGGTCGCGATGGGTTTGATTTCTCTGCCAATTATGCTCCGCTATGGTTACAGCAAAGAATTAGCTACTGGTGTGATAGCTGCATCAGGAACCTTGGGGCAAATTATCCCGCCGAGTGTAGTGTTGGTAGTGCTGGGCGACCAATTGGGTGTATCGGTGGGCGATTTGTTCATCGGTTCGGTGATTCCCGGTTTGATGATGGCTAGTGCATTTGCCCTACACGTACTGATTGTGGCATTTTTGAAGCCAGATTTAGCACCAGCTTTACCTACTGAGGTCAGAGATATTGGTGGTAAAGCTTTGGGAAGGCGGGTAATTCAAGTGATGATACCGCCTTTGATACTGATTTTGTTGGTGCTAGGGAGTATATTTTTTGGTATTGCTACGCCGACAGAAGCGGGTGCAGTGGGTTGTGGTGGTGCGATCGCACTGGCGGCTGCTAATCGTCAACTTACCTTAGAATCTCTGCGTCAAGTTTGTGATGCTACTTTGCGAATCACCAGCATGGTAGTTTTTATCTTATTTGGTTCTACAGCTTTTAGTTTAGTCTTTCGGGGATTAAATGGCGATCGCTTCATGTTTGATGTTCTCGCCAATCTTCCCGGTGGTAAAACTGGCTTTTTGATTGTCAGTATGGCGGTACTATTTATCCTCGGCTTTTTCATCGACTTTTTCGAGATTGCCTTTATTGTCGTGCCGTTGTTTGTACCAGTTGCCCAAAACTTAGGTATTGACTTGATTTGGTATGGTGTAGTTTTGGGAGCAAATTTGCAAACATCTTTCCTTACACCTCCCTTTGGCTTTGCCCTGTTTTACTTGCGTGGTGTCGCGCCGCCAGAAGTTACGACAAAGGATATCTATCGTGGTGTAATACCATTTATTTTGTTGCAACTATTGGTGGTGGTGTTAATTATTGTTTTCCCCGGAATTGTCAGTTTCTTACCTTCTTTGGGAAACTAGCGCTCTCCTAAGAATTGGTGTTTAGACTAGTGGTTCATCGCATTAATTTTGCGGATCTGCTAGATCCCCGACTTCTTGAAGAAGTCGGGGATCTGAACACCACCCCGCCAAAGCTACGCTTTGTCTCCCCTCCCCGCTTGCGGGGAGGGGATTAAGGGGTGGGGTGTAATGACTGCGGTTAGCATAACTAATTACGCGGACATGATATTACTTGATGTTATTAGAAGTGACAAAATTGGCATAACTTAATTCGTTAACACGATTCCAATTAAAAATCTGCTGTCGAAAGGCTTTCCACTGTTCGTAGACTTGCTTAAAAGCCGCATCTTTACTGGCATTTTCTTCAAATAACTCAAAAGATATTTTCTGGGCTGCTTGCAGAATCTCCTGGCTGTAAGGAACTAGTTTTGTACCACCAGCCAATAACCGCGTCAGCGCTTGTCCATTCAAGGCATCGTATTGACTCAGCATATTCAAATTGGCTTCAAAACTCGCTGTCTTCAAAATCTGTTGATATTCTTTGGGTAGGCGGTTCCAGGCGGTGAGATTAACTAACACATCCAAGGTTGGCCCTGGTTCCCACCAGCCAGGATAATAGTAGAATTGCGCGGCTTTATTTAAACCGAGTTTTTCGTCATCGTAAGGGCCTACCCACTCAGCAGCATCAATGGCTCCCCTATCCAATGCTAAATAAACTTCGCCTCCAGGCAATACTTGCACATTCACCCCTAAACGGGACATGACTTCGCCACCTAATCCGGGAATGCGCATTTTCAAACCTTTAAGGTCAGAAATAGACTTGATTTCTTTTTTGAACCATCCCCCCATCTGTGCCCCAGTACTACCAGCGGGAAAACTAATCACGTTGAAGTTGGTATAAATTTTGTGTATGGCTTCTAATCCACCACCGTTATAAAGCCAAGCATTCTGCTGTTGGGCATTTAAACCGAAGGGTACGGAGGTGGCGAAGGCTAATGCTGAACTTTTGCCGATGTAATAGTAACTAGATGTGTGTCCGCATTCAACAGTCCCAGCTTGCACAGCATCGAGTACTTGCAATCCCGGTACTAACTCTCCAGCGGCAAAGGGCGTAATTTGGAAACGTCCATTGGTCATTTCTTCAACTCGCCGGGAAACTGTTTGGGCGCCGATAAAAGTACCCAAAGATTTGGGCCAGCTAGTTGCCATCCGCCAACGAATATTCGGCAATCCTGCTTGTACGCTAGGGGATTTACCAGCTTGGCTACAGGAAACTAGACTAGCAGCAGTTGCAGTGGCGATCGCTACTGTGTTAAAAACCTCTCGGCGTTTCATAATTGTTCGTGATTTAAATTGCGGAAAATTTTGCCTGATAGAGAATATCTATCAGGTTTTTGGCAATTTTTTAGTTTTGGGTACTAAATTAAACACATAGGGACGCACACTTATGCGTCCCTATCGTGTAATCAAGTTTTAGATGCTGAAACTTTAGCTTGTTATTACCGCCAATGTTGGGGTATTTTCAAGTTTTCCGGTAAGATTGTTGTGCGATCGCCAATTGCCTGTTCAATCTGCTGTGATTCTACGTTTTCCGAGCCGCTCAAGTTTGCTCCACAAAGGTTAGCTTCTTGGAGATTAGCTCCTTGGAGGTTAGCTGTACTCAGTAATGCACTGTCTAGATTAGCACCAGCAAGTTTTGCCCCTTGCAAGTTACTGCCAATTAGGTTTGTATCTTGGAGATTGCTACCCTCAAAGTTGACTTCTTCCAAGTTCGCATCACAAAGGATTGCTCCTTCCAAGTTGGCATCACAAAGAACTGCTCCTGTTAAGTTGGCATCACAAAGAACTGTGCCTTCCAAGTTGGCATCGTAAA